>CACXMZ010000001.1 GCA_902768975.1 uncultured Coriobacteriaceae bacterium
CAACATTAATAGGGATTAAGTTGGTGCCGATTCTAGCAGAGAAGCTGTCTAAAGACAAGCTTTCATAGCTAAGATATTATGTCTGAACTGGTGTTATAAGTAATAAAGATCTTGTAGGTTTACATAAACTCAATTGTTAGTACCGAAGCAGGATCCAGTTGAGGATGCGCTTCCAGAGCGGGTCTTTGATGGTTTGGGCGCGCACCGGCTTAAGCTTATACGCGGGGTGGTTGTGCAGGAACACCGCACGGCAGACAAGCGTGATGGCCAAGCCTACCGCAAAGGGCAGCAAAAAGGTTGCCATGAGTTCTGCTGCTTCTGCCCCGCCGTCGATGGCCGCATAAATGGTTGCCAGAATGAAAAACAGCGTAGTCACACCAAACGCAATGGTAAAGATTTTAATAAGGACTTCCTTGGCCTTGACCGGCGTATAGCGCACGCTCACCACGGCGTACAAAGCGAAGGCCGCCAGGGCAATGCCAAAAAATATGGGGAGCAGCCGCGTAAGGCGTGCAACTATGGACATGCAAAACTCCTTTGTCCAGACACCACTCTACCACGTTATGGGCAAGCTGGCTGCCATGGCGCTATAACGCGTTTCTAAAAGGCAAGTATGCACGAAATTTCAGTCAAACAATTCGCTGCATAGCACTTGTAACGAAGATGTTTGTTTTTGCACAATTTTGTCCAAAAAGCGCTAAAATAAGGATGTTGATACAAGTGCGACTATTATTATCATGTCCGAATAGAGTAAGAGGTTGTTATGGCTCCCACATTAACCAGCACCATTGACCCCGTCCTTTTGGCCGAAGCGGCCGAAAGCGTCCAGTTTGAACAAGTTGGCGTTCCCCTCTACATTAAGGAAGAAGGCGAAAGCACCCAGGTGCGCCACGACGCCCTCATGCACTGGCACGACGGCGTGGAACTTATCCATGTGTTGGCGGGCGGCATGCGCTGCTTCATCAACGACATTGAACTCGACCTGCAGCCGGGCGACTTCTGCTTCATTAATAGTGGGCAGATGCACGTGGCCGACTCGGGCGTCCATGGCGACTACCGTGCCAATATTGTTATCTTGGACCCAGCGCTTATGACGCGCAACGACACCGTGTTTGCCCAGTATGTTAAGCCCATTGTCGAAAACAAGGACTTTTCGCATTTCCATCTGCTGGCTTCCACGGGTTCCGCAGCTGAACTATGCCGTTTGGTCGACGAAATCAGCGAACTCGAACGCAATAAACCACCCGCGTATGAACTTATGGTTATTGGGCTTTTGCACTTGGCCTTCACACGCATCTATCTGGCTTATACCGACGAAAATGCAGAAATGCATCGCACCGACCACGACGCCAGCACCCAGCGCCGCATGAGCCAGTACATCTACGATCATTTCAGCGAAAAGATTACGCTCGACGACATCGCGGCTGCCGGCAACGTGAGCCGTTCAAAATGTTCGAAGGTCTTTAAACACTACCTGCAGAAAAGCCCCATCGACTTCTTGAACCTCTACCGCCTGGAAGTGGCAAGCCGCCTGCTCAAGAACACCAACGAAAGCGTGTCGCGTATTTCTTCCGCCTGTGGTTTTAGCCAGCAAAGCTATTTTGACCGTCAATTTGGTCGCGCCTATGGCTGCACGCCCCGTGAATACCGCGAACAGTTTGCAACCGCAAGCTAGGACACGCCCATGAAATACTCTGTTGAAGCCATCGACGCTTTTTCACACCGTTTCTCGATTGAAATGGACGCGGCTGAAGTCAGTGCCGAACTTGCGCACACCTATGCCGACTTTGCTTTCAAATTTCCTTTTGCCAAGGAAGCGGAAGGCGAATACTACGCCCCCGGTGAAGCTTCGCGCGAAATTATAGACGCCCGCTTTGGGCCAGACGCCGTGGCTGCCACTGCCGGCATCGCCCTCTGCAACAAAGGTTTTGCCCAGGCCCTCGTGGCGGAAGACCTGGTCAAGATAGGCGACCCCGAATACGCCTGCCCCACTAAGCCAGCGGAAGGCGAAGCTTTCGCCTTTACCGCTGAAGTGGTATGCTGCCCCCAGTACGAACTGAATAGCTACGAGCCCATAAAGGTATATCTTCCTTCCATGGGAACAAATGCGGGCATGTCGCCTATTCTGCAAAAGATGCGTGAAAACGAAGCCCTCCATGCGCTTCAGGAACGCCTGATGGGCGAAGTCCCTGAAATCATGGTAGACATGCAAGAAGAAATTCAGCTTCAGGAAATATATGCCAAGGCCAACGCGCAAAACATGCCTTTTGAAAAATACCTCATTCAGCAGCGCATTGACCCCGACCAGTTCAAGGAAGAACTGTCGCAGCAGGCTGAAGAAATGGTGCGCCGCAACCTAGCCCTTGAAGCTTGGGGCCGCCACATTGGCATAGAAATAACCGACGCCATGATTGCTTCGAACTTCAAGCGTAGCGGCGTTCCCTTCCCCGAACTCGAAGAAGCGCAGTGGCGCGCCAACGGCCGTATCACCGAATTGCGCGCTGCCATCCGCCGTGCAGGCGCGTTGCGTGATATCATGCAAACACTTCAAGTAGAAACTGTCGAAATCGAAGCGCATTAAAGGAGACTGCTATGCCGCTTATTGCCATTGTTGACTATGGTCTAGAAGACTTAAGCCTTATTGAAAGTGCCCTGTTCGACGCGGGCGCAGATGTTTTCCCTTCTTCGGACCCTGAAGCCATTGTGGGTGCCGACGGCATAGTGCTTTATGGCAAGGCAGGCTTCGGCGACGCTATTGCCGCAATTCGCGAACTGAACTTGGAACAGTACCTTAAGCCCGCGATTGTTGCCAAGAAGCCCTTCCTGGGGATTGGCGTGGGCATGCACCTTCTGTATGCAACGGGCCGCGAATCGAGCACTGGGCAGCTCGGTGAGCGCTATGTGAAGGGGCTCGACTTCGTGGTGGGTTCTTGCCGCGAATTGCCCGACGTGGACGACTATGGTTTCGACTTTGAAATCCCCCATCGTGGCATGGCACCCGTCTATCGCGACGACCGCTGCAACGCCCAAATCCTTGACGGCATAGAAGATGGTACCGAATTCTATTTCGACCATTCCTTTATCGTGCCTACTGGGCCCCTGATTAAGGCCTGGTCGACCTATTCAATCACCTTCCCCGCCATTGTGAACTTCCACAACTCATACATGGGCGTTCAGTTCTTCCCCGAAGAATCTGGTGAAGCGGGCCTGCAGCTTTTGCGCAACTTTGTCATGCTGTGCGCCAATGCAGACGAAATCGAAGACCTGAAGTTCCAGTTCGGTCCTGCGTTCTAAATCAACGAAGGGGCTCACCGCCTCCTCATGCAAAAGAAAAGTGCGGCAGGGAGGCCGCACTTTTCCTTCATTGTAAGCAGACGAGGGAGGGTGCCGTCTACTACAGTTAAAAGAGAATGACGAATTAGAATTCTTCGTATTCCGTCAGACCGCAGATGGGGCATGCGCCGGGCTTAGCACCCTTGTGGATGAAGCCGCAGGTCGTGCACAGCCAGTACTTTTCGTCTGTCGGGGTGTCGATGGTGGTGTAAGCGTCCATGTACCACTTGGCATGATAAGCTTCAGCCAGCTTGGCGCGGGTGAAAGCCAGAACAGCCTGGTCCAGAGCGTCCTTCTTAGCAGCATCGCTTTCAGCGTCGCGTTCCTTGATAGCGGTAGCGATGTAGATAGGATACATTTCAGCGGTTTCATAAATTTCGCCGCGAGCGCCAGCAATCAGGTTGCCGTCGGTTTCGGTGGGGCTTACCTGAGGCTTTTCGGGAAGCTTGGCTGCGGGATCGAGCAGCTGAGCAACGCGTTCTTCTTCGTGGCGGTGAAGGTCTTCAGCCTTGGAAGTAGCGTTGAACAGAGCAGCGATACGGTCCAGGCCAGCAGCCTTGGCAGCTTCAGCAAAAGCAGCATACTTGGTGTGAGCGCCAGTTTCGCCGCCCATGGCGCTGTTCAGGTTAGCCAGGGTATCGTCGGTTTCAGAAGCGTCACCGTGCAGGTCTGCACTTTCGCGATAGATACCGAAGTTGCTACCGCCAGCTTCTGCGCCAAGGACCATCTTGAATTCGGCTACTGCGTCGGCCGCAGCAGCAGCGGGAGCAGCGGAAGCAGCAGCTTCAGCGCTTGCGGAAGCAGCAGCGTCTGCGCTTGCAGCAGCAGAAGCGCTCGATGCCTTTTCAGCACCAGCAGCACAGCCAGCAAGACCAGCAACTGCAGCAGCAGCACCAGCAACAGCGGCGCCCTTCAGCATGTCCCTACGTGTAAGTTCTGCCATGATTCCTCCTTTGAACACTGGGGAAGCCTCACTTTAATGGCTTTTCTGCACGGGAATTGCGCAGAACAAAATAGCTTCTCTATTCGCCCCTCCTCGTAACCCATATATGGGTTTTGGCATGTGTATAAGGTACTAAATCCGTAGCATTTGTAGCTAGTACAATTTTCTTCCTTATTTGTACTATTTTGTTTCGCTGAACGTATTTACGTGTGAATTAATACAAAAAGTAATCCGATTTGTTTACTGGGAATATAACCTGGGGTAAACCCTAGCACCCCACTTTCAGGCGTTAAACTATACGAACCGTTTGCCCCAAAGCCGTACATAAAAGAAGGCATATGCTACAAAAACTGTGCTATATTAGCAAAAAGGAAATCGCATGCAGGCATAAAGCCATGCCACCATACATGCAAGGGGAAGCATCATGACTATTCGCATAGTTTCAGACTCGTCTTCAGACCTTTTTACCCTACCCGACGTGGACTATTGCACCGTACCGCTCAAGGTAATGTTTGGTAGCCGCGAATACGTGGACGAAATCGGAACCGACGTAAAAAAGATGATGCACGACCTTCAGGAACACCAGGGGCCTTCCACTACGTCCTGCCCCAATGTGGCCGAATGGACCGATGCCTTCAACGGTTCCGACGAAATCTTTGCCGTCACCATTAGCAGTGGCCTTTCGGCAAGCTACGAAGCAGCAGCGGCGGCAAAAGCAGCCTACTGCAAGCTCAACCCCAACGCCAAGGTGCACATCTTCGACAGCCATGCTACAGGGCCGGTGCTG
This sequence comes from uncultured Coriobacteriaceae bacterium, assembly GCA_902768975.1. Lineage (GTDB taxonomy): Bacteria > Actinomycetota > Coriobacteriia > Coriobacteriales > Eggerthellaceae > CACXMZ01. The sequence continues at coordinate 5,064 of CACXMZ010000001.1, forward strand.
CGCCTCATTATTGAAAAACTGCGCGAAGGCATTTTGGCGGGCAAAAGCTACGACGAAGTCAAGGCAGAAACCATCGAATACCAGAAGCGCATTCGCATTTTATATTCCCTCGAGTCACTCGGTAACCTTGCGAAGAACGGTCGCGTTAACATGGCTGTGGCGCGCATTGCCGAAGTGCTCAATATTCGCATGATCGGCCACGCAAGCGACGAAGGCAAGGTGGACATCCTCCACAAGGTGCGCGGCGAAAAGCGTTCTTTGTCGACCATCGTAAAAGAAATGACTGAACGAGGCTGCGTGGGCGGCACCGTCTACATCGACCATTGCCTTAACAGCGAAGCGGCAAACAAGCTAAAGGCGCTTATGGAAGAAGCCTTTTCTGGCATCAAGGTTCACCTCGAACCCTGCGGGGTGCTTTGCAGCTATTACGCCGACATTGGCGGGCTCATCGTGGGCTATGAAGTAGCGCAATAAAGCCGAAGCATACGAGCACACAAGAAGAGTGGCCACACGAAAAGCTGGCCACTCTTTTTTAAAGCGAGCCCATTGCGCCATCTAAGCCATTGTGCCGCCGTTGCGCAAGTAGCATTAGTCGATGTGGGCCTCAATCTTTTCGGTCGACATAGTGCGCTGGTAGACGTCGGTTAACACGCCGTAAAATTCCACGTCGCAGGTGCCCAGTTCTTTGTCCTCCACAACAATTCTTTCTTGCTCTGTTACCAGTAAAGCGCCGCCGTAGGCTTCGGTCTTAACCATATTGCCTTCTTCGTCGTAATAGTCGAAGAGGAATTCAACGCGGTCGCCTGGACTGAACGTAAGCTTACCCCTCGGTGAAGTTTCGTCGGCGGCTTCTTCAGTGAAGAGATTGTCGAAAAGCGAAAGTCCATCTTTGTCGTCCGCACCCTCGTCGTCCGCGCCTTCGTTTTCCGCGTCTTCGTCTTCTGCGCCTTCACTTTCGCCTTCACTTTCCGCGCCTTCGCCTGCGCCCTCGCCTTCTAGTCCTTCACTTTCGCCTACGCCCTCATTCAGGGTGTAGCCTAGAATGCGGCCCGCCGAAAACCCTTCTTCCCCTTCGGGAACTTCATTCCATTCGATATAGATTGTTATATCGGTCGACCCATTCAAGCGCGCCTTGGTGGTACCTGTAAACACCGTACCCGTTTCAGTTTCGCGCGGCTGCCCCGCCTCGTAACAGCAGAGCTTGTCGCCCACATGCACCCAGGTCCCACCCATGGCGACCAGGGGGTGCCCGTCTTCGCCATAAGCAGCTACCTGGTCGTGCCCTAGGTAACGCATAAGCCCGTCTTCGGCCTTTTGATAGACAGCCAGCTGCACGTCGGCAACGATGCTCCAGAGGTCTTCGGGTGCCTGAATCTGGTAACCGCCCTCCACTTCTTTAAGCGGAATGTCGAGCATAACAGGGGTGTTGTCGTAGTCTTCAAAGCCATTCACATACCATTCTTCTTTCGTATAGTCGGTGTAGAAGGAATGGGAAAGCTTGTCGAAGAATCCGGCAGTTTCAGGATCGAAGGCGTCGTGTTCCCTCTTCTTCTGAACGGCCATAATACTGAAGAAATCTGCCATCATTTTGTTTTGAGAATCAAAGGAAAAATGCTTTAACTGGTCGTAGTCTTTCGAATAGGTTTCGGTGCTTTCCACGGGGAAAGAAAAGGCCATGCCGTTAACTCCTTCGGCGGATGCGGCATTGCGGAAGACCACGCAAGCCTTCACGGCATTTTCCAGTTCGGCGATTTTTTCGTTACTCAGAATTTCGTCGTTGTAGTCAAGCTTACTCAGGCGCTCAAGGAAGTCGATTAAGTCCACCTGTTCCTTGCCAGTGAACTGGTAAGACTTAGTGCCTGCAAGCGAAATGTTTGCAAAGGACTTCGTGTCTTTAGCAATGGCGGCTTGGGCGCCGCTGAACAAGCCATCCATGCTTTCATATGCCGCCTTCGCGCGCGGTAGGTCCACGAAAGAAAGGGTTGCACTCGTGTCGGGCTCGCCGTCGTTGAAAACTTCGTTGTACGGGTCGTAGCAAGCAATCATTTCCCGACCAAAGTCAAGGGAGGACATGCTGGGATTCTGCGCCAACATACCAAAGGGCGACGTGTAGAACCAGCCATAGCCCCCTTCGGCTTCTTCGGACGCAAGGAAGTAGTCGGCATAGGGTTCAAAGGCTGCCGCTATTTCAATATTCTGCATGAGGCAGGCATCAAAACCAATGATGTCAAACTTCGTGCCCGATGCCTGAATGGCATCGCAGATTTCGCTGACTGACAAAGTGGGATCTTCTCTTTTTGTTTCGGTTTCGCGCGGGTTTAAATCGTCCATGCCGTAACCAGAACTCAGTCCCCCACCGTGGTCCCAAAAAATAAGCATCCGCCTGTCTGCAGGGTAGCTTTCAACACCCCAAGTAATAAAGTCCTGAAGGGTTTGCGGCTCAGACATGCAAGTGCTTTTGTCCAATTCTGCAATCTTTTCGATTCTGCCGTCTTGTATGAGATAGCGCCCATAAGCGGCGTCTTCGATGCCTTCCATAATCCAGCGCCGCGAACCGCCCGTCTCAAGGACAAACGACAAATTCGACCCCTGTTTGGTAGCTTCGCGCATCTGCTTAATGTTGAAGGTAGCAAGGCCACCCCTGTCTTCAAGGTCGGAGCCAAGCATATAGGCGAGCACCACCACGTTTTCGTCCTGGCTGTGGTCGGCGAAAAACTTTTCGCGGCTCGCAGGCAAAGACGCCAGCTTTCCCGCCGCTTCACCCAGGGCGTCTTCGTTCGTTATAAGGCTTTCGCCACCGACAATATCTTTGGTCTTTTCAGTGTATTCATCCTGTATAGCTCGGATCAAAATCGTAGGCTGGTGCGTTTGCAAAACAAAGAAGCCCACCACAGCGATAAGGGCAAGGGCTTCGACGAGCGAAATGCCAAGAAAAGCAACGCGGCCAAGGCTACGCAACACAATGCCATGCTGCTTCGCAGGCTTGAATACCGGGTCACCCAAGTACTGCGATTTACCAAAACCGAGGATGGCAAGCCCGAGCGGTGGAATAAGAAAAAGCAGAAGGGCGAAAGGGATGCCGTGCCCGAAGGCCTTAGACAAACGCCTATACAGGCGCAGTAAGAAAACAAGATACACCACAATGGCAATGAACAAGAAAATTCGCGCAACGGTTTTTCCTGACCCCACAAAGGGATTAATGTAGAACGCCGCTAAGACCAGCAAACTGGCTACAAAAAATGGCCGCCAGAAAGTACGAGTTTTTGGGTAAAGCCGCTTCGTAATCTGATAGTCTGCCCCACCCGGAATAAAGGCGAACCGGATAGGAATATTCATCTTCCCAAGCACGCCAATATAGGCAAGTGCCTGGAGAATAAAAGGAATAGGCCACAAATACTTTTGCCCGAGCATAAAACTCATTAACATACAAAATCACTCTTTCACGTAGGCGGTCATGCCTCAATTCCTTTGGTAATAATACTCCTATAGCCCCGGGAATGCGCACCAGCGCGAATGCGCATTATTCGTCTGAGGTTTCAGATAAACCCGCCTTGGCCAGGAAATACAGCTTTGAAGGCTGCAAAACACCGTCGGTCCATCGGGCCTTCGCCCACTGCGGCATAAGGGTAAAGCTATAACGATGCAAACTACCATCGGGCAATTCTACGGGAATCGCACGCGCAAAGGCAGCCTGTGCTCCCAGTTTCCAGCGATGGTCTGCCACGCCCAAGCTTTCCAGCAAGCCCATAAGCTGCGCAGCGGGGCCGTCGGTAAAGTTTGCAAGCACGGCTTCGGGCTGCTCTATGCCAAATTGAAGGTCAAAGGCAAAGGTGTTGCCCAGGCTTCCGTCTGGCCATACGTCGAACTGGAAGTCGATGCCAACGGGCGCCACCCCCATAAGCCTTGTTGCTTCAGCAAGCATAGGGGAATCGTAGGCAGAAAAACCAATGGCGTCGAACACGGACGCAAGGCGCGAAGGGTCTTGGGCGCAGGCTTCCCGTTCTTCGGCGTCCAGATAGCCGCACACGCGCAAGGGCGATCCTGGGCGCCCCCTAAACATGCCGAAAAATGACAGCTGCCATTCGGCGGGTAGGCGTTCATTCAAGCCAAGGTAGAGTTGAGCACGTTCGGGTTCTCCGAGTGCCTTACAGAAGGGCTCGACCAGCTCGGTATGACGGCGCGGCTGAAAGTGGACAGCACCAGCAGACAGCTCGGTCTTTTTCGTGTCTAGTTCAAAACCAAAGCTGATGTTTTCGTATTCACCACATTCATTTGCATACCAGTCGATGAGCGCTTCTGTTCCGCGCGCAGCATCGGACTCTATGCAAAAGCCTGGCTCGATTTTTCCATAAAGCACCGTGACATCAAGAAAAGGGTCGCCAATAAGCGGGTGCTCCAGGTAAACACTCGGGAACTTCTCCCCCACCATAAAGGGCACCACTGCTTCACGGGCGCGTTCGAGGCTTTCGCCAAACAAAACCGGCCCGCGTCCTTCGTCGGCTGCCTGAAGCATGAGTGTTTGAAGTGCGAGCGCGTGGCTTAGCGTCTTCATAATCCACCCATCTTACAGATGCACGAGTCTTACGGATTCCCGCTCCCCTGGTTTGTCCATGCTTTTCTTCACGGCATAAAGCGCGTTGTCGGCTTCATTGAGAAAGTCGTTCTGGATCTGCCCTTCGGAAGGAATGCTATTGCATATCCCCTGCGAAATCGACACGCTGCCAATTTCACCCGTATCGCCAAAGGCTATTTCTTCTTCAAGCACCCTCTTACCCAGTTCATGGGCAATGCTTTTTACTTCTTCGTCGCTTTTGTTTTCATAGAGCATAACGAATTCGTCGCCGCCATAGCGCGCACAAAAGACTCCATGCTTGTCGGAAACGTCCTGAATAACATTCGCCACCGTTTGCAGGCAAATGTCACCGGCCAGGTGCCCGTAGGTGTCGTTGTAATCCTTGAACATGTCAATGTCCATGATAGATACCGCAAAGGGCGTTTTGTACTTCTTTGCGTTTTCGAACATCGACGAAATAAGCTGGTCGAGTTTAAGGCGATTAGCAAGGCCCGTCAGCGGGTCTTTTTCCACCTGCGACTGGAGCATCTTGTTTTCTTGGCGAATCCGCTCCTGTTCCTTTCGCTGGGCATTCATTATGTTGATCAGGTCGATCGAGTAGTGATATATCCTGTTTTGTTCGTCTTGCTGCTGTTCGGCCAGGTAGTACTGTTCGCGCAAATGGTGGTTCACCATTTCAACGTCGCCCTTCTTTTCGAAATATGCGATTTCAAGCGACGAAATGATTTTTTTCATCAGTATAACGGGGCTTGCATCTACCGTATCCTTGATAGCTTCGATTACCTCTTTGGCGTCGTCGAGCTTGCCATAGTCAATCAGGATGTGGCAGAAATCTTCTAAGTCCGTTATGAAGTCGTAGAGCCTATAGGAGTCACGCAGTTTTTTAATGATGTCCGTACGGCGTGCCTCGTACTCTTCTTCATTGCCCTCCAAAACACAGATTATGAGCCTGAGCATAGATATAGGCACAAAGACACTCGGGGTGTTGGAAACGTCGGTCTCTTCTTCAAGTTTAGCGATTTCTGCATCTACTGCTTTGGTGCCAGCCACGTCGCCCATAAGAGCAGAAAGCATGCCTTCCGAAAAGTAACCGTTGATCATATTCTGATAGTAATAGAAGTCGTCCTTGGGACTCATGGCCTGGAGCCTGGTACCTTCGCGCACATAGTCGATGGCCTTTTCGTAGCTATGCATCCTCGCATAGACCTGGCCAATATTGTTATTAATAATACTCAGCAGATAATTGTTTTCGATCTTTTCACACGTGTGCATTGCATTCATCAAGTACAGGTAGGCCACGTCGAAGCTACCGTTGTTGAGCGCGTCCACCGCAACATAATTATACGCACGGGCGAGAAGCTCGTTTTCGCGCGCCAATTCAAAAAAGGAAATGGCTTTAGCAAGGTTAACTCGAAAGCTTGAATAGCCCTTTTCGAAGGTGTAGAGAGCGTCGGCCATGTGGAAGTGCACGAAACCTTGCAGGGCGAAATCCCCTAATTCATAGGCGACATCTTTCAGTTCTGCAAGCGTGTCCAACACTTCTTCTGAAATGTTGAGCTTTTGCTCATACACCTTTTCGATGAGTTCTACCGTGCTTGAATCATATTTGTTGATATCCATGGTTAGCGCATCACTTTCTCGAGAATGGTATAGGTATGACGATACTTATCATCGCGTCCGGAGTTTAAAATGGCCTCCAGCTCAAGATATACTTCCTCGTCATCAAATAGCTCGAGCAAAAACGGCGCATAACGTGTGCCGCTTCCCTCTTTCAGCTCTGAAACAAACCCATCAAGTGTCTTACCTTTTTTGTACGTACGCCCAACATTGTCGGTGGCGGCATCAAGGCAATCTGCACAGGCAACGAGGTCAACCACCAAACGATTCTTGACCTTTTCTGGGTCATACGTCTCTGGATACCCGCCCTTACCGTCATACCAACGCTGATGTCCAAGAGCAACATCGGCATAATCCTTGGTCTTTTCGTGCTTGGAAAGAAGACGCGCCCCAACCTCGGGATGGCAACGTATCCAGTCGAATTCTCTGTCGTAGAGCGGTCTGCCGTACGTAATAATTGTTTCCACGACAAATAGTTTTCCTATATCGTGGCAAGCAGCAGCACGCCAAATATGATCCATAATTGCATCGACGTCCGGATATCCCGGGGTATTTGCAAACATATCCGGGTGCTTTCTAAAAAGGTGCTTGGCCAAACATGCGCTTAAATCTGCAACAGACAAAGAATGAATATACGTAGGTGGATGAATGGCTGCGAGAAGTTCCAAACACATGGTTCCAAAGTCGGCTGCTCCGTCGATATCTATGAAGTTATCGAGCAGGAAAGCCAGCTCGGTCAAGAGGAAAGGCAGATTTCCCAGCTTAGGCATCCCGTGAACATATCGGATGAGCTCTTTATAAAAACCGACGAGCGTTTCCTGGTCTTTTTCGCTTATATTATCCCGATCGATGGTAAGCATGTATTCAAGAGGAACCGTCGTTTTACGCTGCATTTCATCAACATTGTAGATATCGTTCTTTGAGTTTGCCGCAAATTCGATGAGCCGAGCCTTATACGCTTCCTTGTCGATATCGCCAGCAAGATAAGCACAGCGCGTGGCTGCAAATAGTATGGTACCTGTCGAATTGCGATCTTTAAGGTGCTCGTACTCACGCTCCCATATCTCTAGAAGGAGCTTGGCCTTTTCGTTTATTTCCGCAAGCTGCTTTTGATTGAAGCCAATCATGTTATGAAAAATAGTCATGAGGCTGCAATAGTGCAGGGTACGGAACTCGTGGTATATCCAGTCGAAGTCTGGCACTAGTTCTCGGTACTCTGGAACATCCTTAAGCGAAAGAGCGCGCCGCAGTAATTGAAGAATGGGCTCGGAAAGAGCGCTGTCTTCCTTGGTGAGCGGATACTCATACAGTGTCATGATATATCTGGCATTAATGAGAACTGCTTCCCGAACAGGACCTTCTGGTAATGTCTTCAGCTTCTCTGGCGGCAGATATTCCAAAATGCGGTTTACTGCTTGAAGTCCTTCCTCTCTACACTTGACGGCAGAATCGGAATACGGATATACCCTTCGCACCATGGTTAGGTAGGCATAGGTAGCCATGACGAAATCGTCCAGTGATCTTATGATGGCTTCTTCGTCATGCTTTCTTTCTGCATCCTCGCAAAGACGGCGCGCTACTCGGTATATGGTCGGAGCATCCATGTTGTCCATGACATATGCATCCATAAGGTTTTCGCGCAAATCGCGAAGAACCACAACTTCCTCTTCGGTTAGGAGGCGATTGCTATCGAGCACCGGCATCAGATAATCATTCAATAAGCCGGTCTTAATCTGAGCGATATCTCCTATTCTACGGAAGTTAGTCAAGAGTTCTTCGCGGTATGACGCAGCATCCTCGGAATTTGCAATTTGAGGTGATGAAAGCTCTCTAATCCAGGTACTGAGCTCTACAAATTTTTCAGCAACTTCCCTTAAGGTCACATTGCTTCCTTCCAATACGTATGCTCTCACGCCAGCACTAACTCTCGCTTTTTTTAATTCTAGTTGAAATATCGTTGTGCAACCACCATTATTTGGATAATCCTGGCGTATACACCATATATTTTAGAGCATCAGTTCCCGGACCAAAGAGGAATTGAGCCACCGGGAATAGCGGCAATCAAGTCGCGTGTGTAGTCTTCCTGGGGGTTGGCAAAAAGATCTTCGCAGCTGCCTGACTCCACCATTTTCCCGTCGCGCATCACGATGACCTCGTCAGCGCTCTGACGCACAACTGCCAAATCGTGGGTAATGAATAGGTAAGACAGGTTCAATTCGGCCTGCAAGTCGGTGAGTAATTGCAGAATCTGCGCCTGCACAAGCACGTCAAGGGCCGAAACCGCTTCGTCGAGCACAACAATTTCAGGATTCAAGGCAAGGGCGCGGGCAATTGCCACACGCTGACGCTGACCACCCGAAAGTTCGCCTGGGTAACGGCGCATGGCAGAGCGCGGTAGGGAAACTAGGTCGAGCAGTTCCGCCACACGCTTTTCGCGTTCTTCGCGTGTCCCAATTTTATGAATGCGTAAGGGTTCTTCAATACAGCGATAAATCGACATCATAGGGTCGAGCGAACCGTAGGGGTTTTGGAAAACGGGTTGCATCTTGCGGCGCAGCTTAAACATGTCCGCAGCGCTTAGCGTAGAACTGGGCACACCTTCGTAGTAGACTTCGCCCGAAGTCGCCTTCAGTAAGCCCAGCAAGATATTGGCTACCGTCGATTTGCCTGAACCCGACTCGCCCACAATAGCTAGGGTTGTGCCACGACGAATGGAAAAAGAAACGTCGTCCACGGCACGGAGTTCCTGCTTTTCGCCCTTGGCACCGCGAATATCAAAGACTTTCACCAGGTTTTCTGCGCGCAGTACTTCATCGGAGTCGCTTTGTTCGCTTGAAGAATCTGAAACTTCATGCGCACTTTGCGCAGCTTCGACCCCGGCGCTTAGGCGCTGCGAAGACAAAGACGGAGCCGCCTGCACCAAGCGCTTCGTGTAGGGGTGGCGCGGGTTTTGCAAGATTTCCAGCGAAGGACCCGACTCAACAACGCGCCCGCGGTGCATAACTACCAAATACGAAGCACGTTCAGCTGCCAGGCCCAGGTCGTGGGTAATAAACATGACCGCGGTGCCCAACTCGCTCGTCAGGTTCTCTAGATGGTCAAGAATGCGCTTTTGGACGGTTACGTCGAGGGCAGAGGTTGGTTCGTCGGCAATAAGCAATTTTGGATGGCAGGCCAGGCCAATGCCGATAAGCGCACGCTGGCGCATGCCGCCAGAAAATTCATGAGGATACTGCTTGGAGCGGCGCTCGGCGTCGGGCAAGCCGGCGTGTTCGAGCATCTGTATAGCAAGCTTATGGGCTTCGCTACCCTTGGCAATATTGTTGGCAACCAGGGCTTCACGCACCTGAAAACCAATCGACCACACAGGGTTCAGGTTCGACATAGGATCCTGCGGCACCAGACCGATTTTCGAACCGCGCAGGTCCTCGTATTCTTTTCGGGTGCAGTGCGTAATATCTTTGCCATCAAATAGTATCTGGCCACCCGTTACCTTGCCCGTGCCAGGCAACAAGCCAATGACAGCAGCGGCAACGGTCGACTTTCCGGAGCCCGACTCACCCACGATGGCAATGGTCTGGCCTGGATAAATGGAAAAGTTTGCCTTACGTACCGCGGGAACGGTGCCCGTTGACGACTGGAAGGCAACTTCGAGATCCTTCACCTCAAGCAGGGGCTTAAGGTCCGCTCCATTCGCCTGTTCCTGCACGTGATCCTGTGCCTGCTCTTGCACTTCGGCGGCCTCTTGAGCCCCTACTGCCTGCGAGGATGTTTCTGCTTGAAGCATTATTTCCTCGCTTTCGGGTCAAGGGCGTCGCGGACAACGTCGCCCATCATAATGAAGCCAAGCACGGTCATGGCCAAGGCACCTGCTGGGAAGAACAAGACCTGCGGAGCCTGACGGAGCACGCTGCGCGCCGAAGCAATGTCGGCGCCCCAGGAAACAATCGTCGGTGGCAAACCAATGCCAAGGAAGGACAAGGTCGCTTCGGTCACAATGTATGAACCAAGAGCAACCGTCGCATACACAATAATCGGGGCGGCTGCATTAGGCAAAATGTGGCGAAGCATATTCGCCCAGCCCCCCGAACCAAGGGCACGCGCGGCGGTCACGTATTCTTCTTGTTTTGCTTCTATAACCGCACTTCGACATATGCGCGCAATTTGCGGCCAACCGAAGAGCGAAATGACAATAACAACCGTCCATATGGTGCGCGACTCTTTGAAGATTTGCATGATAACGATAGCCGCCAACACAAAGGGAATCGCAAAGAAGATGTCGGTAACGCGCGAAAGCAGCGAATCTGCCCAGCCGCCGCGGTAGCCCGCAATCGAGCCCATAATGACACCGATGGTAACGGAAAGCAGCATCGAAAGGACGCCTACGGAAACCGACGCACGGGCCCCGTAGATGGTTCGCGCGTAAATGTCGCAGCCTTGCTTGTCAAAACCAAAGGGATGCCCAGGACCCGGTGCTTCAAGCGAATGCTTTAAAACGCAATAGCGCGGGTCCGCCGAAGTAAAAAGCTGAGGGAACAAAGCCATGAGCAAAGAAAGCAAAATAAGGGCGGCGGAAATCCAAAAAATGGGACGACGACGCAATTGCCGCCACGCTTCGCCAAATAAAGACGCTGGGGGGCGGTCGTCGGGCACTGCGTCAACAGCGCCGAGCCCCGTTTCGTCAATGTCGGAAAAACTGTGTTCCTGCCCAGGATATATTGTGTCTTTACTCATATCTAATCCTTGGGTCTAGAGCCGCATAGAGCAGGTCGACAATAAGCGAAGTAAAAATGTAGACGAGCACGAGGATGGTGGTGAATGAAACCACCGTCGCCGCTTCGCCTTGGAAAATGGCCTTGTACATGGTGCCGCCAACACCTGGAATATTGAAGATACCTTCGGTGACGATTGCACCGCCCATCAGCGCGCCGAGGTCGGCGCCGATAAAGGTGATAACGGGAATCAAGGAATTGCGCAGGATATGACGCACAACCACCTTGGGACGGCTTAAGCCCTTCGCTGTGGCAGTGCGCACGTAATCTGCCGTCGCATTTTCGGCAACTTCGGTGCGTGTCAGGCGCAAAATGTAAGCAAAGGAAACAGCCCCCAATACAATTGCTGGCATAAGCATGGACTTAAAGGACATACTCTGGTCAACCGTTACGGGAAGCCAGCCCAGCTTCACCCCTATGATAAATTGCAAAAGGAAGCCTATAACAAAGACCGGAATGGCAATCAGGAAGAGCGAAAGCACAAGGACCGTTGAATCGAAAACGCCGCCGCGGCGCAGGCCAGCAAAAACGCCGAACAGAATGCCAAACACAGACTCGAACACAATGGCCATCAGCGCCAGTTTTAGCGTCCACGGGAAGGCGTCGGCCATAACCTCTACGACCGGGCGGCCCGAAAAGGTCATGCCAAAGTCGAAGGTAAAAATACCTTTGAGGTAATAGAGGTACTGGATTAAAAGCGGCTGGTCGAGGTGGTATTCCCTCTCGATAGCTGCGCGCACGGCAGGCGGCAAGCCCTTGTCGCCACCAAGAGCAGCGATAGGGTCCCCCGGCAGGGCGTAGACCATAGCAAAGATAAGGAAAGTAGCCCCGAAAAAAACGGGGATCAGCTGAAGTAATCTGCGTCCTACATACCGTTTCACTTAAGTACCTGTCGTTCAACACACTAACAATTACTAACCATTATAAACAGTGAGGGGCGGTTCAAAAAGAACCACCCCACACTTTTTTAGTTCAAAGCCTCAGAAGTTTGCTGTTACTTCTTGACAATGTCCTGATAGACAGGAACTGTCTTCCAGTTCACTACCACATTGTCGACATGTTCTGAATAACCACCAAGAGCATTCTGGCCCCACAGCGGAATGGCAGGAAGGTCCCTCATAAGGATTTCCTGAGCCTTGGCATAGCCTTCGGTGCGAGCCGCTTCATCCTGCTGGCTGCGTGCTTCAAGGAGCACTTTTTCGAATTCAGGATTGTTATAACGCGAGTCGTTTGCACCAGCATTGAGGCGGTAGATTGGGCCCATGAAGTTGTAGGCTGAAGGATAGTCAGCCTGCCAGCCACCACGCAGGGCTGATTTCATCGTGCCGTTAGTAGCGTCGTTGCGCAGTTCAGAGAACTGAGCATAGGCTTCGGGTTCGGCACTAATTTCAAGCGTCTGGCCAACTTGGTTCAGCACAGCTTCGACCCATTCTTTATGGGCGCTTGAGTCGGCATTGTAGGCAATCTTAAAGGTGGAGTTGCCCCAGTCAGAAATGGCATTTGCCTGTGCCCACAATTCCTTGGCCTTTTCGGGGTTATACTGCAGAACTTCATTGCCTGCAATAGAGTCGGAATGACCAGGAATTACCGCAGCAACAAAGTCCGTTGCAGGGGTACGCGTGCCGTTGAAGAGGGTGTCGCAGATTTCCTGGCGGTCGAATGCCATGGAAATGGCCTGGCGGCGCAGGCGGCCTTCTTCGTCGTCGGCAAAGTGTTCAAGATAATAAGGAATCGTGAAGAACTGGTACACGGCGCCGTCCTGGTTGATGGCACGTTCGCCCAGGTCGTCCTTGAAGGTTGACATAGCATCGGCCGGAATCGAGTCAAGCACGTCCAAGTTGCCAGCGAGCAAGTCGTTGTAGGCAGCCGAGTCGTCGGTGTACATCTTAAAGGTGAGGCCTGCGTTCTTTGCAGGAATGTCGCCGTCATATTCGGGGTTAGGAACCAGTTCGATCTTTTCGTTGTGGTCCCAGGCCTGCAGAACATATGGGCCATTAGAAACAGGCTTCGTGCCCTGTGCTTCCAGTGCTTCTGGGGAATCGAGCGAACCAGTTGGCAGCGGATAGAAGGCGCTATAGCCAAGCTGCTTGTCGAATTCTGGGTCAGCTTCATTAAGCGTGATATTGAATTCAGTGTCGGAAACAACTTCCAGGCCAGACAGACCGTCGAAGGTACCAACCAGGTTGCCTTCTTCGTCAACTTCGGGGTAGCCTTCAATTGCCATGAAGAATTCGCCAGACAGAGCGCCATTTTCAGGGTTTGCGCCCCAATTCCAGGCGTCGACAAAGTTCTGTACCGTTAAGGGTGAACCATCGGAAAACTTCTTGCCTTCCTTAATCTTAACGTTCCAGGTCTTACCGTCGTCTGTAGTGGTAATAGATTCGGCAATAGCTAGCTTCGTAGAGCCGTCTACGTCATAGCGTGTGAGGCCCTCAAAAATGAGTTCGAGGATATTACCGCCACCAACTTCGTTAACCATAGAAGGAATGAGGTTGGTTTGTGGTTCAGTGTTGTAAGCAAGCACAACACCGCCACCGCTTGTAGCGTCACCACTTGCAGCGCCAGCACCTGAAGATGCGCCGCCGCCAGCCGGCGAGCAGGCAGCCAGCGACAACGCAAATACGAGCGCGCCGGCAGCAACCAGAACAGCAAAGATTTTCTTTCTCATATCATCACTCCCAACTTCAATTGATAGCCCTATAAAGCATCAAGAGCTTGTGACATATTTAACCATATTTCGTACTAATTCGCACGTATTACGCACATGACAGAAAAGCGCACAATATGGTGCTGGGAGACGAACGTACCAGGGGGTTTATCCCCTACGACAATAATTTACATCTATTTGAAGATTTGTGTCCACGCAATAGCGCCCACTCCGCTCCTTACGATTCGGAATGGGCGCCTGATTTTTAATTACCAGCGTGTTTTAGCAGCGGGCGATTATTCGTACCACTGATTCAGGTGGCAGTCGCTACGCTCACCGAAGGAATCGCATGACCATCCGCCAGCAACGCCTTCCATTTCTTCGTCAGAAAGCTTATAGCCTTCCTTCTTGGCGAGCTCCAGCAGCTCTTCAGGAGAGTTGCACGCCATGGCCTTTTCGCGCAGTTCGGGGCTCAAGTCTTTAAAATCCATAACGTTTCCTTCCTCTTGCAAAGCTGGGGCACAATAGCTCCAGCATGTTATGCCTTACAACAATTATATGCACATTGCAGACTATCTGTCTTACAAATAGCACACGTTCCAAAACGTCACACTCACACAGGCTTCTTCAATACTTAGAAGCCAAGCCTCATGGGACTAGTCGCCAATAAGCAGCGCACAGTGGGTACACGACCAGCTTTTGCCACCCGAAACGGCTGCAAGTTCTTCTTCGGAGAGCTTATAGCCTTCCTTTTTGGCGAGCTCGAGGAGTTCTTCAGGAGTTTTGCATGCCTTCACCTTTTCACGCATTTCGGGGCTGAGGTCTTTGAAGTCCATAACCTTTCCTTTCAGAAATCTCTTTTCTTGCTGATACTAATACGCTCCATCAAAGCGTTTCATCTCGTACAAAGCTTAGATTAACGCAATTTATGCAACAACACGCAATCCACGCGCGTGCCAATAAGTCTTGGTGCCTAGGGTTCAATTGGTAGCGCGCAAGACCGTTCGGTGTTTTTCTTGAACTGCCAGAGAACAGTGAACTGCAAAATAAGCGTTACAAGTGCCATGACTCCTGCATAAACAAGACCGACGCTTTGTACCATTGGATCATCCGGCGCCAGGATGAGAGGAGTCTTTACCGTCGCAGAGTCATAAAGGGTATGCCAGAGCACCGGCAAAATCAGGCCAAGGGCCAGCCAGCGCCCTGCCCCGGGCTTGCCTGTCTGCTTGCAGTGCTTGTACATGCCTAAACCAAGACCCATAACGGTGTTTAAAACCATATGCATGGCAAAGAACGGAAGACGCACAAAAGTAAGGACTGCTCCGCCTTCTGCATTGGGATCGATATAGAGGTATTCCTCCATAATGCAGAAGCCGAGACCAATCGCAGCACCGATGAGGGCGTACTCGTAGACCTTCGCTGGCTTCACAATCTTGACTGCGATGAGAATTAAGATGAACTTAACAAACTCTTCCGTAAAACCTGCCAAAAAAAAGCTAGCCAGCAAGGAATTAGCGAAAGCGTTAGGTGTGAGCTGAAGGAATGTTGCGCCAAAGAGCTTCATTGCTCCACCGTTGAAAAGAAGAGCAAGGCCTGTGGAAAGCAAGGGGGCAATACAACCCAGAGCTATAGGAATGACTATCCTCCACCAGGGTTTCATGGGTTGGGGAACTTCGCGCTTATAGGCCCTTATGAAAACGAAGAGACATAGAGCGATTGCGATAAGTGCCGGTACGTAAGCTAACATGCTAGTCATCGGTATTCCTTTCTACTACTGCGTTTAACGTATCTAGCATTATAGTACCGAATCCATTGGTCTCGCGGAGCTTTTAAGCTTAGGGCAGGTACTGCAAGAAGGCTTGTTTAGCGCATTACTTTCTCAAGAATGGTATACGTGTGACGATATTTGTCGTTGCGACCAGAATCTAAAAGGTCCTTTAGCTCGTCATAAATCTCTTCATCTTCGAAAAACTCGAGCAAAAACGGCGCATAGCGCGTACCGCTCCCGCCCTTCAGCTCTACTATGAAGTCGTCAAGTTCCTTGCCCTTTTTATATGAACGCCCGACGTTGTCGGTGGCGGCATCAAGGCAGTCTGCACAGGCAACTATGTCAACCACCACGCGGTCTTTGGCCTTTGCCGGATTATAGGCCTCTGGATATCCGTCCTTTCCGTCATACCAGCGATGATGCCCTAAAGCCACATCAGCATAATCCTTAGTCTTTTCTCGCATGGAAAGGAACTTTGCTCCCGCTTCAGGATGGCAGCGAATCCAGTCAAATTCCCTGTCATAGAGCGCTCTACCGTAGGTAATAATCGTTTCCACAATGAAAAGCTTACCTATATCGTGGCAAGCTGCTGCATGCCAAACATGGTCTGCGACAGCATCGATATCCGGGTATCCTGGCGTATTCGCAAACATCTGTGGATGCTTTCTAAAAAGGTGCCTGGCGAGGCATGTGCTCAGGTCTGCCACAGACAAAGAATGAATGTAGGTAGGCGGATGAATAGCTGCAAGAAGTTCCATACACATGGTTTCGAAATCGATGACCCCGTCGATTTCTATGAAATGTTCAAGCAGAAAGGCTAACTCGGTCAAGAGGAAGGACAGGTGCCCCAGCTTGGGCATCCTGTGAATATATCTGACGAGCTCTTTATAAAAGGTAGCGAGAGCTCCCTTGTCTTTTTCGGTCAAATTATCAGGGTCGACAGTCAGCATGTACTCAATGGGAATCGACGTAATGCGCTGCATTTCATCGGCATTGTATCTGCCGCTTCTGGGACTTACCGCCAATTCGATAAGTTTGTCCTGATATGCATCTTTGTCGATTTCGCCAACCAAATAGGCGCAGCGCGTGGCTGCAAATTGTATCGTCTCTGTCGAGTTATAGTCCTTAAGGTGCTCGTATTCCCTCTCCCAGATTTCTAGGAGTTGCTTGGCCTTTTCGTTTATTTCTTCAAGCTGCTCTTGATTGAAGCCGTAACTATTATGAAAGATGGTCATGACGCTAAAATAATGCAGCGTACGGAACTCGTGATACACCCAGTCGAAGTCTGGCACAAGACTGCGATACTCTGGTATATCTTTCAGCGAAAGGGCACGCCTTAACAGTTGGAGTATGGATTCAGTAAGGACGGCATCATCGTCGGAAAGCGGGTATTCGAACAATGTTGTGATGTATCTGGAATTGATAAGGACCGCTTCTCTGGCAGAATCTCCTGACACGGTTTCGAGCATTTCCACTGGCAGGTATTCCAAAATACGATTCGCTGCCCTCAGCCCTTTTTCCTTACACTTAAGCGCAGAATCGGAATATGGATGGACCCTTCGCACCATGGCAAGATACGCATACGCAGCCATCACGAAGTCATCCAGCGATCTTAAAACGGCTTTTTTATCTTGCTTTCTTTCTGCGTCCTCAAGAAGCCGACGTGCCACTCGGTATATGAATGGAGTATCCATATTGTCCATGACATATGCGTCAAGGAGGCTTCCTCTTAGATAACGAAGGACCGAAAGTTCCTCTTCGGAAAGGATGTAGTCGCTTTCCAATACCGGTCTTAGATACACTTCCATTAAATCGGTCTTGACCTGCGCAATGCTTCTAATAATACGGAAGTGAGTCAGATACTCTTTTCGGTACGACGTGGCGTCGTAGATATTGACAATTTGTGGTGATGAAAGCTCTCTAATCCAGGTGCTGAGCTCTACATACTTCTCTGCTGCTTCCCTTAGTAACAAGTGAGTTCCTTTCAACAAGGTATGAGTACGCAAGCGCTATTTGGCACATTTTTAGTATCATTCTGTGCCCTATTGTAAAGCACTTGGTATGAATCGCAAATATGGTTCGCTTCAGCATAAAAATGCAGGTAGTCGAAGAGACAGCGAGGGTTTGTGAAGTGCTCGAAATTGCCCCGCCTTTGTGCTGAAGTGTACTTTGGTACACGAGGCGCAAAACAAGGGGCAAGGTCGAGTGCTTCACGAAGCCGCAGCGGCAACAAAAAACCCGTTCGTCAGAACGGGTTTGTATGCAATGGCGGGATGTACGAGACTTGAACTCGCGACCTCCGACGTGACAGGCCGGCGCTCTAACCAACTGAGCTAACACCCCGCTTGTTGGTACTGCTTTAAAGCAGCTTTGCCATTTTAGCGGTAAAGCAATAAGCGCGCAAGGGGAAACCTTACGCGCTTAATTTCGCCACAATTTTTAAGCCAATTCCCTGCCGTGCACCCAAGAAAGCGCTGCTTGCACTCCCCCACGCGGCAGAAATAGGGCTGGCAAAATCCTAGAGGTCGTCCACCAGGGCCGTCGACTTCGCATACGCGGTACTACGTGCTTCGAAGAAGTCGGTCTTTACCATGTTGGCGTCGGCATATTGCGAAACCCAAGCCATATTCGGCGGCTCTTCGATATTGTCTTCAAACAGCGGCCCATAGCCCAAAGCCGACCAGCGCTGGTTACCCAAGTAGCGAATATAGTCGGTAATCATGTCCTTGGTCAGGCCCTGAATGTCGTCGCCAATAACATAGTGACCCCAGGCAATTTCCTGGCGCACGCCTTCTTCAAGCATTTCGCGCAGTTCAGCAACGATTTCTTCGCTGAACAGTTCGGGTTCTTCCTTCTGCAGTTCGTTCAAGATGTTGCGGAACAGCCACAGGTGCGTGTTTTCGTCGCGGTTGATGTAGCGGATTTCCTGCGCCGACCCGGGCATGCGGCCGTTGCGCGCCAGGTTGTAGAAGAACATAAAGCCTGAATAGAAGTACACGCCTTCCAGAATGTAATTTGCCATGAGCACTTTCAGGAAGGTTAGCGGACGGCGGTCGTTCAGGAAGTCGTTGTACAGGTTGCCAATAAAAGTGTTACGCGTAAGCAGGTGTTCGTCGGTCTTCCACTGGAACAAGATGTCGTTGCGCTCTTCTGGCGAACAGATGGTGTCGAGCATGTAAGAATAGCTCTGCGAATGGATGCCTTCCTGGAAGGTTTGGATGTGCAGGCACAGGTCCACTTCGTTGGCCGAAATGTATTCAGCGATGTTGGGCAGGTTGGCCGTTTGGATGGAGTCCAAGAACACGAGGAAGGACAGGATCTTGTCGTAGGCCGTGCGTTCCGCTGGCGGCAGGTTCGGGTAGTCCTTCACGTCCTGGGACAGGTTGATTTCTTCGGGGATCCAGAAGTTGTTCATGGCCTGGCGATACCAGTCGCTCACCCAGGGGTAGCGCATGTTGTTGAAGTCGTTCAGGTTAGTGGTGTTGCCACCAATCATGCGACGGTCGAGCACGTCCGTGTCGCCTTCGGGATTAAACAAGGGGTTGCGCGTGAGTTCCTTATTCAAATCGATGGTCATTTCTGTTCCTTTCCTCTCTACTTTTTAAACTCATTGGTCCGATAAAGTCAGTGAGCATTGGTTCTAGTGCTTTGGATTGCCCCGCCTTTGGCCTGAAGTGTACTTTGGTACACGAAGGACAAAACAAGGGGCAAGATGAAGTGCTAGAACCAAGCGCAACGTCGACCAGTTTCGTCGTTCGTAGAACGACGAAACTAACTCGCACAGCTTTCGCACTCTTCCACCTCAAGCGACTTGCTGCGGATGTAGTACACCGTCTTCACGCCTTCTTCCCAGGCCTTCAGGTACAGCTCGAGCACCTGACGCATGGAAAAGTCGTTCGTAATATAGAGATTCATCGACTGGGCTTGGTCGATGTGGCGCTGGCGAATGCCCGACGCGCGCACAGACCAAGTCTGGTCGATTTCATGCGCAGGCTTGTAGTACCAGTAGGTGTCGGGCGACAGGTCCGGCGCCACACGCGGCAGCATGGCCCCCTTCTTTTCTTCCAGGAAGAAACGGCGCATGACAGGGTCTACGCCTGGCGTCGTGCCCGAAAGGATGGACGTTGAAGACGTGGGTGCAATGGCCAGCAGGTAAGCATTGCGCATGCCTTCCGCAGCCTTGGCGCGCACCGCCGCCCATTCGCTGCCCGTATAGTTGCGCTTGTCGAAGTAGGCGCCACTTTGCCATTCGCTGCCATCAAAGAATTGGTAACTCCCCTTTTCAGCAGCCAGGTCGGCCGAAGCTTCAATAGCAAAACGGTTAATGCGCTCGAACACCTTGTCGGCATATTCCAGGTGCTCTTCGCTTTCCCACTTAATGCCCGCCTTGGCAAGCATGTGGTGGTACCCCGAAACGCCCAGACCAATGCTGCGGAACTGGCGATTGGTAATGCGGGCATATTCGAGCGCGTAGAAATTCAGGTCGATGACATTGTCGAGAGCACGCACGACCGTACGGATAACATGACGCATGACTTCGTCGTCTTCCACGGGCAAATGGCCCAGCGACAAACTGGCCAGGTTGCACACCACAAAGTCGCCCGGGCGCGTGGTAGTAACCACAACCGTGTCGCCACCATGGGTTTGCACTTCGGTCGAAACCGGTTCAATGGGCGACATGCCCTGGGCAATTTCAGTGCAGAGGTTCGAACAATAAATCATGCCCTTATGCGGGTTGGGGTTAGCGCGATTCACCGTGTCGCGGTTGAACGTAAAGGGCGTACCCGTTTCCACGGCACTCTTCAGAATAAGGCGCACGATTTCCTTCACAGGCATGCTGCGCTTGGGAATACGCGGGTCTTCCACACATTCCTGATAGCGGCGTTCCCACTCTTCCCCAAAGTAGTCTTCGAGCGCATAGCCCTTCACGGTAAGAATGTCGTGGGGGCACATCATGTGCCATTCGGCATCCATGTTGTCGCGGGCCAGCTTCCAGAACAGGTCTGGGTAGCACACCGCGGGGAATACGTCGTGGGCCTTCATGCGGTCGTCGCCGTTGTTGGTGCGCAGCTGCAGGAATTCAGGCAGGTCGCGGTGCCACACGTCCAAGTAGACGGCCACGGCACCCGCGCGCATGCCAAGCTGGTCCACGGCCACTGCCGTGTCGTTAACGATGCGGATCCAGCGCACCACGCCACCAGCCGCGCCTTCGAAGCCGCGAATAGTGCCACCCGTTGCGCGCACCTTACCAAAGTACAGACCCATGCCGCCGCCAAACTTCGAGACCTTCGCGAAGTTGTCGATGGAGCGATAAATGCCGTCGAGCGAGTCGGGCACGGTGTCGATAAAGCAGCTGGACAGCTGGTGGTGAGGCTTACGCGCATTGGAAATGGTGGGCGTAGCCATGGTGACCTGCAGCTGAGACAGCATGTCGTAGAAGCGCTTGACCCAGCCCATGCGGTCGTTCTTTTCTTCCATGGCCAGATGCAGCGAAATGCCCAGGAACATTTCCTGGGGCGACTCCAGCGGCACATGCTGACGCGAAGTAATGACATAGCGCGAAAGGAGCAGGTCGAGGCCTGAATAGGTAAACAGTTCGTCGCGTTCAGGCACGATGAAAGTTTCCGCCAGGTCCAGGTCTTCCTTGGTGTAGTGTTCCAGAATGTAGGCGCCGTAGAGGTTTTGGTCGACCAGGTAGCGCACTTTGTCATAGAAAGTAACAATGCCGCGCGCGTCACATTCAGCCACGAGTTCCGAATAGAACTTGTAGGCAAGCAAGCGCCCCGCGATAAATTCCCACTTGGGCGACTCCTGGGTGGTCAGCTCGACCGCGGCACGCACGAGGGCTTCGGTGCGGTCGGCTTCGGACATGTCGGACTTCAGGAAGCTGCGATACTTTGCCGCCAAAGCCACCATGGAATACTTGTCGTCGGAAAAATCCTTCTGGATTTTGTCGAGCCATTCATCCAGGCCTTCCGGGCCATCCACGGCGTCCACGATGGTCTTGCGCGCTACACGCAGTTCGCTGCGCTTATGACGGTACAAAATGTAGGAACGCGCTTCTGCGAAATAGCCCTTTTCCATGAGGGCTTCTTCAACCTGGTCCTGGATGGCTTCCACGCTGGTAGCACCACGGGCTTCCATCTTGGCTTCAACCAGCGCAAGCAGTTCGCGAAGTTCTTCCTGGCTTGCTTCTTTGTCCTGGTCGCCGAAAGCCTTGGCCATGGCGTTCATGATTTTGGTGCCATCATAGGGCTCGACAGCGCCACTACGTTTCGTAATGTTCATGTATGCTCCTTTTATATCCGTTTTTGATGCGCGCTCAACCTTCAAGCAGCCCTGAAGGAAGAATACTTTTAAAGTATGTCCGCTATTCTACGCGAGCACGCAAGAAATGCCGCCCACAAGGTAGCATTCGGGACATAACAACATCTAGTGTTCACAAAGTAACGCGATTACTACCTATTGCGTTCGAAAAGGGCTGCGGCGGGTGCTTAGAACGGAAGGGCGTAGGGGTCGGAGAGTTGATGGATACGCGTGAGGGAGCGAACGCGTATGTTGCTTTCCCCCTCCAGCATGGCATTAAGCAACGCGTCTGGCCGCATGCTTCCTTCTTGGCGCGCCAACAGCGCAAACTGAATGCTGTCACCTTCAACCTTGGGCCCCGCCACCAAATAGTCGGGAACTTGGAGCACCTTTTCCTTGCCTTTGCGCACCACGGTAATAAAGGGTGGCGGCATAAGTGGCCCTTCCAGCTGGCCGTCGATGCGCGCTTCATACAAAGACACGGGGTAGGCATTGCTGGCCGCGGGCGCACTGCGCTCGATGTATTCACAGGACACAATAAACAAGTCGGGCACGGACGCGTCGCGCAGGGCAAGATGGGCTTCTTCAGGGGGAATGTAGCTTGTTAAAAACACGTCGAAGAGTTCGCGTTCGCCGCCTATACCCACCGGCAGTGCTGCCCCAAAGGCAATCTTCATATGGGGCGAAAAACCCTGGGTGATGGCATAAGGCAAGCCCGCACGGCGCACGGCACGTTCCAGGGCATGAGCCACTTCCAAATGCGAAAGCATGACTGCACGCCCGCGCTTGGCAAAGCACACGCGCAAACGGAAGCTGTCCTGCGGCTGGTTCTTGCGCGGAGCCTGCAAAATGGCATAGAGCTTTTCGGTATTTTGCAAGGGGCTCACGAACGCGCCTCCTGAATGTATATGTCGGTATTAAGATCCTGACACAAGCCGCAGCCCGTACAGGATTCGAAGGTGCAGTCGGGCGTAGTCTGCCCCTCCAAGGCGCGCCTATATTCCGCGCGCAGGTAGCCCAGGGACACCCCACAGGAAATATGCTGCCAAGGCAGGACTTCACGCAGCTCGAAGGAGCGCTGTGCCGCGGCATCCACGTCCAAGCCGCATGCCGCCGCAGACTCACGCCAGGCATCTTCGCGGAAGTGTTCGGTCCATGCGTCAAAGCGACTCCCCCGCTCCCAGGCGCCTTGCAGCAGGTCCGCACATTCGCGCCCGCCGCGGCTCATAAGCGCTTCCACGAAGCTGGTCGCTGGGTCATGCCAATTAATGCGCACCTGCTTGTACTTCACGGAATTGCGCAGCAGGTTTACACGGCGCAGGGCTTCTTCAGGCGGAATCTGGCCACACCACTGGAAGGGGGTTTGCGCCTTGGGCACAAAGAGGGCACAGGACGCACCAATCTGAATGCGCCCGCGCTGGTCGGGCGGCGTTACTTCGCGCGCGCAGTCATAGGCACGCTGCACGAGGCTGGCAATGCCTTTAACATCTTCGTCGGTTTCCGTTGGTAGGCCAATCATGAAATAGAGTTTGCAACGACGCCAACCCGCCTTAAAGGCCGCTTCTATGGCGTTGAACAGGTCATCTTCCGTCACGTTCTTATTAATAACGTCGCGCAGGCGCTGGGTTCCCGCTTCAGGCGCAAAGGTCAGGCCGCTGCGCTTCTCCCCTGCTACCAGCTTGGCCATACCCACGCCAAAGGAGTCAAGGCGCTGCGACGGAATGGACACACGAATACCCGTACCCGAAAGTTCGGTACCCAAACGTGACAAAATCTGTTCGATCTGCGAATGGTCGGTGGTCGAAAGCGAAGTGAGGCTTACTTCGTCGTAGCCCGTTTCCTTTAAGCCCGTGAGCACCGACTGCACGATGTTTTCCGCGCTGCGTTCACGCACGGGCCTATACGTCATGCCCGCCTGGCAGAAACGGCAACCACGCGCGCAGCCGCGGAGGATTTCAACATTTAAGCGGTCGTGTACCAGGTCGGCGAAGGGAACAATGCAGGGTTCCCAGCCGCTGGATTCGGCAAAACCTTCCCACACGCGTTTGTGCACCACGGCAGGTGCCGCTTCGTGTATGGGCCGGACCATGGCTCCCACTTCAGCGGGGTTTTCTACCGGCTCGTAGAGGCTCGGCACATAGGTACCTGGAATGCGCGCCAGGTCTACAAGAATCTCTTGACGCGACTTGCCCGCCCGGCGCCCGTCGCGTATGCAGGCCACCGTTTCGGGCATTGCTTCTTCACCTTCACCTATGCACATGCAGTCGAAAAAAGGTGCATAGGGTTCAGGGTTGTAGGTGCAGGGGCCACCTGCCATCACGAAAGGTTCAGCTTCGCCGCGTTCGCTAGCTCGTAAAGGAATGCCTGCTAGATCGAGGGTTTCAAGCACGTTGGTAGCCGCCAGTTCATGCGGGAGCGTAATGCCCACGCAGGTAAATTCAGAAAGCGGTGCACAGCTTTCAAGCGAAAACAGGGGCAGGCCTTCCTCGCGCATGAGGTCGGCGAATTCAGGGTCGGGCAAGAAGGCGCGTTCGGCCCACATACCTTCAGTCGCATTAACCGCATTCACCAAGATGCGAATAGCCTGGTTGGCCTGACCTAGTTCGTAGGTGTCGGGATACACCATGCAAAAAGAAGCGTCTGTGGGGTCGTCGGTGTCGTAGCGATGGACCGCCCCATATTCATGGTTGATATAGCGCACTGGCCGCGCAACTCGCGGCAGAAGCAAGGACAGTTGTGGCCACAAATCGGTCATTACAGGTATTGTCCACCTTTCGATGAGCCCTTTGATGTATTGCTTGAAGCCCCCTTAGAAAGAACGCTCCCTACGATGTTTTTTCCTAATTCAGCTGGTGTGGTACCTGTTGCTTCGCAGAAGCTATCAACAGCTTTTTTGCCCAATTCCGTCGGCGTGGTACCCGCCGCTTCGGCCACATTGTTAACCAATCCCTGCACCGCAGGAACGGCTCGCCCGGCGACGTCGCGCGTACGCGAAGCAGCGTTCTGCAAATAGTTTTGCGCCACCGCCTTGGCCGCACTTACCGGGTTTGTTTCGTTGCTAGCAATAGCTGCGGCTCGTTCGGCTTCCGCGCGGGCTGCATCCATGGCTTCTTCGATAGGCTTGCCCTGCCCCACGCTTGCTTCGAAATAGGCAATGGCCGCACGCCCCATGGCCTGCGTTCCCGCAAAACCAATGCCACCTTTCAGGGCCCAACCAAAGCCTGGCACGGTACCAACAATTTGGCGTGCCGCCGCACGGCAGGCAAAGGCACCCGCCACAACGCCGGCCAATTCCTTGGCACGTTCCATGCCCATCTTCTGGCCATAGGCAGCAGCAATTTGCAGGACCATTTTTGCCTGATTGGCCGTCATAACAGGCATGTCGGCGCCCGGAATAAAGAGCACGGCGCCGATGGCAGCATTCTGCACCGAAGTCGCCTGTACGGCGTCGAGGGCAAGTGGCTTGCGCACAAAGGGGAAACAGAGCGCAAATGCAAGGCGCTTTTCTTTAAACACGTCGACCACCCATGCCCCCATGGCGTCGCGCATGTGGCCTTCGCGCGCTTGGTCAAGCGGGTACGGCTCCTTATAAAAGTCGTCCGCCGAAGGAAGGGCGCTCGCGTCGGCTTCAGGTACGGGGGCTATCATGTCTTTTTCCAACAAAGGGAAGCCCGTTGCCTGGGCAAGCGAAAGCACGATGTCGGGCATGGTGGTAAGCACCAAAACCGGCACCCCGGCAGCACGGACCGACGACGCCAAAGCACCCGTGTGTTCGCTCAATGCCGCTACAATAACGGCCAGGTCACAGGCATGAGGCAGCTGCATCTGTGGACCTTCGTAGTAGGCTGCGTAGGCACGCGCATTTGCTTCCGTACTTGAAAAGCAGGTCTTAGAAAAGTCGAGTAAGTCTTCAGGTGCCGTAGGGTCTAAAAGCAAGGTAACGCATACGGGCATTTGCCGCGCTGCGTCGATGTCGCCAAAGGTTTCGAACAACTCTTTTATGTCAATGGGAAGGCCAGCCATCTTACCTCCTTGCCTAGCGGGTGCTATGGGCCCACACCGAACCCACCACGCCCAACAGGATAAAGTTCACTACCATAAACGACGAACCAAAACTCACAAAGGGCAGCGGGATGCCCGTAATAGGCATAAGCCCGCAGGTCATGCCAATGTTTTCCAAAATCTGGAACAGCCACATGCCCGCCACACACATCACAATAACCGTACCAAATAAATCGGCAGCATTGTAGGCGATATGGAAACAAATGAGTAACAAGGCTGTATAGAGCAGCAGAAGGCCCAAAGCGCCCACAAAACCAAGCTCTTCAGCCAGTACACAAAAGATAAAGTCAGTCGGAGCTTCGGGCAAATAACCCAAGGTCGACTGCGTGGCATTCATATAACCTTTGCCAAACAGCCCTCCACTGCCAATGGCAATCTGGGCCTGCTGGAGGTTGTAGCCGTCGCCTTCAGGGTCGTAGCTGTTGTCCAAGAACACGAGCAAGCGGGCGCGCTGGTATTCCTTAAGCAGTACGTCGTGGCCCATGGCATTGTCCAAAATGGGGTCAAGCGTGAACAAACCAATAATGCCAACCGCGGCCACGCCCAACAGAATAAGAATAAACTTCGGCTTGGCGCCGCCCACCAAAAGGGCAATGCCCGCAATAAAAATGTAAACCAATCCGGTACCTAAGTCAGGCTGAGTCATAATGCAGACAAAGGGGATCATCATGATGCCCAAGGACTTCAAAAATTCCTTAGGTTCGTCCAGCCTGCCACCATAGCGTGCCACCACGGCAGCGTCGAGCAAGATAACCGTCACCTTGGCAAATTCGCCTGGTTGCAGCTGCGGAAGGGGCCCTATTTTGACCCAGGACGTGGCACCCATGGTATTCACACCTATGCCAGGCACATGCGGCATAAGGATAAGCACCACATTGATAATAATGAAGAAGACAAGAAAATGAGAAAGCTGGCGGTAGTCAACGCGGAAGAGTACAAGCATAAGCACCGCGCCCACAACCACGCCACCAGCCTGGCGCGAAAAACTATAGTCTTCGTTGCCATGCACGGCCGAATATACGACGGCCAAACCATAGAGGGCAAGCAGACCCGCCACAATCAGGAACGGGAAGTTGAAGTACTTGAAACGACGCGTGCGATTCACCGCACCGACGGCTTCGTCAGGCGTTTGGATGGTTTGAATCTGGTTAACCGTTTCAGCCACGCACTCCCCCTTTCCTAGTCGGTGCGCCCTTCAGGGGCATACGAAAAGTCTTCGCCATAGCTGCTATAGTCATAGTAGTCGTAGTATTCACTTTCTTCTGAATACTGTTCTTCTTGTTCCTTCTTAAGCTTTTCGGGGTCGGCGCGTTGCGTCGTCCAATGCGTAGGCTCGAAGGTTTTTTCGAGCGTGCCGTCGTCGTAAGCCATGGCAGCTTCGAGCACGGCAAGCGACATAGGAATAGAAGACGTATAGGTAGTTGGGCCTTCTTCGCATACGCAGGCCACCACATATTTCGGGTCGTCGTAGGGGGCATAGCAGGCAAAGAGGCTATAGTCCTGCTTGCCAAACACTTCTGCCGTACCGGTCTTACCCGCAACTTGGTATTTAACGCCTTCGGAAACGAAGCGGTCGTAGTCGTTGATGGTCATTACTTCACGCAGACCCTTGCGCACGAGCTTGATATGTTCTTCGTCCATTTCGGGAACGTAGAGCACTTCGGGCTTGTGTTCCACGACCACCTGGCCAAGGGAATTACGCACCTCTTTAAGCAGGTGGGGCTTGTAAACCGTGCCCGTTGCAATGCCCGCATATCCACAGGCAATCTGCAAGGGCGTCGTGAGCACGTAACCCTGGCCAATGACCATGTTGGTAAAGTCGCCGCCCTGCCAGGCAGATTCTTCAGGCGCGTCCTTAAAGTATTCGGCCTTCCATTCAGGGGTCGGGATACGCCCCGAAGCTTCGCCGTACAAGTCGATGCCCGTTTGGCGCCCGAAGCCATATTCCTGGATGTAGTCCTGCATGGCCGTAAGGCCCAGTTCGTCGGCGTGGTCAAAAAAGCCCTTGCCCACGTCGTAGAAAAAGGAGTCGCAGGAATTCGCAATGCCGAGCACCACGTCCTGTTCGCCATGGCCATTCAATTCCCAACAAGCCTGCGGGAAGGCTTCACCGAAGCCGGTCCAAATACCCTTGCAATCGGTCTTACTTTTGTGGTCGATAATATGGTGCGTGAGCCCCGCCATAGCCGTAAAAGCCTTGAAGGTAGAAGCGGCTGGGTAGGCACCCGCAATGGCACGATTCATAAGCGGGTAGTGGGACTTTTCGGTATTGAATTCTTCCCACACGTCCTGCGAAATGCCGCCAATAAAGCTTTCGGGTGCATAGGTGGGGTAATTTGCCATGGCTACCACGCTGCCGTCGCGCACGTCCAAACACACCACCGACGTGGCGGTACACACGCCACCCATAACATAGGCGGCAACCGTTTCGTCGGCCACGCGCTGTACCGCACCCTTGATGGTGAGGTATACGTCGTTGCCGCGCGTAGGTGCTGTTTCGGAAAGAACTTCGAGCACATTGCCACCCGCGTCGATAAGCATAGTGCGCGCGCCATGGTCGCCCGAAAGCGTGCTGTCGAAAGACGCTTCGATGCCGTTTTTGCCCACAATGTCGCCCGACTGAATGTCGCGACCTTCGGGTACATTTTTGAGCTCTTCTTCGGAAACGGTGCCGGTATAGCCCAAGACATGGGCCGCAAGCGTGCCATAGGGGTACACGCGCGTTGTACGATTTTCGCAGCTCACCCCTGGGAAGGCGTCGGCATGTTCGCCGATGAAGGCAAGGTTGCGCAGGCTCGCGTCACTTGCCACCACACGCGTATTCTGCGCACCCGAAGACGCATTCAGAATGCGCTGGCGCACCACCGCGGAAGGTATGCCCAAAAGGGCCGAAAGACGCGTGACCACTTCACGGTTGTTGGCCACTTCGGCTTCTGCCAGAACCGTATAAGCGGAACGGTTTTTGACGAGCGCTTCCCCGCCGAATTCGTAGACCTGGCCACGGGGTGCCGGCTTATAGACGGTCGTGTAAAGATTTTGCTGGGCCTTACGGGCGAATTCTGCCTGCTGCATTACCTGCATGCTCCACAGCTTGGCCGTAAGCGACCCAAATACGGCAGCGGCAAACACACCCACGGCCACAAAGCGGCCCCGCAGGGGTTCAGCGGGAGTTCCTGTCACGCCGGTTTCAGTCGGCACCTGGACGGCAGCCTTGGTGCCAAAGCCCGTTGACTGTTCTTCGGCAACAACGCCCACCGTGTCGATGGCGTTCACCTGCTGTTTGCTCACCAGCTTTGAAGCAGCCGATTCGCTCCGCCTGCGCAAGACCACGAGCGCCACAAGCGCAAGTACCACCAAGGTTATTATGCCCGCAATAATCGCGAAAAGCATGGCGCACCTATTTCAGCGGACCTACCGAAGCCATCGTTGTTTCCCCCATGCTCAACAAACGGCGCACGACAAGGTAGCACAGCACCGCAAGGACAGAGTCATACAGGGCTTCCGGAACGGCAATAAGGGCGAAGGCTTCGAGGGCAGAATAGCTTGAAGTCATAGCGATCATAAAAGCGGCATGCAGGAAGTGAATCACAATAACGAATGCCACCACGATAATGCAGGACACAAACAGAGTCCCATTGCCAAAAGTCTTTTGGGCAAAGTCAATGGCAACGGACGCAATGAGCAAAATGAATGGTAGGGCACCCACCGGGCCATAGCCAAGGAGGTCGCCCAGCATGCCAAGGGCGAATACAAGCACATACACCTGGTCGCGCGGCAGGACGAGCGAAATAGCCACGGCGTACACAATAATGAACTGGGGCATGGTGCCCATGATGGCAATATTGGGCGCCACCACAATTTGCAGAACGACTGCAAGTAAGGCCCCGAGTACTGCTATGCCAAAGCGCCCGTTCATTCTTCTTCCTCGCTGTAGCCGTAGCCTTCGTCATAGGCGTAGGATTCATCTTCATAGCTCTGGTAATAACCCGTACCTTCGTCGGGAATGCCGTCGCCGTCCAGGTCTATCATGCTTTGCTTTTCTTCTTCATTTTTGTCTTTCAAGTCGCCTTCGTAGGGCGAAGTCATGGACGTAACCACGTAGACTTCTTCGTATGGCTTGTCGCTGCCCGTTGGTTCAACAATAATTTTGCGCGAGCCTGCACCCGCTTCGCCTTCAACCTTAAGCACGGTTCCCACCATAATGCCGCGATAGTAGCCACCACCGAGGCCCGAAGTGAGTACCACGTCGCCGGGCTGAATTTCGATGTCGTCTTCGATGTCTTCAAGGTAGAGCAACCCTTCAAGCGAACCATAGAGGATGCCCTCTTCGCGGTTAGACTGCACAATGACAGCAATGCCCGACTGCGAGTCCTGGATGAGGCGGACGTCGGCCGTGTGTTCGGTCGTGGAAACTACTTGGCCTATCAAGCCCGCGGTAGACATAACGGGCAGGCCCGCGCGCACCCCTTCTGCTGTTCCTGCATCGATGCTCACGATGCGATTCCACGCGTCGGTTGCGCGGGAAAGAATACGTGCTGAAATACCCTGGGCGTTATAGGTGTTCTTTACCTGCAGCAGGCCTTCCAGGCGTACGGCTTCCTGGCGAAATTCTTCCAACTCCGCCACGGTTTCGCGCAGCTGCTGGTTTTGTTCACGCAGGGCCACCAGGGAATTTGGGTCGGCCGTGATATCTTCGAGGCGATTTGAAATGCTGTTTTCGGTTGCGGACACCCCACCCGAAACCGCCTTGAGCGGGCCAAGCAAACCGGACGCCGCTTGCTGGGCTGCATGGATGGCGCCGTCTTCACCTTCGCGTGCGTACAATGTAACGCAAGCTAAGGACAAAACCAGAAGAACGGTCAACAGAATCGCAGACCGTTCCCCCGTAGATCCTTGTCCAAACCATGAAGGCATAAAGGAAAAGCGCGCCTCCTAGCGAGTACGCATAAGCGTTTGCTTCAATGCGGTTGGTGTTTCCAGTACCTTCAAACAACCCATTACCACGTTGGTCAGGGCGGTTTCGCTCACCCACACCGGTATTTCAAGCTGCTGAGTTAAATAGCGGTCCAGACCAGAAAGCAGGCCGCCGCCACCCGTGAGCAAAATGCCGTTTTGGATAATGTCGCTTGCGAGGTCGGGGTTGGTTTTCTTGAAGGTTTCTTTGATATGAAGCACCATTTCGTCGATGGGTGCCTGCAGGGCTGCACGCACGTCTTCGGACTGGATGGTAACTTCCTTGGGTTGTTCGGTCAGCATGTCCTGGCCCGAAATAATCATGTCGCGTTCGCGGCCGTCTTCAAAGGGTAGGATGGAACCGATTTTGATCTTGATGACTTCGGCGGTGCGTTCACCAATCTTAATGCCGAGCAGGTCGCGCAGATACATGGCGATAGCTTCGTCCATACGGTTACCCGCCAAGCGCAGACTCGAACTGGTAACGATGCCGCCCAAGCTGATAATGGCCACTTCAGTCGTGCCACCACCGATGTCGACCACCATAGAACCCGTGGGTTCGGTAACGGGCAAGTCGGCACCCATGGCGGCTGCCATAGGTTCTTCAATGAGGTAGGCCTGGCGTGCGCCCGCCTGAATGGTTGCTTCAAACACGGCGCGCTTTTCTACACTGGTTGCACCGCACGGGATGCATACCACGATGCGCGGCTTGGGCTGCCAAGGATATTTGCGCTGGGCAGCACGGTTGATAAAGGCCGAAAGCATGGCTTCTGTCACGTCGTAGTCGGCGATAACGCCGTCATGCAAGGGGTGTTCGGCCGAAAACGCGTCGGGCGTGTGGTTGATCATATTCTTTGCTTCATGACCAACGGCCAGCACGCGATGAGTACTCTTTTCAATAGCCACAACGGAAGGCTCGTTAATAACAATGCCCTCCCCCGTAATGGCAACCAGGGTATTTGCCGTCCCCAAGTCGATGGCCATATCGTAGCCACTTGCCATTCCACTATTGAACCAATCCATAAACGACATATGAGTTTCTCCTGATGTAGATACTGGTGCTATTCCTGGCTACTTGGGAAGTAGAGTTCGACATTGGTAAGCTTCCACCCCAAGCCGTCGCGCGCCATTGAAACGCGATAGTGAACCTGCCCGCCTTCGGGGGTTGAAGCCGTTGCGTAAACCACCGACGTATTCATGGAACGTTCCACTTCATCAATTTGAACATTGGCGTCGGTAACGACGGGGTCGAGCATGGTTTGCACGGTCGTTGAGTCAATTTCGGGCGCAAACGAGTCATGGGCTGCTGCGTTCTTGTCGGCGAACAGCGCCTTGGCAATGGTCTGCTGGCTGGGGTACCCGTAACCTTGGGTGTAGGCAAGCACGCCAGCGGCTGCCGCAAGCAAAAGCACCACGAACAAGGCGACCAGGGCCTTGAGGCCCACATTGCGGCGCTTGCGGTCCTGCTTCATAACGCCGCGGCTCCACTCTTCAAGTTCTTCGTCGGAAGCGTTGAAGAAGCGTTCGCCGCCCGAAGCGTAGTTGTCGTTCACTTCGTAGTGGTCTTGGTAGTAGCGCGGGTCGTCCGCCACTGCTTCCATGTCGGTCTGGGAATAGATGGGTGAACCGTCGGCCGTAATGTCGAGGCCCGACATGTCGGTGCCCGTGGTTTCGCCGTCTACTGGTTCGATGACTGCCGTCCCCTGGGCAACCGCACCAACGGCCGTCTGGTAGTCGACCGAAGCAGCGTCGTTGAGGAAGTAAGTCTTGTCGGCCAAGGCCATTTCAAAAGCGTTAACCGCCTTTTCCATTTGGCCCGCCGCCGTATAAGCCTGGCCCAGGTTAGCATAGAGTTTATTCTTGGTTTCCGCGTCCATGTAGAACTGCAGGGCGCTTTCGTAGGACTGCACAGCGTCGGCCGGGCGGCCCAATGCCATGAAGCAAATGCCCAGGTTAAGCAGGGAATTCGCCGGGTTGGGGTTAGCTTCGTCGAGGGCGGCAGAACGGAAGGCGCTGCCCGCTTCAGCAGAATTGCCCAACTTCAAATTGGCCTTGCCCATACCAATATAGGCCTTGTAGGGCGTGTCGTAGTTGCGGTCCGAAACAGCGATTTCAAAGTGCTTGACCGCATTTTCATAGTCGCGCAAAGCAGCATAGGCGCTTCCCAGGTTGTAGTTCACCTGGCCGATAGCTTCATAAGCGGAGTCGCTCGCCGCCTGCGTGTAGGCATGAATGGCTTCCGTATAGTCGCGCAGCTTCATGAGGCAGTTGCCAATGCGGTGGTAGAGCAAACCCATTTCACCTTCGGCGGGAACCTCTACTGCGTCCTGCAGGCATGCGGTGAAAAGCTCGAGGGCTTCACCCATATTTCCGCCGTTGTAAGCTTCTTGCGCTTTAGTGTAAGTTTCTTTGTTCATTTACGCGCTCGCCCCTTCAATTTCAATGGATTCAATGACGTCGCCTATGCGCAGGGCGTCAACAACGTCTTTCCCTTCTATGGTCTGGCCAAACACCGTGTAGTTTGGATCCAGGAAATGCTGTGCACCCAGGCAGAAGTAGAACTGCGAACCAGCTGAGTCGGGCGCCTGGGAACGCGCCATGGCAAGCGCGCCGTCTTCATGGCTGTTGTTGGGGTTGGTGGTGAATTCTTCCTTGATGGTATAACCAGGGCCGCCGGTACCCAAACCCGCAAAAGGATTGTCGGCCGCCGCACGCACCTGGTCGGTGTCGAGGTCGCGCGTATTCGGGCAGCCACCCTGAATAACAAAACCAGGAACATAGCGGTGGAACTTCAGATTGTTATAGAAACCCTTTTGGGCAAGTTCAACAAAGTTGCCTACGTGAATAGGAGCATCGTTACCTGCCAGCCGCACCCGAATAGTGCCCTGGGACGTATTGATAACAGCAATTTCGTTGCCATTCGGTTTGTATTCTGGTGTATACAATGCCATGTTTTTCCTTCCTTTCGGCGCTCTTTCGTTACAAAAAGTCACCGTAACCTACATCTGGCGCCCTCGATACGATTCGAACGTACGACACCTTGCTCCGGAGGCAAGTGCTCTATCCCCTGAGCTACGAGGGCATAACCTATAGGATTATACGCTAAAATGGGCAGGTCAGAAGATACTCTCACAAACCGCTAACAACTCCAACACGTGCGGTTTTGCCGATAATAAGGACTGTTTTGGACGAGTTTGAGCTACAGATTGAATCGCTTGCCTACCAAGGCCCTGGCATTGGAAGAACTAATGCAGGCAAAACAGTGTTTGTCCCTGGTGCGGCGCCGGGTGACACCGTACGGGTACGCACCATTGCCGACAAAAAAAGCTTTCTGGAAGCAGAGCTAATTGAAGTGCTTCAAAGCGGGCCTGCTCGCATGGAAGCAAGCTGCCCATATGCAGGGCTATGTGGCGGGTGCCAGTGGCAGCATATTGCCTATTCAGAGCAGCTTTTTGCCAAACGATCTGCCGTGGTTTCTGCCCTGGCACGCATTGGGCATATTCCTGCAGAAAAGGCCGAAATACTCGTAGGGGAATGCGTGCCCAGCAAACGCGAAATGGGCTATCGCAACAAGCTCGAACTGGCATGCGGGCACAACGAAGCGGGCCGCTTAGTGCTGGGCTACCACAAAGAAGGCAGTACGAAAATAGTGCCAATCGACGCCTGCCCCCTTGCCCATTCGGCCATTGCAAACACCCCTAAAGCCATCCAGGGGGCCCTGCGATATATGGAGGGAAATGCAGATTTGGGCATATTCCGGGTTGGAGTACGCCACAGCATGCGCACAAAATCCTGTGAAATTGCCCTCTGGACCACACCGGGCGCCTTCCCGCGTGCTGCAGTTGCAAAGACGCTGGGATCGGCGGTTAAGGCTTCAAGTATCGTGCGCGTTATCGCCGACGAAGGCAAGGCGCGCAAGATTAAGCAGGTCGAAGTGCTCGAAGGCCATGGCTTTTGGGAAGAAGAATTGGGTGAATTTGACTTTCGCATTAGTGCGCCCAGTTTCTTCCAGGTCAATACCACTCAGGCTGAAACCCTGCAGCGCTTGGTACTTGAAGGCCTCGCCGTTGAAAACGGCAGCGTAGTGGCTGATCTGTATGCGGGCGCGGGCACCTTTAGCCTGCCCCTTGCAAGCCGTGCCGGTTCATGCCTGGCAGTTGAAAGTGCGGGCTCTGCCGTGCGCGACTTGCGCCGCAACGCGGAAAGTGCCGGCGTTTGGGTTGACGTAATTGGCGGTGACTCTGCGCGTGAGCTGCCCGAACTGGGCGCACTCGACGCCCTCGTAGTGGACCCACCCCGGTCAGGCTTAGCCGAAGGTGTTGCGGAAAGTATTGCCGAAGCGGGGCCTGAGCGCTTGGCCTATGTCAGCTGCGACCCTGCTACCCTCGCTCGCGACACAGAACGCCTGCAGGCCTGCGGCTATACCCTTGAACGCGCGACTCCTGTCGACCTCTTCCCCCAAACCTACCACATAGAAACGGTTGCCCTTTTCACCAGAAAATAAAAACCGCTGCCCAGAGCAGCGGCACATAAAAGGTGTTGCGACTATCCTACTTACCCATAAGCTTGGCAATGCGGTCGGAATACTCGGCATCGGTAATGCCCGCTTCCTTCAGGTCAATCACGGGGCAGTCGTTCCAAAGGTCTTCAAGGCGGTAGTAGTCGCGCGCTTCAGGTTGGAACACGTGCACCACAATGTCGCCGTAGTCGAGGAGGGCCCAGGTACCTTCCTGCAGGCCTTCCCTGCTCGCAGGCTTAATGCCGCCGTCTTCGCGCAGCTTCTTTTCGATTTCTTCAATGATGGCGTCCACCTGGCGGTTGTTTGCCGCCGTCGCAATAACAAAGTAGTCGCACATGGACGTGATGGCGCCCACTTCCTGAACCATAATGTCAGTCGCTTTTTTCTCGTCGGCCGCTTTGGCAGCAAGGAGCGCGCATTCACGCGCAGAATATTGTTCGGTCATACTTCCCTTTCGTTTTACGGTGCTCTAATAATACCGCATACTACACAAGGGGCTGCCGATTCTTTTTCGCGGGTATCTGAGCGTAGGCGAAGGAAGCGCGCTGTTAAGAAAAGCGACTAGTTTAATTAAGCGAGTAACCAAGTCATGGATTTGGTGAAACTATAGTCGCTCCATTCGGAGCTTTTCAATTGCGCGCTTATCTCGCCGTTAAGCGCGATGTTTCCCGCGAAAAAGAATCGGCAGTTCCTTACCAAGCAGCCTTAGTCAACAGCAGGCATGTCCCAAATATTTATGTGATGCTTCGCAATGTGCCCATGGGTACGCATGAGGATGTTCCAGGTTTCGATGGTGGCAGGATACAACACACGGTCGGTGCTTATGAGGAATTCAAGCGTGTACTTGAAGGCCTGGAAATACAACTCGTCGAGCGGCAATTCCCCCACCAAAGCACGCAGGCGTTCAATGCCTTCCATGTCGCCAAAGCTGCGGTCGGGTTCGATAATGTCGGCTATATAGATGATGGCGTCAAGTGGCGTCATGTCGGCCGCGCCGCTCGTATGGCGCGCAATAGCCTGGAAAACGTCGCTACCGAATTGCGGGTATTCGCGCGCCAGGGCCACCGCTGCCGTCGGCCCATGAAGCAGCCAGGGCATGTCGGTGAGCACCATAGGGTCAACCTCTACGCCCAGGTCCTGCGCACGGTCGCGCAAGTCTTCGTTGCTCAGACCCTTGTCCCAGTCGTGAAGAATGCCCGCCAGGCGTGCCTTGTCGGGGTCGGCCCCGTAGGTCTTCGCCAAACGGCGCGCCACCTTCGAAACGTTCACGCTGTGTTCGAAGCGCTTCTTCCCCACCCGTTCGCGGAGCAGACTTTTCATAAGTTCATAGGTTTCCACACCGAAGGGTTCGGCCACAATGCAGGACATGTCTTGTTTCGCCGTCATGCTTAGTCCTTGTACAGGCCCTTGGCCAAAATATAGTCGTGCACGGCAAGCGACGTGAGGTAGCGAATGGACTTCCCCTCGCGCACCCAGTCGCGCATCATGGAAGACGAAATAGAAAGCGCCGTGGTTTCCAAATAGGACACGTCGAAGTTAGCAGCATCCAATTCGGCCTTGGCTTCGTCGGTCATTTCATAGCCGGGACGCGTGACGGCAATCAGGTGTGCCAGGTCCGCAATCGCCGCTGAGTCGTGCCACTTTGCGATAGAAAGCATGGCGTCGGCGCCCGTAATGAAGTAGAGCTCCACATTGGACGGATAGTGTTCATGAAGCTGGCGCAGGGTGTCCACCGTGTAGGTAAGACCTTCGCGTTCGATTTCAATAGGGCTCACGTCAAAGCAGGGGTTAGTGGCACAGGCAAGCTTCACCATTTCGAGGCGCATGGCTGCATCGGTTACGCGTTTGCCCTGTTTAAAGGGCTGCATCCCCGTGGGAATAAAGATTACCGCATCCAAGGCGAAGGCCACGCGCGCCTGTTCAGCGCACGCCAAATGGCCCATGTGAATAGGGTCGAAGGTCCCGCCCATAATGCCCAGGCGCACTTCCTTGCCGGGGTCTTCCAAGCCAAGGTCGTCGAAGCGTTCGCAAATAACCGCCATCTATGCGCGCACCTGGCCTGTTCCGCGTACCACATACTTGTAGGAACACAGAGCTTCAAGGGCGAAAGGCCCGCGCGCATGCAGCTTCTGGGTCGAAATGCCAATTTCGGCACCAAGACCAAACTGGCCGCCGTCGGTAAAGCGCGTGCTTGCGTTCCAATACACAGCCGCCGCGTCCACTTCTGCCAAGAAGCGTTCGGCCGCAGCTGCGTCTTCGGTAACGATGCATTCAGAATGCATGGTGCCAAAACGGTTAACGTGTTCGATGGCTTCGTCCAAGTCCTTCACGCAGCGCACTGCAATTTCAAGACCGAGGTATTCGGTTTCCCAGTCTTGCATGGTAGACACAATGGCAGGGATGCCTGGCAAGTCCTGCACGATGCCACTTGCAAGTGGGTCGGTATGCAAGATAACGCCTTGTTCGTGGAGGGCAGGCAAAATGACCGTAAGCGCTTCCTTGGCAATGTCTTGGTCGACGAGCAAGGTTTCAATGGCGTTGCACACGCCGGGACGTTGGCACTTCGCATTAATAACAATGTCCTTCGCCATTTGAATGTTGGCAGGATTGTGAATGTATACGTGGCAGTTACCCACACCCGTTTCAATGACGGGAACGGTAGCATGTTCAACACAATGCTGGATAAGGCCTGCCCCACCGCGTGGAATAAGCAGGTCAACCATGCCGCGTGCGTTTAGCAGTTCGTCGGTCGCTGAACGGTCGGTGGTCTGAATAGCCTGAATGCAATTCTGGGGCATGCCCGCTTCAACAGCCGCGTCGTGCAAAATGCGCGCCATGGTGATATTCGAGTTGTGAGCCATGGAGCCCCCGCGCAGGACACAGGCGTTGCCCGTCTTAATGCAAATACCCGCTGCGTCGGCGGTCACGTTGGGGCGCGCTTCGTAGACCATAGCTACCACGCCCATGGGAACCGAAATGCGCTGCATATGAACGCCACTGTCGAGTATGCGGTCTTCTTCCACCACGCCCAAGGGGTCGGGCAAGTTGCGCAGGTCTTCAAGGGCGTCGGCTATGTCGTAGATGCGCCCTTCGTCGAGCATGAGGCGGTCGAGCAGCGAGTCCTTAGTGCCTGCTTCACGCGCG
This sequence comes from uncultured Coriobacteriaceae bacterium, assembly GCA_902768975.1. GTDB lineage: Bacteria > Actinomycetota > Coriobacteriia > Coriobacteriales > Eggerthellaceae > CACXMZ01. The sequence goes on from CACXMZ010000001.1 coordinate 43,425, forward strand.
GCGGCCATGTCGATTGCATTGGCTTCCAAAATGTCGTCCACCTTCAAACGCAGGGCTTCGGCCATTTCCGTGAGCGCTGCGTCACGCGCAAATTCAGATGTTGTTGCGCAGGTGACACTCGCTGTTTTTGCTGCTTTCAGGATTTCTTCTACGCTCATTCGAACACCACCATTTCATCTCGATGAATGAGTTCATGTTCACCCAAATGGGCCAAAACCGAATTCTGCTTAAGCTCCGTCTGGGCTTTTCCAGCCGCTAGCGCCACTTCGTCGGACGACGCCTGGATCTTTCCTCGTGCAATAAGATAGCCCGAAGTATCCAGCACGTCCACCATGTCGCCTGCGGCAAAGGTGCCAGCGGTACCCGTTACGCCCACGGCGAGCAAGGAAGACCCCCGTTCGGTGAGGGCCGTGCGTGCCCCTTCGTCAACAATGAGCGAACCGTGCGCGGTGTCGCCCAGGGCAATCCAAAGCTTGTAGTTCGTAATTTCATGGGGTACGCCAGCTGCAGCAAAACGCGTGCCCAGGCTTTCCCCCGCCACTAGGCGCGGGAGGGCCGCTTCAGCACGGCCCTGGCAAATAACCAGGGGGATGCCCGCGATCATAAGCACGCGCGCCGCTTGGACCTTAGTGGCCATGCCGCCCGAACCCAAGGTCGAGCCCGTGCCGCCCGCCACCGCCATAATGTCGGGGGTAATGCGTTCGACCTTTTCGATAAGCTTCGATTCGGGTTTGACAGGGTCGCCGTCATAGAGCCCGTCGATGTCGGAAAAAATCACGCACAGGTGGGCGCGCACCAAGCAGGCTACCAGGGCCGCAAGTGTATCGTTGTCGCCAAAGCGGATCTGTTCAACACTCGTGGTGTCGTTTTCGTTAATGATGGGTACCACACCCAGTTCGACTAAACGCACAAGGGCATCGCGCGCATGCAGGTAGGCACTGCGGCTCGCCGTGTCGTGGCGCGTAAGCAAAACAAGCGAACTGGTTAGCCCCACCTTGGCAAGTGCTGCCGCATATGCCGAAGAAAGAACTACCTGGCCCGTACTTGCCGCCGCCTGCAAACTGGGCATGTCGGTGGGGCGTTCGGTGAGCCCCAGCGCTTCCAAGCCGCAGCCGATGGCACCACTCGTAACCACAATGGGTGCCCACCCGGCGTCTATGACGCTGCATAGCTGGGTGGCCAGGCTGTCAAGATACGCCCTGTCCAGAACGCCATCTGCACCCACGAGGGTGGAGGTACCAATCTTTACTATGAGTATCTTTTTTGAGCCTGTCATCTATAAGTCCAATCCAGCATAGATGTCTTCGTGCATCTGCGAGCTTTCAAATTCAAAAGCGCGACCCACAATACGAATTTCGTCGCCGTCACGCGCACCTGCCGCTTCCAGTTCGCGCTCCACGCCCAAACGCTTCAGGCGATGCTGCAAGAAGGCAATGGCTTCTTCGTTTTCCCAGTCGGTCTGGACCACCATGCGCTCCACCTGCGTGCCTTCCACGCGGAAGACACCTGTTGAAAGCTGGGTAACCCTGAATTGCCGTTCTTTGTCCTGGCGCTTGCGTTCCCATACATGGTCGAAATGAGGTTCGGCCGCGGCGGCTTCACGCGCCGCTTCACGCAGTTCGTGGACCTTGGTACCTACCGCAGCTTTGAGGGCTTCAACCCCTTCGCCTGTGACTGCACTGGTGCAGAAGACCTTGGGGTTAATGGGGCTTTCCTCGAATTCGTTGCCACCCACCGCAGCGAGCGAATCTTCGCGCACAGCTTCTTGCAAGCGCGCCAGGTTGTCTGCCGCGCCTGGCATGTCCATCTTGTTCGCCACCACAATGCGCGGACGCGAAGCAAATTCCGCAGAATACAATTCCAATTCGCGGTTGATAATACGATAGTCTTCCACCGGGTCGCGGCCTTCGTAGCCGCCCGTCATGTCCACCACGTGCACAATAATGGCCGTGCGTTCCACGTGGCGCAGAAATTCATGGCCCAGGCCCTTGCCTTCGGCCGCCCCTTCGATAAGACCCGGCACGTCGGCAATAACATAGTCGTATTCGTCGGAGCGCACTACGCCCAAATTGGGCTGTAAGGTGGTAAAGGGATAGTCGGCAATCTTGGGCTTAGCGGCGCTCATGCGCGCAATAAGCGAAGACTTCCCCGCCGAAGGCACGCCCACCAAGGCGGCGTCGGCCATCAGCTTCATTTCGAGTTCTATCCAACCTTCATGGGCCGGTTCACCCAATTCGGCGAAGGCCGGGGCACGCCTCGTGGGCGTAACAAAATGCGTGTTGCCACGGCCGCCCACGCCACCCTGGGCTACCACGACCGCGTCGCCGTCGGCAACGAGATCGGCAATGGTTTCACCCAGTTCCTTGGTGTCTTCAAAGTATTCACGCACCACCGTGCCAACAGGCACCTTCAAAATAAGGTCCGCGCCATTGGCGCCGTGCATTTTGCTGCCCTTACCATGGGTGCCGCGCTCGGCCTTAAAGTGATGCTTGAAACGATAGTCGATCAAGGACGACACGCTGCCGTCGGCCTGCACAATAACGTTGCCGCCGCGACCACCGTCGCCACCGTCGGGCCCGCCTTTGGGCACGTGGGCTTCGCGGCGGAAACTCATGCAGCCCGCGCCGCCGTCACCAGCCTTAACATGGATATGTACTTTGTCGATAAACATTGAACAAAATTATAACGAATCCCCGGTTGGCATAGTAAATGGATGGAGCATTTTGTACTTATAGAGAGCCGAAGAGTCGGCAAAAGCTTCTCTCTGCACAAGTGAATTAAGCCGAGGTGGTCGAAGAGACAGCGAAATTCAAGAGTGCAAAATAGTTCGCCCGCCTTTGCCCCGAAATGTACTTAGGTACATGAGGGGCAAAAGAAGGGCGAAATATAAAGCACTATTGAATTGCAGCGCCAAAAAAATTCGCCTGCTGTTAAGCAGGCGAAACATTAAGCTGGTACTACGTGGACCTTGCGCTTGTTGCCGCGCGTGTACTTAACGGTGCCGTCGCACAGAGCGAAGAGCGTGTCGTCCTTGCCGCGGCCAACATTTTCACCCGGATGGAAGTGCGTGCCATGCTGGCGCACAATGATGTTGCCCGTGGTTACTGCTTCACCAGCGAACTTCTTGCAGCCCAAGCGCTGAGCGCGTGAGTCGCGGCCGTTACGGGTTGAACCAAGACCTTTCTTATGTGCCATTTATCTCACCTAGCCCTTTATACTCGCAAGCCTATTCGGCTTCTTTTTCTTCTTTAGCTTCAGCCTTCTTGGCAGGAGCCTTCTTGGCTGCAGGCTTCTTTTCAGCAGAAGCTTCGTCCTTCTTGGGAGCTGCCTTCTTCGGGGCTTCTTCAGCCTTGGCTTCGTCCTTCTTGGCAGCGGCCTTCTTGGGGGCAGCCTTCTTTTCGGCCTTCGCAGAACCAACTGCTTCGATGCGAACGCGCGTCAGCTGCTGCCTGTGACCCTTGGTGCGCTTGTAGTTCTTGCGCTTCTTGAACTTGAATACGAGCTGCTTTTCACCTTTGAACTGTTCGAGCACTTCAGCAACCACCTTGGTGCCCGCAGCCTTAGCTGCGTCGGATTCGACTTTGTCGCCGTCGACCACGCAAATGGCTTCGAGTTCAACCTTGCTGCCAACTTCGGCTTCAAGCTTTTCAATTTCGATAATGTCACCTGGGGCAACCTTATATTGCTTACCGCCAGTCTTTACTATTGCGTACATTATTGTTCTCCTTGCATATGTAAAAAGACGCAACGTGGTATTTTATCGAGGTGCCCCGCCCTCGTCAATTGAAATTCTAAATTTCTGACGGTCTTCACAAGATTTCACCAGCCAGGGAAGCAGGAAGATAACCGGCAGCAAGAAAATAGAGGGTAAAACATAGCGCGGAAGGGCCGCAAAGGGTGAACTAATGAGCACCGTAAGCCAACTGGCAAAGGCGGGCAAAATGACCAACCACCAGGGGCGATTGAAGGGCTCGAAGGCTTCTTTAAGCACCACGAGTTCGCCTCTTTCGCCTTCCGCAGCAGCACGATATGCCACCTGGGGTGGCCGGACGGCCCATTTTTCACGTCGCGCAACAAATAACATGAGCCCCGCAAAAAGCACAATCCAGCTCACCGCACCTTCACCCAAAGTGGTAAACCTAAAGGGGAAAATCTCGGATGCCCCTTCCCCAAACCATTGGTCTATAAGGTTGGTTTCAACAATGCCGAGGTCGGGCGCATCGTATTTGTCGTTCACGTAATTCACGTGCAGGTTGCGGCGCGTGTCGCCAAAGGTCCAATACTCATAGCTTTCCATGATGTAAGCATTCGCATAAATGCCTAAGTTCTTGGGAAGCATGGAAGCCCAGACCTGCAAGAACTCTTTTTGGTGGTCGGCGAAATATTGTTTGTCGAAGTTGTCGGCCCACTTAATGCCGTCCACGCTGCAGGGCAAGTATTCGGGCTTGTAGTCTTCCAAGGGCAGCAAGGTATTCATGAACTCGCGTTCTTCTTCGTTCATTTCGCCTTCGAACACCACGACGGCCGCTGCCTGTTGGAGCGGTATGCCGTAGGATTCGACCGGGTCGCTCTTAGCACCCAAGGCCAGCGTGGCTCCATTCATAATGAGGGCGAAGCTTGCCAAACTCGCCACTGCGGCAAGTGCCACCTTTGCACGGTTCCCTTTCGAAAACACCACGAGGCACGGCCACACCAACACCATGGCAAAAATACCATTGGTGCGCGCCAGACATACGGCAAGGCCGAGCAAGGCGAGGCGGGCCAAAAACAGGGGCTGACCAAGCCTTTTAGGTTCGGCTATACCGTCGAAAAGGCGCAGGGCGAGCAGCAGCATAAAGCAGGCGTAGATGCCGTCCTTCCAAAAGCAAACTGCATGGAGTGAAAACACTGAAAGCAACGAAAGGGCAACCAGAATAACCAGTAAAGCAGGCAGCGGAATGCGACGGCGTGCCATCCAAGAAAGCATATAGGCAAAGGCGGCACTCATGAAGAGCATTTGGACAATGGTATAGATGGCAATGCCTTCAACGTAGCCGCCAAAGATAGCTTCCCCTATGGTCAGGCACAGCCAAATGAGCCCCGTATAGGCCAGCGGGTGGTGTGTCGTGAGCGGGTTAATGCCCAAGGCCTGCTTAATAATAACGATCGAGTCGGCCATAATGACGCCAGGGTAATTGGTAAAGAAATACGGAAGCCAGCAAACAAAGATGACAATCCAAGAAACCAAGAAAACAAGAAGCGGCCGCACGGGCTTTTCGCGCAAGGGAATGCGTTCAAGCAGAAACTTGTAGAGCAAAAGGACGGCACAGGTAACTGCGAACACCGCCACGAGCAAGGCTACAAATAAAAGCGCGTCGATGGGTTGCAGACCAGGGAAATAGTTTTCTTCGTAGTTGCCTTTATAGAACCATTCGGTTCGCACAACGCGCGCACCAATCACGGCCGTAAAAGCACCCACAATCGAATACAGGATAATGGCAACTTTGGAAGCCGTTTGCAAACCAAGCCACTTTTGCCCCAGAAGCGCAGGGCTGAATTTTTGCGTAGTCGAATTGTCGCGGGCGTGCTTCATCTTTTCGTAATTCCTTCGGCTGCCGCCTAGTGAGCTTCCGCCCAGTTCTTGCCGCTGGAAACATCCACCACGAGCGGCACCTTGAGTTCCGCGACGTTTTCCATAACCTCATGTAAAAGGGCAGACACGCCATCTACCTGGTCTTTTGGAACCGAAAGGTCCAATTCGTCGTGGACCTGCAGCATAAGCAGGGCTTCAGGGAATTCGCGGTGCAGGCGGTCTTTGGCCTGAACCATAGCCTTCTTAATAATGTCGGCAGCGCTCCCCTGCATGGGGTGGTTCATGGCCGTGCGTTCGCCAAAAGCACGCTGGGGGCCGCCGGCGCGCAGTTCGGGAATATGGCGCTTACGGCCAAACATGGTGGTAGCAAAGCCCGTCTTATGGGCTTGGGCAACCACGTCGTCGAGGTAGGCGCGCACGCCAGGATAGGCTTCAAAATATTTGTTGATCATGTCCTGGGCTTCCGCAAAACTAATCTGCAAGCTCTGCGACAGGCCAAAGGCTTGCTGCCCGTACACAATGCCAAAGTTCACGGCCTTGGCACGGCTGCGCAGCTGGGGTGTGACTTCTTCAACGGACAGGCCAAACACGCGCGCCGCCGTTTCAGCATGGAAGTCTTCCCCGCTCTTGAAGGCGGCAATTAAATGTTCGTCGCCCGAAAGGTGGGCCAAGAGGCGCAATTCAATCTGCGAATAGTCGGCGCTCATGAACACGTCGCCCGCCCGCAGAGGCACAAAGCATTCGCGAATCTGGCGGCCAAAGTCGGTACGCACGGGAATGTTTTGCAAGTTCGGGTCAGACGAACTCAAACGCCCCGTTGTAGTAACCGTAATATTGAAGCTGGTATGCAAACGATTGTCGTTGGCCAAGAGCTTTGGCAGGGCGTCGATATAGGTGTTCTTAATCTTTGCGAGTTCGCGGTAGTGCAAAATGAGCCCTGGGAGTTCATGTTGGGCAGAAAGCTCCGTGAGCACCTTGGCGTCGGTCGAATAACCGCGCTGGGTCTTCTTCAAGGGGGGCAGGCCAAGCACTTCAAACAGGATGTGCCCCACTTGCTTGGGCGAGTCGATATTAAACTCTTCACCAGCACTTTTATAGATTTGCGCCACCAGTTCGTCCAGGTCTTTTTGGGTACTTTTACCCAGCTTTTCCAGGCGCTTGGCATCGAGCGCTGCGCCCGTGCGTTCCATGGCAACCAGCACAGGAATAAGCGGTGTGTCTATGGAAGCAAAGACGTCGAAGGTTTGGTCGGCTTCAAGGCGCTTGGTCAAAGGCTCTACCAAGGCCTGTGCTGCCACTGCCTCTATCACAAGCGCGTCGGCTTCGGTTTTGCCCTCTGGCAAGGAACCCCCCAAATACGCTTCTGCCAAGCTGGCAGCGGTATAAGCGTCTGTTGAAGACTTCAGCACATAGGCGGCAAGCGAACAGTCGAAGAAGCGCGCCTGCATAAGTTCGTCTTCGGTCACGGCGGCATCCTGCGAAGAATCGTGCGGGTACACCTGCTGCAAAACCGCCTTTGAGTCGACGCAAGCAAAGGATGCCGTGCGCACGATTTCTGCCAAAAGGTCTGCCGCTTCGTCGCCTTCAACAAAGGCGGCTCCGCCCTTGCCAGCCACGGCCACGCTCAGGCCTGGCTCAAACAAGGACTCCTGCTCGGCTACGGCAAAGGCAATGCCCACCGGCGCATTTTCGGTGGCTTCGGCCATAAGCTTGTGCGCTTCGTCACGCGCTCCTGCCCCCTGCGTGTAGCCTTCCCAGACCAGTTCAACGGGTGCTTCAGCCGCCACGCTGCCGCCAATAAGCGCAAGTACCTTGGGCAAATGCGAACGCATGCCCAACTTCGAAAAGGCATCTTGGACCGCTTCGGAACTATAAGACGGGAAAGACGCCGCGTCTAAGTCCAGCTCAAAGTCGAGATCGCGCACAATGGTGGCAATGGTGCGTGAAAGGAAGGCTGCTTCTTTATTGTCGCGAATGTTTTCAAGCTGCTTGCCCTTAAGCTTGTCCAGGTTTTCGTAAATGCCTTCCATGGACCCAAACTCTTGAAGCAGCTTTGCCGCGTTCTTGGGGCCAATGCCAGGCACGCCGGGAATATTGTCGGAAGAGTCGCCCATAAGACCCAGATAGTCGGGAATAAGGTCGGGCCCCACGCCGTACTTTTCACGCACGGCTTCAGGGTCGTAAATAACAATGTCAGAAACACCCTTTTTAGTGCTCACCACATGAGTCTTTTCAGTTACCAGCTGGCAGGCGTCCTTGTCGCCTGTGACGAGCAAAACATTGCAACCTGCGGCTTCACCACGCGCAGCCACCGTGCCCAAAATGTCGTCGCCTTCCCAACCCTGCACTTTTACAACCGGAATAGCCATGGATTCAAGTATGTCTTCGATCAAAGGGAATTGTTCGCGCAATTCAGCATCCATGGGTGGGCGCTGGGCTTTGTATTGCTCCATGGCTTCAATGCGAAACTGCGGTTTACCTGCGTCAAAGGCGCACACGATGGCGTCGGGCTTGGCCACGTCGGCGAACTTCAGCAACATCGACAAAAAGCCAAATACGGCATTGGTATGCGTTCCGTCGGGCGCATTCATGGTTGGAGGCACCGCATGATAAGCCCGGTGCATAAGCGAGTTTCCGTCGATGACGGCGATGGTTTTTGGCATAAGTCACATCCTTGTAGTAGTACGTGAAGAGTATATCACCCTCGCTTGCCAATTCTTCACATGGGCATGCCGTTCGCACGTTATAATAAGCAGACGAAAATGGAGCAAAAACGGAGCTAACACAAAACCACTATGACAGACTTTGGAGAACAAAGCAGAAAAGACCGGGCACGTGCCCGTGTTGCCGCACGCTTTGACCAAGAAAGGCCACGGCGTCGCACGAAGGCTTCTTCAGAGCACCCCGAAGAAAGTGGCGAAGCGCGTCGTGAACGGCCGAGCCGCGAACGCGAACTGCGAAGCGAGCGCGAAACCAGGCGCGAACGCGAAGCACGAAACGACCGTGAAATACGAAGTGAACGCGAACGAAGGACTAATCGCGAGCCACAAGGCGAACGCTCGCCACAAAGTGAAGAACAGCTCGAAAAAGACTCCGCACAGCAAAGGCTTTCTTTCGGCAGCGTGTTTATTGGGCTCCTCGAAAGCTATGGCATCAAGTTTATTGCGGTCCTTGCCCTTGTTGCCCTGCTCGTACTTTCTTTCTTTGTAGGAAGCATTCTGCGCAGCTGCGCAAATGAAGCACAGCAAGGCACTTCGAGCAGCAGCATCATAAGCGTACAGCCCAGCGCAGGCACACAAACAAGCACGGCAAATAGTTCGGGCACCACCAGTTCCAGTTCCGCCAGCTCAAATTCAGGCTCGGCAGCAAGCTCGCAGGGTCAGGCGGGGAGCAGCTCCGTCTTAAGCAAGATTAGTGCCGCTGCTGCCGAAAAACGAGCCAGCATCGAAGAAGACGACGTTAAGATTTCCGACGTTTTGGAAGAAAGCCTGGTCAAGCAGATTGAAGCCCAGGCGAAAGTCAACAAAGACACCGCCTGGATTGCGACCCATCCCAGTGAATACGCTTTTGATGGCTGGGCTGTGCAATACAAGATTTTGAAGCTCGCCGCTGAAGAACCCGCGGCTACCACCTATGTGCGCGAATGGCCAGAACTCTACCCCGCCGAAGACCAAAACCTCAAGAGCCCTCACGCCATTCAGGGCACTACCACGGGCCCGAAAAACATTCCCCAGCTTTACCAGTGGGACCCCCGCTGGGGCTACACGGTATACAGCTCTACGGCCTTCGGAATGACCGGCTGCTGCCCCACCACGCTCGCCATGGTCTACCAGGGTCTGACTGGTAAGACCGACATGACGCCTTATGACATGGGCGTTCTTGCGGCAAACGACGGCTACATGTCTGAATATGAAGGCACCGACGCATTCTTCCTTATCAATGAAGCTCAGGGCCTTGGGCTTAATTGTTATGAAATTTACCTTGCGACCGAAAGCATGATTGCTGCTCTTGAAAACGGCGACGTCCTTATTGCAAACGTGGGCCCGGGCGACTTCACCAACGACGGGCACTTTATTGTTGTTACGGGGCTTAAAGACGGTAAGCTAATTGTGAACGACCCTTACTCGATGCAGCGCTCTGAAAAACTCTGGGACCCCGACGAAGTCATGAACCAGTGCAAGGCAGTGTTTGCCTACTCCAAGGCTTAGTGCATTTCTCTATTCTTTTCAAAAATGTGATTCGACTACCTAGGGAAGAAAGTCGACTTCAATTTCACAAACGTCGCCTTCCACGCGCGGCTGCGCAGCTAGGTCTGCCAAAGACACGCTGTCCACATAGTTTTCGATAGCGCTGTCGAGGCCTTCCCAGAATGAAATAGTTGTGCACTTGTCGCGCATGGGGCACACACCAAAGTCGTCGTCGAGGCAGGCCACCGGTGCCGTGCTCCCTTCCGAAGCACGCAGGATGTCCCCCGCCGTGATTTGGTCCGCGTCCTTCGCAAGAGAATAACCCCCGTGGGCGCCGCGGACGCTTTTTAGAATGCCCGCATGCATGAGCTGGCTTGCCAGCTGTTCAATATACTTTGTAGAAAAACCCTGGCGTTCAGATGCTTCACGCAATGATACGGGGCCAGCCGCCTGCTGCTGAGCCACGTCGATGGCAAGCCTCAGTGCATAACGTCCTTTGGTTGAAATTTTCATTCTGCTTCACGCCCCTTGATCAAGTTCAAAGCTTCTTCACTGACAGGTTCTGGCACACGTGCGGGCCGCGACAGGAAATAGCCTTGAAGCAAGTCTACGCCTAAATCCATCAAGGTATTCATTTCTTCGGCAGTTTCCACGCCTTCCGCAACAATATACATACCGCGTTCATGAGCATAGGCAACCACATTTTCCACGATACGCTGCTTGTCTATGGAAGTGTCAATATGGCGAATAATGCTAATGTCCACCTTGATGTAGGCGGGCTTGAGTTCCAAAAGCATGATTTCGGAGTTATAACCACTGCCATAGTCGTCAAGGGCCAAGCTGCCGTTAAAGCCGGGGATGGCACGCTTGGCTTCCATGGCTTCGTCGTTCATGGTTTCTGCTTCAGTGATTTCAATAACAAGGTTGGACGCTATGTCGGGGTAGGTGGCAAAAAGCTTCTTCCCCACTTCGTCGCTGATAACCACGCTTGCAAAGGAATTAATGAACAGCGGGGTACCTGCTGGAATTGCAGCCTCGTGCTTTAGCTGGTCGAAGCATTCAAAGGCACGTTTGAAGGTGAGTTCTTCCACACCCGCCAAGCGCCCTTCCTGGCGTGCCAAGGTCAGTACGTCGTCGGGGCTATTCAGGTGCTCCGTCGAAACGCGCATGAGCGCTTCGTAGGCATAGATTTCGCCCGTAAATGCATTGACGATGGGCTGGAAGTGGTATTCGGACTTTCGGTAGTTAAGCAGCAGGTCGTTGAGTTCTGCCACCGCCTGGCGCACCGAACTGTGTTCCTCGTAATTCTTCAGGTCAAAGGAAATAATGTTGTTCTTTCCCGTGATCTTCACCTGATACATGGTGTAGTCCGCAAGCTTCATGAGTTCGGAAAGACGTGTTGAGTCTTCGGGATAGAACGAAGCGCCGCCCGAAATATTAATAGGAATAGCTGCGCCGTCGGGTGCGAGCACCGTGTAGTTCGGAATGTTGTCGCGCAGGGCGTGTATGTCTGCTTCGATTTCTTCGCGCGAGTCGTAACCATAGAAGAGCATAAAGAATTCGTCGCCCGCATTACGCGCAATAAGCACCTTATTCGGAACACTGTCTTCGAAGCACCGCGCAACCTGGTAGATGTATTTGTCGCCCCAGTAGTGGCCATAGCTGTCGTTGTATTTCTTCATGTCGTCAATGTCGAGGAACAAAATAGCTGCATGCTTTGCTTCTTCGGGATTTTCGAATATTTCCTCTGCTCGAAGGTAGAGCGACCTGCGGTTCATAAGACCCGTAAGCAGGTCGTAATTACGCTCATGCTCTACGCGCTGCTGTTCGAGCTGCTTAACGCTCGTAATGTCTTTCGCGAGCGAATTGATGGCGCCCGTCAGGCTGTCCACTTCAGTGATACCGGTTTGAGCCAGATGGGGCATTTCTGCGCGTTTGACCGTAGCATTTTCGACGTCGTCAGCCAGCTGCTTAATGGGGCGGGAAAGATTTCGCCCAATTATGATTGAGCCCAATACGCCCGCAACAAGCATAAGGAAGGCAGCGAGGGCAATCATAGACAGGACTCTGTTGGAAAAATGATGCAGGCTTTCTTCCGCCACGAGGCCAGCCAACACTACGCGACGGTTTTCAAAGGGCGCATTGTTGTTGTAAAGACGCATGAATTCGCAATCGGCATAGTAGTCTTCTGAGCCAAGCTTATACAGGGCTTCATGAGAGCTATAGCTTGAAAGGTCGAGCGTTGAACCAATTTCGGAAAACACGGGCGCCTTGGCGCTAACCACTATGGGGCGTATGCGTGCCGTTTTCGACGCTTCGTCGATGCTTTCTTCGTTCACAACGCCCAAAAGATAGGCGCTGTTTTCGCCGCCCAGCATTTCTGCATACGGCAGGAGTGACTGCAAATAAGCACTGGAAAGGCTTACTCCCAAAATGCCATACACCGTTCCGTCGTCAAGGATGAGCGGGACGGAATACACCAGATTGTAGCCCGTGCCGCCACCGACGTCGGGAGCAATGCCCCAGAAGGCGTAGTCACTTGCGTCTTTCGAGCCTTCGGTTTCATAAGCTGCCTGCCAAGGAGCATAGAAGAAGTCATATTCGCCTGGGTCTTCCCGCCCCACAAAGTCAAAGAGGGGCTTCCACGCAATGTCGGTGGTGATGGAAGACAGTTCGACAATTTCGGTTGAACCACGTTTTATAACCAGGTCGTCATTGCGCAAAGAAGGGGAAGCGGATGGGTCCATGTCGTGAATAAGAATGCCCGGCTTTTTCCCATAGGCGCCACTTTCGCTCAGGTTTGTAAGGTCGTGGGTGTTAACGATAATGAAGGCACCGTTGACCCGCTTAACGCGCATGGCTGAAACAAGGGGGTCCACCAAAGAACTGAGCAATTCATTGGTTTGGCCCGTACCCGCGTCCATCGTAGAAAGGTCCAGGGCCCCCTTATTAATGAGTTCCTGCGTGCGCTCGTTCACCTGGGAAGCCAAAGCATCGAAGTTTGAAACCGTGCCCACAAAATAGTTTTCCAGGTTGTCTTTTCGACTTTGAACCTGTTGGCACAAAATGTCACGATTGTTCTGGTTCAAGTGAGAAAAAACGCCGCTCGCCCCAAGGATGCTTGCAAAAATAACAATCTCAGATAAAAGCAGCGTCATAAGCGGCACCAAAATCGATGCAAAAATTGAACGCTGTTTGTTCGCCGCTTCAGCCATCAACTAACCAACCAGTGCTTCCAGTTCCGCCTTGGTCTTTTCATACCAGGTGTTGAAATACTTGTCGCTCAAATAGGGTTCGAGTGCTTCTTCGTAGCTCGTACCTGCCGCTACCGCAGCTTTCACTGCCGCTGCGTCTTCAATAGCCATGCTTGAAAGCGAATTTTCGAGCACGGCCCTGAAGGCGCCGCCCTGTTCAAATGCCTTGGGGGTATACAAGGTATTGCTTTCCACCGTTGCAAGGCCAACCGAAAGGACCTGTTCCATATTGTCGTCGAGTTCCTCTTCAAAGGCGGCGTGTACCGCTTCCATATTGTTAGCGCTTTTCATAACGGGCAAGTAACCCGAAAGCACCGAAAATTGCGTGTTGCGTTCGGGGGACGTAAACCACTCCAGGAATTCGATGCTGGCTTCAACTTCTTCAGGTGAAGAATCGACCACTACCATGCCCGCGCCCTGCTGCACGGCATAGGCTTCGCCGCCTTCAAACTGAGGCGCCGGTAAAACCTTCATTTCTATTTCGCGTTCGAGGCCATTTTCGTCCACCACCTGGCGCGGGAAATAGGTAGCTCCCGAAGAAGACCCAACCAGGGCAATAATCCGCCCCGTCTTTACGTCGTCGCTGCGGTAATGGGCCGAAGCGTCGAAGTAGCCTTTTACGAAGGGAACGTAGTAGTTGTCCCACAGCTTGCGCACTGTGGCTTTATTGAAGTCTAGGGTTGCAACGCCGTCGTGCACTTCAACTATGCTTGTACCCAACTGCTTGGCGCCGATGAAGAAATAGTTCGCCATGGAGTCGCGGCCAAAAAGGGCCTTACCGTCGTTGGGCGCTTCGGTCTGGGCGTCGGTCCATTCATAGTAGCGCTGTGCTGTCTTGGTGAGGCCTTCAAACGTAGCGAGGTCGTCGTAGCTTGCCCCGGTTTCTGCCGCGAAGGCGTCGAAGTCGGTGGCACTGATAATGAAGAGTTCAACCGACTTGGCCACAGGGAAGATCTTGATGGCCCCTTCGCCGCCGAGCGTTCCTTCTTCAAGGTAGCCGTCCACGTAAAGGGCGCGTTCTTCTTCGCTCAAGTACGGGGCGAGGTCTGCAAGCATGCCCATCTGGTCTATGGCATAGGCGGTGTCGGCATAGGCCGCAAAAATATTGGGGACCGGCTGGGCACCCACCTTGCCGTTGATGGAGTCGACCACTGCGTCCTGCAGGTCGTTAACGCTGCCCAGGTTATAGCTTTCAACAACGATGCCTTTTTCCTTGCCCACCGTGCTGTTAAAATCGCCCACAAGATGGTGGAAGGCACTGAGCTGGTCGCCATTGTAGTAGGTCCACACAGAAATATGAGTGGGGCTTGCAGGCGCGCTCTGGGATTGCGCGCAGCCGCCAAGACAAAGCATGAATGCTGCACATACAAGGAGGCTAAAAGAAACTATGCGCTTGAGCACGTACAGCGCTCCTTCCCCAGTGGAATACCTAGTAAAAACGTAGACTATTCATTATACCGCTTATGCTGCTAGAATGATTATCTGAACTGCAAAAAGAAGCAATACGCAAAAGGTTAGGCATGGCTCATTTATCCAATATAGACGGCATGGAAATGCCTGGCAAAACACAGGACTTGCGTCTTGCGACGCAGCCCTTGGAAGTCGTTTCGCCCTTTGAACCGGCAGGCGACCAGCCCCAGGCCATAGACGCGCTTGCGAAAGGCGTTGAAGAGGGGCTCCGCTACCAAACGCTTCTGGGCGTAACGGGCAGCGGCAAGACCTTCACCATGGCCAAGCTTATTGAGCGTGTGCAGAAGCCCACGCTTGTTATGGCACCGAATAAAACGCTTGCTGCCCAACTGGCGGCGGAGCTGCGCGAATTCTTCCCCCACAATGCCGTGGTCTACTTCGTGAGCTACTACGACTACTACCAGCCTGAAGCCTACGTGCCTTCCACCGACACCTTTATTGAAAAGGATGCGTCCATCAACGAAGAAGTCGAAAAGTTGCGCCACGCGGCCACGTCGAGCCTGCTTTCCAGGCGCGACTGCATTGTAGTTGCCAGCGTGAGCTGCATTTATGGCATTGGTAGCCCCATGGACTATGCGGGTTTGGCAGTATTTTTGGACAAAGAACGGCACATGAGCCGCGAAGAAGCCATCGATGGGCTCATAGACATTCAGTACGACCGCAACGACTACGAACTGGCGCGCGGCACTTTCCGCGTACGGGGCGACGCCCTCGACATCTTCCCGCCCTATGCCGACAACCCAGTGCGCGTGGAGTTTTGGGGCGACGAAATTGAAAGCATCGCCGAAATCGACAACGTGACGGGCGAAGTGCTCAACCATTATGAAGCCTTGCCCGTGTGGCCCGCTTCGCACTACGTTACCGCCAAGCCTAAGATGGACCATGCGCTTGCCACCATACGCGAAGAATTGCAGCAGCGTTTGGCCGAATTCAAGGCGGAAAACAAGCTGCTCGAAGCCCAGCGCCTGGAAATGCGTGTGCAATACGACCTGGAAATGATGGAAACCATGGGCTTTTGCAGCGGCATCGAAAATTACAGCCGCCACCTCGACGGGCGCGAACCGGGCGAGCCGCCCTATACCTTGATCGACTACTTCCCCGACGACTTTTTGTGCATCATCGACGAAAGCCACGTGACGGTGCCGCAGATTCGCGGCATGCACGAAGGCGACCGCAGCCGCAAGGTTACGCTGGCTGAACACGGCTTCCGTCTGCCGAGCTGCTTGGACAACCGCCCCTTGCGCTTCGACGAGTTTGAAGAACGTGTGCCGCAGTTTGTCTATGTTTCGGCCACGCCGGGCGACTACGAAGGCCGCGTAAGCCAAGCCACGGTTGAGCAGATTATTCGCCCCACCGGCCTGCTCGACCCCGAAATCATCGTGCGGCCCACCGCTAGCCAGATCGACGACATTATCGACGAAATTAAGGAGCGTGCCGCGCGCGACGAACGTGTACTCGTTACCACGCTTACCAAAAAGATGGCCGAAGACTTGACCGACCACTTGCTCGACGAAGGCGTGCGGGCCAACTATATGCATTCCGACATTGGCACCCTGGAGCGCGTGGATATCCTCCGCGAACTGCGCCAGGGTAAGTTCGACGTGCTCGTGGGTATTAACCTCCTGCGTGAAGGCTTGGACCTGCCGGAAGTTTCCCTCGTGGCCATATTGGATGCCGACAAGGAAGGTTTCTTGCGCAACCACCGCTCGCTCATCCAGACCATCGGGCGCGCGAGCCGCAACGTCAGTGGCCAGGTCATCATGTATGCCGACAAAATCACCGACTCCATGGATGCCGCCATTACCGAAACGCGTCGCCGCCGCGCCAAGCAGCTCGCCTTCAATGAAGAACACGGCATTGAACCGCAGACCATCCGCAAAGCCATCAACGACATCATGGACTACGTGAAGGAAGAAGCGGAGGGCGTTTCGGCCGAAGACATCAACCGCGAACTGGCCGCCCTTTCCCGCGAAGAAGTCATGCGCATCATTTCAAGCATGGAAGACGAAATGGCTGCCGCCAGCGCCAACATGAACTACGAAGAAGCCGCTCACCTGCGCGATCAGATTGTGAAGTTGCGCGCGAGCATCGAAGGGTCCACCGAAGAAGACGCGCTTGCGGCCCTCAAGAAAACCGCCCGCAAAGGCAGCGAATACGGCCGCCGCAAACGCTGGTAGGCGGTACTGGGGTACTCCCACGGCAACTATCCGAGACGTAGGCAATGGAAGTGCGCTGTTAAGAAGCGCGCTAGTCTAATTACTAGGCCGAGTGTGGTGGGATGTGGTGAAGAGTGCCCTAGTTATCGCGCGCTTCATTTGCGCACTTAGCTTGCCGTTAAGCGTCGAGTTTGTTGCCGCGGGAGTACACCTGCCGCCTGCCATGGGGGCTTGAGGGGCATCAATCGCGACCGCTTCCGCTGTTCGTGCAAACAATTCACTGGATTGTTTGCACTCATGCGCTCTCGCTTGACGCTCGTCAACATTTAAAGTGCAATTTTCGGCAACAGCGAAAATTGCAAAGTTTGAACTCACGACATCGCTTTGATGCCCCTCAAGCCCCCATAAAGTCGTTGGCAAGGTTCGTGACTTGTTGTTCGAGATCGGCGAGGCTGCCGTTGTTTTCGATGACGTAGTCTGCCCAACTGCGGCGCTCTTCGTCGGTGGCCTGGCGTGCCATGCGAGCGCGTACGTCGGCCTCATCCATCCCGCGCTTCACCGCCCGCGCTACACGCAGCTCTTCGCTGGCCACCACGGCAATAATGCCGTCGATTTCTTCTGCGAGGCCATCAAGCGCAGTGCCCGGCCCTGCATAAGCCGAAGACTCAATTATGCACAATTCGGAACCGGCGTTTTCCCCGCGGTCGAGACGCTGCTTAAGCATGGACATAATACGCGGGTGCGTAATGGCATTTAAAGCTGCCGTTGCTTCATTACTGGCAAAAGCGAGCCCGGCCAGACGAGCGCGGTCGATATGGCGGGCGTCGTCCAGGATTTCAGGCCCGAAGGTTTCCACTAATTCACGTTTTACATTTGGGTCGAACAACTGGCGGTGCCCAATGGTGTCCATGTCTATGCAGTAGGCGCCTTGTTCCAAAAACAGGTTCGACACCGTACTCTTGCCCGAACCTATGCCCCCTATGAGCAAATAACGCTTCATATAGTTTTGAACCCTTCCCCGCACCTACACACTTTGACGTAAAAGCTGTGATTACCAGCAAAAACAAGAGTCATTGTAGCTGCCACGCATTACAATAGGCAAGTTATGGCATATTCGACACGCTACATACCTGCCCTTGACGGCCTGCGTTCCTTCGCAGTGCTTGCTGTTATCTTTTACCATATGGGCTTTTCCTGGGCCATAGGCGGGCTCTTGGGCGTAACCATGTTCTTCGTCCTTTCGGGCTACCTTATTACGGGCCTGCTCATTGTTGAATTCCGCACCACCAAAAGCATAGACCTGCCAAACTTCTGGCTGCGCCGCGTGCGGCGTTTGGTGCCTGCCATTATTACGGTCATTATTGTGGTTGCCATTCTGTGCACCATTTTTAACCATGTGCTGCTCACCAAGATGCGCCCCGACGTGGTGCCGTCGCTCTTCTTCTTTAGCAATTGGTGGCAGATCTTCCATAACGTTTCCTACTTTGAAGCCATAGGTTCGCCTTCGCCCCTCCAGCATTTCTGGAGCCTGGCCATTGAAGAACAGTTCTACCTCATTTGGCCGCCCCTCCTCTTTGTGCTGTTCAAAATCGGGGTTGACGAAGTGCCTCTGCGACGTGGCGTGCTCATACTCGCTGCCGCATCCACCCTGCTCATGGCCTTCATGTACAGCCCTGAAACTGACCCGAGCCGCGTATACTACGGCACCGACACGCGTGCCTTTTCCCTGCTCATAGGCGCCTGGCTCGCCTTTGTCTGGCCTGCCGGCACCCTTACTGAAAAGAGCGGCGGCAACCTCACTACGTCGGGCCGCCTCCTGTTTGACGGTGTGGGCGCCATAGCTTTAATTGGCGTGCTTGCCATGTGCGCTTTCATGGAAGGTTATTCACCGTGGCTCTACCGCGGCGGCATTTTCCTCTGTTCGGTACTCACGGCCATCGTCATTGCTATTATTGCCCACCCCGTGAGCATGCTGGGCAGGTTTATGGCGCTCCCACCCTTGGTCTGGATTGGCAAGCGCAGCTACGGAATGTACCTGTGGCACTACCCTATTCTGCTCCTTATGACCAACCCTAATGCGACGACAGACCCCCACCCCCTGTGGCTTCTGCTTGAATTCGCATTGATTATTGTTGTTTCGCACCTGTCTTATACCTTTATCGAAAACCCCATCCGTCACGGAGCTATTGGAAACTGGCTGCACGACGTTCGCAGTGGCGCCATCAATGCACGCGACTTTATATACGACCACCGCATTCAAGGCATCGCAGGTGCCCTGGCCGTGCTCGTGGCCATAGGCGGCCTAGTGCTGGTGCCCGACGTTCAGGGCATTAAGAATATGGAAGCCCTCCAGCAAGCTTCGGAAGAAACGCAAAAGCAACTCGAAGAAGCCCGCCAGGCCGAAAAGGCAACGCGGGTATATGATGTCTTGCTCGTGGGCGACTCGGTTTCGGTGCGAACCATCCCCTACTTCCAGGAAACCTTCCCCACAGGCCTCATCGACTCGGCTATTAACCGCCAGCTCGGCGAAGCCATCGACATTTATACGGCCTACGAAAAGCAGGGCGCTCTTAACGACGACACTATTCTGGTCTTTGCCCTGGGCACCAATGGCCCCATTACCACCGAAATGATGGAAAACCTCGTTGCTGCCGTGGGTAACCATACCACCTATTTTGTGACCATTCGTGCACCGGAAGACTGGACCGACGCTAACAATGCCATCATCTACGACGTAGCGCAAAACCACAGCAATGTAAACATGATTGACTGGTCAGTTTTAAGCTCTGGCCACGACGACTGGTTCGACGGTGACGGTACCCATCTTACGGAAGCTTCGGCCCAAACCTATGTGGAAATGATTCGTGAAGCCATTGGCTACACCACTCCCGCCAACGCAGAAACCGTGGGCGACACCGCAAGTGACATCTATGGCGTTGCCCTGGGCAACAGCGAAAATGTACTTTCATCGCAAAACGCCGAAGAAAAAGTCCAAATGGTGCGTGACGTTATTTCCCAAATGACCACATCAAAAGAGCCCGCCTAAGCGGGCTCTTCATTACTGTGTGCGATAAGGCTTACGACTAGTCGTCGTCTTCGTCCTTGTCGTCGTCTGCCTCTTCTTCAGCTTCCTCGGCGGCTTCTTCAGCCTCTTCGGCAGCTTCTTCAGCAGCCTCTTCGGCTTCCTCGGCGGCTTCTTCAGCTGCTTCTTCCGCAGCCTCTTCGGCTTCCTCGGCAGCCTCTTCGGCTTCCTCGGCAGCTTCTTCAGCAGCCTCTTCGGCAGCTTCCACAGCTTCTTCAGCGGCTTCTTCGCCAGCTTCAGCAGCCATGGCGTCTTCGTATTCTTCTTCAGAGGCAGCAGCGCGGTTGGCAGCTACTTCAGCAGGATCGGGCTCGGCCACTTCAATTTCAATGCCCAGTTCTTCGGCAGCAGCCTTCATGGAAAGGCTAATGCGGCGACGTTCGGCATTGACTTCCATAACCTTAACCTTCACTTCGTCGCCCGGCTTAACAACCTGGGAAGGCGTTTCGATGTGACGGTCGGCCATTTCAGAAATGTGTACGAGGCCTTCAACGTTTTCGTTCAGTTCAATAAAGGCACCGAAGGGAACGGTCTTAGTAACCTTGCCATCTACGATAGCACCCAGCGGGAAGCTTTCAACAAGCTTTACCCAAGGGTCTTCGGTGGTCTGCTTCAAACCAAGGGAAATGCGTTCGCGGCTCAGGTCCACGTCGAGCACTTCCACTTCCACTTCGTCGCCCACCTTGACGACTTCGCTCGGGTGGTTCACATGGCTCCAGGAAAGTTCGGAAATATGAACCAGGCCGTCGATGCCGCCCAGGTCCACGAAAGCACCGAAGTCCACGATGGAAGAAACGGTGCCCTTCAGGCGCATGCCCTTTTCCAGCTTCTGCAGGATTTCGGCACGTTCGCTCTTGCGACCTTCTTCAAGCAGCACGCGGCGGGAAAGCACCACGTTGTTGCGGTTGCGGTCCATTTCGATAACGCGCGCTTCAATGGCGGTACCCAGGTACATGTCCAGGTCCTTCACGCGGCGCAGGTCAACGAGGGAAGCAGGCAGGAAGCCGCGCAGGCCGATGTCCAGAATAAGACCGCCCTTGACGACTTCGATAACTTCACCAGTAACAATTTCGCCAGCCTTGAATTTTTCTTCCACAGAAATCCAAGCGCGTTCGTATTCAGCACGCTTCTTGGAAAGAATCAGGCGGCCGTCCTTGTCTTCTTTTTGAAGCACGAGGGCTTCGATCTTTTCGCCAACTTCAACGATGTCGGCAGGGTTGGCGTCCTTGCGAATAGAAAGTTCGCGGGAAGGAATAACGCCTTCGCTCTTAAAGCCAATGTCCACCAGTACTTCGTCGTGTTCAATCTTGACGACCGTACCGTCTACCAAATCCCCTTCGTCGAATTCGGTAAGGGTGCCATCGATCATCTGGTTCATCTGTTCTTCAGATACATCCTGAAAGTCGATGACGGACGTGTTCTTGATTTCGGTCAAAACGGACCCCTTTCATTTTGGGGACCTTCGGAGTAGTGCTATGCGAAGTGCGTTTTGCCACGTATTTGCTGGTGGGCGCCTACGTGTGCCTCGATTGCCAACAGTTCCTCTAGGTCCAACATTACCTGCTGCACAACCTATTTTGTGCAAGCTGGAAAATTGTAGCACAGCAAGCGCCAATTACTCACAGAATTCAAGAAGGCGACACGGGGGTGTTTAAGGCCCGCAGGTGGTCGAAGAGTCAGCAACAAAGAAGCTGCGGGGCCCTACCCGAAGGCGTGGCAGCCAAGGGTAGGGCCCCGAGCTTCCCAGCTTCAGTTCGTTGATTTTTGGCAAAACGGCGGAACCCTAAGCCTTTTCGTAGAAGATGGCGTGTAAACCAACGGCGTAGGGCGAGTCAACATTGCGGGCAGTATTCACGCCCACACGCGCATTACCCGTACGGTTGTCGGTGCTGTTGGTAGACGAAATGGACGCCGAATCTATGGTGCAGGCAAAGGGACCGCTTTCAAGCTGAGTCATAACCGCACGCCCCGCTTCTATGCTTTCGCAACCAAAGGTGATGGTTACCCCACGAGCCACCACGCCTTCGGAAGAAAAGTCCAGGTCGTCAAAGGAAAGTTTATAGTCCTTTGTCGTGGCAAGAATGGTATTAAGCTGGGCCATGAGGGCCGTCGTATTGTCGTATTCAGGCAAGCTCGCTGGCTTGGCGCCCGCCTTTTTCTGGGCATCGATTGCTTCCTGCATGGTAGCCAGCTTGGCAACCTTGTTGGTGGCTACCAGCGTTTGTGCTTCCGTTTCAGCGATTTCAGCGTCGATGCGCATCTTTTCGTTTGCCGTGCCCTGCCATACAAGCATGAACCACAAAAGGCCAAGCAGAATAAGGGCCAGAATAAGCAGCAAGACTTTTTCGCGCTTCGAGAAGGTATAGCTCAACATGCTTACTGCCCTCCTTCGCTTTCTGCGCCAACAAGGGTAATCTGCAGGCTCGCCGCAACCGTGTTGCCGGCTTCGGTTTCACTTTGTGCTTCCCCTTCAGTTGGAGCCTTGCTTGAAGAACTCTGTTCATTCGCCATGGTTACCGCAACGCTTTCAACCATAGACTGGGCACGCAGAGTGTCGGCCAGTTTGCCCAGCTCGTCGAGGGTAATGCCTTTCACGTTCACTACCAACGTGCCGTCTGAAGTGCTCGCCGCCGTAACCGTCGCACGGGGCTGCACAACCGTACCCACCATGTCCATGACAGACAGGGCGTCGATGGCACCTTCGGTGGAAATGCCGGTATATGAACGATACTCTTCAAGAACGGTGTCGTAGTTTTCGAGCTGCTTTTGGACGGCTTCGAGTTCCTGCTGGGCAGCCGCAAGTTCAGCGTTCTTGTGGTTAACCTGTTCAAATACGTCAAAGATGGCAAATTTTGCAAATGCCGCGCCAAGCAGGGCCACGACCGCAAGGGCTAGGAGGTATTTCCAAACGCCGCGCGTTTTGCTTTCACGCACGAGTAAGTTCATGCCCCTCTTTGTGGGCAAGGCCGTGCTTGCAGCAGGGGCAGCACCGATGGGCTTGTTCAGGTCCAGAGCCATTTACATCGCCTCGCCTTCAAGCATGGCAGCCACGGCCAAAGCCGCAATGGGGCCATGTTCTTGGCCGCGCGCTTCGGGGGGCAAAAGCACTTCGATACTGTCGGAAGGTACGGAAACGGCTTCAGCAATATGGCTGGTCAACTGCGGAATTTGTGCGCCGCCACCCAAGAAATACATCTGCTCGATGTTCTGTTCGGGCGTATTGAAGTTATAGAAATTCACCACGCGGCTCACTTCGATGGCGAAGCGGTCGTACACCATCTGGCACTGGGGGGTGTCCAGGGCGCCGTCGAAGTTATTGTATTTGTAACTGCTTGCCGTATACGGGTCTATGCCATAGGTTTCAGCGATGACATTGTCGATTTCATCGCAGCCAAATTCAATGGTTTTCGAAGCTTCGTAGTGGGCACCGCGGAAGAGCGAAACCGTTACGTCGGTATGGCCAATGTCGACAAAGACCACGTCCTTTTCCGCGTCGGCGGGAACTCGTTCAATATGCGAACGAAGCAGGCGCATATAGCCAAGTGGCGCCGGGATAATACCGCGGAGCTTAAAGCCTGCTTTGCGCAGAATAGATTCGTAGCTCGTGCTGAGTTTCTTCGGGCATGCCGCTGCAAAAAGTTCCAAGCCAACTGCCTTGCCAGCGTCGTCAAGCACGATTTCGTCAACCGCATAGTCGTAAGTGTATTCGCCTGCGTCACCCGAAATGAAGTCGCGGAATTCATACGGCAGGTTAAGCACCACTTCGCTTTCGCTCATGGCAGGAAGCGTTACGTGGCGGAAAAAGGCCTGGGAAGAAGAAAGAACCAGGTTGCATGCTTTTTCACGCACATGCTGGCCGCTGCGTACCTGACGCAGGAAGCTTGCCATGGTTTCGGGCGACGTAATGCGCCCTTCGTCGGTGGTGTTTTCGGGCATGCGCGCGGAAATCAGACGAACCTTACCGCCTTCGCGCACTGCAATTTTGCAATTATTACCACCAATGTCTATGCCGGCACAATTCGCCATGCCACTTATTCCCCTTACCTGCGTAACACGTTTATACGTACCGTTCTATTTTACCGCACAAATGCATACTTGTGCAGGTGAAACGCCTAAAAGAGCCCCGCATACCACATGACCAGCTGCCGCCCGACCACCATGGTAATAATGCATGCTGCAGCAATGGCAGGACCAAACACAATGGGCGCATGGCGCAGGTTCAGCTCCTCTGCTTCGCCCGTAAAGCCCACTTCTTCGAGGATGCTCGCGCGTTCTTCATGGGCCTTGAGTTCGCGCTGCTGCTTTACGAGGGCGGAAATTATGCCAATGAAGCAGGCGATCATAATTAAGAAAAGGCAGGCGCGCCACCCGAAGTACAAACCTGCCACAAAGAAAAGTTTGATGTCTCCCCCGCCCATGCTGTCGCGCCCGAGCACGCGGTCGGCAATAAGCACCACGGCCAAAAGGGGCAACGCAATGGCAAAGGCACCAATGAGGGACTCAAGCGCCACGGCGGAGGCATCTATCTGACCAAGCACGGGGCCTGCCAGCACGATATAGGCCACCCGCACCGCAATAGCAGCCAGGATGCAGGCGTCGGGAATGGTGCGCGAGTCAATGTCTACCAGCGAAGCGTAGAGCAGAATGGCCGCCAAAATGAGCCAATGAAGCGTATGAAGTGAAAAAGCTTCGCCCCACAGTACGTCTGCCACCACAATGGCAGCAAAGCTTATGCCCGCAACGAGTTCTACCAGGGGGTAGCGCGCCGAAAGGCCTGCCCCGCAGTGCGTGCACTTCCCCCCTTGAAGCAGCCAACTCAAAAGCGGGATGAGCTCCAATGCGCCGAGCGTCTGGCCGCAATGAGGGCAATGGCTGCGCCCCGTGAGCACACTTTCACCCGTTTCCCTGCGCAGTGCCGCACAGTTAACAAAGCTGCCAACACAGGCGCCAAGTACAAAGGCTAAAAGCGCTGCTGGTACAAGAAATTGTGGGAGCACGTAGGGCACGACTATCTGGCTTCCTTTATAAAAACGGGGCTTGGAAACCCAAGCCCCGCACTCACTTCAAACGGGAAGGCCTAGCCTTCAGGGTATTCGTAACCCGCGCCGTTGTTGCCGTCGCTTTCAACGGTCACATGGGCGCCGTTGGTGTCGAAGAATTCAACATCTACCGCATGGGTGCGGTCCGAGAAGGTAAAGGCCTGGGAAGAACCGTCTTCGAAGAGCACGGTTACCTTATTGTCTTCATTAAGGCCCGAATAGGTTGACGTAATTTCATGGTTGGGATTGCTCATCCATTCGGCCTGAGCGAGTGCATACAGGGCGCGCGCGTTAGCTTTGTCGGCGCTGTCCTTCGCGTTGTCGAGCTGGGCGGCAAAAACAGGAATCGCAATAGCTACCAGTACCGCAATAATAGCGATAACAATGAGCAATTCCATGAGCGTAAAACCGCTGCTCTTGCGTTTAGCAATTTGTTCTTTCATTTGCTGAAGCATAGGGCGCTCCTTTTCCAACCAACACGTAAGCTCTCTTGCTTCTACGAACTAATAGTATACCTCTAACCTGCACTTTTATACAATATGCCACTCAATTGTTCTTTTATGCCCCCATGCCTCCGTACATGGTAAACATGGGCAAATACACCGCTAGAAGGATAACGCACACCACCACAGCCAAGACCACAATAATAATGGGCTCGAGCAGTGAAAGGGCACGCGTCGACGTCGTTTCAACTTCGTTGGCATAATAGTCCGCCATAACGTCAAGCGTATGTTCCAAAGAACCCGTCTGTTCCCCGATGCCCGTCATTTCGACTACGAGTTCAGGGAAGGCCTCCGTTTTTGCCAGACTACTTGAAAGCTGCTTGCCCGCTTCAACGTCGACCTGGGTGGATGCCAAGCTTGAAGCCATATAGGCGTTCGACATAGACCGCGCGGTAACGTCTATGGCATTGGTAACAGGCAGACCAGCCGCCATCATCATAGACATGGTGGATGCATACTGGTGAGCACCATTGCTTTCGGCAATTTTGCCCAACACGGGAATGGAAAGACCGAGCTTGCTCCAGCTTTCGCGGAAATCGGCATTCTTTTTTGCCACCTGGATAACGATGAGGGCGACCACGATAATGCCCAATACCAGGGGGAACCACGTTGCCCACCAGTTCGAACTATTCACGAGGAACTGGGTAATGGCAGGAAGTTCCATATGCATGGA
Organism: uncultured Coriobacteriaceae bacterium; assembly: GCA_902768975.1. Lineage (GTDB taxonomy): Bacteria > Actinomycetota > Coriobacteriia > Coriobacteriales > Eggerthellaceae > CACXMZ01. The sequence goes on from CACXMZ010000001.1 coordinate 69,361, forward strand.
TTCAAAGGTACGCGCAAAGGCGGGCACGGCAAAAGCCATGATGACCGCAATAACCAGCACGGCCAAAACGCAGATGAAGGCAGGATAAATAAGTGCCGTACGCGCCTTCGACTTTGCCTTGGCGGTGCGTTCGTAGTATTTCCCCATACGCGCAAACACTTCTTCGAGCGTACCCGAAGCTTCACCGGCGCGAACCGACTCAATAAAGGTTGAAGGCAGGTCTTTGCCATGCTTGGCAAAACTGTCTGCAAGGCCGTAGCCAGCAGAAACGTCGCTTGCCACTTCGCCGAGAACCGCCTTGAGTGTTTTGTCGGAGGTTTGCCCCCCTACCAGTTCCAGAGTGCGCACGATAGGCATGCCCGCCTGCAAAATAATCGAAAACTGGTTGCACATGACCGAAAGCTCTTTGTCGCGCGTGCGGACGCCGCCCAAGCGCAGGTCTGCCCCACTTGCAGGCGCCGCTTCCTTGATGCTTTCAACGATTAGGCCGCCTTCACGCAGCTTTTCAACCGCCTCTTCGCTCGTATTGGCTTCAACAACGCCTTCAACCTGGGCACCAGCAACCGAACGACCTTTATAGTTAAATGCTTTCATAAACGCCGAACACACCCTTTCCTAGTGAAGGCCACGCGAAACATAGTCGCGGTCGTGTGCTGCTTCCTGGGCCGTTGTTGCGCTTATTTGCCCGGCACGCACCATGCGAATAAGCATATTGTCGAAGGTGATAGAGCCTTCTTCGGCGCTCGTTGCAATGGTGTTGGCAATCTGGGGCGTCTTGCCTTCCCGGATAAGGTTGCGTATGGCGGGATTGACTACCATAAGTTCGCAAGCCAGGGCACGGCCCGGGCCTTCTTTGGCAGGAAGAAGCTGCTGCGTAAGCACCGCTTCGAGCGTGGTGGAAAGCTGCATGCGGATTTGTGGCTGGCGCTCTGCCGGGAATACCCCCACCAGTCGATCGATAGACTCAGCGGCCGAAGCCGTATGCAAGGTTGCAAATACCAAGTGGCCCGTTTCAGCTGCCGTCAGGGCAGCTTCAATGGTTTCGGTGTCGCGCATTTCACCAATGAGGATAATGTCGGGGTCCTGGCGTAACACAGAACGCAGGCCGCTCGCGAAAGAGATGGTGTCCTTCCCTACTTCGCGCTGGTCGATGCTGGCACGCGCGGGCTCATAGAGGTATTCAATAGGGTCTTCCAAGGTAACGATGTGCACGCTGCGTTCCTGGTTAATCTGGTTAAGAACGGACGCGAGCGTCGTAGACTTGCCGCTGCCCGTTTCGCCCGTGACGAGCACAATGCCCCGCGTGAGGTGTGGGAATTCGAGCACCGCCGGTGGCAGGCCAAGGCTTGCCAGAGGCGGAATGCTGTCTGCGAGCAAGCGGATGGCCATGGCATAGTCGCCCTGTGCGCGGTAGATATTAATACGACAGCGCACGTCGGCAGCCGTCACCGCCAGGTCCACTTCGCCCTGTTCTTCCAGCTTGGCATAGGCGTCGCCAGAAATCTGGTGCGCAAGTGCGTCGATGGCGTCCGATGCCAACGCGCCCGTTGCTACGTCGCCCAAGTCCTGCAGGGAGCCGTCGATGCGCACGCGGGGCAGACGCCCAGCGCTTAAGTGGATGTCGGTTGCACCCACGCTGTGCGCGGCGGCCACCAGTTTGTTGAGAAGCTGACTGTTCGAGCTCACACATGCCCCCTTTAGTCGGTCGTGTTTATGGTGCGATAGGCTTCGTCCACCGTGGTAATACCGGCAAGTACGAGGTCGCGGCAGTTGTCCAAAATGGGTACAAAGCCCGATTCTTCAACGGCGGCCAACATGGCGTCGCGCGAAGAACGTTCATGGATGGCCGACTTAATCTTGTCGTCCACCACGAGGATTTCCGCCGCGGCTATGCGGCCGCGATACCCGCTCCCAAAGCATTCAGCGCAGCCAGTGCCGCGATAAAACTGCAGGTCCTTGCCTTCTTCTTCGGTCATTTCAAGCATGGCCAGCTCTTCTGCCGTTGGCGTATAGGCCTGCTTGCAATGGGGGCACACACGGCGCAGCAAGCGCTGGGAAATAACGCCCTTGAGTGCCGTGGATACCATGTAGGGTGCCACACCGAGGTCGTCCAAGCGGTCGATGGTCGAAAGTGCGTCGGAGGTATGCACGGTCGAAAGCACCAGATGGCCCGTTACCGCGGCGCGCATGGCAATGTCGGCCGTTTCAGAGTCGCGGATTTCGCCCACGGCAATAATGTCGGGGTCCTGGCGCAGGATGGAACGCAAGCCGCTCGCAAAGGTCATGCCCGTCTTTTCGTTTACCTGCACCTGGTTTACGCCGTCAATCTTGTATTCAACGGGGTCTTCCAGGGTAACGATGTTCACTTCTTCGGTATTAAGCTGGTTGAGCATGGAAAACATGGTCGAGCTCTTACCTGAACCCGTTGGGCCCACGAGCAAAATAACGCCCGCCGCATTACCGAGCAAGGCATTGAATTTTTCCAAATTGGTACCCGAAAAGCCAAGGCCTTCAGGCGTGGATTCTTGGGCTTCACGGTCGAGCAGGCGCAGCATAATCTTTTCGCCATGCACCGTGGGAAGCGTAGAGGCGCGGATATCGATTTCCTTACCCTTGACCTGCATGAGGGTGCGGCCGTCCTGGGGAACGCGGCGTTCGGTCACGTCCATGCCGCACATAATCTTGATGCGCGCCGTAACCGACTGCTGCAGTTCTTTGGGAATAGCCAGGTCATCGTGCAACATACCGTCTATGCGCATACGCACGCGCATGTCTTCTTCGCGCGGTTCAATATGAATGTCGGACACGCGGTCGGCAATACCGCGTTCAATAATGGTGTCGACCAAGCGAATGGACGGGGCCGCCTGCGGGTCTTCCACGCGCGCCACCTGGGTGGCCGTTGCATAGGCGGCGTCTTCTTCGCTTTCCTGCTGCATTTCGCGAATAGCCCGCTTGGCGCCTTCGGTGCCATAGAGGGCAGCAATGGCATGTTCCATGGCGGCCGAAGTGGCAATCATGGGCACCACGCGCTTGCGGCTGGCGGCCTTCACTTCTTCGGTCGCAATAAAGTTGAGGGGGTCCACCATGGCAAGATAGAGTTCGTCGCCCAAGGTTTGTACGGGAACTACGGAATACTTCTTCGCGATATTCTTCGAAACCAGCTGAGTCATTTCGGGGGCAATATCAACCGTGGTAAGGTCGATAAACTCTATGCCAAGCTGGCGGGTAAGAGCCCCGATAAGCTGACGTTCCGTAATAGCACCAGAGTCGATGAGCTGTTCGCCCAAGCGCTTCTTGCTTTCCTTTTGCTGGGCAAGCGCAATATCTAACTGGTCCTGGCTAATAACGCCCGCGTCGACAAGAAGGTCACCTAAACGTGTGTACTTCACTCGAAGCCTACCTTTCCCTATTCATAGGTTTCTTCAACTAAGCTTTTACATACGCATTCGCCCGTACGCGAATACGAACCATCGGGTAAAGAAATGGTATAGGTTGCGCTAAAGACATTAGTAGCGCAGTCGTAATTCAACTGGAAGTCGCTCACCATGAAGTCGGTGTAGATGCCAGCGGCCTTGGGCACATACTGGATGCCACTCGCCGTGTTCAGGGCGATCCTGCCCTCTTCAACGCCAAGGCGCCCATCGCGCACGGCCGAACCAGCATAGTCAAGGAAAGAGTCGCTGTCGAAGCTGGGGTTTTCCGCCGAAGAAGCACCCGCAGGCACGTGGGCACTGGCATAGCGCAGGGTGTCGGAAAGCGCCGTTTGAATGGACTGCTCGAGCACCGAAGCATTGGCCGTGGCAGTGCTCGTGGCCATAATGCGCGAGCCTGTTACCATAGCGCTTGCCACCATAGTGCCAAGCACAGCAAGAATGGCCAAGGCGGCGAGCAGTTCAATAATCGTAAAGCCCGCCTGCGCGCGCTTGCCTGCTAGCTTATGTTGCAAAACCTTCAGCACAAAACCGCCTAACGCAAACTATACGACTTGATGTCGTCTGTTTCACCCGAATAATACTGGACCAAATAGACTTCGTCGAAGCCCGCAACACTCACCTCACGCAAGCCTTCTTCGGGGCTTTGCTGAGTTTCCGCGGAAACGATGGATTCGCGCAAGTTGACTGCCTGGGCGTCCGCCGCAGCATTCATGCGCGCCGCCGAAGAGAGGGCGGTATAAAGCATGAGAATGGCCAAGGAACACACGAGCACCGCCGCCAAGGTTTCTACGATGGATTCGCCGCGCGAACCAAGACGGCCACGCAGCTGAGCGAGCGTCTTGTTTACAAACTGCTTCACTGGCCAACCCCCTTAGAGAAGGTCGCTTCGCCCCAGGCAAAAGACGTGCTCGTTGTGGTTGTTACCACTTCATAGAACTGTTCTGTGCTATGGCCATATTCGTTGGACGCGGGTTCATGGTTGCCCGTACTGGGGTTGATGGGCGTCTTGTTTTCGTCGAGCCACGAGTATTCGTCGCCACCTTCGTCCCAGGCCCAGCCGTCCCAATGCGAGTCGCCTTCAGGCGCGCTGCTCACGTCTTCCTTTGGGTCGCCCTGAACGGACGGAATGGTCATGGTAAGGCTGTAGCCGAAGGAATATTCCGAAGGTGCCGCCGTCAATTCAATCGTGATGTTGTAGCGGTAGTCCATAAACAGGTGGGCTTCCACTTCGTCAAACTCGGGCGCTTGAATGGTAAAAGTGCGTTCGTAGTTCGACGCTTCGTCGGTGGGGTCAATTTGATGGATTGCTTCGTCGATAATCTGAGCAAGGGGCGTGCTTTCGTCCACCGTAAGAATAAGTTCCTGTTCAGACACAATGCCTTCGTCGGCATGGTAGTAGCTCGGGTGCACGTCGGTGCAGGTATAGTGCTTGACCGTAGTGGAAACCTGGCCCTTGGGAGCATTCTTTTGCATGTCGTCGGCAAGCAGTTGGGCTGCCGAAGAAACCGCGTAGTACGAACGCGTTTGCGCCTGGCTCGAAAGGCCCTTGCCTGCATTGGCAGCAGCGGCCGCCAGTACAATGGCCGCCACCATAGTGCATACCAAAACGACGGCAAGCGCCAAAAGAATGGACGCGCCACGCTGGGATTGTATCTTACGCACAAGCTGCATGAAGCTACTCCCACCAGCTAAAGCCATAGTGGCAATACGTTCCGTCAAAGTCGGTGCACACCAAGGGGTATGGGTAGCCCCATGAACCAGCCAAATGGCCTGGCGTTACGCGCACGTCGTAATAGAAGGCACTGCCATAGGTAAGCGCACTGCCATTGTTCACAAAGTCTGGACCCAAGGACGCATTCGCAAGTGCGCTCGGGCTGCAGGACGTAACCGCCGAAGGGCTGTCTTGGGCACCGGTGTTATTGCCGTCCCAGTCAAGGCGGTAGCAATTCGAAACACTACAGAGGCTTGAGTCGGCTATGTCGAAATGAGAGACGGTGTCGCCCGGCTGCGAAATAGTGCTGTCGGTGAACGCGTAGCCATAACAATTGCCCACGTTGCCCCCACCGCTATAGACCAAACCGGCAATGCCACCCTGGGCAAGTATGCGCCCTGAAGCGCTGCCCAGTGCTTGGCCGCACAGGGTATTTTCAACCGCATAGCTGCTGGTAATACTACCCTGCTGAATGCCGCCCGCAAGGCCACCCACGCCCAGGCTCGCGCCCGCAGGGGCATTGGCTACCAGGTTAACCGTCGTATTTGCAGCGCTCGATCTTGCAATCGTGCCCGCGTTCAAACCAACCAGGCCACCTGTAACCGCGTCGGAAATGGCCGCGGTGCCGTCCAGGTGAACCGTATAGCCTGCCACGCTTGAAGCAAGCACGGTGCCGCCGTCGAGCCAACCCACAAGAGCGCCCGTGGCAAGCGTGCCGCCCGGCACACCACCGCTGCGCACCACGTTGGCGCTATTCAGCGCAGAGGCCGCCAGGTGCACATTTTGGACCCAGCCAGAAACGCTTCCGAAAAGGCCAGCCGCTTCATGGCCTGTTGCCCACAAGTTGTAGTCGATAATGGCATGGCCTGCACCGTCGAAGGTGCCTGCAAAGGGTTCGTTCAAACGGCCTATGGGCTGGTTGCAATACGCGCCCGTACCCATTAAATCGATACCATGGCCCAAGTAGTTGTTGGTGTAATACGGGAAGTCGATGTCGTAGTACTGCACGATATGGGCATTCGGGGCCCAATAAGCGTGCTGGTAACCCAAGCGATTAAGGTGGCGAGCGGTACGAATGAAGAGCGCCGATGTGTCGGGTTCCGCTGCCACTTCTTCACCAAAGGCAGGGCTTGCCGAAAGCATGGCAAAGTCGGGGTTGTAGTAGTAGGTAAACTTTTGTGCCGCCGTACCAGCTGCGTCGGCAAAGGTCAGTTCGAGCGTGTCGAGGAAGGCGCTTGCTTCACGTTCGGGCATCTGCAGTTCGAAGGGAAGCTGATAGACAAAGACGTCGTCGAGCACCTGCATGCTATTGCCGTCAAAGTATTCAAGCGAAGAAATCTTTAGGTCTACGAAGTTACCCGCTGCCGGCGTTTCCGAAACCGTCAGGCGCTGAGTAGCTCCCCCATTAAACGAATATTCAAAACCACGAATCGGGAAGGTGGAAAGCAGCGCATAGCCGTCTTCGACGATATAGCGCGCACCATTAACCTGGTCGAGGGTGTCGATGGTGACATAACCCGTTTCGGTTTGGCCCGTGCCATAGATGCCATAGGTGTTGTCGCCATAGAGTTCGTAATACACCAAGATGGGATTAAGCGACATAGGCGCAGGCCAATTGCCCCAGTGTTCGTCGAGCACCGGGGTAAAGGGGAAGGCTTTGCCAAGCAGGGTTTCCTTATAGGGGAAGCTGTGGTCGGCCGCCAACTGCAAGCTGGCAAGGGCGCTGTACTTTTTCGCTTCAATGCCCGCTGGCTGGCTTGCGAGGTTTTCGTTATAGCCCGCTTCAACCAGGTAGGCACAGTTGGTAAATGACGCGCCACCTGCCCCAACGAAACCACCGCCTGCATCGCTATTGACGCGGCCGTAGGCAAAACTACCGTCGAACGAACCGCTCGCTTCACCAACGAAGCCACCAGCTGTACCTGCGGTATGAACGTCCGAAGTGCTATAGCAATTTGAGACGCCACCAGCAGAAAGGCTTCCCACCAGGCCGCCCACGTTGCCGGCGCCGTCTATTTCACCCGAAGCGTAGCTGTCATAGATTCTTGTGCCTGCAAAAGACCCGACGAGGCCGCCCACGCCTGTTGCTTGTGCACCAAGCACGTTAATGGCGGCAAAGGACTTTGCAATATTGGAACCAGCATAGGCGCTGCCCACAAGGCCACCCACACCGTTTGCGGAATTCGACTGCACAACATAGGTCGTGGGCTTACTCATGTCTTCGGCCGCGCGAACTTCGAGGCGCACCCCGCAGTTTTCCAGCTGGCCATACAGTTCACCCACCAGCGCACCGGTGGACCCACTGCCCGAAACCACTGGGTCAACCAGGAGCGTATTGCGTACCACTTGCCCACTTTGGACCGTGGCGAACAAACCCGTTGCACCCGTGCCTTCAATGTAGAAGTTTTGCAGTTGATTATTGCGGCCGTCGAAGAACCAGCCTGCACCCGCCGTTGGCAGGGGTACAAAGCCTACTGCCCCGTCCACAACACGTGGGTCGAGGGGGTTAATATAGGCCACACCATAGTTTTCTTCGTTGTATTCTTTCGTAGCCTTGGACAATTCCGTTGTTTCGCCCTTGCCCCAGCTCGTGGCATCGAAGTCGATGCGCGCGGTTTGCGTAACGGAAGGGGCGCTCCCGGGGAGCAGGCGCAGGTTATTCATATGGCGCACGTTGGCCACTTCAATAGCGCCATTGGTATTCTTCGCATAGAGGCTGTTGGCCTTTGCCTGGCCGCGTTCGGCAGCAGGCGTCGAAATGGTTTCGCCATTACCAGTGTAGAGCACCTCGACTGTAGCCGAAAGGTCGGCGCCGGGTTCAAAGTCGAGGAACAGGTCGGCCAGGTGCAGGCCTTCGCGCATACTGTCGAGCAGGATGTCCACGTCCAGATTGCCGCTGGGACTGAGATGAAAGTCTTCCCCACCGCGATAGCTTACGGTCTTGCTTGCAGTTCCGTCGGAAAGCGTGAGCTTAACTTCCATGCCAGCTTCGTTGCCCACCAGGCCAATGCCACCCGCACATTCCACCTTCAGAAAGAGCTCTTCGCCATTTACCATGCTCACACGGGGGCTGAAATGGTCGGGAATTTCTGGGGCAGAAGCCGTCGTGCCGCAATAATAGCCAACGGGGAAACCATTGCCAGCGTCTTGGCGGTCCTGCCGTTCGCGCGAAGCAAGGCTCTGCACGTTTTCGTAGCCAAAGCTTGGATCTTCGGAATAGAAAACAGAATATACGTCGGTACCATCGGCGCGGGGGCTCACTTCAACAATGAAATGGCCTTTGCCGGTAAGGCCGTCAAGCACGGCCGTGCGCGCCATGACCTGGGCCAAGGCGTCGTCGGCGGCAGTTGCTGCCGGCTCCACGCCCGTGGCCTTGTTCTGTACATAGTAATAATTCACCCAGGATTCGTCAGGGGCGTCCTGGGGCGCAGCACCAATGGTACCCAAGTTACGTTCTTGTGCGGCCGCCGCTAAAGTGCGATTGAACTGGGCATATTCGCCCGAAGCCTCCATGGTAATGAACTGGTCTTGCAAGGCAACGTACATTTCCTTGGCGTAATTGTCCAGGCGATTCATTTCCATGGTGCGCGCAAGAGGTGCCAGGTTCGGTGCGGTAATAGCAACCATGACTGCCACAATAGCAATAACGACCAGCAGCTCCATAAGCGTGAAGCCGGCTCGAGTGCGACGAATATGCTGCGTTTCTATACTCAAACCCACCTATCTTTCAGACTTGCGTGGCATGCCACGACAAGCGACGTAACGGACGCGCTTCTACGTTGTGCATAAAACTCTCTTATTTTAGCACTTTATCGGGGGTTTTGTCTGTTTCGGGGTACAAAAAAGCACCCTGGCAAACCAGGGTGCTTTTGCAAACTTCCAAGCGTTAAAAATGCGCTTTCAGCTTCCCTCTTACAAGAAGAAGAGCAGCGTATCGATAATGAATACGGGCACCAGAATGCCGACCGACCACTTCATGTAACCAAAGAAGCTGGGCATCTTCACGCCGTTGGACTGGCTGATGTTGTTGACCATGAAGTTCGGTGCATTGCCGATGTAGGTAATAGCACCCATGAATACGGCACCAGCAGAAATCGCGAGCAGGATACGTTCCGTCACAATACCCACGGTCGTCCACACGCCCGCGTCGGCACCGAGGGCGCCTGCAGTCGTAAGGAATACCACGTAGGTCGGGCTGTTGTCCAAGAAGGACGAAAGAGCACCCGTGATCCAGAAGAACTTCAGCGGCGTGTCTACACCCAGGTTCGAGCCATTGGCGGAAAGCAGGGCGAGCGCAGGAATCATGGTGATGAAGATACCGATGAACAGACGTGCAACTTCAGCGATGGGTTCCCACTCGAATTCGTTGTCTTCACGCAGCTTCTTGGGCGTAAACTTCAACGAAAGGAACATGGCAACAAGAATAAGTGCTACCTGGAGGAACCAGTCGAAGCCCAGATGAACTTCTTCGCCGAAGGTGATGCCAGGAACGTGGTGGGGGTCGCCGTAGGAAGTGCCAATAACGCCCTTGATGATAACCGCAAAGATAATGATGGCCAGGAAGATGAAGTTGTAAGCACCTTCAAGCCTGAACTTAATCTTTTCAGATGCCTTCTGTTGCAGCTCAAGACGCTCGAGGCCTTCCTTGCCCTCCTTCTTCACATAGCGGGAGTCAAGCACCGCAAACACGGCGAGCAGGATGGCGGCATTCAGCAGCAACAAGGGCCAGATGTGCTGGGCGGTCCAGAAGAAGGGCACACCACGCAAGAAGCCCAAGAACAGCGGCGGGTCACCCAGAGGAGTTAGGCAGCCGCCGATGTTGGCAACCAGGAAAATGAAGAAGACCACAATGTGAGTCTTATGCTGGCGCCATGCGTTGGAACGAAGTACGGGACGAATAAGCAGCATGGCCGCGCCCGTCGTGCCAACGAAACTTGCCAGGAAGGTGCCAATCGCCATCATGATAACGTTGTTCTTCGTTGTACCGACCGGTGCACCAGCAATGTGGATACCGCCCGCAACCGTAAACAGACCAAGCAAGAGCACGATGAAGGGAACGTAGTCCAAAAGAACCACTTCGCCCATTTTTTCGAGCATGATGCCGAAGCCATACACGGCCGTAAACGGAATCAAAAACACGAGCGACCAGAATGCCGCTACATGAAGCTGATGATGCTCCCACCATTCAGGCTTAGTGAGCGGAAAGAATGCGATGGAAAGCAACATACCCACGAAGGGAATAACGCTCCAAAGCGGTAAGGTTGTCCCAATGTCCATGAATGTCCCCCTATTAGACACACTTGATATACACAAACTTTCAATAGTTTACTGTATGTTTGCACGTGGCAGAAGAATTTGCACAGATTTTTTTCTTATCGCGTTTAGCACAAAGACAAGATGCGCTTGGCGTACAATTCCAAAGGCAAACTAAGAAACGATTGAAGCATTAAAAGGAAATACCATGACACTGCGTTTTCAACCCGTTCTAAGCGAAGAAGAACTACAACAACTCGCCGAAATGGCGTCGTTCATTTGGCACGAGTACTGGCCGCCCCGCATTGGGGAAGCTCAAACCGACTATATGGTGGACATGTTTCATTCCGTCGATGCCATGAAACACGACATGGCCGAACACGGCTACCGATACTGGTTTTTAATTGATGACCAGGGCAAATACGTGGGCTATACCGGTGGCGCCGCCCAGCATTTAACAGGCGACGACGAAGCCGACGCCTGGATGAAGCATGGCACCGTACTCGACGAAGGCTGGCCCGACCGCTGGTTTATCAGCAAGATTTACTTGTATGCCGAAGAGCGCGGCAAACACTATGGCAGCGAAGTGCTGCGCTTTTATGAACAGCTCTGTCGCGACGAAGGCCTGCCCGCCATGGCGCTCACCGTCAACCGCGACAATGAACTCGGCATTCGCGCCTACGAAGGCAATGGTTTTGTTTCGGTCGAAGACGTCGATGCTGAAATAGGCGAAGGCTTCGTCATGCAAGATCACATAATGGTTAAAACTCTTAATTGAGTTTTGTGCGGATGGCAGAAGCGATGCCGGCGGCGTCGATGCCGATGCGGGCAAAGATTTCCTTGTAGTCGCCCTGCTCAACAAATTCGTCGGGAAGACCTAAGGTGAGCGTTAACGGAGCGCTACCTAGCTTCGACAGCTCTTCGAGCACGCCTTCGCCTGCCCCACCAGGAATGCAACCTTCTTCAACCGTAACCACGAGCTTGGTCTGGGTGGCAGCTTCTATGGCGTCCACGTCCAAAGGCTTAGCCCAGCGCATGTCGACCACGCGCGCCGAAATACCTTGTTCTTCCAGCAGCTCGGCCGCTTCACGGGCAAAACGAACCATGCGACCAAAGGCCAGAATGGCCACGTCATTCCCTTCGCGCACCGTACGCGACTTCCCCACTTCAAGCACTTCGGGTGTAGCCGGAAGTTCGACACCTTCGCCCGTTCCGCGCGGGTAACGCAAGGCAACCAAGCCAGGAATGGCGAGTGCCGTATGAAGCGCATGAACCAGCTCTGCTTCGTCGGACGGTACCAAGATTCGAGCATTGGGCACCATGCGCAAATAGGAAATATCAAGGGCACCATTATGGGTAGCGCCGTCGCCACCCACCAGGCCCGCACGGTCGATTGCCAATACAACGTCCAAGTCTTCCATGGCGTTGTCGATAACAATCTGGTCAAGCGCGCGCTGCATGAAGGTCGAATAAATGGCCACTACGGGTTTCTTGCCACCAATGGCAAGCCCTGAAGCAAAGCCGAGTGCATGTTCTTCCGTAATGCCCGTGTCGAAGAAACGGTCAGGGAATTTTTCAGCAAAGTCATGGAGGCCCGTTCCACCTTCCATGGCAGCGGTAACGGCACAAATAGCGTCATTCGCTTCAGCTTCTGCGACAAGGGCGTCACCAAAAACTTGGGTGAACGAAGGCGGCCCACCTGCGCTTTTCTTGAGTTCGCCCGTTTCAACATTAAAACCGGCAGGCCCATGGAAGGCTTCAGGATTTTCTTCGGCAGGCGCATAACCCTTACCCTTCTTCGTGATGGCGTGAACCAAAACGGGCACGTCGGCTTCCAGCACCACCGAAAGCACTTCGCGCAATTTTGCAATGTCATGCCCGTCGATGGGCGAAGTCGAAACAATGTCGAGGGACTCAAAAATAGTCGCCTGCGGGAAGAGGAATTGCTTAAACGAATCCTTGGAACGACGGCCCATTTCCAGCATGAAGCGCATAAAGGGCCCGCGCTGTTCGAGGGCTTCCTGCAAGGCGTCGCGGGCGTCGCGGTACTGGTCCGAAATACGCATATAGCCCAAGTGGTGGACCAAGGCCCCCACGGGGCGCGAAATAGACATTTCATTGTCGTTGAGCACGATTACCATAGGCGTTTGCTCTTGACCAATGTGGTTGAGTGCTTCAAATGCCATACCACCCGAAAGAGCCGCGTCGCCGATAACCGTTACGATTTTATTCGTGCCGCCGCTTAAGTCGCGCGCCTTCGCCAGGCCAAGCGCCACCGAAAGACTGTCGGAAGCATGGCCTGAATGATGAACGTCGTATTCACTTTCAGCGGGGTTCGTAAAGGCAGTAATACCGTCAGTTTGGCGCAGGCTTGAAAAACGGTTCAAACGCCCCGTAAGCAATTTGTGGGCATAGGCCTGATGCCCCACGTCAAAGACGATTTTGTCTTCAGGGCAGTTTAATAGGGAATGAAGGGCTACGATGATTTCAACCGCGCCCAAACTCGAGCCCAAATGGCCGCCTGTTTGTGCCGTCGTCGCAATAATTTCTTGACGGATTTCCCCGCAAAGGATGGCGAGTTCGTCGTTGGACAGCAGATGAAGATCTGCTGGCTTGCTTATCGCGTCAAGAATGCGCCCGTTGTCTTGCATGATGCTGGCCCCTTAGAGCTCTGCGGTTTCCCCCGCCTGGCCTTCTTCGGCAGTTGCCATGGCTTCACTGGTAAGACTTGCCTCCCCCGCTGCTTCTTCGGCTTCAAATTCAGCTTCTTCGTCTGCCGCTTCGTCTTCGGCGTCGCGTTCGCTCATGTCGGACTCAAGCAAGCTGGAGGCCTGCATGCCCAGCGCCACAGCTTCTTCGAGCAGGTCCAGCGCGTCGTCGAGCGGCATGGTTTCATCTTCCATGATTTCAGCGATTTCGCTTAGGCGGTCGGTTACCGTCCCAAAGCTCGTTGGAATAGCCGCAGGCGCCGTTTCGGTTTCGAGCTCGATTTCGCTTTCAACTTCGGCTTCAGCTTCGCTTTCAACCTCAAGTTCAGCTTCGGCTTCGCTTCCAGCCTCAAACTCGGGTTCAGCTTCAAATTCAGTTTCGGCTTCTAGTTCGGCCCCAGCTTCTACCTCGAGCTCAGCTTCCTGGGCAATGTCAAATTCATCGGTCATTTATGCCTCCACGCTTTCTGTAGGAGTGTCCTTTTCAACTATGCGGTCCGCGCAATAGGTGCGCGCAATGCGCCCCAGCAAACCGTTTACAAAACGCGCAGAGTCGTCTTCGCCGCCAAAGGACTTCGCCAACTCCACCGCTTCATTAATTACCACTGAAACTGGCACCGATTCTTCGTAGAGCATTTCGTAGCACGCCAACAACAAGATAACGTGGTCCACAATGGGCATGCGTTCCACACTCCAGTTTTCCGAAGCTTCTGCCAGTTTTTCGTCGATACTTACCGCGTGTTCGGCAGCACCTGCCACCAAAAGCTTCGCGTATTCAGGAAGGCGCCCAGCATCGGGTAGTTCAGGGTCCTGAGCCAGCAACACATGCGCTGGTTCGTCGTTGATCAGGCTCATATAAAGCCCTTGAACCGCCATCTGGCGCGCAAATGTTCTTTCATGCTGTTTGGCCACGAGCCCTACCCCAATGCCCTTCGACGCAAACTACTATTAAGAAACAAACTGGATGCCGTCGATGTAAACATCTACGTTTGCCACTTCCACACCCACCTGGGTAAGGACGGCATCGTAGATAGTTTGGCGCACACGGGCCGCCAGTTCAGGAAGCGAAAAACCATAGACAGCTTCAATATGAACGGCAACCGACAAGGTGTTGTTTTCATTAGCGGTAACTTCAATAGGCTGAACAGCGCCCTTGTTGCCAAGTGCAGCCAGCAGCCCAGCGGCACCGCCCGAAAGAACGGCCCCTTCAACACTGCCCATGGCGATACCGACGATGGTTTCCACCACGCCGTCGGCCAGTGCCATACCGTCCAAACGCAAATCGCTCATGCTTATTCCCCCATCTCTGTTTCAATAAAGTCTGTGTACGCCCGTCCCGCCTTGAATGCTTCATTTTCGAGCACCTTCAGGTGGAAGGGAATGGTTGTTTCAATGCCTTCAATTTTAAACTCAGAAAGCGCACGTTTGCCGCGCGCGACAGCTTCTTCACGCGTGTGGCCCCACACAATAAGTTTGGCCACGAGCGAGTCGTAAAACGGCGAAATGGTCGCTCCTTGTTCCAGGTAGCTTTCCACGCGCACGCCCGGGCCACCCGGTACCGTAAACTTGGTAATGGTGCCAGGGCACGGGCGGAAGTCATGTGCAGGGTCTTCGGCGTTAATACGGAATTCGATGGCATGACCATAGGGCGTAAAGGGTGCACGGCTTGCACATTCCATGGGTTCGCCCGCGGCAATACGTAGCTGTTCCTTAATGATGTCTACGCCCGTAATTTCTTCAGTCACAGGATGCTCTACCTGCACGCGCGTATTCATTTCCATGAAATAGAATCGCCCGTCTTGGTCGAGCAGGAATTCGATGGTTCCCGCATTGCGGTAGTCGACCGCACGCACGGCCTTGACCGCTGCCACACCCATGGCGCGACGCGTTTCTTCGTCCAGGGCAGGACTGGGTGCTTCTTCAAGCAACTTCTGGTGCCTGCGCTGAATGGAACAGTCGCGTTCGCACAGGGCTACGCGGTTGCCATGGTCGTCGGCCAGCACTTGGATTTCCACATGGCGGGGGCGCATAACCAGCTTTTCCAAATAGACGGTGTCGTTGCCAAAAGCCGCACCTGCTTCCATGCGCGCTGCTTTGTACTGGGCTTCCAGGTCAGCGGGGTCGTGCACTTCGCGCATGCCCTTGCCGCCACCGCCTGCACTTGCCTTAATGAGCACGGGGTAACCCACGCGTTCGGCGAAGGCCGCTGCTTCTTCCACGGTTCCAACGAGCCCGTCGGAGCCGGGCACGGTGGGCACGCCGCAAGCCATCATGGTTTCGCGCGCCGTGGCTTTGTCGCCCATGCGCTCGATGCATTCAGGCGAAGGCCCAATAAAGACCAAATTGTTTTCTGCGCACAAGCGCGCAAAAACAGCATTTTCAGCTAGGAAACCATAGCCGGGGTGCACCGCCTGGGCGCCTGTGTTGATTGCAGCCTGAATAATGGATTCCATAACCAGGTAGCTCTGCACGGCAGGCGCAGGCCCAATACACACCGCTTCGTCGGCGTAACGCACGGGCAGCGTGTTGGCGTCTTCGGTAGAATAAACCGCCACCGTTTTCACGCCAAGCTCGCGCGCGGCCCGCATCACACGCAGGGCCACTTCGCCACGGTTTGCCACTAAAATCTTGTCGAACATTTACGCCTCCATGCTGGTGAGCGTGTCGGAGTGAAGCGGTTCGATATAGAACAAGGGTGTGCCATATTCGACGGGTGTGGCGTCACCGAGGCACACTTCGCGCACAACGCCCATTTCTTCGGCGGTAATTTCATTCATAAGCTTCATGGCTTCTACGATACACAAGGTCTGACCAGCCATAACTTCGTCGCCTTCCTTGACAAAGGGAGGTTCGCCTGGCGCAGGAGATGTGTAGAAGGTGCCCACCATGGGCGCTACCACGGGCTTCCATTCCGCAGGGCGGCTGCCCGCAGGCGCTTCTGCTGGAGCGGCTTCAGCGGCAGAAGCGGCACTGGCCACCGGGGCAGCCACGGGTACTGCAGCTGCTGCCGCAGCGAGAGCGTCGGCGTTTACCATGCCGGGCATGCGCACGGCAATACGGTTGCCGCCTTCTTCAACAACGATTTCACCTACGCCGCTTTCTTCGGCAACGCGAATAAGTTCTTTAATCTGATTGATGTCCACGTAATCGTCCTCCTTGGTTTCGCTCGATTCTTCTTCAAGCAAAAACTCGGTCTTTTCACTCGTACGGTGCTTGCTTAAATACGTCCTTGCCTCCACGGGGAACAAGGCGTACATAAGCACGTCTTCTTCGCTCTGGGCAAGATCGCCAATTTCTTCAGCCACTTCTTCGAAAGTAGTGGTTACCAATGAACCAGGTGAAACACTTTCGTCCAGAATGTCGTCGGCGCCTACTACCTTGGCTACAATATTGGGGTCCATAGGCCCTGGAGCCTTGCCGTAGTAACCACAGATGTAGTCCTTCATTTCCTTGGAAACCACACCCCAGCGCTTGCCTGTGAGCACGTTGAACACCGCCTGGGTACCCACAATTTGGCTCATGGGGGTAACGAGCGGCGGATAGCCCACTTCGGCACGCACCTTCGGGATTTCTTTCATGACGTCAGCCAGGCGGTCGCTTGCGTTTTGCACTTCAAGCTGGGCAACCAGGTTGCTCATCATGCCGCCAGGCACCTGATGGTTGTATACCTGCATGTGAATGAGGCTGGATACGCCGCGCTTGTAATGGCTGCGCTTGCGCACACCTTCCCAGTACTCGGCAATTTCGAAGAGCAGGTCTAGGTCCAGTTCCGTGTCGTAGCGAGACTCCTGCATGGCTGCCACAATCATTTCCACCGCTGGATGGCTGTTACCAAAAGCCAACGGCGCACTGGCCACGTCGGCAATGGCAGCGCCCGCTTCAGCAGCCTTAATAATATTGGCCGGAGCCATACCGCCTACGTAATGGCAGTGCACATGCACCGGCAGGCCAATTTCAGCATTGAGCGCACGCACCATACGTTCGGTGCGATATGGCGTAAGCATACCCGCCATGTCTTTGATGGCGATAGAATGTGCACCCAGGTCCTTCAGCTGCTGGGCATATTCCAGGTAGCTATCCAAGGTGTGAACAGGGCTTACGGTATAACTAATGGCACCTTCAAAGTGGGCGCCCGCTTCATGGATGGCTTCGGCATTGTCCACCACATTGCGGATGTCGTTCAGGGCGTCGAATACACGGAACACGTCTATACCATTGCGCTTAGCCGCATGGATAAAACGGTTGCAAATTTCACGACTGTAATGCTTATAGCCCACCAGGTTTTGGCCGCGCGTAAGCATGGCCAGGGGCGTATTTGGTGTTTTATTCTTTATAGAGCGAAGGCGCTCCCAAGGGTCTTCGTCCAAAAAGCGCAGGCAGGTGTCGAACGTGGCACCGCCCCAGGCTTCAATGGCCCAGTACCCCACGCGATCCATAGCAGGCAAAATGGGAAGCATGTCGCCCACTGGCATACGCGTTGCCCACAGGCTTTGCTGACCGTCGCGAATGGTTACGTCCATAAGTTGTAGCTTAGGCATACGTGCATGCACCTCCTTTATTAACAAAGTTCGAACTTTATATTATAGAAGATTAAGCGCCCTCCTAAGTGAAGGGCGCTTAATTTAACCTATAAAAGCGCAAAACGGCTGTTTAACGGGCAATTAATTACACGGTGTGACTCGTGTGTTCGACATAGGGCTCGTGGTCCTTGCCCAATGCGATTGCCACACCCTGCTTCTTTAAGTCTGAGTATTCAACCGAAGCGGTAAAGACCACGTCGGAGCTAGAATTCAGGGCCGTTTCGCAGCTGTCCTGGATAACGCCGATGATGAAGCCAATACCTACCATCTGCATGGCAATATTGGTGTCGATGCCCAAAAGCGAACAGGCCACAGGAATAAGCAGCAGCGAACCACCAGGCACACCACTAGCACCACAGGCAGAAACGGCGGACAACACGCACAGAATAATGGCGGTCAGCGGATCAACCGAAATGCCCATGGTCGTGGCGGCAGCCAGCGAAAGAACGGTAATGGTAACGCAGGCGCCCGCCATGTTAATGGTGGCACCCAAGGGAATAGAGACGGAATAGGTGTCCTTGTTCAGGCCCAAATTGCGGCATAGTTCCATGTTCACCGGAATGTTTGCCGCAGAGCTACGGGTGAAGAATGCCATGATGGCGGAGTCCTTCAGGCAGCGCAGTACCAGGGGGAAGGGGTTTTCATGCACGTTAAGCCACACCAGAAGCGGGTTGGTAACAAGCGCAATAATTGCCATGACCGCCACCAGCACCGCGATGAGCTTGCCATATTCGGTAAAGATTTCCAGACCGCTTGTAGAAACGGCGGTGTACACCAGACCACACACACCAAAGGGTGCAAAGGCAATAATCCAACGCACTACCTGCGCAACGGCGTCGGCAATGTCGGACATAAAGTCCTTGGTGGGCTGAGATGCTTGGCGCAGACCAATACCAATAAGGATGGCCCACATCAGAATGCCCAGGAAGTTTGCCTCCGTCAGCGAACCGAAGGGGTTGGAAACAACCTTTTGCAGAAGGTTTGCAATAACTTCAGCCACACCGGAAGGTGCCGTGTTTTCAGCCGCTTCAACGCCAGCCAGCGTGAGCGAAATGGGGAACAGATTGCACGCAACAACGGCTACCACGCCCGCAATAAAGGTGGACAGCACGTAGAGTAAGATAATGCGCCCCATGCCACTTGCTTTTGAAGCGCTACAAACAGCATTGATAACCAGCACAAATACCAAAAGCGGTGCCACGGCCTTCAAAGCACCAACGAACAGATTGCCAACCATATCTAGCCATTCCATGCCTGGCGCAACGAGGGCAATAATAGTACCCACGACCAAGCCACCCAGAATGCGCCAGATAAGGCTCCAGCTATTCCATGTATCCCATATCTGCTTCATAAGTTCCCCTTCTAAATAATTAGACAAAACATGATTATACTATTGTGGCTGTTTTATAAGGTTCATGCAAGGAAAAAGTGCTGCTGCCTTTTGCCGTATAATAGACGGGCTTTTAAACCGAAGAGAAAGAAACCCAACATGGCTATTTCAACCGCTGACTTTAAGAATGGCATTTGCATTGAACACAACGACAAGCTCTGGACCATCGTGGAATTCCAGCATGTAAAGCCTGGCAAGGGCGGCGCTTTCGTGCGCACCAAGCTACGCGACGTGCGCACGGGCCGCATTGTGGAACATACTTTTAATTCTGGAACGAAGTTCGACAGCGTGCGCATGGAAACCAAGCGCCTCCAGTACCTGTATAACGACGGGTCGGACTTCCATTTCATGGATCCTGAAAGCTATGAGCAGATGAGCGTTTCCGCTGAAGTCGTGGGCGACGTTGCCCAGTGGCTCAAGGAAAGCGACGAAGTAGCCCTTAACTATGCGGGCGAAGAACTCATTTCGGTTGAACCGCAGATGTTCGTCGAACTTGAAATCACCGAAACCGACCCCGGCTTTAAGGGTGACACGGTCCAGGGCGGCACCAAGCCTGCCACGCTGGAAACCGGCGCAACCATCCAGGTTCCCATGTACATTGAAGTGGGCGAAACCGTGCAGGTGGACACCCGCGACGGCCGTTTCGTGAAGCGCGTCTAAGCAATTTCAAGCGCGGCCCTCATAAGGGGCCTACACAAGCACAAGGTCGTGGGTCGACTGCGTAAAGACCTCGAAACCACTTTCGGTAAGCACGCCGAAGTCTTCTAGACGCATGCCAAACTCCCCTGGTATATAGATTCCAGGTTCAACAGTAAGCACGTTTCCCGCCTGGAGGGCTTCTTGGTAACGCGGGGAAAGTACCGGGTCTTCATGGATTTCAAGCCCGAGGCTATGCCCGAGTCCATGACCCATGGTGCCACCGAAGCCAGCTTCTTCAAGCACGTCGAGGGCTTTTTGATGTGCCGCAGCACCAGTTATGCCAGGCTTGAGCATGGCTTCAACCGTTTTGTTAGCTTCGCGCAGGGCTGCATAAGCCCTGGCCAGCTTTTCGTTTGGTTCACCCAGAAAGACGGTGCGCGTCATGTCGGAACAATAGCCTGCCACCCTTGCACCAAAGTCCATGACCACGCACTGCCCCGCTTCAAGGGCTGCTTCGCCTGGCTGGGCATGGGGGTTTGCTGCGTTTGGGCCCGTCGCCACAATAGTGGGAAACGCAAGAGCATCCGCGCCCTGGGCGAACATGAAATTATCCAGTTCGCGCGCCACTTCGCGTTCGGTCATACCGGGCTTCATAACGGCGACAATGTGGGAAAAGGCAGCGTCGGTTATAGCCTGGGCAGCACGCATATGGCCAAGCTCTGTGGCGTCTTTCACTTGGCGGAGCTTGCTAACCACAGCCTTCGTTTCGTACAATTGCACGCTTTCAGCCATCGCTTCTTCAAGCTTGTGAAATTCGGCGAGGCTTATGCTGTCTTCAATGCCTAAGGTACCCTGCGTAATGCACTTCGCAAGCCATTCTGCGTAGGGCACGGCTTCGTCGTCGATCTGGACAAGGCTTCCGCCCGTTTCAGCCGCCTGCTTGCAGGCATTGGCATAGCGTGAGTCCGTATGAAGGATCGCACGGCCGTCCTGAACCAACAGGGCGTGAGCCCGCTCGTCGTCGAATA
Source organism: uncultured Coriobacteriaceae bacterium (assembly GCA_902768975.1). Taxonomy (GTDB): domain Bacteria; phylum Actinomycetota; class Coriobacteriia; order Coriobacteriales; family Eggerthellaceae; genus CACXMZ01. The sequence continues at coordinate 90,104 of CACXMZ010000001.1, forward strand.
CGCCTTCAAAGCCAGTAAGATACGCAATATTGGGCGTTTCGCGCACCAGGAAGGCGTCAAGCCCTTCACCGGTAAGCTGTTGCTGTAAACGTTCGATGCGGTTCATGGCAACCCCCTGCCCACACTAGCCCGCCGCCAAGGCATTCGCCTGGGCAACCACGCTACGCACAATGGCGTCTTGGACAACGGCAGGAACATGCTGGTTCAGATCTTCGGCATGTTCTTCAAACCACGTATTGAATTCGGCTCCTTCGGCAAAGGCAATGCTGGCAATTTCGTCGCACCCACGTTCCCATTCAACTTCAGGAAGCGTACCCAACACTTCAGTGCTCGCACAGGCATATACTACCTGGGCGAACGCACCCACGGCCTGTTCGCAGTCTTCTACGTTTATACCTGCCATATTGCAAAACGACGCATTAGCCATGGCAGCCAGGCTCGTCGGTACCAGAACAAGCGGGACGCCAAAGGCATAATTCGCCGCCACAAAACCTGCGACGTCGCATACCACGCCACCGCCCAAGGCCACAACGACACAGTCTTGGTCGAAGCCAGCGCGCACCATGGCGGTCCAGATTTCAGAAACGCAGACCAAACTTTTGCTTTCTTCACCTGCGGGGATGGTAATGTCGGTGGTATGGATACCAGCGCTTTTGAGGCTGTTGTGGACCTGCTCCGCATAGAGGGGCCCCACGTTGGAGTCGGTAATCAACACCGCCGCGGTGGCGCCGAGGCTACGCGCCACGCGCTCGCCTATTCCGTCAATTATTCCAGGTCCAATGCGTACGTCATAGGACGGGGCATTGTCTAAATTCACTACTACTTTTGCTACTGGCACCGTAATCTTCTTTCTGTGGAAAAAGGTGGGTCAATTCTAGCACGGCAAGGCTACTTCGCTCATGAACGAAAAGAGCTCTTCGGTGCTGAAGGGGTTTTCAACTTCGTGGGCGCTGAGTAGCACCGAAGCATTTTCCACCACCTGGGCAAGAACTACCCCGGGCTCCTTTTGCGCTTCGGTGGCATCTATGACGATGTCTGCTGTCGCAATTTCGGTGGTCGATGTCGTCAGTGAACCATAGGCATAGGTTGGCTCTTCATAGGCAGCGCGAAAACTGCGGTCGCCTGCTTGTGCCGGCTCCAAGTCCATGGTGGCATAGGCCAATTCCTTGTAGCGCGCAATAAAGGCATTGAGTTCTTCTTTGGTCTGGTCGCGGTCGAAACCAATGAGCGCCACCCGTGCCGCACCCGCCTGTGCCGCCGCCGCAAGGATAGCCAACGCCGTAGGGCCAGCGCCTTGCACAACCACCTTAGCACCTGCAAAGTTTGTACCTTCACGCTGAAGGGAACGAACGCAGGCAAGCCCCACCGTATTGAGGGCGACCACCTGTGTATTTTTACGAAAGAGCATATTCGCACCACCCGAAAGCTTCACGCTTGCCGCCGTGATGGTAGCTACTTCGGGGAATAAGTCGTTATAGGGCGCCCCCATATGAGCGGCCAGCCAGTCGCTGCCTGCGAGCAGCTTGTGCACTTCTTCGGCACTGGCAAGCTCTTTGCTTTCGCAGTGCCAGTCAAGGCCCACCTTTTCGAACAAGGCGCGATACAGGGGAGTTTCGAGAGTATGCGTACTCCCCCTGCCTATAACAAGAACCCGCTGCACCTTATTCGCGCCCTTCGCAGGCCTGGGCACCTTCGGGAGTGCGCGCACCAAGCAAGGCGCGTTCAAAATTACGAAGCAAGAGCGTGTGCTTAAGGTCCTGTTCAACCAGAGGGCACACCAGGTAGGCCTGCATGCCCAGCAAGTGGGCGCCTACCACATCGGTCGAAAGCTGGTCGCCCACCACCACGGTGTTGGCACTACGCGCCCCCAGCTTTGCACGTGCCGCCAAATAGCCATGCGGCAGGGGTTTGAGCGCCTTCGCTACCACAGGTAAGTCCAGTTCAGCGGCCCATTCAAACGGCGTTTTATGCCAATTATTAGAAAGCAGGCAAATGTTTACGCCCGCTTCACGCACGTCGGCCAGCCAGGCGCGCACGTCGCGCGGGATGTCGTGGGTGGCACGCGAAAGGATAGTGTTGTCCATGTCGAGCAACATGTTTTCAAAGCCGCAGGCCACCAGGTCGGCTTCAGGCGAAATACGCGTCACGCGCGAAAAGTAGCGGTCTGGATCAAATAGTCCCATAGGGGCTCCCCTAAACCATGTCTAACCTAATCGACCTTTCGCAGAGCTTATTCTGCAGCTTCTGCGGGCACGTCTTCGGCAATAGCGTCCTGATGTTCGTCGTAGGTTTCGCTAAAGGCGTAATTCATCGTACCGTCTTCATTGGGCGTGAAGTAGAAGTACAGGTATGGCGTTTCTTCAGGCGCGCACACCGCTTGGAGCACGGCCAGGCCCGGCGAGCAAATGGGGCCAGCAGGCAAGCCTCTGTTCAGATAGGTATTGTAAGGGCTTTCAATTTCAAGGTCTTCGGGCGTCGGGTCGCCGTCAACCAAATAGGCCACCGTTGCGTCGGACTGCAAAGGCATATCTTGGTCCATACGGTTATAGAAGACCGAAGCCACCGTTGCACGATTGTCTTCTGCCGCTTCACGTTCCACCACTGAAGCCAGCTTCAATACGTCGTAGGGGCTCAGGCCCTTTTCCTGGGCGAAGCTGTAGTCGAGCGTAGCCACTTCGCTTTGGTACTGCGAAAGCATACGGCGAATAACCGAGTCTGCTGTGTCGCTTTCGGTTTTCGCATAGGTCTTGGGGAACAGGAAACCTTCGAGCGAATTATTGTACGCGTCTTCAAGGAAGGGGAAGTTTTCTTTATAGGCTTCGGCGTTGGATGCAAGCTCAATAAATTCCTTGGCCGTAATGCGCCCTTCGTAGGCTTCTTCAACCGCCGCTGCCGTGCGAGCCACCGTAAGGCCTTCAGGGATGGTGAAGGTAGTCGCTTCTGGGCCAGCCACCAGCAAAGAAATAATGTCGTTGAGGCTTGTGCCACCCAGAATGGAATACACGCCAGGCTTCAGGTCTGCTTCAACGCCCTTAGCCTTTACGGCCTTGGTAAATTCATCAACCGTAGAAATAAGCTGGCCGTTCTTCAACGTGCGGCCAATGTCGGCCACGGTCGCCCCTTCAGGGATAACAATGGGAACATCCACGCCGTGGGCAATGTCCCCCTGCTCTTCGGCGAAAGGCAGACCTTCGAAATGGTTATTAAACCACCACCATCCACCAGCAAGGGCGGCCAGCAAAAGAACTATCGCAAAAATGGTGGCCGGCACCGCATGCTTGCGGGGGTTGATGGCCGACGTGTCGTAACTGCGGAATGCCTTGTCGCCCATGGAATGGGCGCGACGCGTTGCACGAGTGGGGTGTTCGGAATAGGTTATACGCTTTTTCATGAACGCATCTCCGTTTCTGTTCCGCATGGCGCTTCAAGCGTTTGAGCGCTTTGTTGTTCGTCGAGCCAAGCCTGCAAAAAGAGGCTTGCCGCTATCATATCGACTTTGCCGCGCATTTCGCGCTCGGACAAGCCGCTTTCATGCAAACTTCGTTTAGCTTCCACGGAACTTAAGCGTTCGTCGGTGAATTCCAAAGGAAGTTGCGCTGCTTCAGCAATGCGTTCGGCTGTTTTCCGGGCAAACTTGGCCTGGGCGCTTTCGCTGGCATTTAAGCTCTGCGGGAGCCCCGCCACAAGCTGGTCGGGTTCCCAGTCTTCCAATACGCGCTTCCAGCCAGGTGCATTTGCCAACATGTCTTCGGTCGGCAGGACGCATACGGGGCTTGCCACGCGACCCTGTGGGTCGGACACGGCAATACCCGTGCGCACCTTCCCTATGTCCAAGGCCAGCACGCGCACCTTACAGGAGCATGTCCTTTGCTGCCTGGAGGGCTGCGTCGAGGCCAGCGGCGTCCTTGCCGCCTGCTTGGGCCATGGCCGGTTTACCACCGCCACCACCCTTGATATGGCCAGAAATCTGTTTAATAACATCGCCTGCGTTGAAGCCCGCCTCCACGGCGTCGTCGGAAGCAGCAGCCATGAGCAGCGGTGTGCCTTCATTGTCGCAGCCAAGCACGATGGCAGAAGGACCTGCCGTGCGCGCACGAGCCACGTCCCACACATTGCGCAGGGCGCCCGCATCCATGTCTTTCACGCGCAGAACATATAGGGTATAGCCTGCCGCTGCCTGTGCCTGGCCGGCATCGAGGGCTTCTTGCAGACCACTTACCATGGCGGTTTGCTTGGCGCGCTTGATCATGGCCTGCATTTCCTTCATGCTTGCCAGGTTGTTAACCGTACGCTCCTTGACGTCGGTCACGGGCACGCCCAGTTCGTCGGCCGTTTCGCGCAGTTCGCGCTGCAGGTCGTTCACATAGGCAAGGGCGTCGAAGCTCGTCACCGCTTCAATACGGCGCTGGTTTGCACCAATGCTCGACTCAGAAATAATCTTGACGAGGCCGATTTCAGCCGTGCTTTCCACATGGGTACCGCCACACAGTTCCTTGGAAAATTCGTCCATGTCGATAACGCGCACGACGTCTCCATACTTTTCGCCGAAGAGGGCGGTTACGCCCGCTGCACGCGCTTCGTTTAGACTGGTTTCGTACACCGCCACGCGATGGTTTTCCATGATGCGCTGGTTGGCCAAAGCTTCGATTTGGTCCAGCTGGTCGCGGCTGACCGCTTCAAAATGTGAAAAGTCAAAACGGAGGCGGTCGGGCGCTACCAAGCTACCTGCCTGCTTTACGTGGCTACCGAGGACTTCGCGCAGGGCCCAATGTACGATATGCGTGGCGGAGTGGTTGCGCTTAATGCGTTCGCGGCGCAGGGCGTCAATTTCGGCTGTGGCAGCCGCACCCACTGCAACGCTGCCTTCCAGCACGCGTACCTGATGAGCCACGAGGCCCGCTTCGGGTTCTTTAGTGTCGAGCACTTCAGCCTTCCAGCCTTCGCCCGTAATCGTACCAATGTCGCCCACCTGGCCACCTTTTTCGGCATAGAAGGGCGTCTTGTCCAGCACGATGGAACCTTCCGCGCCAGCTTCCAGGCGCTCCACGCGCGCACCTTCTGCCAACAGAGCCACCACGGTGGCTTCGCTTGCGGTTTCAGTGTAGCCCGTAAAGGTGGTCGCACCCACTTCTTCAAGTACGGCAGACATAGTGCCGTCGAAGGTGGACCAGGCTGCTTCGGAGTCGTCCTGGGTAGCGGCACGCGCACGGGTGCGCTGCTGCGCCATGCAGGCGTCGAAGCTTTCTGTGTCTATGCTTATGCCACGCTCTTCGCATATTTCCTGCGTCACTTCCAACGGGAAGCCATAGGTGTCGTGCAAGGTAAATGCGGTTTCGCCCGAAAGCACGGTACCGTCCAGGTTTTCGAGGGCATCTTCGAGGTATTCGCGGCCCTTTACCAAGGTAAGGTTGAAGCGTTCTTCTTCGGCGTGAACGGCCTTGCGAATGAAGTCGGCATTTTCAACTAGTTCGGGGTACACCGGCCCCATAACTTCGATAATGCGGTCCACAAACTGGTTCATGAACAGGCCTTCAGCGCCCAGCAGGCTCCCCTTGAATACGGCACGGCGCAGCAGGCGACGCACGACATATTCGCGACCTTCATTGCCGGGCAAGATACCGTCGCCCAACATAAAGCTTACGCTGCGCGCATGGTCGGCCATAACGCGCAGAGCCATGTCGTCTTTTTCGTTGGCGCCATAGCTTTTGCCCGTAATGTGCTCGCCCACTTCAATAAGGCCATGGAGCACGTCGGTGTCGAAATTGCTCGTAACCCCCTGCATAATGGCGGCCATGCGTTCCAAGCCCATGCCCGTGTCGATATTCTTCTTAGGCAGGGGCGCCAGCGTGCCGTCTTCCTGGCCGTCGTACTGAGTGAATACCAGGTTCCAATATTCCAAGAAACGGTCGCAGTCGCAGCCGGGTGCGCAGTCGGGGCTGCCGCAGCCCACTTCTTCACCCTGATCGAAATAGATTTCCGAACAGGGACCGCAGGGGCCCGTGGGGCCCGCGCGCCAGAAGTTGTCGTCTTCGCCCAAGCGCGTAATGTGGCTCGGGTCAATACCGAGCTTCTTCCAAATTTCAATGGTTTCGTCGTCGTCTTCAAACACGGTGAAGTAGAGCTTTTCAAAGGGAAGCTTGAGCACGTCGACCGAATATTCCAGGGCCCATTTGCACATTTCTTCTTTGAAATACGCGCCAAACGCGAAGTTGCCGAGCATTTCGAAGAAGCTTAAATGGCGCCCGTCGGTGCCAATGATGTCGATGTCGTTCGTGCGTACACACTTCTGCACCGTGGTCGTACCGATGTAGGGTTCGGGCAAATGCTTTTGCTGCAAGAAGTAAGGCTTGAACTGCACCATGCCGGCACTGGTAAGCAGCATGGACGGGTCGTCGGGGACCAAGCTGGAAGAGGGCCAGCGTTGGCAGCCCTTTTCTTCGAAGAACTTCAGGTAGCTTTCGCGAATTTCGGCGGTTGTCATGTATTGCATGTGAGTGTCCTTTGGTATGTCTTTGCTTCTTACAGTAAACGGGGTGCCTTGTTCGCACCCCGTCTTTGTTTCATTTCGGGATGGATAAGTCCTATTGCTGCGCTGCGTCCGTCGGTGAAGCGCCTTCTGCGGGGGCACTGTTCACCTTCGCCGCAATACGTGCCTTGGCAGCAGCGAGGGCGGCGTCCACGGGCGACAAGGGTGCTGCGTCGGCGGCAGGTGCCGAAGCGGCAGCTTGTGCAGCAGAAGCCTGCTGGGCGTTCACTTCTAGGGCAGAACCAGCAGCAAAAGCGGCAACAGCAGCGGGGTCGGAATCGACGAAGCCCTGGGCTGGCGCAGGAGCCGGTGCTTCAGCGACAAACGAAGCGGCGAACTGATCGGCAATGCTCGCGGGGTCTGCGGCCTCAGGGGCAGCAAACGTAACTGCCGCAGGGGGAACAGGGGCACCGGGAACAGCAGCGACAGGAGCAGCAGGAGCCACCGGAGCGGCTTCAACGACGGACTGCACAACTTCAACCGGTGCAACAGGTGCAGTGATTTCTGCTTCATTGCTCACAGCAGGAACTGGTTCGGGTGCAGCAACTTCACTTGCGACCGCGGCAGCCACCGGCGCTGCAGCGGCGGCTGGCACAATGCTGTCCAGCAGGCCGTCGAGAGCGGCAATGTCTACATTAGCTGCGTCGGGCGCAGTGGGGCGTTCAGCAGGACGCTCGTCGAAGAGGTCCGAAAAATCGACGGGCGTTTCTGGGGCTGCCGCAGGAGCAGGAGCAGCTTCAACTGCGGGTTCTGCAACAGGTTCTGCAGCAGCTTCAACAACGGTTTCAAATACAGGGATTTCACCCGTTGCCTGTTCTTCAAATGCAACCGGAGCAGTTTCGACAACCGCCACGGGGGCAGTTTCGATTTCAGCTTCTGGTACAACAACTGTTTCGGGGGCTTCAACTTCAACAACAAGAGCATCTTCAACAGGAGCTTCAGCAGCAGGGGCTTCAACAGCTTCTTCAACCACAGGAGCTTCTTCAGCAGCAGTAGCATCAAATACAGGGGCTTCTTCAGCGGGAGCTTCTGCTTCCCCGGCAACTTCCGTGTCGGCGACTTCGGGAACTTCCGGTACGGGGACCTTCGTCACTACCGAAGCGGCGGGAGCAGCATAGGTGTAATAACGCTGGGCGCTTGTTTCTTCGGCTTCCTGGCTTTCTTCTGCAGAAGCCTGGGCTGCAGACGCGCTTTCACCCGCAACTTCAGCAGCAGGGGCCGCTTTGGTTTCAGACGCAAGTCCACCTTCGGCCTGTTCATAGCTTGCAGCACTTTCGGAAGAAGATTCAGCCAAACGAGCCGACTCTTCGGAAGCATGCGAAGGCGCAAACACCTTGCGCACCTTATTGGAAACACTCGTGACAGCACGTAGGGGTGCCTGTGTCACAGAATCAAGGGCATTGGTTGCGTTGGTCACCGTACCAGAAATCTCACCCACGTTTTCCAGGATCTGGTCTACGCGCATAAGTTCGAGGTTGGCCGCGTCCACAGTGAGGGAAATACGTTCAACCAGCGGGTCAACGCGTTCCATGGCAGGCCCAAGTTCCTTCGTAATCTTTTCCACGTGTTCAAGCGTGGGCTGCAACTGAGAAAGCGTGGTACGCGCTGCTTTAAGCGTGCGAACCAGTTCAACGAGCAGCCAAACAAGGGCGATGCCCACCACAATAAATACGGCAGGTAACAAAAGATTTAGTACTGATGCAGCATCCATTAAAAAGCTCCTTCCGAAACTTTCATTTCAAACAAAGTATTTTACCACGTGAACTAGCTTTTTCTGTCACGAGATGTGGCATCTTCACGATAGGCTTCCCAACCGCGTTCGCTCGGCTGCCAGAAGCAACCGCGCTCAAGGCCGTCGGGTAGGTATTGTTGTTCAACCCAAGCACCGGGGAAATTATGCGGGTACTTGTAGCTCCCGTAGTTTTCCGAACCTGGGCGATGGCGGTCGCGTAGGTGGTCGGGCACGGCACGAGCGGGCCCATTGCGCACTTCGCTTAAAGCAGCGTCGATACCCATAATGACCGCATTACTCTTGGGCGCCATGGCGAGGTAGGTCGCAGCCTGCGCCAGGTTAATACGGCATTCGGGGTAACCAATGACTTCCGCAGAACGGAAGGCGGCTTCAGCCACCAGGATAGCCTGAGGGTCGGCATTGCCCACGTCTTCGCTTGCAAATATGAACATGCGGCGCGCAATAAACTTCGGGTCTTCCCCACCGTCTATCATGCGGGCAAGCCAGTACAAGGCTGCGTCGGGGTCGCTTCCGCGCATAGACTTAATAAAGGCGCTAATAACGTCGTAGTGCATGTCGCGGTTTTTGTCGTAAGGCAGATTGCGATGCGGAGTGGCCGTGCGCACCTGGTCTTCTTCGATGGTAGCGGGCTTTTCGGGCGTACCAGGTTCCACAAGGGCTGCCGCCAGCTCAAGCGTGGTAAGGGCACCACGCCCGTCGCCACCCGAAAGCATAATAATGGCCTTACGAGCGTCTTCCGTAAGCGTATAGGTGCCGCCAAAACCACGTTCGTCTTCGAGCGCATTAGTAAGCAGCTGCGAAATGTCTTCGTCGGAAAGCGAAGAAAGCTCCACCACACGGCTGCGGGAAATGAGCGCCGAATTCACTTCAAAGAAGGGGTTTTCTGTGGTGGCACCCACCATAACCACGATGCGATCTTCCACCGCATGGAGCAGCGCGTCTTGCTGGCTGCGGTTAAAGCGATGGATTTCGTCAATAAACAAAATGGTGCGCATATGCTGCAAGGTGAGGCGCTTTTCAGCGGCATCAATTTCACGGCGCAGGTCCGCCACAGTGCCGCCCACCGCGCTCACTTCAACAAAATGGGCTTTGGTGGTTTCCGCAATAATATGAGCAATGGACGTTTTGCCTGTTCCCGCTGGACCAAAAAGGATAACGCTCGTGAGGTCGTCCGCTTCGATGGCGGCACGCAGCCAGCTTTCGGGCCCCACCGCTTCCTGCTGGCCCACCAGCTCGTCCAAGCTGCGCGGGCGCATACGCACCGCAAGGGGCGCCACTTCACGTCGCGCTACGTCTTCTATTTCAGAAAAGAGGTTTTCCATACTGCTTACTTTAGCACCCTTGTTCGCTGCCATACTCCCAAAAAAAGAGAAAATCAAGACTGCAATTTCAATTGGCGCTGCCCTATACTCAAGCTAGGCTCCGTCCCCGTCCTTTTTGCGATGGACCGATGCATATTTTTAGGGAGCTCTACATTGCAGGTGAAATAGGGATTCGTATCCGTTGATACGAAAGCTAGGAAGCAGGCTGCGAGCACCCACCTTTTTGAGGTGGGTTCATCCTTCGGCGGGGGCAGGGTCTTTTTTGTCCAAGGATATTCAGGGTATAATAAAGTGTTGTGCGTAAGTACCGCATTATCTGCGGTTTTAGGCCTATGCGTAAGTTTGCAAAACGAGGAAGAAACGAAGAAGACGCGCGAACAAAACACAATGAACTTTGCAGTTTCACGGCTGCGCACACTCGTATGCGCTCTGACGCTTGCGGTCTTGCTGCTTGGCATGCTTGCGGCCTGTTCGAATAGCCCCGCGCCTGGCCCCGCTACCCAGCCCACCGAAAATGAAACGCCCACGACCAGTGGCGTAGGGGGCGGCGCTTTTGCAGGGCACTTCACGCCCGCCGCCTTCGACAAGTCTGCCGCTACAAGCGACGGCGTCAACTATCTGGACCTTTCACACACGGCCGAAGGCTATATTGCCGCAGCGGCCACCAACGAAAACAGGCTTAAACTCCAGGTCAGCATGGGTGAAATGAGCTATAACTACGACCTTCCCGGCACGGGTGAGCCCATTATTGTGCCCGTAAACATGGGTGACGGAAACTACACGGCGCGCATCATGCAAAACACCACGGAAGACCGCTACATTGAACTGTTCGCCGCTACTACTAACGTAACGCTCGAAAACGAATTCGCCCCCTACATACGCCCCAATATGTTCTGTAACTACACGGAAAACAGCGCGTGCGTAAAGCTTGCCAACGAACTGTGCACGGGCGTAGCGGACGAAGGCGCTGCTTTTGACGCGGTCTACGACTACATTACGAACAATATCAGCTACGACTTTGCCAAAGCAGACAAATTGGCAAGCGTAACGGGCTACGTCCCCAACCCCGACGAAACCTTAAGCAGCGGTTCGGGCATTTGTTTCGACTATGCGTCACTTACCGCAGCCATGCTGCGCAGTCAGGGAATTCCTACGAAGATACTCACGGGCTACGTTTCTCCCGACAATGTCTACCATGCTTGGGATATGATATACATTAACGGTTCATGGTCTACGCTGCATATTAGTGCTCAGCCAGGCCAATGGGCTCGCGCCGACATGACTTTTGCAGCCAATGGCGCAGACGAGGTAATAGGCGACGCTTCAGCGTACGCAGATCGATATACGTATTAGTGTAGGAGGAAGAGTAGTGGCACGTAAGAACATGGAAAGCGGTGCAGTCAGCGTATTCTGCGAAAGTATTGCAGTCATGCTTGCCGCCGGCATCCAAACTGAAGACGCCCTGGGCCTTCTTTCGGAAAATACCAACGACGCGGCCTTCCAAGGCACCTGCGACGGTGTTTATCGCGGGCTTATTGAACAAAAACCCTTGGCCGACGCCATGGAAGCAACGGGCACCTTCCCCGCCTTCGCCATAGACATGGTACGCACGGGTGAAAACTCGGGCCGGCTGGAGTCGACGCTTTCTTCGCTCGCGCGCTACTACAACGAAGAGGACCGTCTTATCTCCAAGCTGCACTCATCTATTGTCTACCCGGTGGCGCTCTTTGCCCTCATGAGCGTTATCCTGCTCTTTACCTTGCTCGTGATTATTCCCATCTTTATGGACACCTATCAAAAAGTGTCCGGCGGTTTGGGCACGGGCCCCTACACCTTTGTGGCTGCTTCCATTGTTATTGGCTGGATTGCCTTTATCTTTGCGCTACTTGGCACCATATTCACCTTTGTGCTTGCGAACATGACGCGCACGCAAAAGAACCTGCGTGGCCTCGAGCGCATGCTAGAAAAGCTGCCATTCACCAGCGAAGCCGCCAAGCAGCTCGCACTTTCTCGTTTCACCAGCGTGCTTACGTCCTACGCTGCCATCGGCGCACCGAATGACGTAGCGCTTGAAGAAGCCACGAAAACGGTAGACAGCCCACAGCTGCGCGCCAAGCTGGACGCAGCGGTGGCGCAAATGCAAGACCCCGCTAACCCCAAGTCGCTTTCGCGTGCCTTGGGCGACAACGACATTTACGGCCCGGTGTACACGCGCATGATGACCGTGGGCGACACCAGCGGCAACCTGGAAGAAGTGTTGGACTCCATGAGTAACACCTTCTTCGAAGACGCGCTTATTCAAATGGACGAATCCATGGACCGCATTGAACCGGCGCTCGCAGCATTCCTGACCATTACCGTGGGTGCCACCCTTATTGCGGTTATGGTGCCACTCATTGGCATTCTGGGATCGATTGGCTAAGGGCGAACCGGACGAAAGTAAGGACCTATGTATCATCCGCAATCGACAGACCAGATTCGCCGCCGCCAGCAAAGCTGGGTGCGCCTGCTCATCGTAGTTGCCGTTGGCATACTCGTTTGCGCGCTCGTACTCATTGGCGCGCGCGGTGCCATTCGCGAACAGGGCGCCCTTTCCATGCGCACGGCCATTCTGGAACATGCCAAGCAATGCTGCGCGGTGGAAGGTGCCTACCCGAAGTCCATTAGCTACTTGGTCGACCATTATGGCCTGGTCATAAACGACAAAGACTACGTTATTACCTACGACTGTTACGCGGACAATGTTGTACCCAGTGTGGTGGTGGTGCCTAAGTGAACGGCAATGCGGTACAAGTTTCTTTAACGCGTCTGCGCGAATACGAACGCGGGCATAGCCGCAATTACTTTGTGCTTTTCGAAATTGCGCTCTTCATTATTATTATCGGCCTCCTTATGGTGACGCTGGGTGCGGGCGTGAATGTGTATCGCAATATTTCCGACCAGCGCTGGGCCGACGAACAGAACCGCACAGGTCTCACCCTTATTGCAAACAGCGTGCACATCACCGACACTATCGACGCGGTGGGCGTTGGCGTGGGCCCCGAAGGCCAGTCGCTCGTGCTTACCGAACGTTTTTCAACGGGCGCTTACGAGACGCGCATCTATTTGTACCAGGGTAACGTCGTGGAAGAATATGCCCTCGCGGGCACTCCTTACACGCCTGAACGCGCTACCCCACTCGTGCAAAGCGATACTTTCTCGTTTTCTTACGCCGACAATTTGCTGACCGTAAACACTGAACGCGGCGTCCAAAACATTATGCTCCATAGCGTGCGTAAGGCAGGTGCCAGCGCGAGTGCGGAAGGCGGTGAAGCCAGTGGCCAATAACAACACGACTTCACTGACCGTAAGGCGTGGGCTCGCCCCCAGCGTCAACGCAAGCAACCGCGCTTTTGTGGTAGAGGCCCTGATTTTGCTCGCATTCCTCGCAGCTGCGGTGGCCATTATCTTGCAACTCTTTGCTGCCGCAGGAGTACAAAGCCGCGAAGCGCATAAGCTTACCTTGTCGGAACATCTTGCCACCAACACCGCCGAAAGCTTCGGCGCCAACCCCAAGAACGTTCCTTCGATTGTCTATTACGACGCAGAAGGCAACCCGCTCGAATACGAAAAGGGTGCGGTCTATTCGGTCGAAACGACCATTACGCCGCAGCGCATGGAAGCGGGCACCCTCTACACCGCCGACATCGTGGTTACCAACTACGAACTACGTTACGACGGCAACGTAACCTATGAATTGCAAACTAAACGCTACCTTTCCGCCCTGGAAGGTGGTGGTTCGCAATGAGCTTGCGTTCAAACGAAACCGTCATTCGCATGGGGCCCATTACCGTTATTGCCTTGCTCATTGTTATAGCGCTGGCAACCCTGGGCGTGCTTTCACTTACAACGGCGCGCGCTTCCAACGTGGCCGCTTCCAAACAGGACGCCTCCATCCAGGCTCTCTATGAAAACGAAAGAGCCGCCCAAGAATTCCTCGCGGAAGTCGACGCGGCGCTTGTCCCTGCACGCAATAATGTGCTCGATGCAAAAGGGGCAGTAAAAACCATACGGCAGGCTGGTCTTTTGGCCGACGCCGAAGTGGACGGCACCACGATTTCAAAGAGCTTTGCAAACGACGTCCGCAAGCTCAACGTTATTCTGGTTATCCGTGACGACCTAAACTACCAGGTGATTTCCTGGAAAACCGAATCGACAATCGACACGACTGAAGAAGTCGAACTGTGGCAAGGTAACAACGCTTAAAATAAGCGTAAGGGAATAGGAGCAATTATGGACATCAAGACACTGCTAGGAAAAATGGTGGAGGTTGAAGCTTCCGACATCTTCATCATTGCTGGTCTGCCGCTTTCCTACGCCATTGGGCGCAGGCAGATTCGCACCGACACGGCGCCGCTCAAGCCCGCCGACACGAAGGCGCTCGTAGACGCCATCTATGCAGTTTCGGGGCGCGACGTGAAGATCTTCGAAGACAACAAGAATCACGACGACGACTTCAGCTTCAGTATTCCAGGCCTCGGCCGTTTCCGTGCGAACATCTTCCGCCAGCGCGGTTCCTATTCTGCGGTTATCCGCGTTATTCCCTTCGGTCTGCCCTCACCCACGGACTTGCACATTCCGCATGCCGTTATGCAATGCGCCGACCTGAAGAAGGGTCTCGTGCTGGTTACTGGGCCTTCGGGCGCAGGTAAGTCCACCACGCTCGCCTGCCTGATCGACCGCGTAAACAAAACACGTACGGGCCACATTATTACGATGGAAGACCCGATTGAATACGTGCACCACCATGAAAAGTGCATCGTGACGCAGCGCGAAATTCCCACCGACGTAGCTACCTATTCCGAAGCGCTTTCGTCCGCCCTGCGTGAAAACCCCGACATCTTGCTCCTCGGCGAAATGCGTACCCTCGACACCATTTCAACGGCGGTTTCCGCTTCTGAAATGGCACAGCTCGTATTCTCTACCCTGCATACCATTGGTGCTTCGTCCACCATCGACCGCATTATCGACACCTACCCCGCTGCCCAGCAGCACCAGGCGCGCCTGCAGCTTTCCATGACGCTGCAAGCCATTATTTCGCAGCAGCTTATTCCCACAGCCGACGGCCAGGGCACGGTTCCTGCCTTCGAAATCATGCTGTGCAACGCGGCTATTCGCAACCTTATTCGTTCGGAAAAGACGCACCAGCTCGACAGCGCTATTGCCGCAGGCACGGCCCAGGGCATGTGCACCATGGACCAGAGCCTGTTCGATTTGTGTAAGGCAGGTACCATTAGCAAGGAAGCTGCCCTGCAGCATTCCAGCCACCAGGAAGCACTCGTACGTCGCTTCGAAGTTGAAGGGATTTAGCAGCCGAATCTGGAGCTTGAGGTACCCCATTCGCTAACGCTGCCGCTGTTCAAGAAAAAGCCCGTTTTAGGGCTTTTTCTTTCATGCGCTCCACTAACCTCGCTTCACTTTTAACGTGCGAAAAATGCTCGCATTTTCCGCGATATTTGAAGCTCAGATTACGCGAAGGGGTACCTCAAGCTCCAACATTTGCTACGCTAGTTCAATAACAAAGGAGACGGATGAATATAACTATCCCGACAAAGTGTGAATTATGTCCGCGGAAATGCGGGGCGAATAGGGCTGAAGGGGTGCGTGGCTTTTGTGGGGCCGGCGCTAGCTTAAAGCTTGCGCGCGCCGCACTGCACGAGTGGGAAGAGCCTCCCATTTCTGCGCGTGCTGGCAGCGGTACGGTCTTTTTCAGTAACTGCCCCTTGCGCTGCGTCTACTGCCAAAACATCGATATTTCCCAAGGTGGCTTTGGTCTAGAAATAACAACTGAGCGCCTGGCGGAAATCTTTCTAGAACTGCAGGCGCAAGACGCGGCCAACATTAACTTGGTTACCGCAACGCAGTACCTGCCCTGGGTGCTGCCCGCCCTTGAACAGGCGCGCGAACAGGGCTTGGTGCTTCCCGTTGTCTGGAATACGTCTGGCTACGAAACGCTTGAAACCATTGCGGCCCTTGCGGGCTTTGTCGATATTTACCTGACCGACTTCAAGTATGGGAAGGCGCCTGAAGCTGCGGCGATACGATACTCCCAGGCGCCCGACTATTTCGACGTAGCAAGCGCTGCCCTCGATGCCATGTGCACGCAAGTTGGCTCCCCCACCTTCGACGATGACGGCATCATGCAGCGCGGCGTAATCGTGCGGCACCTCTTGCTCCCTGGGCAGCTGGAAGAATCAAAAGCAGTTATGAAATACCTTTGGGAACGCCTGGGCGAAACGGTGCTTTATAGCGTTATGAACCAGTACACGCCCCCGCAGCATTTCACGGACTTTCCCGAGCTAAACGAAAAAACAACTGACGAAGACTACCATGCCCTGCTCGACTATATGGATGCACTTGGCATGGACGACTATTTCTGGCAGGAAGGCGGCGCGGCGCAGGAAAGCTTCATACCGCCCTTCGACACCACGGGCGTCGAAAAAGCAGCCTGCACCTAAGCGCAGTTAATCAATCTACATCGAAAAAAAGACAACCTGGCGCCTATTCCACGGTGCCGTAAACTTGGCCCCAGGCATGCCCTGCGATGGCGCTATTCAGTTGGTCGCAGAGTTCCTGGCGGAAGTACTCCCCCGGGGGCAAAAGCTCGACGATTTCAATTAAGTCGTCGGGATATTCAGACGACTTCGCGTAAGACACCACGCTCATGCGGCTCACGAATTCCGTGTCGGCGTACAGGGCGTCAACCATTTCCTGCAGCAGACCGTAATCTTCACTGCGCTCCAAGTTGCTAATGGGTTTACCCTGCACCATTATGAACGTCCTAACACGGGCAGGCCCGAACTGGCGGCTACCAGGGCACCCGTATACGTTGCCGTCGCCGCACCTGTCGCACGCAGGAACTGTGCCCCAGCGCGTCGGAGCAAGTCGGCCGCCTGCATCATGAAGTCGGCATGCCAATAAGGGTTGTTCGCGTCGTGCGGGTCACGCGCGCACACTTCTTTAACCTGCAGCTGAACAAGAACGGGAAGGGCCGTGCGCTGGGCAATGCGTTCAACCAAGGCAGCCGCCTGCGCAGGAGCCGCGTCTGTTTGAATGCCTACCGCAGCTGCGCCGTATTCTTCGGCAATAAACAGGGCATGGTCGAGGCCTTCATTGCGGCCAAGAATCTTCCCTTCCGCGTCCACATTCACGCTCACCAGCACCGGGAGCTCACTTACACTATGGACGCCTTCCAGACCACAGCGCAAATCGTCGATACTTGCCATACCGTTTAGGAAGAAGGCATCTATGCCCCCTTCGCCAAAGGCCGCGGCAGCATCTGTGTACTGAGCCTGGTTAGCCTTTAAGGTAGTAGTGCTGGACGGGTCTACGGGCAGCCCCGTGGGCCCAATTTCGGCAAACACGTGCTGGGGTTTAAACTGTGCCGCTAAGGCAAGTGCTGCTTCGGCAATTTGGGCCGCATTGTCTTCTGCACGCACATGGGCCAAGCGCGCCCGCGTAATGCCTTCCGTCGGCAAAACCAGGCATTGGGCGCCCACCATCATGTCGAGGCGCAGCGGTTCGTGAATCGATTCGGGTTCGGTAATCAGAAGCAACTCGCGTTCGCGCTCTTCAGTAAAGCCGCGTGCTGCAAGCGCCGCATCCACGGGCGCCGAAAGTACCAGCATGTCATTGTGAAAGCGCAGCTGAATATCGGGCATGAGATTAGCCTTGCATGATGGCCGCGTTGGTTGCGAACCAAGATTCAACCGTGCCCGTGTCATAACCGTCTGAAGGTTCAATAACCAGGGCATACATTTCTTCTTCGGCCAGCACGGCGTCAAGGGCGTCCGTCAACTGAATTTCGTTGCCCGCGCCAGGAGGCAAGGTGGCCAAGATTTCCATCACGCGCGGCGAAAGTAGGTAACGTCCAAACACACCCAAATGGGACGGTGCTTCTTCAAGGGCAGGCTTTTCAACGATGGAGTCGATCTTCCATACGCCACTTTCGACTTCCGTGCCCGCAATGATGCCATAACGCGGAACCTCTTCGTCGGGCAGGGGCAGCACGGCAATCACGTTCGCACCACCATGCGAGTCGGACACTTCCTTCATGCGTGGCAGCATGTTGTTATTTGGCACAATCACGTCGCCCAGCAGCACATAGAAACGGTCGTCGGCGGTCTTTTCCGCCGCACAATGCACAGCATGGCCAAGCCCAAGCGGTTCGTCCTGGTAGACAAAACTCACCGGTAGACTTCCTGCATGTTCAACGGCACTGGCCAGGGCGTCCTTCCCCTTAGCGCGCAAGGTGGCTACCAATTCAGTGTCGGGCGCAAAATGCTTTTCAATTGCAAGCTTTTCGCGACTGTTCACCACGACGACTTCGTCGGATTCCGCAGCAAGCGCTTCTTCAACGACGTATTGAATGACGGGTTTGTTCCCCACGGGAAGCATTTCCTTAGGGATGGCTTTGGTGGCAGGCAGGAAGCGGGTGCCCATGCCTGCAGCAGGAATTACAGCTTTCATGCGGTGCTCCTTTTCGACCGTTTCATTGTAACGGAAATAGAGGGCACAGGTGGTCCTATTTTGCGACCGCTTCCGCTGTTCGGTGAAACCATTCACTGGACTATGCGCTCAGCTTCGCTGAGCTGCATGCTCCCTCTCGGTCGCCTAATTTGTACTAAACAAGCCATTTAGGCTTGTTTACCATGCGCTCTCGCTTGACGCTCGTCAACTTAGTTAAGTGCAATTTTTGGCAACAGCAAAAATTGCGAAGTTTGAACTCACGACATCGCAAATAGGACCACGCGTGCCCTCAATAGCTCAGATTACGCTGATAGGAGCACTACCCACTCTTGAGCTTACTTCAATACCGAAGCAGTGGCGTCGCCGGTGGCTTTACCTTCAGCAATGGTGCGCTCTACCAGTGCAAGCTGCGACTCCACATTCTTAAAGCGGCGCATGGCGAATACGACGTACACCAGCAGTATGAGCCAGATTAGCACGTAGGCCGCAATAATAAAGGGCATTGAAGGAAGGATGGTGGCGTATATTTCTTGCAAAACGGAATTCATGTTTGAGCTCCTTACTTGTTAATTCATTCCAGTCGTTATGGTCATTCGGTCATTTCAGTTACTTGGTCTTCGCAGCGACTAAAGCCTAGTCGTCCAGCGTGTCCTTTGCGGCTTCCACGCGCAGGGCAATCAATTCGGTGCGCGCACGGAAACGATACAGGCCATACGCAATCAGGCAGAAGCCGAACAGGGAACACATAAGCGGTGCCAACATGTCGGGCGACATGCCAGAATCTGAACGCATAATAACCGGGTGCACACTCGACGGAATGAGGCGCGTAATAAAGAAAGAAATAGGCACGTCTACATACATGATCAGGCTAAACACGCTTGCATAGGTGGCGCGTCGCTCCGGTTCGTCCACGGCGGTGCGCAGAATAAAGTAGGCAATAACCATGAGTGTAAGAATAAGATAGGTGGTCAAGCGGGGTTCCCACACCCACCAGACACCCCATTCGAAACGCGTCCACAAGTCGCCCGAAATCATGGTGCAGATAACAAACACAAGACCGATTTCGGTACAGATTTTTGCCTTCAGGTCGTACAGGGCGTCGCGCGTCATAAGGAAACGGATGGCGAAAAATGCCGTTCCTGTAAGCACGACCATACTTACTACGGCCACTGGCATGTGGAAGTAGAAAATCTTCTGCGAAAGAAGAATTTGGTTGCCTATCATTTCGTTGCCGATAAGTTCGACACCATTCACCTTAGCACCCACCACTGGGCTTGCTACCGTAAAGGCAAGCACAAAGGCAAGTGCCGTAAGAAGTGCGCCAATGAGCAGCGCTGGCTTCGCCAACGTGTCGGCCAGCCCCCCTATTGGGTGTTTGTCTGTTTGTGTTTCAGTCATACCCTTCCCTTCAGTCCAAGCGCTCTATCGTACGCGCTACAAACTCCATGTTCAAACTTCACGCGTCCAGTTCACATACCTACCTTGCTTCGCATGGCACCTTTACGTGCTGACCATGTGCGCCAATTTCATGCGCCTGCCATGCACACCGCCCTTATGCAGAAACGGCATAATCGTAAAGTACCCACGAAAGCAAAACCATAACCAAGTCATAGCCCACCGCGAGCAGCACCGAATTCCTGAAAATGCCTTCGATGTCGCCACCTGCCACCACCACGGTCGTAGCGGAAACGCAGGCATAGAGCAGCGGGAATACCAGCGGAATAAAAAGCACGGCGAGCAATACGTCTTTGCCGCGGGTGCTTGTAGTAATCGTTGAAAGAAGTGTACCAATGCCCGCAATGCCAATAGTGCCAACCAGCATAGGAATAAGCATTAAAGGCCAGGTAGGCTGCGGCGTGGTCGTGGTTAAGAAGAAGAAGTAATACAGCGGCAAGACCACGATTTCTACCGCCAGCAAAAACAGGAAGTTGCTCGTCGCCTTTGCAAGAAACACAACACTGCGGTCGAGTGGGACGAGCAAAATACCTTCCAAACAGCCATCTTCCTTTTCGTAGGAAAACGAGCGATTCAAGCCAAGCAAACTAGTAAACACAATGAGCGCCCACAGCATGCCGCCGCTCATCTGAAGGATGTCGAATTGACTGCCCGTTTGCGAAAGTGCCGCGCCGTAGACCACTAACACCAAGAAGGCATAGATGGCCATGGAAGACAGCATGTCGCGCGTGCGAAATTCGCGTTGCAGGTCCTTGCGCAGGAGCGTGACGTACTGCGCGAAGGTGGATGGCTTTTGCACACGCACCGTCATGCTAGGCCACCCCCATACCCACGGTTTCGTGGTAGAGCGCTGCAAACGCGTCGTAGTCAATTTCTTCCTTCGCGGCAAAGGCCACCTTGGTTCCGCGCGCAAGCACGAGAGCATGCGAACAGGCTTCGAAGCCTTTGCGGAGGTCGTGGCTGACCATAACGAAGGTCCGGTTTTCGCGCACTGCCTCAAGCAGCGAATCGAAGATTTCAACCGCGTGGGGGTCCAGGCCCGAATAAGGTTCGTCGAGCAGAACGACCTGTGGGTCATGCAGCAGAGCACGCGCAATAGCCAGGCGCTGCGTCATGCCACGCGAAAAGGTGCGCACCGTGTCTAGGCGGCGGTGCGAAAGCTCCACGGCGTCGAGCATTTCGTCGACGCGCTCTTGGGCGTTTTCAATGCCATAAAGGCGCGCGTACAGCTGAAGGTTTTGTTCGGCATTAAGGTCGGCGTAGAGCATGGAGTTATGCGAAATGAGCCCGATTTGTTCGCGGGCCGCATCGGCGTCGTCTTTCAGGTTGATGCCCGCCACCGTAACCGCGCCACTTGTGGGGCGCGCCAGCGTTGCCAGAATGCGCAACAGGGTGGTCTTCCCCGCCCCATTGGGCCCGAAAATGGACAGGAAAGAACCTGCGGGCAATTCCAGCGATACGTTCTTTAGGGCGTAACGATCGCCGAAGACTTTGCTCACTTGGTCGAGTTGTACCGCAGGGGCTTCCAATTATTCCTCTTCAGGTTGAGGGTCGGCTTCAGCTTCGGTAGTCTCTAGTTCGACAACTTCGGCCTTGGCTTCAGCTTCAGGGACATCGACTTCAGCTTCAACTGTCTCTGTTTCACCTTCGGCTTCGGCAGCTTCTGGTTCAGCCTCTGCTTCAGCTAGCTCGGCTTCGGCTTCAACAGCTTCGACAACCTCAGCTTCAGCAGGTACAGATTTGGCGACCGAACGCCTTCCGATAGCTGAAATAAGCCCACCTAGCATAAGCATCCCAAAGCCTGCCCACACAAGACTAATGAGCGGATTAATGCGTATATCCATGGCAAAAGCACCCGCATTATTTACGCCGCGATACACCACAAATAGGTCCTTTTCGGGGAAGCTCATAACCGCTGCATTCGCCTTGGTCTGCTGCGTGGCAGCCACCATCTGCAGGTTCGGCTTCATATGGCCAATTAGTTCGTCATTGCGATACACGTCAAATTCAACGGTGTAAATAACGTCCTGACCGTCGTTGGCCTTGTCAATGGAATTGTCGGTATAGCGCAGGGTGAATTCCTGAATCTGGATGTCTGGGGCCGTATTGGTCGCGCCATTATAGCTGACGTATTCCACCTTTTCAGTAATGAACATCGAAGAACCAATAAGGCCCAGCAGGATAAGCGCCATGCCCAGGTGCGCGATATAGCCGCCATAGGTAGACACGTGGCTTGACGCCATCTTGAAGAAGGCTGCAACTGGGTTGGTGTTGTTAGCCTTGGCCCAATTGCCTGTATTGCGCCCGATAAGGAAAAGCGTATTGAAGAAAATAAGGCTGGCGACCAAGAAACCTACGATAGCTAGACCCTTGTAGTAGAAGGCAGGGCCGTCGGATGCCAGAGCTTCAGCCTGCGAACCGCCCGCCGCTATGGTGGCGTCGTAGGCAGGGTTCAGCTGCGTGAAGAAGTAGACCATCAAAAGCACGAAAGCAACCAGGGCAAAGAGGCCCGGAAGCTTCGCGCGCTTGAAGAATACTTCTTTGCTGGTTGCCGCCCAACTAAGCAGGGGGCATACCGCCAAAACAGCCAGATAGAACACACCAAGCGGACGTGCGATGGCATTGTAGGTTCCTGCGGTAAGCGCCTGCCCACCGAAAGGCAGGAAGGTCGGCAGTGCGCTCGAAACCGTGAGGTAGCACAGCACGATGGCGAACACGACCATAATGACGTTGTTGAAATAATAGGCGGCTTCGCGTGACATAAAGCTGTCGATGTCTTCGTCGGCTGCCGTACGTGGCGCAAAAGCCTTCCAGCGAATGGCAAGCCCCACTACCCCACACAAAAGTGCGGCAATAATCAGCCCACCAAACAGGTTAAGCGAAACCGGGTCGCCCGAAAACGCGTGTACCGATTCAACGAGGCCCGAACGCGTAATGAACGTGCCGGTAATAACAAAAGCGAAGGACAGGCAGGCGGCGAAAATACTCCACCGTTTGAAGGCGCCCCGCTGCCTGTAGATAGTAAAGCTGTGGATGAGCGCCAGCGTCACTAGCCAAGGCAGCAAACTAGCATTTTCCACGGGGTCCCAGCCCCAATAACCGCCCCAGCCAAGAACGACGTAGGCCCACACAGAACCTAGGCCAATACCTAAACCTAAGAACCACCAGGAGACCAGGGCGTAGCGCTGGCTCTTGCGCACCCATTCGTCGCTCGCATTTGAGCAAATGAGCGCTGCTACTGCATACGCAAAGGGAATGGTGAGGCCCGCATAGCCCACAAACAAGGCAGGCGGATGCACCGCCATGGCCCAGTGTTCAAGCAATGGATTCATGCCCCACAGCGTGGCCGCACCCCTCAGGCTGCCGTCGGCATTGAGGTATTCGGCAGCGGTTGCCACAAAGGGGCTGTTTTCTTCGGAGAACAGCAGAATGCCCGCAAAAGTTACGAGCACTAGTTGCGCCACCATAAGCGCCATATTGTCCAGGCTTTCGAGCTTTTTCATATTGCGCACGGCAAGCACGGCCGTAAAGATTGAAATGAGCCATGCCCAGAACAGCAACGAACCTTCGCGGCCTTCCCACAGTCCAGCCACACGGTAGAAGGTACCCATGGGGCCTGTTGTATGGCTGCGACCATGCACTACGTATTCGATGGTGTTGTCGCCTGAAAGGAAGCAGTACACCAGCAGCAGGCAGCAAAAGCTCAGTGCCACCAAGGTTAGAAGTGATGCCACGTGCCCCGCCCAGAGCAGGGTTTCACCCAGGCTGCGGGCGTCTGCCCCCGCCTTTGCTGGCGACTTGCGCTTAGCAGAACCAGCGAGCAAGCATACGATCGAAATAATATTTGCGGCAAATGCAATGAGGAGGCTTATAAGCCCAATGAGCGGAAAACCCATAGTCTAGCCCTCCAGCGCCACGTCGGTTGCCGAGAACTTACCGTCTTCGAGCATGTTGCCCGTGAGCACCACCTTGGCGTCATCGGCCAGGGTTTCGTCGGACAGGGCAATGTCGCACTGCACGGAAACGGTAGCGGCAGCGTCTTCGGCATCCACCAAAACAAAGCGAACATCCTGGCCGGCTGGGTTCTGGCTCCCTGCCTTCACCGTGCCCGTTACCTTAACGGTCTTGTTCAAGACCTTGTCGCCATAGCCAAGCATTTGGGCCACGCCCAGGGCGTCCATGCCACTTTCGTACTTGGATGGGCACTTGGTAACCAGTTCGCTGCATACAAGGGTGCCGTCTTCGGCCATCTTGCCTGTGCAAATAGCCGTCACGTCGTTGCCGAAGGTGGCAGCAGCGCCGCCGTCGTAGCTTACATTGAGCACCGCATTATTAGTGCTGTCAGGGTCGTAAATGCTAAAGGTAAGAATGTTGTCGTTGGTAGCGTAGGAATTTTCGACCACGTTGCCCGAAACCTGTACACGCTGGTTGGCGTAGTCGCCACTTGCAGCCTGGGCAATAGAAACCGTTTTGGCAGCAGTTCCGCCACCAACAATGGCCAGAATAAGCGCCATAGCCATGACGATAATGCCCGTTACAATAATGAGTCGTTTTTTAGTCCGTGCGTTCACAACAAACCTTTCCCTTTGCCATTTTTTGCTTTGCCGCGACGACTGCCTCCAAGGCGGCAGAATGTAACCTAGTAATGATGCCATGAGCCTTACACGAAGCTAGTCATTTGTGGCCTTCTACCACATAAAAGCCCACCGATAACCTGGGCTTATACACCATATGGTGTAGAAAAAAGAACCTGCCCGAAGGCAGGTTCTTTTCAGCGGTTTTAAACCGTGGGCTTACTTGACAGCCTTCATGACTGCATTGGCTTCCGCAAAGGTAAGCCAACCTTCAGGTGACACTGCGTCGGCGTGGCATGCAGTACAGGCGTTTACGGAAGCCCTGTGGGACTTATGGCAGTCGCCACAAGCAAATTCCATACCGCCAGCAGATGCATGAGGCGTGTTCAGCCACAGGTGAGGCTGACGCACGGTGCCTTCAACAACCTGAACCTTTGCCAGTTCAGCACGGTCCATGTCGTGGCAGCCACTGCGCAGGCAGAACTGGTCGCCCTTGCCCGTGTCGTCTGCGTGACCAGCATTTACGAGCAGGTCGGACAGAGTGCGTTCGTGCTGGGCGAAACCATTGCCATTCACGCGGTCGACCACCGTGTAGCTGCCAGAAATCATCATGGTGCCTTCGCCAATTTGCTGGGAAATTGACGGAACATGACAACCGAGGCAAGCCACGTTTTGGCTCTTGTGCGAAACCGCCAGCATGGAATGCGTATTAGCAACGTCGTTGCCATACTTGTCAACACCAGCAGCATTGTCTTCCTGGCTGTAGCCTTCAAGGTAAGCGTCCATCGGGGCGTGGCAAATAGCACCGCAGAAGCTGGGCTGTTCATGCCAGACGAACATGCCAATACCTGCAAGCAGCAGCACCGCGGCAACAACGCCCAAAACGACGGGCCACTTCTTCTTGACCTTAGCAGCAGGTTCTGCAGCTACCTGCTTCACACTATCAACTGCACCGTCTACGGCGCCAGCTGCCTTGTCGGTAGCACCCTTAACTGCGCCCGTGACGGAACCAGCGGCTTCAGATACGGCACCAGTTACGGAACCAGCCTTTTCGGCCACTGCCCCAGTTACTGAACCAGCAGCTCCAGCGACAGCGCCCGTTACAGAACCAACCGCGTCAGTTACCTTACCAGCGTTGGCTGCCATGCCCATAAGGCCGGCAATCTTGTCGAAGCCACCAACGGCTTCACCAATACCCTGGAACAGACCAGTGATGTTGCTGAGGTCCAGACCCTTGCCCTGACCCAGGAAACCCTGGACAACAGAAAGCAGATCGGCTTCACCAATTGCGTCGCCAAAGAAGCCCTTCAGCGCAGCAACGATACCGTTTTCGTCGCCGTTGGCTTCGGTAATACCGTTAACCATGGTGGCAATCTGCTCCGTTTCGCCGAAGCCCAAAAGCTCCTTAATCGCAGCAACAACTTCGTCGAGTACGTTCTTTTCTTCGCTCATTTCTAACCTCCTTTCAAAGCTTCTCGAAACTAATAGTCCGTGCATATAAAAGATGCCCCGCGAAGGAGCACCTCCCATACACCGATAGTTGTATTGTAGCTTAGTTCAAGCATGGGCGCTATGGGGGTTTTCTGCTAGTCCAGCGTACCTTTCGGCAAAAAAAATAAAGTTCTGCGAGAGCAACAGCAGGGTATAAAAGCCACATTTTAAGGCTTCTCAAAAGCCACAAAAATGAAAAACCGCCGTTTGTAAGAACGGCGGAATATGAACTACCAATAACAAAACAGGTCCAGAGCTTGCCGCAGGTCGCCCATGGTGTGCCAGTGAGCGCGCATCTGCTGAGTACAATAAGCCCGCTCCAAGCGCAGCGCTGTACTCCGTACGCGCAAGCGCAGGTAGGGTTTAGTGTGCCAGCAGATACGCGCGCAACGTCATGACGCCTCAAATGAAAAACCGCCGTTCGTAAGAACGGCGGAATATGAATGGTGGAGACGATGGGGATCGAACCCACGACCTCGGCATTGCGAACGCCGCGCTCTCCCAACTGAGCTACGTCCCCATAAGGGGTGCTACTTTCGGCTTGCGATTTTGCTTAGCGCTTCAGTAGCAAAGGTATTGTGCCGCGCGAGGCGGCTCTTGTCAAACAACTAATCGTCGAGCGTACCCAACAATGGTGACACGTAGTTTTCGTCGTCTTCCTCTTCGATAAAGGGCTCGAACAACGCTTCCCCATTCTGAGAAAGCTCAACCGTGCCCGTGAGCACGTCTACATACTGGTAGGACTGGCGGGCGGTGCGGCCGCGCTTGCGGTCCACTTCCATGATGAACAGCTGCGGATGCACCTGGATTAAAACACCTTCGGATTCAACAATTTTGGAACGGCCCATGTTCGCACGCACGGAAAGGCGCTGGCCGATAAATTCATCAAGCGTATCGTGAATGTTGTCAACGATTTTTGCCTGTTTTTCAAGATCCATGACGTATCGTCTTCTTCCTACATTACCTCGGGGACACAAACAATGCGCGCCATTGTAGCACGCTGGTCAAGGTTTGTCATTTTTTTGGCGCGCTACCTGCAGTTTTTTGCAAATGCTCCATAAAGGTGTTAGAGCTTTGTAACTTTAAGTTATGCGACGCAGCGGCTTTGGAACGGGGCATCGCGATTGCCTCGCCCTACCCCGCAAACTCAAGGAGTTCCTGCATGGGGCAATGAAGGGCATGTGCCAAGCGGTACAAGGTTTCAGCAGACGCATGGTTGATATTCTTATTGCGTTGCTCGTACATCTGAATTGAACGCAATTTCACACCAGAACGTTGCGCAAGTTCCGCCTGCGAAAGTCCCACGATATCGCGTTGAATGCGCAGGCGCGTTGTTTTGCACGCGTCTTTCATGCGCTTTAGGAGTACGTCCACAAATTTGGATTCATCGGCTTCGTGCAATGGATAATACATACCCTGAAGTTCCTGATAAGGCACCACTTCGAACACGCGCTTGTAGGGGCAGCCCGTTTCGTACTGGAAGTGCACGAGCGCCCAGCCCACCCAATAGTCCATGCCAGGGTACACGAATTCTGGCTCGGGGACGGGCGCCTGAATCCCTAAATACGGCGCCATATAGTCCAGCAAGTCGACGGCAGACTTCCCCGCTGTGAACACGGGGTTCCTGCGCTCAAATTCATGCGCAAGACCCGACGCCACAAAAGCGTCTGCAACACGCTGCCCATCGAGACCGCATGCGTTCACACCAATCTCAAAAACGGCAGCCAGGTTTTCCTGTGCGTCGAAGAAATAGTTTGCACCGTCAAATGTAATTAAGTCGAATCCTGACTTCGTCATAGCTGCCCTTCCTCTAAGATCGCATGACATTTTGGTGTTACACCGCACATCAAAACGGCGTAGGGCTAGAAGAAGACTAGGCCTCCTGATAATCCAAGACAGTTTCTTTGCGCGGACGGCCAGGCTTTGGCTGCTCGGCTAGGCGCGCATTTACGCTGTCGCGCAATACCATACGACGAGTGCCATCCCTCCAAGAAGTCAGCTGCCCCGTTTCGCACATTTGCGCAACACGCGCGCTGGACACGCCAAGTATTCGTGCAGCGTCTGCGGCCGTGACAGCATTGACGCGATCAAGGTCACAATCTACTGAGATAGCGATAACCTGCCCCCCGTGTTTTGGCTTATTGCCAAAGGAGCTACTTTCGGGCTTTTCCCCACGAATAAGTTGGTATTCAACGGTGCTCCTAAGCCAATCTGTGGCCATAAATACAGCGTCATCCAAATCAGCGCCAGCTGTTGCTCCCTCCAGCCCAAATGGGACGGCAGAAACCATACCCTCCTCTTCAAAAAACTCAAATTCATGTATGTAAATCAAAGTTCTACTCCTTTTATCTAGCGCAAACCCGCTTGCCGAAGGATGCGTTTTGCCGTTTGATCTGGTATTTCACGATGTCTGGGAACATTTACCATTTTCCCGTCTTTTACGAAATGCTCATGGTTGGTACCGCCGTCACTTATGAAGCCTGCACTGATAAGTTCTTTTACTAAATCCCTTCGTTTAGTCATGACTCTCCTAAAATATTAGCAAATACTAAGTATTTATTCAACACTGCAACAAATGTTCACGGCAGAACGCTGCACAGGCCCTGCCTGCGAACGCCCCACGATGTCGCGCCAAATGCACAGCTGAAGCCCATGGCTTACATAAAAGGGGTTAGTCGAAAAATGTTGAAGGGTCGTCGTCAAGAGAGAGGTCGCCCTGGTCGGGGCGCTCGAACAGTTCACCATTCTTGGCGATTCCATAGAGCTTAAGTATTTCGCTCTGGTTCATTTCTGCGTATTCAACACTGGCGGGCTTAAAGGCTTCGATGAATTGCACGGGCAACATGGCCTTAACAGGTGAGTCTATAAAATCTTTTTCGTTATACGTAAGGATAAGGTCCACGCCATTACGGGCGGCGCTTTCGGCGATAAGCGCATCCTCGTAATCGCCCATACTATTGTAAAGGGCGCTCTTGCCGTCTTGCTCGATTACATCAAAGACGTCGAACATCTCGAAAACGTTTTGCATAACGCCGTCAAGCTCTTCGCCCTTCAAGCCACCCCTCCTCAGAATGTAATGAATGGTCGGCAAAGCACAAGCAGGAATGCACGCGTCAAACTTGCGGATGTTTGTGACGTCATATGCGAAAAATACGTCCGCTTGCTCAGGAGCGCCCGCAAAAAGGTAAATAAGGGTGTTTACATCGAAGCATACCTTCATAACAGGTACCCGTATTTTTCTTCGATGCGCTCGCTACGAGCCTTCTTTGCATCGAAGCCTTCGGGAAGAGAAACCACCCCTGCAACATTACGCGCAAGTGCACGACGACGTTCGTACTTGTCTTGAGACTGCGCCATTTCTTGTTCGAGACACTCCGGAATCCGATCCTCGCGGTCCATGTATGAATAGAGGCTGCGAATAAGCTGAGTGGGGCTCACCCTATTCCGAGCTAAAACACGCGTCCCCCCGCGCTTAAGTGAATCGGGCATTCGTGCATTAATGGTTGCTTCAATAGGCATTTTTCATCACCTCTTAAAGCGATAGTATCATTATGCATTACGTAATGCAAGCTAGAGTTTTAGGAGTTCCTTGCCGAGGGTGATGAAGTCGGCAAGGGTAAGAGTTTCGCCGCGGGCCGAAGGGTCGATGCCAGCAGCTTCGAATATGGCAGGCAGGGCTTCAACGATCTGGGCGCCCGTGAGGGGCGGACGTTGTTCGATGGCTGCAGAGGCGACGGACCCTAAAGAACCCCGCCCTGCAAGCGAGAGCTGTTGAATACCCGCAAAGTAGGTCTTACAGGAATTTGACAACGTTTTGCGGCGGTTGGCGAATGCGGCATCTGCCATGGTTGCGGCGGCGGCGCGTTCTTCGGGCGTGAGGGATGCCAGGAGCGCGTTGAGGTCCTGCGACGCAGAGCCTTTTTCCGCTGTGGGGGTTTCGGAAGCGGAAGCCGCCCCCACCCTGTTCAAGCGGATAACCGCAGAATCCACGCGTGGTGGCGGGAAGAAGTTGCCAGGCCCCACCTTGAAGCGGCCAGCGGGCTGCGCATACAGTCCCAACTTTACCGTATAGGCACCGTAGTCCTTGCTGCCGGGTTGTGCCATCATGCGGTCCGCCACTTCGGCTTGCACCATGACGGTTGCCTGTTCAAGCGAAGGAAAGCGTTCGAAATATTCCAGCACGAGGGTGGCAGCAACCGCATAAGGCAAGTTCGCCACAAACTTGGTTGGCACGAAGGGCTCAGATTGCGAAGGCGCCAAAACCAAATCCTCGGGCTTCACGTCCAAGGCGTCCATCTGCAACAGCGTAAAATGGTCTTCCCATTCAGCGCAGGTTTCTGCCAAAACAGCGGGCAGTGCGGGGTCTCGCTCAATAGCAAGCACCTCCGCACCGGCCGCCAACAACGCCACTGTGAGCGTGCCAATTCCAGGCCCTACTTCCAATACCTTGGCTCCTAATCGAATATTTGCAAGATCCAAAATTTTGCCCACAATGGCGTCATTGGTAAGAAAATGCTGACCCAAGCTTTTTTTGGTGGACAAGCCATGCGCTTCAAGCACCGCACGGGTGGCAGAAGGTGTCGCGAGAGTTGAATACAGGGACATGGGCTTGACCTTAGGCTTGTTAACGGACAGACGATTTAACGAAGTATATCGTTAGTTTGCTTCGAGGCTTACTAGTGGGCGGCTTTTAAAGCTGGCCACACTACACTTCGTCGGGCAATATGATATCAGCTAATTCCGCTGCGATGTCGGCCGAAGACGCGTCGATATAGGCATAGCTCTGGATAAGTTCAAAACCCGCCACCGACAAGGCGGAACTCGTGCAGGCAATCAGGGGATCGTAGCCATACGGGTCGCCCCCGTCGCCCAGGGCGATAAGCACCGCAGGGCGCCTGGGCTTTCCCGCCTCCCAAGTCCAGAAGAAGGGCTGGAAGCGGTCGAGCATGGCTTTGTAGTTCGCTGGCGGGCCCGCAAAATAAATGGGCGAAACAATGTAGAGCACGTCGGTCGTTTCGAGCGACGCTAGTACCGTTTGCATGCCATCTTCCATGAAGCACTCATGGTCGGCTTCACAGGTATTGCAGCCTGTACAATAGTGAATGTCCAGTTCAGAAAGGCGCAGGATTTCAACAAAGTCGTGCGGGTACACCTTTTCGATGATCTTTGCCAAGTCCTTGGCAGCACGGGCACACTTCCCCATCGCGCGTGGGCTCGCCGAAATTACGAGACGCTTTGCCATGGCGTGACCTCCCTGTTCAAAAGCGAAAGTGAATTGTTATACACGTCGCGCAAGAAGCTTTCGCGTTCAGGCCCAGGCTCAAAGCCCAGCTGTTTGGCAATAAATTCGGCCGTAAAGATGGTCAAGTCCGCCCCGCATTCCACACTGCGGAAAGGTGCAGGCGCCATGAAAGGCCCGTCGGTTTCGAAGAGGAATTTGTCGCGCGGGATATGTACCAAGGCGTCGCGCAGGTCTTCCGAAGAACCGAAAGTGACCGCACCGCCCACCGCAATATAGCAACCGCGTTCCACCCAGGGCATTAGTTCCTTGGTGCCCAAGTTGAAGCAATGCAAAATGGTGCCCGCTTCGGGAAAGCCAACCTCGTCCATGATAACAAGCGCTTCGTCATGCGATTCACGTTGGTGCAAAGTAAGCGGCAGCCCTGTTTGGTGCATAAGTTCCACCTGGCGCGCAAAAACTTCGCGCTGGGTTTCGCGCGGGCTGAAGTCGTAATGAAAGTCCAGGCCCAACTCGCCTACACAGCCCGTGCGCGGGTCCTTCCAGTATTCAAGCAACTGTGCTTCCATAGCAGCGTCGTACTTGCGCGCATCGTGGGGGTGCACGCCACAGGAAATGCGATAAGCAGGCAGCTGCGCGTTGCTTTCAGGCGCAATTTCATGCAGACGCTCTCCCGCTTCAGCAAACCAGCCATCTATCTGGGAATACACCACATCTGCCGCAGACGCCGGGTCGCCCATGCAGCACAGAAAACCAATGCCATGCACGGCCGCGCGCGCAATTACCAGCGCCGGGTCGCGCATCATGGCAAGGTGAATATGTGTGTCTGCCACAGGCGCCTCAAGCGCCGGCTCGGGCGTCGGCACTTCGCGAATCTTGTGCTTCTTCTTGCAGCGGAAGAGTGCGTCGTTAAACTGCGTGACCACGTCTGAACCAAAGGGTTCTTCCCCACCGGGCGTTCTTAGTGCTTCTGTATGTTCATCTACCACAGAACTAATCCCTCGATAACGCAAAACCCCAGGGGGCAATACATCGTTTTATTCCAGGCTCAGATCAATGGCTTCGACGTCCAAGCGCGGGAAGAGCGGGTCGCCCGTGACAACCGTGTTGCCCGCAGGCAGGCCACCCCAGGCAGCCGCAGCTTCAATGCCCGTCAGGCCATCAAGCGTACCCAGGCCCAGACGGTTGAAGACTTCCTGCGAAGTATTGGGCATAAAGGGTGCGAAGAAAAGCGCACACAAACGGCAGGCTTCCAGCAGGTTATACATGACCGCCGCCAGTTCGTCAGCCGTTTCTTCGCTCTTTGCCAGGTTCCACGGCGCCATGTTTTCCACGTACAAGTTAGCGGCTTCCGCCAGCTTCTGCACGGCGCGTGCGGCACCCGTAAAGTCCACCTTGCTCATGCAGGCTTCGTATTCCGCATACAAGCCCGCCACCACTTCTGCCAGCGGGTTAGCTTCCGCCCCCGCAGGCGCAGCAGGCACCTTGCCGTCGAAATACTTGCCCGTCATGTTGAACACGCGGCTGCACAGGTTGCCCCAGGTGTTTGCCAGGTCGGCGTTGTACACCTGCACCATGCGCTCGAGCGAAATGTCGCCATCGTGGCCAAATTGCACGTCGCTCAAGAAGTAATAGCGGTAAGCATCCACGCCAAAAACCTTCACCAAATCAGATGGACGCACGCCATTGCCCTTGCTCTTCGACATCTTTTCGCCCTTGGTCAGCAAGAAGCCGTGGCCAAATACATGCTCAGGCACATCCATGCCAGCCGCCATCAGCATGGCGGGCCAAATAACGCAATGGAAACGCGTGATGTCCTTGCCCACGAAGTGGTAGCTCGCTGGCCAAAATGCTTCCCATTCACCTTCGCGGGCAGGGTCGGCATAGCCAATGCCCGTGAAGTAGGAAAGCAGCGCGTCGAACCACACGTAGGCCACGTGGTCGGCGTCGAAGGGGAACGGAATGCCCCAGTCGAAGGTCGAACGCGAAATAGAGAGGTCCTTCAGGCCGCCTTTAACAAAGGTCACAATTTCGTTACGACGCGTTTCGGGCTGAATAAAGTCCGGGTGTTCGTCATAAAACGCCAGCAGCTTGTCCTGGAAGGCAGACAGCTTAAAGAACCAGTTTTCTTCCCCACCGCTTTCATAGCGCACGGGGCGCTTACAGTCGGGGCAGACGAATTCACCGTCGTCGTTCTTTTCCAGGTCGGACTCGGCGTAGTAGGTTTCTTCATGCACGCAGTACCAGCCTTCGTAGCTGGCCTTATACAGCCAACCCGCATCGTTAACACGGTTCAAAAAGTCCTGCACCGTACGCGTATGGCGCTCGCTCGACGTACGCACAAAGTCCGTGTAGTTAACGTCGAGCAGCTCCCAGGCATCGCGAAATGCCGGCTCCATGCTGTCGCACCATTCCTGCGGGGCCATGCCCTGCTTTTCGGCCGTTTCAGCCACCTTTTGGCCATGTTCGTCCATGCCGGTTACAAAGCGCACGTCGTAGCCGTCCATGCGCTTGAAACGCGTTAAGGTGTCGGCGCCAATGGCGGTATAAGCCGTGCCCAAATGCGGCGCAGCATTCACGTAATAAATAGGCGTGGTAATGTAAAACGTTCCCTTAGACATTAAATTTTCCTCATCTCTCCAACGCATTGAACGTACCATTCCTGGGCATTCGGTGGGCAGTATTTCATAGCCTTGTCTAGGGTGACGGAATAACCGTAGCCCTTCGCAAGACCCGCCACATGAGCCTTGATAGCTTCAGGCCAAGAAGACCAGCTGGACTGACCCCAACCCCAGGCATTGTGGGGTAAGAAACAAATCGCGCCCTTGCTGCTTTCCACGCAAGAAATGGCTGGGCTCCAGCGCGGATCAATATGGTTGTCCCACGCTGCTTCAGCAAACACCTTGCCGTTGCCGCCCAAAGGAGCGCCGCCCAAGTACGCGTCGATACGGGCACCCCATTCTTTAATGAAGTCTTCCTTGCTCATATTCCAGTTAACGTTGTCGTCGATAGTACCCGCTGCTTCAAGCGCCTTGTTGCGCGCATCAATTTCAGCGGCAAGCTCTTCTTCGGCCTGCTTTTGCGCTGCCTTCGCTTCTTCGAGCTTGGCCTTAGAATCTTCCAACCTAGCGTCGGCCAAGCGTTGTTCTTCGGCAGCTTCAGCTTCCTTCTTTTCAAGGTCAAGCTTTGCCTGTTCATGTTCGGCCTTCATTTCGGCATAACGCCCAATTTCGGCGAGATTCAACTCTTGCACGTGTTCCATGTATTCCAAGTTACGCACAAAGTCGTTAAGCGAAGTGCTCGAGAAAATAAAATCAGTCAGATTAAAGCCCGAAGCATCGAGCATATACTGAAGCTTCAGCGCGTCGGCACTTTTTTGCTTTTGGTCGGCCAGCTGCCCTGCGACTTTCTTGATAGTCGCTTTCATCTCTTCGACTTGCTCCTGCAGATCCTCGACTTTTTTTCGTGCATCTTCGAGGCCCTGTTCGGCTGCAGCCGCATCGCTTTCGGCCGACTTCACGCCCTGAGCCTTTTCATTGATGGTAGTTAAAAAACCTGCAATGTCTTCGTCTTCTGAAGCCCATCCAGGAAGGTCGAGCGATTCTGCCGTAATGGGCTCCACGCTCTCTGTTGCAGCGGCTTCGTCTTCTTCGTCGGCAAAGGCCCATTCAGTGGGCGAAAAAGCCACGCCTAGCAGCAGAATAAAAGCCGCAAACAAAATGCCGGCAGCACGAAGGAAAGCACCCAACAACCTGGTGTTTTTAAAGGATATGTTTAGTGGTGCAAAATCCAATATTCAAGCTTCCCTAACAAAACAGGAGCGGCTAAAAACCGCTCCTGCAAGTGTACCCGTTTTGGAGGTAATTCCGCGGTAAAAACCCCGTACTTACATGCTTTCCATGTTGTTGATTACCTGGCGCTGCCATTCGCCAGAATTCGGCGGGCAATACTTCGCAGCGTCTTCGGCCGAGACATTATTGCTGTAGCCTTTGGCGTAACCGCTTGTCCAGGAATCGATGGCTTCGTCCCATGAAGAATAGCTGTAGTTGCCCCAACCCCAGGCATTGTAAGACCTGAAGTTAACAGCACCCGTGCCACTTTCTACGGTTGAAACGGCCGCGCCAATACGCGGGTCAACGCCGTACTTCCATGCAGCTTCAGCGTAGTTTTCGCCCTGCCCCGCCATGGCGGTACCGCTCAGGTAGTTGTTTAGACGATCAGACCATTCACTTACGAATTCTTCTTTGCTCATGTCCCAGTTAACCGCCGCGAGGCTTGCTGCGGCAGAAGTTGAACCGCCGGCGTTCGTGTAAGCGGCCTGGGCGGCAGCGGCGACGGCTTCAGAGTCGCCCCCTGCGGCCTGGGCTTCCGCGGCAGCAGCAGCAGCGGCAGCCATGGCTGCTTCGTTGGCTTCCATTTCAGCCTGAGCTTCTGCCAGAGCGCGTTCCTGTGCTTCCTGACGTGCCGCTTTAGCCTGTTCCATGGCACGCTCAGCACGTTCAGCGGCAGTGTCGGCATCAGCCTTGTCTTTGGCCAGTTGAGTCTGGGTTTCTTCCAGTTCAAGCCTCAGTGCGTCAAGCTTGGCAATTTCGCTCGCAGAATGCTGATGGATGCAGTCAATGTAGTCTATCTGGCACAGGAAGTCCGTTAAATTTTCGGACGAAAGTGCCAAGGTGATAATGTCGTAACCTTCCGACTGAAGCACGTAAAGCGTCTTCAGCGCACCAGCGGCTGTAGCCTGGCGCCCAGGAAGCTGTTCGTTGATTTCGTCAATGCGCGTCTGGGTTGCTTCGATCTTGGTCGTGAGTTCTTCCACCTTTGCGACCGCTTCGTCATAGTCGTTAGCGGTCGACTCAATCTGAGCCTGCAGCTGGTCCAACTCCAGAGTAGCTTCTTCGGAAAGCTCTACGTCAGGCATGTCTGTGTCGGAAACATCGATTTCATCTGCCCAGGCAAAGGTGGTAGAAGCCAATGCCAAAAGAAGCAGAGGCACTGCTACAATCGCACCAAAATATGACAGTGTGCGCTGTTCAATTCGTAGCATGTTGCAAACCTTTCTGGGGCAACTGCAAAAATGCACGGTTACCCATATGCTTTCCCATGCGCGACCACTTCAAATGAGTGGCTGAAAAGTGCTCTTATTATACCTGAACGGGCTCTTATGCTTTATCACGTATGTATACAAAAAGTTCCATTTTCAGAGTAAAAAAGCCGTTCTTTTCATGGCGAACAGGGCTTATAGAAGTGCAGGACTTGTGAAGTGCATGTGAGCAAATTACAGACCAGAAAAGCCTTTAAAAATGCTCTTTACGCAATACATAGTGGTTGCTATGTACGGGTATGCACTAACTGGTAGGCAGCGTTGCGAGAAATGCCAAATTCATCTTGTAGCTTTTTTAGCATCTCTTTTTTAGATAATTCGCCCGAAGAAAGCATTTTTTGGGCTGCCTGTGCGGCACGATCGAGGGCGTTATTTTTGGCTTCAGAAAGCTCGTACTCATCGGCCACGTCGATGACCACCACGATTTCACCCTTGATACCCTCACCTGCTTCGCGGGCGGCAAAGCGCTCTGCAAGCGCAGGGGCAAAATCGATAACAACTTCTTCGTGGAGCTTGGAAAGCTCACGACAAACCGCTACCGTGCGCAAAGGAAGTGCGTCTGCAATGGCTTCAAGGCATGCCACTAAGCGCTTCGGGCTTTCATAGAAAATAGCGACGGCGTCCAAGGGGCGCAGGCTTTCGAGGACCTTGGTGCGCTCCCCCGCCTTCCGGGGGAAGAAACCGCCGAAATAAAAACGCGGGCAGGTAAAACCGCTGGCCACGTAGGCCGTTGTAGCAGCTGTTGGACCAGGCAAAACATCCACAGGTACGTCCAATTCGCGCGCGTGCGCCACAAGAAGCTGCCCTGGGTCGGAAACGCCAGGCATGCCTGCGTCGCTGCAGTACACGATGGTTTCACCAAAGAGGGCACGGCTCACCAGCGCAGCGCCACATGTTACATAGTCGTCGGTGGGCAGCGGCCCATCCGTCATGCTTATCCGATTTATGGGCATACGGATAGTTGCTTCATCCATGCGCTCTAGGCGCACGCCTTTTATGCCTAGCGCTGCCAAGAGTTTGCCCGTAACGCGCGTATCTTCGCAATACACGACGTCCGCTTCGCGTAGGGCTTCCAAAGCACGCGGCGGCATGTCGCCCAAATTGCCTAGGGGCGTAGGACAAATAACCAGCTTGCCACTTTTTTCTTGTTTACCGCTCGTTTTCATATACTCAATCTTACCGTATTAAGGTGTAGAATTTCCCCAGGCCCATATACGCCCAGATAGAGGAGGCATCATGGCTGGCATTCGCAACGTTCGTACCCACCTTGTTATCGTCTTGCTTGCCATACTGTGCCTTGCAACATGCTTTGCCCTTACGGCGTGCAAACTACCAGCACAAACATCAAGTTCTCCGAGTTCGGCCAGCCCGAACAGCAGCGACGAACCAATCACGACCGACCTGGAAGAGCGCTATGCTGTACTGCTCGATTACAATGCAGGCACAGGTTACGAATGGGTGTGTACCGTAGAGCCCGAAGATATCTTTGACATCATTGGCACGCACACCGAAAGCATGTCCGACAGCAAGGAACCCACCACGGGTGGACCCATGCGTGACTATGTAAATATTATTGCTCGCGCACCTGGAAAAGCCACGCTGATCTGCGAGCTTAAGCGCAGCTGGGAGGACGAAGAACCCGCAGAAGTGCAGACTTTTGTTTTCGAAGTCAACGGCGGTCTAGGAATGACCTTCATACCTGAAGAATCAAGCTATGTAAACGAACCCGTTGAAACCTTTAGCTCCTGAAGGACGCCGGCGGGGACCGAAGCAGACGAGCTAGAAATTGAAGACAGTAGTAGTAGCAGCGCAACTGAGGCACCTATCCAACTTGATAGCGTACCCGCATATTCAGATGCACTCTCGATCGAAATCAATGGCAACACCCCCTTCTTCACCGAAGAAGACCGCACGCGCGGGCCTTTCGAAACCTATAGTGAACTGGACGAACTAGGGCGCGCGGGCGTAGCTTTTGCCCTTATTACGCGCGATACCATGCCCACCGAAAAACGCCAGGGCGACCTGAAATACAACCCCACGGGCTGGCAAGTAAACAAATATGACTTTGTGGACTACCAGTTCCTGTACAACCGCTGCCATTTAATTGCATGGTCGCTCGCGGCCGAAGGCGACAACCCACAAAACCTCATAACGGGCACGCGTACTTTAAACATCGAAGGCATGCGCCCCTTCGAAGACGCCGTCATGCGCTACGTTTACCGCACAAACAACAGCGTGCTCTACCGCGTAACGCCTGTATTTTGGGCAAACAACCTGGTGGCTAATGGCGTGCTTATTGAAGCCGAATCGGTCGAAGATGACGGCGCAGGCATACGCTTTTGCGTCTATTGCTATAACGTGGAACCAGGCGTTGCTATAAACTATGCCACGGGTGAAAACGAAGCCGACGGCACCAAACAAAAAGAGGCCTACGTTCCCACGGCCGAAGAAGCAGCGGCCGACTTCATCATCAACAAAGGATCGGGCGTCTACCACTACCCCGACTGCGAAGCCCTCGCCGAAATGCGTGACTATAACAAGCTGTACTTCAACGGCACGCGCGAAGAACTTCAGGCCAAATATCCTGCTGAAGAAGGCTACCGCCTGTGCAAGATGTGCCGCGAAAAGCACGGCGAGTAAAACTCAAGCACCGGCACAGAAACCTACGATTGCTCGCAAAGCCTTATGGGCGTGGCTGAGGGCGTACGGCTACAAAAGAAATAAGGCACGCGAGCAGGGAAAATGCCGCAACCACGTAATACATAATGCTATACCCCGCTGCGTCAGCAACAATGCCACCCACAAGCGCACCGACGGCAATGCCAACGTCAAACAAGGTCATATACGTAGAAGTTGCCACACCGCGGCGCCAGGGCTCCACGTCAACAACCGCCATGGTCTGGTAGGTGCCCATGGCCGTACCAATACCTAAGCCACCAAATACACCTGCCGCGGCAAACATAAGCGGGCTGGTTGCAAGGCCAATAAGCACAAGCGTCCAGGCCGTGCACAAGGTAGCGAGTATCGCCGGAATGCGGAATCCGTGCTGGTCGATAAGGCGGCCAATACCCGGACGGCTTACGAGCGTAGCAATGGCGTACATAACAAAATAAATTGAAACACCTTCAACGCCCTGGCTGCTCGCATGAAGCGCAATAAAGGTGGTAATGCAGCCAAAGCCAATATTAACAAGCATCATGAGTATGCCAGGCAGCACCGCGCGGCGGTCGAAGAGCGTTTCGAGCTTCGAGTACTCCTGTGCCCGCGGTACGGGAGGAGCGGCATTTTCCCGTGCGCCACCAGTTTCTATGCCAGCAGGGCTCCCGTCCGGCGCACCGGCTGGCTCTTCAGTAGGCTGGGCATTGTGTACGCTTATTTCACTTTCATGCCCCTGCCTGCGGAAATGGTGTTCAAGAAGTGAAAAGACTAGAGAAATAAGCGTTATGCCTGCAGCAACGTAGATCATGTACACCGCGCCGGGGCCGTCGATCAAAGCGAGTGAAGCAACGGGCGCCAGCGCACTTGAAAGGGCGTTTGTCATAGCAAAGTAGCCCATGCCTTCGGCAAAACGATGCTTTGGAATAATGTCGGCCGCAAGCGTGGAAGACGCCGTCGAGCCCATGCCCCAACCAAGACCATGGAGCAGGCGAAGACCCAAGATTATGCCCACGAAAGGAAAGATGGCATAAGAAATAATCGTGCAGGCCATAACAAAGGCGCCAGCAATGAGCATGCCCGTACGGCCAAAGCGGTCAAGCAGAGCGCCCGCGAACACGCGCACCAGGGTGGCCGTTACCGTCATGAGTGTGGTAGCAAGGCCAACAATCTGGCCCGTTGCTCCCAGCTGGTCCATGTACAAAGGCAGGCCAATGTTAACCATCTGGAAGCCAAAAAACGCCGACAAATTGATAGTGGCAAGCAAGAGGAAGTCACGTGTGAATATCTCACCCAGCGAGCCTTTTTGTACCTTTCCAGCAGCCAATGCCTCTCCTCTTGCTTTCCGCCAATGCGGCAGGAATTATCCATTCTCCACATGAAAGTGTAATACATTTCCGGGTTACCATGCGGGGGCGCGAAGCCATGTTCCCCCAATTACTATCACGCACAATAAATAAGGACCCCGGAGGGTCCTTATTTACTACTCTAGCTAGAAGCCAAAGAGGTTAATCAACCAGCACGTAGTAGATGTACATGGGGCCATGAACGCCCTGTACGCGCACCAGTTCGATGTCGGCCGTAGCCGAAGGGCCGCTGATGAAGCAGATGGAAGAAGAAAGTGGGCCTTCTTGAACCTGTGCTTCAAGGTCCTTCAAAACATCAAGCATGATGGGCTTAATGGTAGCTGCGTCGACAAGAGCAATGTGCACTAACGGAAGCAGGCTCGTCGTACGGCCGCAGTTTGCGCCGCTCGGCTGCACAATGGTAGCCGTTTCTGCAATGCCAGCTACAGCATAGGTAATGCCATAAGCTGCCGCTTCAGCAGCGTCCGCATTGGCCTGACCCTTGGCATTGTCCCAAATGGTCAGTTCGGACACGTTGCCCAGGCCACTTACGGTGTCATAGAGGCCCGAAGCTGCAAAACGCTCGTCGTTAGCTGCCACAACCGTGCAACTGGCAGGTGCCTCTGGAACGCCTTCTTCGATGATGCCAGCTACAGCCTTGGCAATGTCGGCCGCAGGAGTGCGCACCACCGTAATGCCAATCTTGCCAGCTTCTTCGACGAACTTGTCTACGAGCTGTTCCTGGTTCATACCGTCGGTACAACGCCAGGGCTTATGCTGCCATTCGGGAAGTTCGACTTTTTCGGCAATAGCCGTATGACCCATCTGCTTGGAAATGGGGTCGAGCAGGTCCTGAAGTGTTTTGTTACCCAAAGCCATTATTCACCACCACCTTCGGTGCCTTCAGTTTTCTGTACGGGAGCTTCCGCAGCAAGTGGCTTGTGGTTCTTGAACCACGTGCGGAAGCGGTCCTTCGAAAGACCGTCGAAGTCACGCGTGGATGTCCAGCCCTTAACAACAGGCATCCAGGTGCTCTTCGCGTCGAGAGCGCCCTTGTCGTTGGTAAACAGACCCATAACAGGGGCACCGGCGCCCATGGCAAACTTGTAGAAGCCAACGCTGGACCACATCTTCTTCAGCAGCTTGAAGACAGGCACTTCTTCGGAATGGTTCTTGCCCTGGTCCACAATGTTAATACGATGCTGACGAATAAGGTCATGCAGCGGAATAGTAGCCGGGCAATGTTCGGCGCATGCACCGCACAGCGTGCAGGCAAAGGTCATGGTGTCGATCTTGTCGTAACCAACCATGTTTGCAGTCATAACAACACCCATGGGGCCCGGATAAATAGAGCCGTAACCATGGCCAGTAATATGCCTGTAAACGGGGCAAATGTTCAGGCAGGCACCGCAGCGCATGCAACGGAACATGGGCTCGAAGTCGGTCTTAAGAATACGAGAACGGCCATTGTCCATAAGGATGATGTGAGCTTCAACCGGACCGTCGACTTCGTCGGAACGACGGGGACCGCTGTCTACGCTGAAGTAAGCCGTCATCTTGGAGCCTACAGCACTACGCGGCACCAGGGCTTCCATGGTGTCGAGGGACTGCAGGTCGGGCACGATACGGTCGATACCCACAAAGATGATCTGTACCTTAGGCACCGAGTCAACCATACGGCCATTACCTTCGTTGGTAATAAGCGTCGGGGAACCCGTAGAAGCAACCGCAAAGTTGCAGCCACGAATACCAACGTCGGCGTTCAAGAATTCGGTACGCAGATACCTGCGCAGGAAGTGCGTCAGTTCTTCAGGAACCGAAGTGCCTTCATAGCCGCACTTTTCGGTAAAGATGTCGCGGATAGCGTCGCGGTTGAAGTGCAGAGCCGGCACAACGATGTGCGAAGGCTTGGATTCGGCCTTCTGCAGAATGCATTCGGCGCAGTCGGTTTCGACTACTTTGTAACCTGCTTCTTCGAGCACTTCATTCAGGCCCACTTCTTCAGTCATCATGGACTTGGACTTTACTGTGGACTGAGAATTGGTCTTCTCGAAAATGTCGAGCACCTCGGCCAGGGCGTCCTGGTCGGTTGGAGCATAGTGCATGATGTAGCCGTTTGCTTCAGCATTTTCGGCAAACATCTTTACGTAATAGTCCAGGTTCTCGGTGACGTGGTTGCGAATTTCGGTAGCATGCAAGCGCAGCTCTTCCCAACCTTCGCCCATTTCTTCAACAAGCGCAGCACGCTTATTGTAGAAAACTTCCTGCGCCGTCTTGATGGCGTTGTGCTTAAAGTCGTCCTTCAAGCATTCAGCGACACGTTCGCGCAGGGTAACGTCAGTATGATAAAGAATAGACATAGTTACTCCCTCGCATCCAGAATCTGAGCAATGTGCATTACGCGGATATCGCGGTCCAGACGACCGTCGCTACGCATACGCTCAAGGCCACCCTTGATGTTCATGAGGCAAGGCACGTCTGCGCCTACCACTACGTTTGCACCAGTATCGATGATGGTCTGGCACTTTTCGTAGACGATTTCACCGGAAATTTCTGGCTGCTTGAAGGAGAAAGTACCGCCGAAACCGCAGCAACGGTCGGCGTGTTCCATCTCGATGTATTCAAGGCCTTCTACGGCTTCAAGAAGCTTCAGAGGCGGTTCCTTGATGCCCAGCAAGCGGGTGACATGGCAGCTCTTATGGAAGGTTACCGTGTCGTGGAAGCTGGCACCAAGGTCTGTCTTGCCCAGGTAATTCACGATGAAGTCCGTGAATTCATAGGAACGCTCGGCCAATTTCTTGGTGCGTTCCAGATAGGCAGGCTCTTTTTCAAAAACGATAGGATAGTCGTTGATTATCGCGTTCATGCACGAACCAGTCAGCGAAACGAAGAGGTCGTATTCGGGACGGTCGTAGGCGTCGATAACCATTTTTGCGACGGGAATATTATAGTCGCGATAGCCCGAATTAAGCAGACCCTGCCCGCAGCATACCTGCTCGTCGGGCAGCACCAGGTCGCAACCAAGGCGTTCAAGCACGTTTACGGCTGCGATACCAATTTCGGGGTAAATCATGTCGACCATGCACCCAGGGAAAAACGCAATTTTCATTTATCCTCCTTCTCCCCTTTGCCAAATTGACATGTCTGATAAATAACCTGTTTTGCTTCGTAAAACAAAACGCATTATCTACTTGTTCATTATGTGGGTACTTGTATGCATTTGCAACAAGTTTATTCCCAGCTTCTGCCTTATAAGAAGGCCCCACTTAATGGAGCGGGGCCTTCTGTTAAGCGATTAGGGATTCTCTTAACTAAGACCCCTAGGCGGCAAGTGGAACGGGGTTCACCCCGAGTGCCATCGCCACCGCTACAACTGCAATTACGATTACGCAGTAAACAATCATCGGGACAACATTAGTCTTAATGATAAGACCTTCGTTACCAGATGTGCCTGTCGTAGCGCAGGCAGCAACTACGTTGTTAACGCAAACCATGTTACCAATTGCGCCACCGTTGTTCTGCAGGGCTACGATGAGAACCTGGGACATGCCAAGCATGGTAGCCGTTTCAAACTGCAGCGGAGCAAACAGGGTGTTGGAAACCGTGTTAGAACCAGACATGAACGCACCAAGCACGCCGATGAGCGGAGCAATGATGACGTATGCACCCTGGAACAGGTCGGCCAGACCCTTAGCCATAACGGTAAGCATGGAAGCGCCAGCGCCCAGGCCGTCAACCAGAACGAGGTCGGGGTTGGTCATGCCGGTGTAACGGAAGATGTTAACCATAGCAACACCAAAGAACAGAGCGATAGCAGCGCCCTTGACCTGCTTCAGGGAGTTGATCCAAGCCTGCTTGACTTCGCCGCCCTGCATGCCATGAAGGGCAACCGTAATAAGAGCGGTGAGCACGAAGACCAGACCGGGGCTCCACAGAACAGCCCAGTTCCAGTTTTGGCCAAGAATGATACCGCTTTCGCCAGTACCGATGGTGAAGGACTTCATGGCATTTGCCCAGTCCATGCCAACATTCTGGCTTACGCGCGTACCAACCAGCACGAGAATAATAATGAAGTAAGGCAAGAAGGCCTTGATGATGTTCATGTCGGACACCTTCGGTGCCGAAACTTCAGACTTGGCCAGCCAGGCTTCTTCCCACTGGCTCTTTTCTGCGAAGGTCCAGATTTCCTTCGGCTGAAGGAAGCCAGCACGAGCCGTACCCAAACCAACGAGCAGGGTGATAACACCAGCAACGAGGGAAACGAGCTCGGGACCGATGAAGCTAGCGATAAGCAGATAAATGATGTTGAACACAACGAGTACAAAGATGATAAACGGAATTACAGGAACAACGTCGCCGAAGCGCTTGTTCGGACCAAACACCTTGCACATAAGGCCAACGCAGAGGATGAGCATAACAAACGAACCAACGGTCAGGTTGAAAGCGGACCACTGAGTCAGAGCCATCAGCCATGCGTCTGGATTCGCGCCACCATCTACAACCGCGTCCTTAACTGTGGCGAATGCAGTGTTGGTCGGAGTACCCACAGCACCAAAGCAAACCGGCGTGGAGTTGCAGATAAGAGCTACAACTGCGGCAGCCAGCGGCGGGAAGCCAACGCTAATCAGCAGCGGTGCAGCCAGAGCAGCCGGCGTACCAAAGCCAGCGGCACCTTCGATAAACGCACCGAACAGGAAGCCGATTAAGATTGCCAAGATACGAGCGTCCTGGGAAACAC
Source organism: uncultured Coriobacteriaceae bacterium (assembly GCA_902768975.1). Taxonomy (GTDB): domain Bacteria; phylum Actinomycetota; class Coriobacteriia; order Coriobacteriales; family Eggerthellaceae; genus CACXMZ01. The sequence continues at coordinate 134,812 of CACXMZ010000001.1, forward strand.
CCTTGAACAAACCATTGATAGCACTCATGGCGCCAGACGCAGAAAGCGTGTTCATAATCAAGATAGCGCCAAAAATGATAAACAAGGTTGTAAAGGCATCCAAGAAGCCTCTCAGCGTTAGGCCGGTCATGTCGACAGGACCTAACTGCCAGAATACCCCGGCGATAATGAGCGAAAGCGCCCACGCCAAGGGTAGTGCTCGCGTAGCTGGCCAGTTGAATGCAATCATCAACACGACAACTACAACAAGCGGAATAAAAGCGATCAGTGCATACATAGGCATCCTCCTTTTGAACCTAGTCCCGTTGTATTCACCGTCAACAAACCACTTTGTTGAAACTCTGCTTGGATTACAGATTTCCTTAACTAGAATTCCACAATCCTTGTTGCATTATACACAACACTCTGCCCGAATGGAGTGGATTTCTTTGGTCAACGAGCAGAAAAGGGCGGGAACGGATTAATTAGTAATTTTCCCTAGTTTCGTCTACCCCAGACAGGGCCAGATAGGCCATTTCATTCATGGTTCGAGCCCGTGTCTCGTGTTACAATTCGCCCGTGAAAAAGCGAGAAAGGAACGGTAATGGCTCAATGCAGCTCATGCGGAAACCCCATCCCCGACGGTTTAGCAGCCTGCCCTTCTTGTGGCGCTGCTATTAATAGTAACGAAGTCGTGCAGGACCAGCCCCTCCAAGGGGGAAACGCGGCAGGCACCCATGCAGCCATTCGTATGAGCTCCATCATTGTTGGGTGTATTAGTTTTTTGATTCCCATTGTTGGTTTGGTTTTATATCTTATTTGGTGGAAAAAGAACCCCCAACGTGCACGCTTCGCCATTATTGGCGCCGTTGTTGGCATTGCCTTTAGCATCGTTTTCAACATTATTCCTATGATGCTTGCAGGGCAGTCGCCGCTCGCACTCGGTCAATAACTGAAGCTTCCCTCAGCCTACTATATAAAGGCTTATTTAAAAGCTAGTCTTCGGCAAGTTCGGCGGCCCAGTCGATGTCGGTCGGACGACCGAAGGTGTCGGTGGCAAACGTAAAATGACAGCGGTCCATGTCCACATGCATGCCATCGGCAAATATCACGCCTTCGTCTTGGAGCATTTTGCGCTGCACCTCTACCCCACCAAATGCAAAGTTGTCGCAAATCTGCCCGTCCTTGAACACCACACGATGGCACGGAATAGCTTCTTCGGGCTTAGCCGTGGTAGCAGGGCTGGGATTATTTCGCAGGGCATAGCCTACATAACGCGCTGAACGCGGGCTGCCTATTATACGCGCAATGTCACCGTAGGTAGTCACGTAGCCATGTGGCACCTGCTTCACCGCCTCAAACACTTTGTCGGAAAACGCACCCATAATCCCTAAGCGGCAGAGCTATGCAACTATTTCGCCTTCGCAATAATCGCGAATGATGGTGGGAATGGCGTAGGACACATTGATGTCGAAGGCCGCTTCGGGCTGGTAGGGCGCCGTGCCGCCCCAATAGAAAATGTCTTTGTAAGCAGCAATTATTTTTTCAAGAGGCTGCCCCTGTTCGTGCCTGCTTACTACAAAGTTGCGGATGTAGTCCGCCCAAAAACCCACCGAAACCCACATGTCGGCAATTTCAGCACCGGCAAGTACGCCATAGTGCGGCGAAACATACACGCGGATGGGAAGGTTGCGCAGACGTTCAATATGTTCGAGCGCACCGCGGAAGGTAATGAGTTCGATAAGGTCAATCATATAGTGCACGTCTTCGGGCACAGGCACGCTTTGGGGAATGCTTTCGCAAGGCACACCCGCCGTTTCGGTAGACACGAGCAGGCCAGCCGCAGCGCACCAATAGGCCATGCAGCACTTGGTGTGCCCCACCGCCGAAATGGCCTGGAATTCCATGCTGCCCACCATAAAGGTGTCGCCATCTTTTACTACCACGTGTACGGGAATGTTGTCGTACACATCCACATAGTCCTCGCCCGCGCCCTTTTCGTTCGCGCGGCTCGTGTTCAGCTCGCGCATGGTTTTGTAGGCGCCAGGCCGCGTAAACACATAGGCGGCATGTTCGCTCGCAACCACCTGCGCGCCGGGCATGTGCTTGAGCAAATAACCCGTGGCTGCACAGTGGTCGTAGTGCGAATGGGTAAGCACTATATAGTCAACTGGCTTGCCACCCGTAATGGCATAAATGTTATTCAGGGTTTGTTCGGCGCAGAAGGCAAAGCCCGTGTCGAACAAGGCATAAGCACCGTCGGTCGTGGCGAGCAGGTAGGCCTCCCCGCCCAGGTCAGCGCCGACTTGGTAGATGCCGTAGCTTTCGAATTCCCAGGCATTAAAGACACCTTGTGTCTGATTTAACCGAGGTGCATTTTGTTGTATTCCGCTCATTACAGCACCAACTCTTTTTCTTCTTCGGTTACGGTGCCGTCTTCGGAAAGCAGGGCTTCTTCGATGTCGAGCACCGCAGCGCAAGACTTGGTTTCAGGTTCAGGGCGGTAGCTTGCCGTACGTGCTGCACGAGCAGCCTCTTCGGATTCAGCCAGGTTGGCCTTCGCCACGGCAATCATGAGCTTGATGCGGTTAAGCTGGTTCACTTCGCTCGCGCCTGGGTCGTAGTCAACCGCCACAATATTGGATTGCGGGTACTTGCGCCGCAGCTCCTTAATAACGGCCTTACCCACCACATGGTTCGGCAGGCAGGCAAAGGGCTGGGCGCACACAATATTGGGAGCGCCATGCAAAATGAGCTCGACCATTTCAGCCACAAGCAGCCAGCCTTCGCCCATGGAATTACAGAGCGAAAGAATTTCTTCAGCATAGGCACCCAGGGTGAAGATGTCGGTGGGCGCTTCAAAGCGGTTCGACTTTTCCAGAGCCTTGTACAGGGGCTTGCGCACGTGGTCGATGTATTTCAGGGCAGCGCGTGCACCAATGGCTCCCTTGGTCGAACGGCCGAGCGGGTCCTTCTGGAAGACGCGGCCCACAATGCCAAACAGGAAGAATTCAATGAGGCCCGGAACCACGGCTTCGCAGCCTTCAGCTTCAATTTGGTCCACCACTTGGTTATTGGCCGTGGGATGGAACTTCACGAGGATTTCGCCCACCACGCCCACGCGCGGTTTGGTGCCTTCGCCTTCCAGCGGCAGGGTGTCGAAATCTTCGACGATGGCCTGAACAGTCTTGGCGAAGCGCGCCTGCTTTTCGCCTTCGCGCATCTGCTTCTTGCACACGTCCATCCAATGGTTGAATAAAGCTTCTGCGCTACCCGGCTCCACTTCGTAGGGGCGCGTGCGATACAGGGCTGTCATAAGCAGGTCGCCATAGCTAAAGGCATAAATGGCCTGCTTGAGCATGGGCGGCGTCACCTTAAAGCCCGAATTGCCTTCGTCCACATGGCCTTGCAATGCCAGGCCGATAACGGGAATGTGCGCCAGGTCGGCTGCCTTAAGTGCCTTGCGGATAAGGCTAATGTAATTAGTAGCACGGCAGCCGCCACCCGTCTGCGTAATAATGACAGCCAGGTGGTCGGTGTCGTACTTACCGCTGGTAACCGCTTCCATAATCTGGCCCACCGTCAAAATGGACGGATAGCAAATGTCGTTGTTCACGTACTTCAAACCGGCGTCCACCGCACCGTGGTCCACGCTGGGCAACAGTTCTAGGTTGAAGCCATTTGCATGGAAGACCGGTGCCAACAGCTCAAAATGGTACGGCGCCATTTGCGGTGCCAGGATGGTGTAGCCCGCGGCTTTCATTTCGGCGGTGAATTCTACGCGTTCGAATTCGGTGCTCGCCACTTCGCGTTTCGTCTTGGCGCTCATGGCAGCAGCAATGGCCGCAGCCGCCTTGGCTTCCGTGGCGCCCGTCTTGGCTTCGCGGCGCTCTTCGAAGCTCTCAAGAGCTTTTTCACGACGGTCAACGTCAGCAAGCAGTTGGTCTATCTTTGCTTCACTGGCAGGGCACGAAGCTGCAAAGGCTTCCGCTTCTGCGCGATTATCAGCGGCGTCCTTGAGGGCAGCCAGCAGCGAACGCACGCGAATGCGCACAGCGCCCAAGTTGGATACTTCGTCAATCTTAATAAGCGTATACACCTTGCCCGAAGCTTCCAGGATTTCCTGGACCTGGTCGGTGGTAAGCGCGTCCAAGCCGCAGCCAAAACTGTTCAGCTGGATAAGATCGAGGTCGTCGCGCATGGTAACCAACTTAGCTGCCGCATAGAGGCGCGTGTGATACATCCATTGGTCAATCAAACGGATGGGGCGCTCGAGTTTACCCAGATGAGCAACCGAATCTTCCGTGAGCACCGCGAGGCCAAAGCCCGTCAGCAGTTCGGGAATAGCATGGTTAATTTCGGGGTCGTTATGGTACGGGCGTCCCGCCAACACAATGCCGTGGGCCTGGTTTTCTTCAATCCAGGCAAGCGTTTCTTCGCCCTTGGCGCGCATGTCGGCCTTGAACTTTTCGTCTTCCGCCCAAGCAAGTTCGACCGCTTCGTCGATTTCTTTCTGCGTAGGCGCCTTTGCGTACTTGCCCATAATTTCGGGGTGCGCTTCCACCAGTTCGGCGTAGAGGCGCTTCTTCAGCTTGTCCTTTTTGTCGTACGGGAGGAAGGGGTTCAGGAAGGCTGGCGCGCCCGGCTCGTTGAGCTCGTCAATGTTGAGGCGCAAGCTTTCCGAATAGCTCATGACTATCGGGCAGTTGTAGTGGTTACCCGCGCCTTCGTCTTCCTGGCGTTCCCATTTCGCGCAAGGCATCCAAATGAAGTCAAGGTCCTTTTCCAGCAGGTTCATCACATGACCGTGGCTAATCTTGGCGGGGTAACATGCGTTTTCTGAAGGAATGGATTCGATGCCCGCTTCGTAGGTCTTCTTTGTGGACGCGTCGGAAAGCTCCACGCGGAAGCCCAAGTGGTTAAAGAAGGTGAACCAGAAGGGATAGTTTTCAAACATGTTCAGCACGCGCGGCATACCCACGGTTCCACGCACGGCTTCTTCGCGGGAAAGTGACTCGTAGTCAAACAGGCGATGCGCCTTGTATTCGAATAGGTTGGGAACGGCAGCGCCCGCTTCCTTGCCACCCGCCAAGGCTTCACCCTTTTCGCAACGGTTGCCCGTAATGAAGCGACGGTGCTTACCGGTATTCGGATCCTCGCCAAAGTCGTTTACAGTAAGCAAGCAGCTGTTGGAACAACCCTTGCATCGCAGCGTGCGATGTGTGGGTTCCAGCGCGTCCAACTCTTCGGCAGAAAGCAGGGTGGATTGGGCGGAAGCTTGAGCAGAATCAGGGCTTTCTGTGGTGCCCGAGATAGCCTCGATGGATTCGGCGTGGCGTACTTCGCTACGCGAGCCGAAGCCAGAGGGGCTAGATTGGGTGCCACGGAAAGCCCTGTCGCGGGCCAAGAGTGCGGCACCATAAGCCCCCATGTTGCCAGCAATGTCGGGGCGTACCGCATTCACGCCCGCCAGCTGTTCGAAAGAACGCAGGACCGCGTCGTTCAAGAAGGTGCCACCCTGCACAATAACCTTGTTCCCTACTTCATGCGGGTCGCGCAGTTTAATAACTTTGAACAGGGCATTCTTGATAACCGAAATAGCCAAGCCGGCAGCAATATCGCCCACTGTGGCGCCTTCTTTTTGAGCCTGCTTCACGCGGCTGTTCATAAAGACGGTGCAGCGGCTGCCCAAGTCCACGGGTGCTTCGGCAGAGTTGGCCGTAGCCGCAAAATCCTTCACGTCCAGGTTCAAGCCCGCCGCAAAGCTTTCGATAAAACTGCCGCAACCAGAGCTGCATGCTTCGTTGAGCATGATGGAATCGATAACGCCGTCCTTCACGCGTAGGCACTTCATGTCCTGGCCACCAATGTCCAAGATGAATTCAACGCCAGGCAGCATTTCTTCGGCGCCACGCAGATGCGCCACCGTTTCAATTTCGCCACTGTCTACACGCAGGGCTTCCAGCAACAAACCTTCACCGTAACCCGTTACCGTGGCATGGCCAATTTCAACCTTGCTCGTACCGTCGGCATTCTTGGGCATGGCGTCGTAGAGCATCTTGATGCCGCGCTTGGCGGTACCCAGCACGTCGCCTTTGTTGGACGTGTAGTAGCTCCAGAGCAAACTTCCGTCTTCGCCCACAAGGGCCGTCTTAAAGGTGGTCGACCCTGCGTCAATGCCCAAATAGGCACGCCCTTCATAGGTGCTCAGGTCGCCCTTCTTCACGCATTCCTTTGCATGGCGTTCTTTGAATTCGTCATACTCCGCTTGGCTAGCGAACAATGCGGGTAGACGCACTACTTCACTGCCCTGCACGTCGCCCAGGTTTTCCAAGCGCGCGATAATGTCGTTGAGGCGTTCGGCCTTGGCTTCCGCCCTGCCTGCGATCGCGCAGCCCGCCGCTACAAAGAGGTGGGCGTTTTCGGGCACGATAATATGGTCTTCGTCAAGCTTGAGCGAGTCGTAGAAACGCTCGCGCAGCTGGGGCAGGTACTGCAAGGGGCCGCCCAAGAACGCCACGTGCCCGCGGATGGGGCGCCCGCAAGCCAGGCCCGAAATGGTCTGAGTCACCACCGCTTGGAAAATAGACGCCGCAATGTCTTCGCGCTTGGCGCCTTCATTGAGAAGAGGCTGCACGTCTGTCTTGGCAAACACGCCACAGCGGCTTGCAATGGGATAAAGGATTTCGTGTTTAGCGGCCAGTTCGTCCAAGCCAGACGCGTCGGTGTCCAACAGCGCCGCCATCTGGTCGATGAAAGCACCCGTACCACCCGCGCAGGTACCATTCATGCGCTGTTCGATTCCCTGATCGAAATAGATAATCTTTGCGTCTTCCCCACCCAGTTCAATGGCAACGTCGGTTTTCGGAATGAAAGTTTCAACCGCGGTCTTGGACGCAATCACTTCCTGCACGAACGTAATGCCCAGCCACTGGGCCAGGAGCAAACCGCCCGAACCCGTAATGGCGGTAGTCATAACGCGGTCGCCGTATTCGGCACCGGCAGCCTTCAGCACCTCCAAGATGGTCGCGCGCACGTCGGCATGGTGGCGCTGGTAAATGGAATAGCGAATGCTATTCGCGTCGTCCAGAATAGCCAGCTTGACCGTGGTAGACCCCACGTCGATGCCAATATGCAGCTGCTCTTCACCCGCGGGCGTAACTTCTTCCTGTGTTTGCGTTACTTCGTCGGTCATAATCAAATCTCCTACAATTTGATGCTTTCACCAGGTTTAATAAACAAAAGACGCTGGGCTATGCGCGCCATGTCTTCAGAACTTTCTTCCATGCCCGTTTCAATCCAATGCATAATCATGCCCAAATAGGCCGAAGCATAAAACGAAACGTAATAACCCACAAAGGGGTCGCTGCTTTCGCGATACCGCTTATGCAAAATGGAATGAACCAGATTCGTGCAGACGCAGTCGCGAATGCGCGGGCCAAAGGCGGCGTCGCCCCCTTCACCCAGCAGGGCGTGCAAGAAGGTGCCTTCTTCGCGCAGGTAGTCAAACATTTCCACCAGCAAAGGCAAAGGCTGCTTGAGTGCTACGCACTTCGCCAGCTCGGGCAACGAAAGCTTGCCCATACGCTCCTGGAACACTTCGAGGCCGGCAATAACTTCGTCTTCAAAGGCGTTGACCACAGCTTCCTTGTCTTTGAAATGGTTGTAGAAGGTGCCGCGCGTAATGTTAGCGGCAGCGCAAAGGTCACCTACCGAAATGGCGTCAAGCCCGCGCTCTTCTACGAGCGCCACGAGGGCGTCACGCAGGGCGGCCTGCGTACGCGAAATACGCCTATCTTCAGTCTTAGACAACATGCACGATATTATACACCTTGTCTAATAATTATTTCCAAGAAATAGTGCAATCCATATCGAGGGATTCAAGTTTTTCGCGGAAGAATGCTACATCATCCACAATGTCTTCGGTACGGGTATTTTTCTGGATAGCAGCATCATCCATGTGCTCGAGCATTCGAACGTAAACGTCGCCCCCGTCAGACCATTCCACCAGCGGGTGCCAAACGAGGTTTTCCACAACAACATCGTCGCCCTTGCGCACAAAGTCACAGGTCACAAGCCCAGAAAAAATTGTTTCCGTGAGCGTCCATCCTGAAATCAAATCTGACATACCAAACACAACAGGGACGGTTTTCCCCGTGGGGCTCGTATAGTTTTTCACGGTTTGACACAGGTGTGCATGGCTGCCAAGAACGAGGTCAACATCTAAGTCGACTAAAAACTGTGCATATTCCAGCTGCCTCTTGTCGGGCTCCGTCTGTTCTTCGGTACCCCAATGCATATATACCACCACCGCATCGGCCACACTTTGGGCTCGGGCAATATCGACGCTCATTGCCTTCTTGTCAAAAATGCAGGCATAGTAGTTATTCGGCTGCACATCTGGCGTGTCGCCATACATGTTCGAACCATAGCAATAGCTCAAAAAGGCAATGGTCATGTCGCCCCGCTGTATCATGCGCACGGTTTCGCGGTCAGCCTGACTTGCATAACTCCCGACTACCATCATCTTTGGATACTGCGAAAAAAAGCCCTGGCTTCTTTCAATGCCTTCCGCGCCCATGTCATAGGTATGATTTGAATTGAAATTGACCACATTGAAACCAGTGTCGGACATCGCCTGAATCGAAGACTCCGGCGAATTGAAAAGCGGATAAACCGAATACGAGAAACCGTCTGTATTGCCTGCCATGGCAGTTTCCTGATTAACAAAACAAATATCGTAGTCCGCAAGCGCAGGAGCTATTTCTTGATAGTAGGGCCCAAAATCGTACACGCCATCATCTGTTTCTCCACTATAGGCATCAAGCAGGGGCATGTTCATTTCTGTTGCAAGCACATCGCCCGTGGCGGCCAGACGAATCCCTTCCCCGCTGCGCGCAACTTCAGTACGCCCATAAATAAGATATTTAACCCCCGCAGCTGTTTTGCCGTGAACCACACCATGGGCATCGGTGCTTTCTGTTGCCCCGGCACGCTTCCCCGCAAAAGACTGAGGCACCCGTTCGGTTTCAGCAGGCTCGCCAAATAGCCGTTCTGGATGCCCATTGCTTGCAACCAAGACAAAACCCAAGGCCAAAGTGCATACCGTGAACACACCCAACACGACAGCAAGAATTTTGATTGTCGAAACCTCTTTTTCCACAGGCAATATAATAATGGGTTTTTATGCTGGTCTAGCCCGCTTAAGGCTCATTTACGCACATAAACGAGCCTTTTAGGTCTAAACAGCGTTTTTTTCGAGGTCTTCTTCGCCGCGCGTCATGGCACAACGAGCAACCGAACTCGAAAGTGCAAACAGCGCAATGGCGTTCGGGAGCACCATCAACTGGTTAAACAAGTCGGCCAATTCCCAAACCAAGTCATTCGAAAGAATGGATCCCATGAATATAAACACGAGCGCAATGAGGGAAAACGCCAACACGGCACGCTTGCCAAAGAGGTATTCCACGTTCAAGCGCGCAAACAGGTTCCAAGAAAGGATGGTCGAAAACGCGAAAAAGAGCAGGCAGATTGCCACGAACCACGCGCCAATATTTGCACCAAAGAACTGACCAAAGGCCATCTGCGCGATATTGGTCTTGCTAAAGGTGCCGTCGGTGGTGAGCGTGGCATAGTCGCCCACGGCCAGGGCGCCATCGCCCACATAGAAGGTGGAAATAACCACGAGTGCCGTCAGGGTAACTACTATGATGGTGTCTACAAACACGCCAATCATGGCTACAACGCCCTGTTCATGCGGGTTTTTCACATTTGCAAGCGCATGGGCATGCGGCGTCGAACCCATACCCGCTTCATTGGAAAACAGGCCGCGCTTTGCACCCTGCGAAAGTGCCGCGATTATGCCGAAGGTAGAACCACCCACGGCCGCCGACGGATTAAAGGCGCATTCAAAAATAAGCGCGAAGGTGGCAGGAATAGCGCTTGCATTCATGATAAGCACGATAAGCGCGCCGATCATATACAGAATGGCCATGATGGGCACAATCTTTTCAGTAACAGACGCAAGGCGCGAAACACCACCGATAAAAATGATGCCTGCCAGGACAACAATAATGCCGCCCATAAGCCATGTGGGAATTCCAAAGGCATTGTTCATGGTTTCGGCAATAGAGTTGGACTGCACCATGCAACCCATAAAACCGAGCGCCAAAATAATGGCCACGGCAAAGAAGCCTGCAAGCAGTTTGCCACCCGTTCCCTTAAAAGCACTTGTTATGTAGTAAGCAGGGCCGCCGTGCACAGAGCCGTCCGAGTCAACCACCTTGGTCTTCTGCGCGAGCACGGCCTCAGCGTAGTTGGTTGCCATGCCCAAAAGCGCAATAATCCACATCCAAAAGATAGCGCCAGGACCACCCAAAATGATGGCACCGCAGGCACCAACAATATTGCCCGTACCCACCTGGGCCGCCACGGCCGTTGCGAGCGCCTGGAAACTACTCATGGCACCACCATGGCTTCCGCCATGCAGTGAAAAGCCGCTGAACAGGCGTTTCCAGCCTTCCGCAAAGCAGCGGAACTGCACAGCACGCGTGCGCACGGTAAACCAAATGCCCATGCCCACAAGCAAGATAATCAGTACATAGTTGGAAAGATAGGTGTTAATGGTAGATACCACACCCAGCAGCGCTTGTTCCATAAAAATGCCTCCTTTGGCTTTTTGAAAACCCTGGAGGCCGCTTAAACACTGCATAAAGTGCACGCGTTGTACCCTGTCCGTTTGCCTGAGAGATTCAGCTTCCCCGCGCACAGCGGGTAGGCCTTGCACCTTCGGCACTCATTTAAGAGTTCTCCAGAGTTTTCTCCACTTCCGGTTTCCACGCTCACAGATTCCGAAAGCATCATCGAAAAACAACGCTATGCATTATGTCCTAGCTTCCTTGTACATGCAAGTAAAAACTGCGATTTTTTGCACCTCCCCAGAAAGGGGTCCCGCCCGGTCCCATGCCAAACGAGCATCGCATGTAGGAGAAAAACATCTTGCCCGCCCAGCATGACGAGCCAGTCGGTATAATGCACAGAAAAGAAGCTCGGTTTTGAGCACTGGAATGAAAGTAGATGACTTGGCAAAGCACGCAAAAAATAACGGCACCCAGGTTGAGCCAGAAAACCAGGCGGCCAAAGCGCCTACTGAAGGCTGTCCTGAGGAAGGCCTACCTGAACGCTACCCCTTCCTTATACGCGCCTACGGCGTGCTCTGCATTGTGGCAGGTGGTATCCAGGTAGTCGTTACGGTGCTTATTGTGCTGCTGCTTATCAACGCGGGTTTTGACTTTTCCGAACTAGAAACCGACACCATCACGAGCCTCATTATCCAGATCGTAGCCATTGTTGTTTCCTTTGCGCTGGCTTGCATGTTTGTGGTACTGGGCGTGCGTCTGTTGCGCGGGAAGCGCCGCCATACCGCTTTGCTTGCCAACATTATGATTGCCTTCGAAGCAGTGGCTCTGCTCTGCCAGCTCATGCTCACGGGTGTCGACAGCCAGCTTCTGCCCATCATTGTCAACATCGTCATCCTGGTGGCGCTGCAAACCTATGCCGACCCTACGCTGCGTGAAGAGCGCTTGCTTCAACACAAGCTGCAACAGCTTGAAGACAGGTCGCAGGCTGAAGAAGGCACCCTGGGGCGCGACACCACGGGCAAAGGCTATATTGCGTTGAACTTCTACAACATCTTTTGGGTGTTTGTTATCTGCTGTTTTTTGGGCCTGATTATTGAAGTAATTTATCACGTCGTCGTTGTTGACCCTGGCCACTACGAGGACCGCGCGGGCCTGCTCTATGGGCCCTTCAGCCCTATTTATGGCTTCGGTGCCGTGCTTATGACCGTGGCGCTCAACCGCTTTCACAAGAGCAACTTCATCGTTATATTTTTGGTAAGTGCGGTTATTGGCGGCGGCTTTGAATACTTCGTTAGCTGGTTTATGGAAACAGCCTTTGGCATTACTGCCTGGGACTACACGGGCACCTTCCTTTCAATTAACGGGCGTACCAATGGCATGTTCATGGCCATGTGGGGCACCCTCGGCTTAGTGTGGATAAAGCTGCTGCTGCCGCGCATGCTCGAGCTGGTAAATAAGATTCCATGGAACTGGCGCTACACCGTAACAAGCATTTGCACCGTGCTTATGATCGTTGACGGGGGGCTAACGCTTGCGTCGCTCGACTGTTGGTTTGAACGACAGGCGGGCATCATGGATTTTGAACATACTTCAGCCATCACACAGTTCTGCAACGAACACTATGACGACGAATTCATGGAAAACCGTTTCCAGTCCATGAGCATGGACACCGAATCCGCTGCCCGTGTTTAACCCGTAAGTCGCCTGCGCTCTAAATATGGCACAATATACCCGTTACACAGAAAGGGTTTGACGCATGCAAATTACACCTCGCGAAATTGCCGAAACTCAGGCGATGGTATCGCAGCAACACTTAGACATTCGCACCATCACGCTGGGCCTTAACCTGCGTGGGTGCGCCAGCAATAGCGTCGAAACCATTGCAACGCGCGTATACGACCGTATGACCAGCGCTGCCGAACAGCTCGTTCCAACCGCTGATCAGCTGGAACGCGAATTTGGCATCCCTATTGTGAACAAGCGTATTTCGGTCACACCCATCGCAGAAATCTGTGCGGCCACCCAAGAAACCGACCTGTCCCCCATTGCGGCCGCCATGGACCGCGCTGCGAAGGAAGTGGGCGTGGACTTCGTGGGTGGCTTTTCGGCGCTCGTACACAAGGGTGCCAGCGGGGCCGACAACAAACTCATGGAGTCGATTCCTGCGGCACTGGCAACAACGGAACGCGTGTGTTCTTCGGTCAATGTGGCTTCAACCCGCGCCGGCATTAACATGGACGCCATCTGGAAGATGAGCAACATCATTCTGGATACGGCGCGCGCTACCGCCGACCGCGACTCCATTGGCTGCGCCAAGCTGGTCGTGTTCGCAAATGCCGTAGAAGACAATCCTTTTATGGCGGGCGCTTTCCACGGGAGTGGCGAAGCCGATGCGGTCATTAACGTGGGTGTTTCGGGCCCCGGTGTAGTGCGCAATGTACTTGCCAATATGCCCAAAGACGCCAACCTTACTGAAATTGCCGAAGCCATCAAGGCAACTACCTTCAAGATTACCCGCGCTGGCGAACTCATGGCGCGCGAAGCCAGCCAACGCCTCGGTGTTGCCCAGGGCATACTGGACTTGTCGCTTGCACCTACGCCTGCCGAAGGCGACAGCGTGGCGGAAATCCTCGAAGCCATAGGTGTGGGAACCTGCGGCGGTCCTGGTACCACGGCGGCCCTTGCCCTGCTCAATGACGCCGTCAAGAAAGGTGGTGTCATGGCTTCAAGCAGTGTCGGCGGTCTTTCGGGTGCATTCATACCCGTCTCTGAAGACGCAGGCATGATTCGCGCCGTTGAAGCGGGCGCCCTGAGCCTTGAAAAGCTGGAAGCTATGACCTGCGTGTGCAGCGTAGGCCTCGACATGATTGCCGTGCCAGGCGACACGAGCGCTGAAGCTATTTTCGGCATTATTGCTGACGAATGCGCCATTGGTGTTATCAATAGCAAAACCACTGCTGTGCGTCTTATCCCCGCTCAGGGCAAAAAAGTGGGCGACCGGGTAGAATTTGGGGGGCTTTTAGGCTACGCTCCTGTCATGGAGGTAAACGGACATGCTGGTGAAGTCTTCGCTCATCGCGGCGGCCGCTTCCCAGCCCCTATTAACAGCCTCAAGAATTAGCGTTAAAGGAACATACAGGTGCGCAACTCGTACAACAACTACAACTTCAATTCCCGCAGCCGCCGGGTAAGCTCTCGCAGGCCAAGGCGTTCATCGATTCAAACCTTTACGCCCAGTGCATCTACGATGTCTTATTCCTATGGTGGCGGCTTCCGTCGCTTTATTCCCTTCATTGCTGCGGGCCTGCTCATCCTGCTCATAGGCTTTTTAGGTTTTAGCTGTGCAACCGCTGCGCCCGTAAAGGCTAAGGTGAATGGCCAGCGCATTGGTTTGGAAGAAAACTCAACCGTTGCCATGGCAATTACTGAAGCCGGCATCAATACCACACCAGGAAGCCTCGTGGCAGTGGACGGCAGCATTATCAAAGAAGATGGTGGCACGCCCTTCACCGCAACCATTAATGGCGAACCGGCAGAACCAAACAGCATTGTGCCCAATAAGGCAGAAATCGAAGTTACGCCAGGCCAGAATATTGAAGAAGACTTTTACGAAAAGCTTACCTATAACATCACAGACGCCACGAGCGACGGCACCTGGGGTGCGCTTCGCGAAGTAAAAGGGGTAAGCGACGAAGGTGCTGGACGTGCTGTTGTGGGTAAGATTTCGGGCGTCATGGTCGAAAAGGAAAAGCCGACCTTTGAACAACAGGGTGTTTTGCACATGTTTAACGTTGAAACCAGTGAGCGCGTTATCGCCCTCACTTTCGACGACGGCCCTTGGGCAGAAACCACCGAACAGGTTTTAGACGTCCTGGACGAAAATGGTGCTAAGGCTACCTTCTTCGTCCTCGGAAGCCGTATTGATGAAGGGCCTGAAATGGCAGCTTTGGTGAAGCGCGAATACAATTCGGGCCACCAGGTGTGCACGCATACCTACAGCCATGCGTCTGACGGCGCTGGCTACGACCTAGGCCTCATGTCGCACGAAGCGCGCGTCGAAGACGTGACCAAGGGGCAAGAGGCCATTGAAAAGGCAACTGGTGCGAAATGCAATCAGATGTTCCGTGCCCCTGGCGGAAATTTCAGCCCCACTACGGCAGCATCGATTTCACCCTACTTCACGTATGAAGTGGGCTGGACGCTCGACACGCAGGACTGGCAAAAACCTGGCGCTGAAGCCATCGAAGAAGCCTTGCTGGGCGCTACACCTGGCGACATTGTGCTCATGCACGACGGTGGTGGCGACCGCGAACAAACGGTTGCGGCCTTGCGTGCCGCCCTGCCCAAGCTCAAGGAAAAGGGCTACAAGTTTGTCACCGTTGAAGAGCTATTGAATTACAACCAAGCCGAAAAGGCCGACGATTCGTCCGATGGATCTGCTGATGCAGGCAATGACGTTTCTGGTGAAACGGGCGAAGAATAACGCAGCTAAAAAACAGCCTGGATAAAGTATTCGATATTGCCCGCCTTTTTACCAGGCACGGGCGACTCCATGGTTCCCAGAATGGTGAATCCTACCTGTTCAAGTGCCATTTTGACTTCTTCAATGGTACGCGCACGCACAGCGGGGTCCACCACGAGCCCGCCTTCGGTTTCTTCATGCGCACTTTCAAATTGAGGCTTTACGAGGGCAAGAAGCACACTGCCCTGCTGGCATAAGGCGGCAAAGGTAGGTGCCAACTGGGCAAGACCAATGAAGCTCAAGTCCGCCACCAAGAAGTCGAAGGGAGCGCCCAATTCGGCAGGGTCTGCGGTGCGGATATTCGTGCGTTCAAAGACCACCGCGCGTGGGTCATTGCGTACCGCGTCAGCCAGAATACCGTAGCCCACATCTACACAGGTAACTTGCGCCGCACCCGCTTGAAGTAGGCAGTCGGAAAAGCCCCCTGTGGAAGACCCAATGTCTATGCAGCGCAGGCCTTTGAGCTGCTGACCAAAGTGGTCAAGGGCTGCCTGGAGTTTGTCGCCCCCGCGGGAAACAAAACGCCCCTTCCCTTTCAAGCTCACGGCAGCATCGGGGGCAACAAGCTGTGCGACCGACGTCGCATATTCGTCGCCCACCTTCACTTCGCGCGCCACCACCAAAGGCAAGGTTTCAGCGACAGAGCCAACCAGCCCCCGCTGCACCATCAATTCATCTAAACGAAGCTTCTTCATTCTGGTGCTTGCCCGGTTTCGAGGATTTGGAGGAAGGCGGTTTCGTCGAGGACGGGTACACCCAGCGAAACGGCCTTGTCGTACTTGGACCCCGCTGCTTCGCCGGCGATGACGTAAGACGTCTTGGCCGAAACGCTGCCCGAAACCTTCGCCCCCATGGCCTTCAGCCGCGCGCCTGCTTCGTCGCGCGTCATACCCGACTGCACCAAGCTGCCCGTAAGCACAAAGGTGAGACCTTCCAAAGTCTGCGGCACGTTGGATGCCGTAGCAGCTTCTTCCATACTCACGCCCGCTAAGGCCAGGCGCTCGATAACAGCAATATTGTCGGGCGTGTCCAAGAACTGGCGAATGCTATGCGCAATAATGCCGCCCACACCTTCGATTTCAGCGAGCGCATCTTCGCTTGCCGCACGCAAGACGTCCATGGACGGGAAAGCAGCGGCAATGGCTTCTGCCGTTGTCTTGCCTACGTGGCGCATGCCCAGGCCAAAGAGCACGCGCGCAAAGGAACGCGCCTTGCTTTCTTCAATGGCGGCGACCAGTTTCTTGGCTACCACCCCACCCACATGGATGGCTTCACCATCTTTGTTTACGCGCCCTGTTTCAAGGGTTGCGAGGTCATATTCGCTCAAGCTGTAATAGTCGGCTACGTCGCTCACCTGCCCTGCTTCAAGCAAGCGAGCCACAATTTCTTCGCCCATGCCTTCGATGTCCAAGGCACCACGGCTTGCCCAATGGATAAGGCGCTCGTGCGCCTGGGCCGGGCAGTCGATGGAAACACAGCGGTAAGCCGCTTCCCCTTCTTCGCGTACCACGGGGCTACCGCAACTGGGGCATGCCGTGGGCATGGACCACACCTGTGCGTCTGTGGGTCGCAGGCTTTCTACAGGCCCAAGCACTTCGGGGATCACGTCACCCGCCTTGCGCACAATAACCGTGTCGCCAATGCGCACGTCCTTGCGCTGCACTTCGTCTTCGTTGTGAAGCGTTGCGCGCGCCACGACCGAGCCCGCCACCGTCACTGGTTCAAGCTCAGCCACAGGCGTAAGCGCACCCGTACGGCCCACCTGTACCGTTATGTCCAAGAGCTTGGTCGTTTTTTCTTCAGGCGGGAATTTATAGGCAATAGCCCAACGCGGGGCACGGGCAGTAAAGCCCAGGGAGTCCTGCTGGCCAAAGTCGTTGACCTTCACAACCACGCCGTCAATTTCATAGGGCAAGCTGTCGCGCTTTTCCAAGGCTTCTACGCAGAAGGTGCGAACCTCTTCGCGCGTGGCACACAACTTCACGTCGGGGTTAACATGCAGGCCTGCTTCACGCATCCATTCAAGTAGTTCAAACTGGCCATTTACCTGCACCGATGCATTGTTGGCAACCGCATAAATAAAGGTAGCTAGGTCGCGTCCAGCGGTTATCTTTTCGTCCTTTTGGCGCAGGCTACCCGCCGCTGCATTGCGCGGGTTTGCAAAAGCCTGCTTACCTTCTGCGTCCGCGGCCGCGTTCAGCTTTTCAAAACTGGCTTTGGGCATATAGACTTCGCCGCGCACTTCCAGCACGGCTTGCATGTCCGCCAAGCCAGCAAGCGCTTCGTCGCGCAAGCGCAGAGGAACATCTTTGATGGTGCGGATATTGGCCGTTACGTCTTCGCCCGTAGTGCCGTCGCCACGCGTGGCAGCCCGCACCAGGCGCCCGTCCTCAAAGGAAAGCGCAATGCCGCTGCCGTCGATTTTCAATTCGCAACAAAGCGGTACTTCACGCCCAAAAGCTTCAAAGGTGCGCGTCATCCAGGCGTCCAGTTCGTCCAGGTCCATGGCGTTGTCGAGCGAGTACATGCGTTCAGCGTGTTGCACGGGCGCAAACTGCTCGCCCACGTAGCCACCCACGCGCTGGGTGGGCGAATTGGCATCGTAGAATTCGGGGTGGGCTTCTTCCAGTTCGCGCAACTCACGCATTAAGCTGTCGAATGCTGCGTCGGAAATTTCAGGCGCATCCTGGTTGTAGTACAGGAAGGTATGATGTTCGATTTCCTTGCGCAGCGCTTCGATGCGCTCGCCTGCGTCCTGAAAAAGCTTTTCTTGTTGCGACATGTATTCTTCTCCTTCACCCCAACTTAATAGCTAACCAGCACCTCGTGTCTCATCTGGGGCAAATACCAATAAGACAGCAATATGAAGTCGATTAAGAAGTGCGTCCGTTGCCAAGCGAAAGTACCGCACGGGGAATATAGCTGATAAGGTCCTCGGGGGTGATAGCTATGCTCGTGAGATCTTCGGCCGCTAGGCGCCCTGCCCGCGCATGCAAGGTAGTGCCCAGCACGCAGGCATCAATAGGCTCGACACCCTGCGCCAGCAGAGCACCAATGATGCCCGCCAACACGTCGCCCGTGCCCGCCTTCGAAAGCGCCGCCGTTCCTTCGGTCATGCAATAGCAGTCTTCACCGTCTGAGATATAGGTATTCGGGCCCTTCAGAACGCAGCTTGCATGGTAGTATCGCGCGAGTTCTTTGGCCAGCTCAACAGGGTCTTCCGTGGGAATGTTGTAGGTCTGAGCCAAGGTGACCGCTTCGCCAAAATGCGGCGTAATAATGGTTGGCAAGTTGTCTTTTTCGCGCGGTTCACATAGTGCATGAATCTTGCGAGCAGGAAGCATTTTCAAAGCCCCGCCGTCAACAAGCACAGGAGCCTTGCCACGCTTTAAAATCTGGCGCGTGACATTGGCAATATAGGGATCAGTTGCATCGAAACCGCACCCAAGCACATAGGCGCGCGGATGGCGGGCATCGGCACGCGGCATCCAATGAGCGCTGTCCCATTCGCTCCACGCGCGCACCACCAAGGAAGGGGCATATATTTGCACGCGCTGGACAATGGAGTCTTCGACGTAAACTTCCGTGTAGCCCGCGCCTGCCCGCTGCCCTGCAAGCGAAGCCAAGCCGGCAGCACCTGGGTAGGCACGGCTGCCTACGACCAGGATTAAGCGCCCACGCGAATACTTGTACAAGTTAGGCGTTGGATACGGCAGCAACTCCGCAAATACTTCGGGTGTATACTCGCGCATTAATGACTCTCCTCATCAAGCACTTCTGGCTCATTGCCGCCCTGTAATGACAAGGCATCGTCTGCTTTGAAGCCGAGCCCTTCTTCATGGTCGGCATCAGGCGCAACATCAGGCACAGGCATTTCTGGAAGACTCCCTTCACGCGTGCCATCTTCGCGTTGCGTGGGCAAGTCGTCCAGAAGCGAACGCGCCTCCTTAAATTGCTTGGCAAGTTCTTCCATAGGGTCTACGCGCTCTTCGGCTACCCGTACAGATTCTGCGGTAATAGCCATGGCACATGCCACTGCTTCAGTATGTGTGTATGAAAGCGAAACGGGCACTTCACGCACACCCTGCTTGCGCGCCACTTCGGCCGCCTTGCGGTGCAGCTGCACCGAAGGGCGCCCGTATTGGTTGCGCACCACTTCCACGTCGGCCGGAGCAATGCCAAAGGCAAAGCCCGTGCCCAAAGCTTTAAGCACGGCTTCTTTGGCAGCGAAACGCGTAGCATAGTGCACGTGCGGATTGGCCGTAGCGTCGCAATAGGCGCGTTCTTCTTTGGTATACACGCGCACAACGAAACGAGGTGTGCGTGCCAGAATGCGCTTCATGCGCTCAATTTCAACCAGGTCAACACCCAGACCTACGCTGCCTTCCAATTCTGGCACAGGTAGGTCGGCTTCCATTTCATCTGCTGAAGCAGCGCTTTGTTCCGGCGTGGTTTCTGCTGAAGCAGCGTTTTGTTCTGGCTGCTCTGGTGCGCTCTGGGCTGAGCCTTGCGCTTCTTCTGACGCGCTAAGGTCTACGTTTTCTTCAGATATTTGTTCATTATTTTCTTCCATGTTTTCTATTCTACCGTAGCGCGCGCAAAGAAAAGATAAGATTACAGAAGCACATTTTTAGCAGAAATATGTGTGGGGCATAATTGAGAAAAAGCACGTATGGACGTACAAAAAACTGCACAACAGATATGCGAAATAGGCGCAAGGCTCTACAACAAGCAGCTTGTTGCTGCGGCAGAAGGCAATATTTCTGTGCGCACGGGCGAAAACGAAATCCTTATAACACCTGCAGGTGTTTGCAAAGGGCGCATGAGTCCTTCTATGTTGTTGCGCTGCAATCTTCAGGGTGAAGCGCTTGAAAGCAACGCTGGCTACCAGCCATCTTCTGAAATACGTATGCATCTGCGCGTATATCTTGACTGCCCTCATGCAAACGCGGTAGTGCATGCCCACCCGCCTGTAGCCACAGCCTTTTCTGTGCACAATACTGTGCTGAACAGCGAAGGATTGCCCAATCTTGCAAATAAACTTGATTCGGTGCCAGTATGCCCCTATGCCCGCCCTGGTACCGAAGAGGTGCCTGCAAGCATTGCGCCTTATCTTCCCACGCACCGTGCCTTACTCCTAGCAAAGCATGGCGCACCTACCTGGGCAGAAAACTTAGAGTGCGCCTATAGCCTTATGGAATCCATAGAGCGCATTGCCAAAGGTCGCGCATAGCGTTCTAGGCAACAGCAATAGCGTGATGCACAAAGTCATAGATGCGTGCAATAAATTCTTCGCGCGTAAACAAAGGTTTCTTGGCACCGTTAATGCAATACATGGCATCAACTACCACCATGCCCACTATGCTCGCAGCAGAAAATGTGGGGTCTATGTCTTTGCGAACCTGGCCCGCCTGCTGCCCTTGCTTAAGCTGCGTAGCAATTAAATCAATTAAGGCCTGAGCCGATTCGCGCACGCCGTCAGACCATGCCCGGTCGCTTCGCCACATTTCTGTAGAAAATAGTTGCGCTAAGTCCTTCTGATTGTATAAGCGCGAAGCGAACACATCAAGCATGCCCATAAGAACAGCCTGAGGACTTTGCTCGCGTGCTACCAAGTCAAGGAATTCATTTTGAAGGAGCGCGAACTCCTGATCTAAGATGCTTGACGCCATCTCTTCTTTGCTCTTGAAGTGATAATAGGCAACGCCTTTAGACACACCAGCCTTGCGTACTATTTCATCTACCGTAGCTGAAGAAAAGCCCTTTTGCCCAATAACCTGCAATGCAGCATCAAGCAACGCCCGGCGTGTACGGTCGGCTTTTTTTAGTTTCTGCACAGCTTCTGACATGTTAACAACTCCTGTTCAAGCACTACTTTAGCCCAATTGCAAAACGGGGTGCAAATCCGACATGGAAACCATGCGCTTGCGATGCGCGGTTGCCGCCGTAATGAAAAAGCTGGCTAAACCAAACAGGCATAAAACGCCCACGCTGCTTGCAACCACACCCATGTCGGTGCCAGTCATAATCTGACGCATACCAGACACAACATAGGTCATAGGAATATAGGGGTTAATTGTCTGGAAGAATGCAGGCGTTTGTTCTATAGGGAAGGTACCTGCAGCACTTGTTAATTGCAGCATAAGCAAAATGATAGAGATAAATTTTCCAGGGAACCCAAAGGCGGCCATAAGCATTTGCATAAGAGCAGCGAAAACCAATGCGGTAAGAATGCCAAAGGCATAGTAGAGCACCACATTGTCTATCTGCAATTTAAGACCAAACTGCAGCACCACCAGCAGCAACAGCACCTGTACTACGCTTAACAGCGCCATAGGCATATAGTTTGCAAAGGCCACAATAGCAGGATTGCCACCTGAAAGAATAAGGCGCTTGTCCAATGGCTTGAACACGAAGGTTCCCATAAGGGCACCTACCCATAAACCAAGTGCAATAAAGTATGGTGCAAAACCCGTGCCGTAATTCTTCACTTCAGACATATAGGTGTCTTTAAGTTGAACAGGCGAAGCCATTACTTCAGCTTTTTCTAAAGTATGAGAAACGCGCATGCTTCCTGCACCGTCGGCTAAACCGTGTGCAAGTTCGTCTGAACCGTCAAGCGCAGTTTTTAGGCCCTTAGTTAACTCCGCCGATCCATCGTGAAGTTTTTCGGCACCGTCTTCAATTTTACCCGCACCGTCAAAAGCACTTTGTGCACCTTCGGAAAGCTTAGCTGCCCCTGTATCAAGTTGAACAGTGCCGCCATAGAGCGTGGCACTTCCTTCACTAAGCTTGGTAGCCCCGTCTGCAGCAAGGTCTATGGCGCCCTTCAAGGTTTTCGCTCCACCAGAAAGGGTTGCTGTACCATCGTAGAGCTGACTGGCACCCGTCGTTATCTGCGTGACGCCATTGTTTACGTCCGTGGCACCATTCGCAACGCTTGCAGACCCCTCCACAATGCTTTCCATATTGGAATCAATTTGAGCCGCGCCGTCATCAATCTGCACAATAGCATCGCGCAGCACTGGGGCCTGTTCAACGAGCGGCATGACTTGCGCACTAAAGCTTGAATAGCCACCCTGAAGTTGTGCAAGACCGCCAAGCAAGCTGCCCTGTGTGCTTGTATTGCCAATGCTTGCGACAGCGGTGTCCAGCCCAGAAGCAATCTGGCCTGCTGCATTGCTCGCCGTTATTAAGCTTTCACTGGCGCTTGTTTGTAGCTGAGACAAACCGTCGTCTATCTGCTGAAGACCCATGTCCATAGCACCGTCAGACGCAAGGCCCGCGTTTACCTGCCCCAGGCCCGCGTTTACCGCTGTAATAGTTGCAGAAGCGCCACCCTGGTTCGCGTCTAAAAGAGCTATTGCCTTTCCCAGAGCAGCCTTGGACTGGTCGTCGAGACCTTCCGTATTAAGAGCCGAAAGATACTGAAGAGCGCCATCAACCTGCTGCTGCGCGCCACTCAGTCCCGCCTGAGCCTGGTCAAGACCTTCTGCTGCTGCTTGGCGCCCTGCCTGTACTTGTGAAACACCACCCTGCAGCTGCGCTACCCCATTGTCAATAGCGCTGGTATCTGCCAAGGCTGCAGAAAGCTGTCCAGCTGCTGCTGCCGCATAGGAAAGACCGCTTCCCTCTTCGGCGCTTCCTTTCAACTGGGTAAGCCCCGCAACAACTGCATCAAGCCCGCTACTTATTTGTGTCGACCCGTCCTGTGCTGTTTGAACTGTTTCTTTGGTCGGAAGTTGCTTGGTACTTTCTCGCAGTTGTTTGGTTCCTGCCGCAAGCGTGGACGTGCCCTGATTCTTCAGTTGCTTTGCCCCTGAAGATAATGTAGCTGCCCCTTCTGCAAGCGAACTGGTCCCGCTGGAAAGTGTCTTTGTTCCTGAAGCTAAAGATTGCGCTCCTGAATTTAAGCCGATTGCGCCATTTGCAAGAGTTGTAGCACCTGACTGAAGTTTAGCTGCACCATCCGCCAAATCTTGTGCTCCGCTGTTTAATGTACCTGCGCCTTCCTTAAGCGTGCTTGCACCTGTTTGCAAGCTAGAAGCACCACTGCTTAACTCGCCAAGTCCATCTGTAAGATCTGATGCTCCATCATGCAAGGTTGCAAGGTTAGTAGTTATTTCGTTGCTGCCGTCTTCGGCACTTTTTAAACCATCTTCCAATTCCCCTGCGCCGTCTGCGGCATTTTCAAGGCTTGTTGCTCCATCATTGACTTTTCCGAATACGGTTTCCCAATACTCCTGCGCTACCGTGTCGCTTACCTGTTGGCGCACTTCCTTCCAAACCGTGCGCCCAATCTGGCTGGCAAGCATATTTTTTGTTTCGTTATATTCAACAACAAGCTGTGCGGCAGTTGGGTCGTCGGTATCGGCAGAAGCTATAGATTCAGTAAAGTTTTCTGGAATGGTACAGGTCATATAGTAAGTGCCTTTTTCCAAACCCTGTTGTGCTTCTTCAGCACTTACAAAATTCCAGCCTAAACCATTGTCGTTGTCGCTCAGGCGTTCAACCACGTCTTCACCAACCACACGAAATTCCCCGTTAACCTGCGCGCCTTTGTCTTCATTCACTACCGCAACAGGTACGGTATTTAATTGTTCATAGGGGTCCAAAAAAGCGAACAAATAAAGCGCACCATACAAAAGAGGAATAACTGAAATCGCAATCATGGCAACCTTAATTGCAGTACTTGCAGTAGTGTTGCGAATTTCAGCATGGGCAAATTTAAGACCTTTAAATGCCATTTATGCCACCTCGCATCCATGCGCAGGAACGAACTTGGATGCTCCGTCTTTTTCTATATAGAAGGCAGCATCTGCCATAGCGGCTAAATCTCTTTCAAGCACACCGACCAAGATAGTAACGTTGCGCGTGCGTGCCATGGTGTGAAGCCGCTTCATAAGGTGGATTGATTGCTCTTTAGTTAAGCCGCTTTCAATGTCGTCGACCGCAATAATATCTGGATGCCCTACCCAAGCAAGTTGCACCCCTAAAGCCACAAGTTGTTCGCGGTTCAGACTACCTATGCGCATATCTGCTATATCCATTAAGTTCCATTCGCGCAGGTATGCATCTATTTCTTCACGTCTAGACTTACGCCCCCAAAGTTCGAATTCAGCGGCAATAGCATTGCGCACTTTTTGATTTTCAGAAAGGTCATTGAGGCCTTCAAAAAGAGCGAGCCCGATTCTTCTGTGCACCTTGCCTGCACGTAGGGGCATTTTATAACCAAGTATTTCAAGCTTGCCCTTCGTGAACAGCATGCGACCAGCTAAGGTTAGAAGCAGAGCCGTTTTACCAGAGCCATTACGCCCACGAACAGCAAATACCTGCCCCTGCATCACTTCAAGGGACACATTGCTATAGGGCACTCCAATAAGATTATTAAGTTCAAGACCTTCAGCCTTAATAATGCTTGTACCAGGGGCGAAAGGTTCAACCTTAGCTCCATGAATAACCCGCTTTGCTTTCTGCACGGCCATACGCACTCCTTTTTCGACTATTCAGTCAGTTTTTTAGAAGTATAAAACGCTGCAAAAACCAAGGCAAGAAAAAGTGACCAAACAGTCAGTTTTGTCACAAAGCTGTCATTTTTAGGTCACAATAGCAACAAGGCTCTCCGAAGAGAGCCTTGCTTGATACTACCTTTGGTACACAAGAAATAAAACAAGGGGCTAGAGTAAAGCGTTTTAAGCTCGCAGCGGCGAGTAGTTCCGCCGGCTGTTAAGCCGGCGGAACAAAAAACTAATTAGCCTTGGTTACGACTTGCCTGATATTCGTCGACTAGCTTCTGCTGTACGTCGCCAGGTGCCTGTTCGTAGCCGTTAATTACATAGGTGTACGAACCGTTGCCGCGCGTCATGGAACGCAGGTCGCGCGTGTAGTTCACGATTTCGGCGTAAGGCACACGCACCACGATGACGGTTTCGCCCGGCTCTTCGCCCGATTCAGAACCCATAATGCGACCACGACGTGTGGGCAGGTCGCCCATAACCGCGCCAGCAAATTCTTCGGTCACGGTCACGCGCATGTCGGCCATAGGTTCGAGGATGACAGGGTCAGCCTTTTCGCATGCGGCACGGAAGCCAATGCGGGCAGCCGTCTTAAATGCCATTTCGTTCGAGTCTACCGAGTGGTAGGAACCGTCGTAGCAGGCGCACTTGATATCCACCATGGGGTAACCCGCGATGAAGCCTTCAAGCATGGCGTCTTGAACGCCCTTGTCCACGGCAGGAATAAGGCCACCAGGAATAGCGCCGCCCTTGATTTCGTCGATGAATTCATAGCCAGCGCCGGGATTGGGCTCGAGGCGCAAGTAGCAGTCGCCGAACTGGCCGCTGCCACCGGTCTGCTTCTTGTGGCGACCCTGAGCTTCAGCCGTCTTGCGAATGGTTTCACGGTAAGGAATACGCACGGGCTTGAGTTCAGCTTCCACACCCGTGGAGTCCTTCAGGCGCGTAAGCAGCGTGTTCACCTGTTCGTCGCCCATGGCATAGATGAGCGTCTGATGGGTTTCTTCGCTGCGGTTAATCTTAATCGTAGGATCGGCGTCGGCCGCACGTGCCAGGAAGGTGCCCAGCTTGTCTTCTTCCTTCTTGTCCTTGGCTTCAATGGCCACGGCATACAGAGGCACAGGCAGTTCCATGGGTTCGAGTTCCAGCTTGCCGTCGCTCGAAAGCGTGTCGCCCACGCGCGCACTGTCCAGCTTCGGGATAACAATAATGTCGCCCGCCTTGGCAGACTTCACTTCGGTGGACTCCTTGCCCATCATAACGAGGAGCTTGCCAATACGTTCCTTGTCGCCCGTGCGGGAATTGATGAGGTCCTGGCCGGGTTCTAACACGCCCGTGAGCACCTTGATGTAGCTCAGGCGGCCCACAAAGGCGTCGGTCGTGGTCTTGAATACGAAGCCAGCAGGGCTGCCCGTTTCGTCGATGGCGCACTTTTCGCCGTTGGTCAGGGCATAGGCGGCATGCTCACGCGGGTGCGGGAAGAAGGTGGCGATGTCTTCCATAAGGCCCTGAATGCCCTGCTTAATAATGGTTGAACCCACATACACCGGCACCAGCAGCTCCTGGTTGATGGCGTCATGGATGCACTTTTCGATTTCTTCCTGGCTCAGCTCTTCGCCGTCCAGGTATTTCATCATAAGCTCTTCGTCGGCTTCCGCCACGGCGTCTACCAGCTGTTCGCGTGCGGTGTTGGCACGGTCGGCATAGTCGGCCGGAATGTCTTCCACGCGCTCTTCCGTGTCGGACTCGCCAAAGTAGCGCGCCTTCATGCGCACCACGTCGATAACGCCCTTAAAGTCTGATTCCTGGCCAATGGGAATGGTCAGCGGTGTGACGCGCTTCCCGAAACGAGCCTGCAAGGCAACGAGCGCACTGTCGAAGTCGGCGTGTTCACGGTCAATGTGGTTAATGAAGATAGCACCCGAGATTTTCATCTTCTTGGCTTCTTTCCACAGCTTGGTGGTCATGACCTGGGGGCCGTCCACCGCGTCGACCACGAACAAGGCAGTTTCAGCTGCGTACATAGTGGCGATAGTGTCGCCAATAAAGTCGGGCGAACCCGCCGTGTCGAGCAAGTTGATCTTGTAGTCCTTGTAAGGAATAGGTGCAACAGAAGTGCTGATGGTGAACTTACGGCGGATTTCTTCGTCGTCGTAGTCCAGGTAGCTCTTGCCGTCATGGGTTGTGCCCATGCGAGGTGTCTTGCCAGAAACAAACAGCATGGCTTCCGCCAATGAAGTCTTTCCGGCGCCGTCCTGGCCGACGAGGGCAATGTTGCGTACGTGCTCAGAAGTAGGAGCAGCCATAAATACCACCAACTTTCGTGTCTTGGCGGTCCGCTTGAAGTGTGTTTAAGCTGCGTTTGAACGAACCTTTTCTACCGATGAAAAGCTGCCCCCTAGTGTACCTTAAAAATGCACTTCTTAAGCTGGGAAGATGTAAGTATTTTGTACGTAGTGCACCCACGTGCGCAAGCGTGTACCATAGCGCAATTGAATTGGAAGAAATGCCGCACAAGAAAGGCTGTGCGGTACCCAACATGGCAAAATAGGCGAAGGCAAACGGTAGAAAGAAAGGCGCAAACGCTAGGCAAAGGGAAGGCCCACTTAAGATAGCTGCAACACTATGCTTGAAGTAGTCTTGAACATACCCTATTGGTTTGAACTTATGGCCACGGTTACGTCCGCGGTTTCGGGCGCCATGGTTGCTACTCGTGCGCGTTACGACATTTTCGGCGTGATTGTTATTACCATTATCACGGGGCTTTTCGGCGCCATTTTCCGCGACATCTTGCTCCAGGACTATGGCATTTATGCCTTCCAGCACCCCCAGCTCATTATTGCCTGCGTTATTACGGGCATCGTGGTGTTTTATTTTGGGCAGCTGGTTACCTACCTTGCCCGTGTGGTGGAAGTAATCGATACGCTTTCGCTGGGCATGTGGGGCGTCATTACCGTTGGCAAGGCACTTTCTGCGGGGCTCACCATTGTGCCCGCCATCATGCTTGCGGCCATTGCTTCCGTGGGTGGCGGCATCGTACGCGACACACTCATGGGCAGGCCTATTACTGCATTCCAGCCTGGGTCGCTCTACGGCACGGCGGCCGTGGTGGGCTCCACCGTGTTTGCCCTCATGAAAACCTATGGGATCTTGGAACCCTACGCCGCCATTATCTGCGTTGCGCTTGTTTCGCTCATTCGCCTGTCTTCCCTACTGTTTGGCATTTCGACCAAGCCTTCGCACGACCTGTCTATGCCGCTGCTCGACGCCATGTCTAAACCGATTGACGCCCTTACCCATAAAGACGATTAATCCAACGCCAGTGTGCTACCATACAGCGCGTTGCACAAAACCAGAGAGAAGGAAAAGCTATGTCTGAAGCGAACAATGCACCCCTAGAATTAACCGAAGAAGAAAAGGCGCTCCTTAACGCCAGCTGCCACGGTGGCGCACCCGCTGGGCCCCAAGTGCTCGAACCCAATAGCAACTCAAAGATTAAGCACGTCATTGGCGTGGTTTCGGGTAAGGGCGGCGTAGGCAAGAGCCTGGTCACCAGCTTGCTCGCGAGCGAAGCGAACAAACGCGGCTACAAGGTGGGCATCCTCGACGCCGACGTTACCGGCCCTTCCATCCCCAAGTCCTTTGGATATAGCGACCCACTCACGGGGGACGAAACTAATGTCTTCCCTGGTCAAACGCCTAGTGGCATCAAGCTTATTTCAACCAATCTTATGCTTCCCGCTGAAGACGTGCCCGTAGTATGGCGCGGCCCGGTAGTATCTGGTGTTATCAAGCAGTTCTTCAACGAAGTCAACTGGGGTGAACTGGACTACCTCTTTGTCGACATGCCTCCGGGAACTTCGGACGTGCTGCTTACAGTGTTCCAGAGCCTGCCTGTGGACGGCATTATTACCGTTTCTACGCCGCAAGATCTGGTTGGCATGATTGTGGGCAAGGCGGTTAATGTGGCCCAACAAATGGAAGTGCCCGTGCTTGGCCTCGTTGAAAACATGGCCTATTTCACCTGCCCCGACTGCAGCAAGAAGCACCACATCTTTGGTGAGCCCCAGGGCGCAGTGGTGGCGCAGCACTATCAGATTCCTGCGCATGCCACCCTGCCCATCGACCCGACTTTTGCCGCCCTGGTTGACGCAGGCAAAATTGAAGAATACGACGTAGCGGGCGCCCTCGACCCCATCATCGAACAGATTGAAAAGGTGGCTGCTCAGTAGCACCCCAACTCCATCTGCATGAAAAAACGACTCATTACCCTAGGGTAATGAGTCGTTTCTGTTATAGCCGAAGTAATTTAGAAGTTTACGACTTCCGATTCACTCGTGAAGGAGCTAAAAGTTGCTGTGGCATTCTGGAAATAAAAAACTTCGGTATTGCCGTCGCCCACGGCATACATGGCTGCAAGGCTGGGGTATGCGTCCAGCATGGCCTGCTGGGCTTCTTCGCGCGGGTCTTCTACAAGTTCGCCCGCAATGCGCAGCCAAGAACCGTCTTTGAAAGCGCAAACTTCCACTTTGGGGTTGGCATGAATCTGCTTGGAAACGTCTTTGACCTTACCCGTTTGAATATAGAGCTTGCCTTCAAAAATGTTGACGGTACCGAAGGGGCGCACGCGCGGCTGGTCGCCGTCCATAGTGGCCAGATAATAGGTTTCCGCATCCTTCAAGAATTGTTCTACCCGTTGCATGGAGTGCCTCCTTTGTTTTCAAACTGTATTGAAGCTATTATCGCGCAAAAAGTGTGAGGACTTCAACTTTCCCAAGCTGTGGAGGAATAGTTTTTTGAAACAGTTATGTCGACCAGGAGCCACGTGCTTAATTACCTTGATGCACTCGTGCCGTTCGACGTTGAGGGCACGGCAAGGCACTTCTATAATAGTGAGGGAACTGATTCTAAAGGGGCGGGATGGGTACTGACCATGTTCTACCTTGGAGGCAACCGTGAAGAAGTGGGTGTATATCATTCTTGTATGCATGGGCGCGCTCGCGCTTATGTGTGGCTGTTCGCAAGACGCGAGCACTGCTCCTTCCGTTGCGCAAAATTCAAGCGTTGAAGAAAGCACTGCTCGTTCTTCAGCACAAGATACTAGCGCTAAGGAAGGCGAAGCTTCCGCTGCAACCGAAAGTGAAGTTTCTACAGGAGCCGAAGGGGAACGCAAGACTTATACCATTACCCGTGTTGACCAGGCACCTGACTGGAGTGCCGTTCCGCAGCTTGACATAGACAAGGTGCAATGGACCGACGACTACGGCATTCGCGCCCATGCACAGCTTTGCTACGACAGCAAAGCACTCTATGTGCGTATGTGGGCAGAAGAGCAGGACGTACGTGCCACCTACACCACCGACGACCCGCTACCCAAGTGCTACGAGGACAGCTGCCTGGAATTTTTCTTCCAGCTTAGTGAAAAAGATGCGCGCTATATGAACTTCGAGTTCAACCCCAATGCTGCGCTTTGCTGCGAGATTGGCACGGAAAAGCAAAATCGGGTAGTGCTGGTTCCTCCCAGCGACGCCTTGACCCCTACCGCCAACCGCACAGATGATGGCTGGGACTTGACGTATCGGCTGCCCTTCGAATTCTTAAGGATGTTTTATCCAGAGTTCAGCGCCGAGCCAGGAGTGCAAATAAGGGGCAATCTCTATAAGTGTGGCAACCTTACAGCCCACAAGCACTATCTGTCTTGGAACCCGGTTGAAAGCGATACCCCCAACTTCCATCTTCCCAGCTCCTTTGGCGTTTTAGTTTTTGGGTAACGACACCCGCCGCCGACGCGGATGAAAAGCGGGCAGAGGTCTTACGGGGTAGCATCACGAGGATGCGGGAGTGTCCTCCGAAGCAATGTCGTAAAGGAATTTATACGCTCGACGATAATTTTCTTCGCGCCCTTCGGAAAGTATTGCCTTCACTTCGGCCACCAGGTCTGCCTTGTGGAGAAGGTCTACGACATACGAAGCGTAACGGGTACCGCTTTCGGCATCGAGCTCTGCTACGACTTCGTCAAAACTCTTCCCCTTCTTGTAACTGCGACCGACCGCATCGGTGGCAGCATCCAGGCTGTCCGCGCAACAGGTAATATCGATAAAGGGGCGCTCAGACGGATCGATGATGCCATTCTTAATCCGTTTCTCCAGCGTATCGCCGGAATCATGATGGCACAGAGCGACCGCAAAGAGGTCTTTCGTTTCTTCATGTTGCTTGAGGATATAAGCGCCAATTGCCGAATGGCTTTTAACTATGGCAAACTCCTGGTCGGTCAGTCTGCGCCCGTAGGTCATGATAATTTCGATCACAAATAATTTGCCGATGTCGTGGCAAAGCGCTGCGTGCTCGGCATGATTGAGTATTTCTTGCGAAAGAGCCAGAACTTCCTCTGTTGTTTGGGCACCCCGAAAACCAATGAATACTTCGGGGCTTTCTTCCAGCAGGTGGGACGCAAGAAGCCTTACCAGCGAAGCAACCGTCAGGGAATGCACGTAGGTGAGCGGGTGCATGGCAGCAACCATCTGGAGGCAAAACTCTTCAAAACCTCCGAGTGGAAGATCTGCGTAATCTTTCAGCACATGCGAAATGTTGGCGGTTGCAAAAGAGATACTGTCAAGCTTTGGCATCCGGTTGGTGTAAAGCACCAGATTTCGATACTGCCTCCCCAGCGCGGCCTGATCCTGCTCATCCATGCCCAAGTGTTTGGCGGCGAGCAGATATTCATCCAGCACAAAGAGGCTCATGATATTGTCGTGAATGCCAAACTGAAACAGGTTCGCCTGACTCATTAGGTTGCGCAAATGCAACTTGTATTCATCTCCCGACAAACGCCCAGTCAGAAAACCAAGCCGTGCCTGGTAGAGGTCCAGGGTATGGCGGTCACAGTAGTGACGATACTTATTCACATCTGATTCCCAGATATAGATGAGCCGTTCCGCATATCCGTAGAGGCACTCCAGCTGCTCATCATTCATGCCTCGTTGATTAAGCCGCTCAGAGTAGCTCACCATGTATTGCAGGCAACGGAAAGTATGGTAATCCCAGTTATACTCGGGCGCCTGTTCCCGATAGAAGGGGTCGTCCGCCAGCGCCATGGAACGCTGCAAAAGCTCCAAATCGGCCTGGTTTTCCGCATCTTCCTTTGCACAGTTTTGATAGAGCAAAGAACTGATATAACGGGAGTTGATAAGTACCTTTTCTTTACAGTCTTCGTCTGGAAGTGCTGAAAAGCGGGACTTTTCCAAGTAGGATAGCAGGCGCGTCCCTGCCTCAATTCCTTTTTGGCGGTATGTAAGTCCTATGTCGTCGCAGGGCATCAGACGCAGCGCCAACTCCACCATGGCAAATGCGGCTTCAACCTGGCTGTCCAATGCGTGAATCAGCGCGCGCTCATCCTGTTTATAGTCCGCATCCTCCACAAGCTTGCAAGAAATCAAATAGCAAATCATGGGATCGAGGGTAGAAACAGAATACATGTCAACCAAACCCCGCGAAAACGAAAGTAGGCCCTCTGTTTCTTCGTCAGACAGGTGTCTGTCTGCCTCAAGCAGCGGATAGACATAGCTATCAAGGGTTTCGTTGAGCTCCTCTGAAAGAACACCAATCTTGGTAAAGTTACGAACAAGAGTCGACAGGTATTCGTTATCGTTCATGATAGACTCGATTGAAGGAGCAGAATACAAACGAATCTGCGATGACAATGCAATGAATTGTTCTAAAGACTGTTGTGGCATCTTTACCGTAGGTCTTCTCTTGAATCTGGCAAGCGTAATTATAACTATAATCCTAGGATTTTTTCCATACGGTTTTTGAAGTCCGCAAGCATGGCAGCCACACATGGCCGCTAGAACTATAGTGTTTTCAGGAGATGATAGGTATTACGGTAGTTCTTGTCGCGACCTTCGTTGAGAAGTTCTTCAAGCTCCCCCTTAATGTTGTCGTCCTCGAAGAGTTCAACGACATAAGGTGCATAGCGCGTGCCGCTACCTTCATGTAGTTCATCGATATACTTTTTGAGAGTAATTCCGTCTTTGTAACTGCGCCCCACGGAATCCGTTGCTGCATCAAGACAGTCCGCGACAGCAAGTAAGGCGACGAGCGTTTGATATTCGGACTCTTTCATGCTGAAGTTTTTGGGATAACCACGTGAGTCGTCGAACCATTTATGATGCCCCATAGCCATTTCTGCGTAGTCCTCTAACGAAGGGAAACGACGCAGCAGCGATGCGCCAACCAGGGTGTGAGATTGAATTATCTCGAACTCGGAATCTATCAGATTACGGCCGTAAGTCA
Organism: uncultured Coriobacteriaceae bacterium; assembly: GCA_902768975.1. GTDB lineage: Bacteria > Actinomycetota > Coriobacteriia > Coriobacteriales > Eggerthellaceae > CACXMZ01. The sequence continues at coordinate 167,760 of CACXMZ010000001.1, forward strand.
TTATGGTCTCTACTATGAATATCTTGCCGATATCATGAAGCAATGCCCCGTTGTAAACGAAATCCAGTACATCGTCCATTTTTGCTAATACGTCGGCGGTGTTTTTGGCACCACATATTCCGATGAACCTGTCAGGTTCTTTCTCTATTAATTTTTCAGCCAAATATTTAGTGATGTCAGCAACATTAAGTGTGTGTATGTATGTAGGCGGATGCATGGCCGCCATGATTTTTAACGCCATATCACGGAAACGCATGCCACCAGGCACAATCATGTAGCTGCATAATATATCCGAGATAAATGTCAGCATGAATGAGAGCACGCCAGTTTTTGGCATGCGATATGCATAAGAGGCGACGTAGTCGTATACGGAGCGGAGCTGTTCTTCCTGTTGTGCGCTTAAGGCATTTCCGTCTAGTGTCATTATGTATTCAATCGGTGCAGTAAACATGATGAACATGCTGCGCGCAGAGAAGTCGTTGACATCACGCTGCGACATAATCTGCAGAAGCTCGTTCTGATAGTCTTCCAATGAACTTTCGCCAGCTAGATATGAATTACGTGCCAAGTAGAGGTGCTGCTCCATCTGAGGGCAGCCGCTTTCAAGCTCGGGATGTTGTTTTATGAACTCAATCAGGCGTTTGGTATAGCCGTTGATTTTTTGAAGCTGAGCATGATTAAAACAATGGCTATTATTATCTTCCGTGAAATCAGCCAGATATTGCAAAGTGCGAAAAACGTGTACGTCCCAATTGTAGCCAGGGACTTGTTCGTGATAAAAAGAGTCGTCCGCCAAGGCCAAAGACCGCTCGAGTAATTCTATGTCATTTACGTTGCACTCGTCTTCACCCGCACGATCGCTCCATTCGAAAAGACAGCGTATGTACCGCGAGTTGATTAAAACGAGTTCTTTGCACTCAGCGTCGGGCAGCGAACTGAATTTATCTGGTTCAAGGAATTCCAGCAGCCTATAGGCAGCCTTCAGGCCGACGTCGCGATAATGGAAACAGGCATCTTCATCAGGATAGAGACGAATCGTAAGGTTTATCATCATATAAGCCGAAATAATCATGTTATCAAGCGCCAGAATCAGGGCACGAAGGCTGTCGCTTTTTTCCGCACATTCCAGCATTTTTTCCGCCTGCTTGTAGATCAAGGGCGAATCTATGTTTTTCATAGCGGTGGTGTCGGCCAGCTGTGAGCTGAAATAAAGAAGAAGGTCAACGTCCTCGTCGGTCAGCATGTAGTCGGGTTCAAGGATGGGAAATAGGTGTTCTTTGAGTATTGCGTTGTTTTCCCTACCAAGCTCACCTATTTTTTGAAATGATTGCTGAAGGAACAGACGATAATCCTCCGCGCCGCCTTTTTCGTTCAGCTGCGGTGACGATAGCTCCAGAACTGTTTTTGCGCCATCAATATATTTAGTTAGTGCTTCAATGCGTTGATCTATTCCCATAGTGTGCGATTGTATCACGTATGCTGTTTTGCTTTTGGTTTAAGCACAAAGGTCGGCTCGCCAGTGAAAGCCCTCGGCCCATCTCGCAGGACCTGAAAAAGAAAAAGTCCTTTAATCACAGGTCGCCTATGGTGAAACAGCGAGCGCATATCTGGTAAGCGCAATAAGCCCGTTCCAAGCGCAGCGCTGTACTTCATACGCGCAAGCAAAGGAAGGGTTTAGGGTGCCACCAGATGTGCGCGCAGCGTCAGGGCGTTTAATATGAATAAGCGGCGTTCGGAAGAACGCCGCAAAAAAGTTGGTGGGGCTATTGAGTTGCTATTCGAACTTCGTCCCCCGTTTTCTCAGTAGGATGACAGTTCTTAGGCCTCGCCAAAGAAGAGCTTAAGATCGTCCTCCACTGTTCCGATTCCGGCGATGCCGAAGCTGTCAACGAGCACCTTGGCAACGTTCGGGGAAAGGAACGTCGGAAGCGTAGGACCGAGATGTATGTTCTTAACGCCCAGATAAAGTAGCGCGAGTAGCACGATGACGGCCTTCTGCTCATACCACGCAATGTTGAAGGCAAGAGGTAGGTCGTTGATGTCGTCGAGTCCGAATACCTCTTTGAGCTTCAGGGCGATTAGTGCCAGCGAATAGGAATCATTGCACTGCCCGGCATCGAGAACGCGAGGAATGCCACCGATGTCTCCAAGATCCAGCTTGTTGTATTTGTACTTCGCA
>CACXMZ010000002.1 GCA_902768975.1 uncultured Coriobacteriaceae bacterium
AGCTGTCGCTGCACCGATCCCCTGTGGGTTATTCACCCCTGTGATCAAGACTACTCTGCCTTTTAATCCATAATCGATCATAGTATTACCTCTGCAAATATCGATTGTCAGCCCAGAAGCGCTTTTATTGTTTGCTCATAATCAGAATCGATTAGCACGACCTGTTCCCCGGCATTCTGAAATCCGTCGACGGTACTTCTATTGTCTTCTATAAGACCATCCATTATTGTTCGGCAGTTCCTTTCAATTCGATGCTCAACTCTTCCTCCTTGTCATCAACACCACCGTCTCCACATGGGGCGTGTGGGGGAACATGTCGACGGGCTGGACGGATTCAATTGAGTAACCCGCTTCCATGAGCGTGACTGCGTCGCGCACCTGGGTTTCAGGATTGCAGGAAATATAGACAATGTTCTTAGGAGCAAGTTTAATGAGCGCCTGCAGGAATTCGGGGCTGGCGCCTGAACGGGGCGGGTCCATGAAAACGACGTCGACGCTTTCTCCCAACAGCGCATAGCCTTCCATGAATTCGCCAGCGTCTTGGGCGACGAAACGCGCGTTTTCGATGCCATTGTGCACAGCATTTTGGCGTGCGTCCGCGATGGCGGCTTCGGTACTATCCACGCCAATAACCTGTGCCCCTGGTGCTGCCGCTGCCGCCACCAATCCAATGGTTCCCGTTCCGCAATAGGCGTCAAGAATAGTGGGCGACATGTTCTCAGCCGAAGAGCCGGTAAAGGTTTCTCCTGCGAGTTTGATGGCTGTTTCGTAAAGCACCTGGGTTTGGCGGGCGTTCACCTGGAAGAAGGAATTGCTGGAAATGCGGAAGCTGAGACCGCAGAGGGTGTCCAAAATGAAACCAGGACCGTAGAGCACCTGTTCTTCTTCCCCAAAGATAACATTGGTTTGGCGCGTATTTATGTTTTGCACAACGGTGGTAACTTCGGGCACCTGGCGTACCAGTTCCTTGCAGAAATTTTTCGAACCCGTAAATTCGCGCCCGTTGGTCACCAGAGTTACGAGCACTTCCCCGCTTTGCGCACCCACGCGCACCACCACGTGGCGCACGAAGCCAGCGCCTGTGTCTTCGTTGTAGGGGGCCATGCCATAGCGCGCCATAATCTGACGCACGGCTGCTACCACGCGCCGGCCAACCGGGTGTTCAACAGGGCATTCTTCGCATTCGATTATCTGATGCGTACCTGCCGCATACATACCGCAGAGGATGTCTTCGCGGCGCAACGCCAACTTCCCCGCACGCCCCGTATGTGCCATACTGCGCAGGCTGTGCTTCTTTTTGGCGGGAGCAAAGGGCGATACGATCTTGGTGCGGTAATGCCACGGATCGTCCATGCCCAAAATCGGACGGACCAGGGGGGACGAGCCAGTCGGAGACGGCGCCTCTGTCCCACTTTGGGCAGCACCACCGCTTTCAATAAGCGGCGCAAACAGTGCCTCAATGGCAGCCTGCTTTTCCGCAAGCTGCTGGTCATAGGGCACACCTATCTGCGAGCACCCACCACACTTCTTAGATATAGAACAAAGCTGATCCATGCACGTATTGTCTCACAGGTAGATGAATCGCAGGTGGTCGAAGAGTCAGCGAGGTTTAATTTCGCAATTCGAGAGACTCGCAGGTGGTCGAAGATTCAGTGAGCATTTAATCTGCTGAGCGCAATAAGCCCGACTGGCGAAGGGAGCGCACTTTGGTGCGTGACCGGAGCACGGAGGGCTTAGGGTGCCAGCAGATTAAAGCGCAACGTCGACAATTCCGTCGTTTGTTAAAACGACGGAATTACCTACGCACCGTCGCCGAGGAATTGTTCTTCAGCGGCTTCAATTTCTTCTTCGGTCAGGTCTTCTTCGTCATCCAGCACTTCAAAAGCGTCGTGCTGAATCTGCACCTGGCGCAGGCTTTCCGCTTCAATAAACACGCGCGTCGCCTGGGGGAAACGCGTACGAATACGGTCTTCAATACGGTCGACCGCCGAAAGAATTTCGCCTGCAGACTTGGTGGGCTTGAAGCCGGCGTCGATGGTCACCACCAATTCCGAAGGGCCCATGTACAGCGTAAGAATACGCCCACAGCGCGCCACCGCTTCGTCGGCTTCAACCATCTGCTGGATTTCTTCCAGCTCGTCGTGATTCATGCCTTCACCAATAAGCAGGCCCTTGGTTTCGCGCAAAAGGATGGTTGCCACCGTAGCCAGCAGCAAACCAATAAGGATGGCCGCAATACCGTCAAGGTAAGGATTGTTAAACAAATGCCCAAAAAACAGACCTAGGAAGGCAATAACCAAGCCAGTTTCTGCCGCCGTGTCTTCCAAGACCACCGTGTAAAGCGAAGGGTCCTTGGCTTCTTTAATAAACTGCATGGGGGGCGTAGCGCCTCGTGCCGCATTAAACTGCTTCAACGCCACAAAGAGCGACGTACCTTCAATAATCATAGCAAGCACAAGAACGATGTAGGCCATGGTAGGATCGCCCAGCTTGGTTTCGGGCCCAACAGCCTTGATCGCCTGGACACCTTCCCAAATGGACACGCCGCCGCCCAAAGCAAAAATAAGGATGGCTACCAGCATGGTCCAAAAATACAGTTCCTTGCCGCGCCCAAAGGGGTGTTCAGAGTCCGCCGGTTTTTTTGCCTGGTGAATACCCAGCAACACCAGCATGCCATTGCCCGAGTCGACGATGGAGTGAATGCCTTCGGAAAACATAGCCGAAGACCCGCTGATGGCCGAAGCAATAAACTTCACAATACCCACGGCAATGTTGGCCAGAATAGCCGCGACAACGGCTACGACCGACTCGCCCTTGGGTTCTTCTTCTGCCTGAACTATGTCTTGCGCTGCTCCTGAAACGATGCCCGCCATTTTTTCTTGCTGCTGCATATATGCCTGCTCCTATACGTAAATCGCGCTCGAGCGCGTGTTTTCACAAGGAAGCATTATACCGCCCAATTTGTGTAGCACATAGCGCCGTTGTCATGTATTATGTGTTTGACATTTTTCTGTAACACAATATGTAGGGGAAGCACACGTAATGGCAGTCAACTTTTGCATAAACTGCGGCGAAAAGCTGGAAGAGGGCGCGCGCGTCTGTGCGGCATGCGGGGAGGCCGTCCCCGTACTCGCAGAACCGGCCGACGAAGCTGAAGAACAGGCCGTTGAAGACGCGAATAAAGTCGACGCTAGCGAAGGCCAAGAGCCCGATATAGATGAACCGAAGGACGCCGAAACGGGCGCAGAAAAAATCGCTGAACCTGAAGAAGACTTCACTTCCTTCGCTGACTTTACTGGCTTCGACATTATTACGAGCGATCCCGGCGCCGCGCCAGCCGAGCGAATTATTGCCCCACCCGACCGTACCGACGTCATGGCACCCATTGGTGGCATGCGCAATGCCCACGAATATCGTGCACCACAGGCCGAAAAAAGCTACATGAGCACCATACTCAAAGTTGCCGCTGGTGTGGCGGCTGCTCTTTTGGTTGTGGCAGCTATTGGACTCCTTGCTCAGGACGAAACCCGCCAACATATTCAAGAGAAAATTGAGGCTGCTAGTTCAGTCCAAGATGCTTCAGCAAGCGCCGACGCGCAAGGCCAGACAAGTTCTGATGAAGCGACGGGGAGCGACGGTGGCGAAGAAGCAAGCAGCTCAAGTGCGAAGTCTTCGCTTTCGGTTTCCGATGCAGCAGCCAACCTCGACGAAGACACGGTCTTTGCGAACCTGACCGCTGTGTATGACACCCTGCAGTCCTATAACGAGCGCGTATATTCTTGTATACAAACCTACAATGGCGTATTTGTTTCGCCCGACCGCGGCCAGCGCGAAGCGGCAGCTGGTATCGCGAGCTCGCTCTTGGGCGAAATTGACAATGACATCAAGTCGCTCGATGCCATGAACATAGGGCGCGGGTCGAGCTTGTACGACGACTACGAAAATGTGCGTCGCCTGCTCAACGACCAGTACCAGCGACTAGCAGTAATTGTTGAATCCTACGAAATCAGCCTGAAGTACGACACGCCCTATCAGCACCAGGACGAAATCCTAGAGCCGCTCACGCGCGACATTGGGCCCACGGGCGAAAACAGCTACCTCGAAGACTTCGACGCCAACTACTGGAGCAGCCGTCCTACTCGTTAAGGCACGCTCGGTAGGCATCAAAGCGATGTCGTGAGTTCAATCTTCGCAATTTTTGCTGTTGCCAAAAATTGCACGTAACTAAGTTGACGAGCGTCAAGCGAGAGCGCATGAAAGAAAAAGCCCTAAATGGGCTTTTTCTTGAACAGCGGAAGCGGTCGCGATTGATGCCTACCGAGCCCTTATTGGTTGTAGTCGGCCTTGAGGGCAGCGAAGGCGTCGCGTGAATTCGTGATGGTTTCAGGTGCGATGCAGTAGCCAAGACGCACCCAACCTTCAACCCCAAAGCTGTCCGACGCCACAATAAGCAGCTCGTGCTTTTTGGCCTGTTCTGAAAACGCCTTGGCGTTAGGTTCGAGCGCACGCATCCACAGGTAAAAAGCACCCTGGGGCTGAATGTATTCGTAGCCCAATTCGTCGAGCATGCCCGTAAGCAATTCGCGATTGCGCTCGTAGGCAGCTAGGTCGGCTGGTTCGCCTATGCAGCGCGCAATAACCTGCTGGAAAATGGCTGGCGCGCACACAAAACCAAGGGCGCGACCGGCACCCGAAACAGCAAAGAACACTTCTTCCCAACGGTCGAGCGTATTAGGCACCAAAATGTAGCCCACGCGTTCACCAGGTAAGGAAAGGCTCTTTGACCAGGAATAACACACGATGGTATTGGCATAGATAGCAGGTACCCAGGGCACCTCTACCCCGCCATACACCAATTCACGGTAGGGCTCGTCCGAAATAAGGAAGATGGTCGTGCCATATTCTGCTTGCTTGGCATTGAGCAGCGCCGCCAGGCCTTCCAAGGTTTCGCGCGTGTATACCACACCCACCGGGTTGTTAGGGGAATTGATGATGACCGCCTTCGTGCGCGGCGTAATGGCAGCCTCCATGGCATCCAAGTCAATCTGAAAGTCCGACTCGCGCGCGGGCACAGCAACCAACTTGGCACCATGGGTTTCGATCCAAGTGCGGTATTCCGGGAAGAAGGGGGCAACTACAATTACTTCCTCTTCGCCTTCTAGCACGGCCTTGAGTGAAATCGAAAGCGAAGCAGCCGCCCCGCAAGTCATGTAGATATTGGCGCCCGCGTAATTCGTGCCAAAGCGCTGGTTCAGGTTTTCGGCCACCACGTTACGCACGGCGGGGTCGCCCGCGGACTGAGTATAGGCATGCACTTGGGCAGCGGGCTGCTGGGCAAGGTCGATCAAAGCCTGGCCCACCGAAGCGGGCGCCGGCACGCTGGGGTTACCAATAGAAAAGTCGAAGACCTTGTCTGCACCGATTTCAGCCTTCCGCGCCACGCCATAGGCAAACAGTTCGCGAATGACGGACGGTTCCTGGCCCATCTGCAACATCGTTTCGTTAAACATATGCATCCTTTCAACACCCCATATGATACAGGTAGCTGGAATCTAATACTCCCAGGACGTAACGTCGCCGGATTGGTCGAGTGAAACGGGCTCGCTTAAGTAGGTCGCGTTTTGCTGCGAAAGAATCTTCCACATGTCGGACACGCGAGCGGCCGCTTCACGCAGACGATAGACCAACTTAACGGGATATTCTTCGCGGTCGGCAGGAACGCCCGCAACGTCAATGCCAAAGTTGCCGCAATCGTAGAGCGCGCGATACAGATGGTACTCCTGCGAAACCACCACGGCGCGTTGCACGCTGAACACGTGGTAGAGGCGGTAGGCGCTGTCGTAGGTGCAAATGCCCGCGTGGTCGCAGAAGATGTCTTCGCTAGGCACGCCCTGCGCGATGGCGTAGCGGCGCATGTTTTCAACTTCGTTGTAGGTTTCGCGGTCGGACTGGTTGTCGCCGCTCATGATTATCTTGGGCGCCACGCCTGCGAAGTAGAGTTCGATGCCCTTGTCCAAGCGTTCCTGCAGCATGGGCGAAGGAGTGCCGTCGGGGCGCACCGCTGCACCCAGCACCATAATGCATTCGTAGGTGCCCGAAGGTCCAAGCCCACTCGGTTCCTGGCCCGCCGAAATGTCTTCCAACGGATAGACTATTTCATTCACCAGTTCATCGACCGTACGCAGATTGCCGCGCTGGCCCAGCACCATCACCAGATTTGGCACCAGTACCACCAGTAGCGCCAAGAGGATAAAAATGCCAAACACAAAGCGGAAGGGTGCCTTTATCAGCCACCGAAGCGGGGCCGTAAGAACACTCACAATGCCTTTCACTATTTTGAGCAGAGCTTTTATCACCACCCTAGATTAGCACAGCGAAGTGGAGCAGGTGTTGCGAAGTGAGGGCAGAACAGGATGGGTACGTGCGCGCAAGCCCCCGCTCCCTTTGCTTTACGAGTTTGCGTGTCGTTTCGCGCTCCACTTTTCCCCGAATAACGACCGTTCGGGGTTCTGTACTAGAAATAACTAATCAGGGTTAGTAAAATGTCTCCACCATATCTTGCATGCCGCGCTTGGCATGCACGCGCAGAAAGGACATTGAAAAGACCTACATGATGAACGTGTTCTCGGTCATGCTCCTTATGAAGTACGCCGCTCCCACGCTTATTGAAAAGCAGTCGGGTGCCGTAGTGGTTATTGCTTCGGCAGCTGCCTTCGAGCCCACCCCCAGCAACAGCGCTTACGTTTCTTCGAAGTATGCTGTGGCCGGTCTGACCAAGTGTGTAGCTATGGAACTTGGTCCGATAGGCGTGCATGTGAACTATGTCTGCCCTGGTCCGGTAGATACGCCCATGATGCTGCGTATCGAAAAGGACTTCTTCGGCGATTCCATGACTCACGAAGAAGCTCAGGCTATGCTGGCTGGCCAGTATGCCATGGACAAGCGCTATGCGAAGCCCGAAGAAGTGGCCAACGCCGTGTTGTACCTGGCAAGCGAAGTTTCGGCACACACCGCTGGTATGGGCATGCACGTAGACTCCAAGGTGTCTGCACCTAACTAAGCCCTAGCCGAAAATACTGCATCCAAAAACCCCGGCTCTGCAGCCGGGGTTTTCTTATTTTCACGCATTTTGCGGTTTCTGAGAAAGTCTACTTCACTACGATGTTAACCAGGCGACTGGGGATAACGATGGATTTCACCACGTCCTTGCCCGCCAGTTCGCCTTCCACGGCAGCCAAGGCTGCAGCGCGAATGTCGTCTTCAGCAGCTTCGGCGGCAACCATAATCTTGCTGCGCACCTTGCCATTAATTTGCACAGCCAGTTCCACTTCGTCGGCCTTCGCCAGTTCGGGGTCGTAGGTGGGCCAAGGCTGCTTGTGTACACTGCCTTCGTTTTCAAGTACGTTCTGCCACAGTTCTTCAGCCCAATGCGGAGCGATGGGTGCCAGCAGCTTCACGATGGTTTCGGCTACGTCGCGCGTAAGCGGACCGCCTGTTTCGCAGTTCATACGATGCTCGGCTTCACGTAAGTGCAAAAAGTCGCTCGTTGCATTCACTAGCTCCATGATGGCGGCCAGCGCCGTATTGAAGTTGTAACGGTCGAGGTCGGCCGTGACCTTGCCCACCACGCGATGGCGTTCGCGCTTCATGGCCATAGCCTTTTCGTGTGCATTCAGAGCGTCGGCATTAGGATCAAACAGGGTTTCTTCGCCCGCCTTGCCCACCAAGTCGTGCACCACGCGCCAGGCGCGGTTCAGGAATTTATTCAACGCCGCCAGGCCGTCTTCGTTCCAGAGCTTTTCCTTTTCGGGGGGACCCAGGAAGAGCATGGCGGCACGCACCACGTCGGCACCGTATTGGTCGATCATGTCTTCAGGCGAAACCACGTTACCCTTGGACTTAGACATAACTTCGCCGTGGGCGTCGAGCACCATACCCTGGCACAGCAGATTGGTGAAGGGCTCGTCAAAATTCAGCAAGCCCATATCGCGGCAAACCTTGGTGAAGAAACGGCTGTAGAGCAAGTGCAAAATGGCATGCTCGATGCCGCCAATGTATTGGTCTACCGGCAGCCAAGCATTGGCTGCTTCGGGCGCAAAGGGTGCCGTGTCATTGCGCGGGTCGGTATAGCGCATGTAATACCAGCTCGAACAGGTGAAGGTGTCCATGGTGTCGGTTTCACGGCGCGCAGGCGCACCGCATACTGGGCACGTGCACTGCGCAAAGCTTTCATGGGTTGCCAGCGTTTCGCCCGCCGCCAAGTCGATGTCTTCAGGCAGCAGCACGGGCAGCTGGTCTTCGGGTACAGGCACCACGCCACAGTGTTCGCAGTGGATGGCGGGAATGGGGTTACCCCAGTAACGCTGGCGAGAAATGAGCCAGTCGCGCAGGCGGAATTCCACCTTGCGACGTCCGCGGCCAGCCGCTTCGAGCGCTGCCACAATGGCCGCTTCGCCTTCGCTACCCTTGCCACCGCGCATACCCGTGTACTCACCCGACTGCACGAGCGTGCCTTCAGCTTCCAAGGCTTCTTCCCAGTCAACGCTGGTGACCTGGCGCTCCTTCACGCCATTGAGCTGCGCGAACAGCGGGTCGTCGTCAGCCAGGATAATGGGAGGAATGGGCAGGTCGTACTTGCGCGCAAATTCAAAGTCGCGCTGGTCGCCACAGGGCACAGCCATTACGGCGCCGGTGCCATAGTCAGCCACCACGTAGTCAGCCACCCACACAGGAACCTGTTCACCATTCACGGGGTTGATAACGCAGCGCCCCGTAAACACGCCGTGCTTTTCGCGTTCGCCCTGGGCACGTTCGACGGCGGAAACTTTCGAGGCGGCTTCCACAAGAGCCTGCACTTCGGCTTCATGACCCGCACCTTCAACGAATTCCATCAAGCCCGGGTATTCCGGCGCCAACAAAAAGAAGCTACAACCAAAGAGCGTGTCAGCACGCGTGGTAAACACAGTGATGTACTCATCCGTGGCAGCACCATCCAAACCCACCACCTCAAACTCAACTTCGGCGCCCTCAGAGCGGCCAATCCAGTTAGCTTGCTGCTGCTTCACGCGTTCGGGCCAACCGTCCAGTTGGTCCAAGTCGTCCAGCAGTTCCTGGGCGTAGTCGGTAATCTTGAAATACCACTGCGTGAGGTCACGCTTTTCCACTTCGCTGTGGCAACGCCAGCAGGTGCCTTCTTCAACCTGTTCGTTGGCGAGCACCGTCTTGCAGTCGGGGCACCAATTCACGGGCGAATTCTTGCGCTCCACCAGGCCGCGTTCCCAGAACTTCAGGAACAGCCACTGGCCCCAGCGATAGTATTCAGGGTCGCAGGCAACCACCTTGCGGTCCCAGTCATACGAAAAGCCCATGCGCTGGAAGCTGGCCTGCTGGGTGGCAATATTTTCGTAGGTCCACTTGGCAGGATGCGAATTGCGCTTAATGGCCGCATTTTCCGCAGGCAGACCAAAGGCATCCCAGCCCATGGGGTGCAACACGTCGAAGCCCCGCATGGTTGCATAACGCGCAATAACGTCGCCATAGGTGTAATTCGACACATGCCCCATATGAATGTCGCCCGAAGGGTACGGGAACATTTCAAGCACGTACTTGCGCGGGCGGCTGCCGTCGTTGGGCACCTTGTAGGCGCTAGCTTCTTCCCACGCCTTCTGCAGGCGCGGCTCTATTTCATGCGGATCGTATTGCTTCATTTTTTCGTCCTCCGTTAAAACAGCATCATAAAAACTTTGGCAAAGACATAACCCATCAAACCGCAGCCCGGGAAGGTGTAAATCCATGCCTTAGCCATGTTTGTGGATGCGCCCCAGTTTACTTTCTTGCGGCCTTTCGCCGTACCCACGCCCATAATGGCCGTGGTGTTAGCATGCGTCGTCGAAATGGGCAGGCCGGTCATATTCGAAATGCCAATGCAAATAGCAGCCGAAAGCGAAGCCACAAAACCCTGCCATTTGTCCATAGCCACAATATTGAGGCCCACGTTCTTAATAATATTCTTTCCGCCAACAGCCGTACCAATAAGCATGCACAGCGAACAAGAAATCATAAGCCATAAGGGGAACTCCAGGTCCACGCTTTGGTCGGCGCCCATGGCAAGAGCAATGGCTAAGAAGCACACACCCATGAACTTCTGACCGTCTTGCATGCCATGCTCAAAGGCAAGGACCCCCGCGGTAATATTCAAAAGATGAGAAAAAGCTTTTTCTGAAGCGCGTCTTTCAACACCCTTAAACAGATGTCCTGCCAATTTTGAAAGACCCCATCCCAGGAAAAACCCTAGACCTACTGCGACGAGCAGGCCCCAAATAACCTTGACCCACTCGTTGAAGTTAATGCCGTCGATACCGCCCTGCAATGCAATAGCAGCTCCCGTAACACCAGCAATAAGCGCATGGCTCTGGCTGGAAGGAATACCCAAGTACCAGGTCCCGCCACCCCAAATAATAATGGCCACCATGGCTGCGCAAAGCGCAATGAGGGCCGCCTGGTTGTCGCCAGAAAAATTCACCATCGTAATCATGGTTTTCGCAACTGCCGTTGAAATAAGCGTGGCAAGCGAAACGCCAAAGAAGTTGCACAGCGCTGCCATAAGGAGCGCTTTACCAGGGGAAATAGACCTAGTAGCCACCGCTGCCGCAATAGCATTAGCCGCGTCGTGGGCGCCGTTCATAAAGAGCGTACCCAGGGAAAGCACAATAATGGCCGCCAAAGCAGGTTGGGCCATCATCGCGGGTAAAACTGCGCTGAAACTAAAGTCGAGCAAAAGCGTCCCTTGTTCCTATGTCGAGCCGCGTTCCTGTATGCGGCATACCTTTCAAATGATGCTTTCTTTAAGCTGCAATATTATATCCGACCTTTTCATAGGCGAAAACAGCGGACTAGCATTAATGACCTGCGAAGTGCTACACTTTTTTTGTTTACAATATAGTGCAGAACACAAAAAAGGGGTAACTGTGGCACTTAAAAAAGAATTCACCAAAGAAGAGGTCGAACAGCTTATTGACTTGCTCAGCGACGACAATAATATTGTCCGCCTGGTTGACCCATTGAGTGAATTTTTGGTAAACAGCGACGGCACGCTTCAAATGGGCAATATCTGCCGTTCTGTTTGGGGCCGCCCCCACCGCTGCGAAAACTGTTCTTCCTTGCGCGCCCTGCAAACGCAGGAAGTGCTCTACAAAATGGAATTCTGCGACGACCGCATTTATTGGATTATTTCGCGCTATTTAAATGTTGAAGGCCACGACTGCGTACTTGAATTTGTGGTCGACACGACTGACTCCATCATTATTGAAGGTGGCAGCGCCGACCAGATCAGCGAAATAATCGAAGGCTACAACAACCAGGTTGTTTTCGATTCGCTCACGGGCGTGTTCAACCGCAACTACCTGGACACCATCTTCCTGCCCACCGTGGGCTTCCGCCGCGCAAGCCAGATGCCCATCCACCTGGCTGTAGTTGACCTCGACAACTTCAAGGACGTCAACGACACCTATGGTCATGCTGCGGGCGACAAACTCCTCACCGACGTGGGCGGTTTCTGGAAGGCACGTTTCGACAGCCGCAAGAAGAACAAGGAACGCCTCACTATTCGCTATGGCGGCGACGAAATGCTGGTTGTGTGCTGCGAAGGTAGCTACGACGACTTCGTCAAGGAAATCGAAGAAGGCTACAACCAGATGCGCAAGAGCTGCTACATCAACGAAACCACAACCATCCCCTTTACGCTTTCCTATGGCACGGCTTCAACCGAAGAAATGGTGCAGGGAGCCTGGATGTGGGAAGACCTTTTCAACAGGGCCGACGAGCGCATGTATGCCATGAAAGAGCAGCATCACGCCGAAGCTGCCAACGCGTAAGGCTTGGACTGTTTAAAGGCCCCGCAGGAAGCGTTCCCACCAGTCGCGCGAACCCATGCCCGTTGAAGCAAGCATGTCGAGCATATTGCTTTGCGCTTCAGGGGGCAGGCTTAAAAACTCTTCCTTGAGTTGCTGCTGAAAGCGTTCAGGGTGCGCCTGCAAGTCCGCCATGGCCTGTTGCATTTCAGCAATGAGGGAAGCGTCGAGCCCACCTTCAGGTGCTCCCGAGAAAAAGGCGCTCATGTCGGGCATGCCCGGCATACCAAACATGCCAGGCATGGCAGGCTGAGCAGTTATACCGGGTGCGTCGTCGGCACCCGGGCGCGGCAAGTCGAGCTGGTACAGTTCTTCAAGCAAGCCGTCGAAACCTTCAGGAACCGTACTGCCACCAGAACTTTCTTGGGTAAACACCCCTTCTTGGAAAACAATCTTAAGGCGCCACTGTTTGCTCCCAGGGGCAAGCTCGTCCCCATATGTTTCGTCCCAGCCAAACACGCCCAAAGCCGCTAAGGCGTCACGCAGATTTTCGGCCGTTTTGCGGGGCAGCGTGCGCGTAAAGTCGGTGGTAAGTTGCGTGGCGGGGCCTTTTTCGACGTGCACTTCATAGGAGTCTTCGCCGCTTTGTTCCATGCGGAACAGTACACGCCCATTCACGCGGTCGTTCAGGCTAAATATCAGTTTTTCAAAAGGCGCTTTTTCGCTCATGGTTCCTTATTCGTCGCTGTTGTTTGCATAGTCCTTGCCAATAACCACCAAGAAGTCTTCAGACATTATGTATTCCAAATTGTTCTTAACCGCACGGCCTTCGCCCAAAACGGCAACGATGTCCGCCGCTTCGTCGGCACGGTCAGGGTCTTCATAGACCACCACGGTTTGGTCATAGTTAAACGAGTCAGCGTCGCCAATGTCGGAAACCGTGTAACCCTGGGCTTCAAGGCGCTGCTGGACCGTAGCCGCCAGGCCGTCCACCCCTGAACCATTACGCACGGCAATGGTGCCCGTCTTCGCGGCCAAGTCCTTGCCCGACTGGCCCGAAGTCCCCGCGTTGCCCGCATTAGCAAGCACCGTTCCGGTAAGGAAGTCCACGGAGCTGTCTTCTGTGGGCGGCAAGCCTGCGTCCACGCGCCGCATCATTTCGCTCCAGTCAGGCTCGATAATGCGTTCGTACCACAGTTCGTCTTCAAAGAAGGATTCGGTGGGCATGCTGCCAGTCCAAATATTGTTTTCGGTGTCCATACCCTGGAAGGCCTGGGCAAGACCAATAATGTCGTTGACCTGAAGGTCGGTTTGCACGGCACCTGAAAGCGCCCCAACGGTATTGGCGATGGTGCCAATGTCTGAAGCAAGCAGCTTACTAGCTATAGCTTGAATGACCAAGCGCTGGTTAGCCGCACGATACACGTCGCCGTTACCATAGTCGGAATAGGCGTTACGCGCGCGGCATAAGATAAGGGCTTCCCACCCGTCCAAGGTCTGTTCACCCGCAGGCAAATAGCCGCCCGCGTCGTCATCCCAGATTTCCATGGGCACGTTTACTTCAATACCACCAAGTGCATTCACAACGTCCTGGAGGCCGTTCATGTCTATAAGGGCGAAGTGTGAAATGCCCACCCCCGCGATTTCGCTTACCGTTGAAACCGCCAACTCGGCACCACCAAAGGTGTATGCCGCATTGAGTTTCTGTGTGCCGTAACCCGGTAATTCAACCTGGGTGTCGCGCTGCAGGGAAACGAGGGTTACCTGCTTTTTAATGGGGTCTATGCGCGTCAAGATAATGGTGTCGGTGCGGTACACGCCGTCAGTCGAAAGGTCTTCGTTGCGGTCTATAGATTCGTCGGTACCCAGAAGCAACATATAGAAAGGTTCCTGGGTCAGGTTTGTTTCCACGAGCACAGCCTCAACCGAAGAGTCAACGCCTTCGCTCAGGCGGCTATTGAGCCATTGCGTATAAGCAAAGACCCCCGCAGCAGCTATGCCAGCCAGCGCTGCCAGAATAAGCAGTGCAATAAGTATTTTCTTGAAAATGCCTTCTTTCTTGCGCTTCTTCTGCTGCGAATTGACATAGCGGTTCGCTGCCGCATTGCGTGAATAACGGTCGTCCACGGAGCTCGCTTCGGTAGCTTCAGGTTCATCGTGAATGGGAGGAGCCTTAACTGCCCCTATAGGCCGAGCCTGGTCAAGTAGGTCGATATAGGTGGGTTCTTCGGCATGACGTGCCGCTTGTTCGGCTTGCGCGGCAAGGCGTGCAGGCGAGTTAGTAGTACGTTTAGGTTTCTTTGCCATAGCATAATTATACCGTAGCACCCAGGTAGTACACCTTATTACGACTAAACATCACAGGGTGGCAATCTTGCTGGAATTAAAGCTTAAGGCGATCGCGCATAAAGTCGTTTGCTGCAATTTCGGCCGCGTCGTCCAAGGGCTCAAGGTGCACCGCGGCGCCCTTGCGTTCGAGGGCTCGGCTAAGAATCCAGTCCGCTAATTCAGGATTCTTTGCCAAAAGGGGCCCATGAACATAGGTGCCAAGAATGTTTTTGTACAGGATGCCTTCGGTCGCGTCACCTTCGTTGTTGCCCGTGCCTTTCAAGACGGAGCCAAAGGGTTTGAGTGTTTCACTAAGCACGGTTACACCGGCATGGTTTTCAAAGCCAATAACAGGGCGTTTGACCAATTCAGTCTGAACAGCAATTTCGCCCACGATGCGGTCCGTCTTACCTTCAGCGCGGCCACTTTCAAGGCCAATAATTCCCAGGCCTTCAAGTGCTTCTTCGTCGATATACCAGGTCGTACCCAGAATTTGCAGACCTCCGTCTATGGCAAGCACCACGCCAGATTCTTCAACGTAGCGAGCAAAGGCTTCCTTATAGGGAAGCAAGCTTTCGCAGGCAAGACGCTGCTGGCGGTCGAAGCCGTCGCCGAGCACCACGATGTCTGTTTGCGAAAAGTCAGGCATGTCGCCGCACAGAACAGAGCTCACCTGCACAGGCATACCGCGCCATTCGCAACGCTTGGCCAACACGACCACGTTGCCCACGTCGCCACCCTGGTCGAGCAGGTCGGGGTACAAAAGCATAATGCGCACCGGTTCCCCTTCGACTGACGCAGCCGCCGCTTGCCACGCTCCTTGCGTAGCTTGGCCAGGCTCGCTGCCTTCAAAGGGTTCGGGCGCTTCTGCTTCTTCGGCCATTTTGACGCAGGCTTCGCGCACGGCAGGCAGGCTCGTATAGTTTGCAATAACGAAGGTTTTGTATTCGTTCGGCAAGGCCGCGACATGGCGCATAAGCTCGTTGGCGTCTTCCACAATGCGCGCGTCCACGCCGGCATACTTAAGACGCACCTGAAGGTCGTTCGCGCGCATGCCACCCACAAAAACCTGGGTATTTGCACGCCCAGCCAGCGCTTCAAAGTCAACGTCCCATATCCAGCTTACGTCGTGGCCGTCGCCTTCCATGTCGTTAACGAAAAAGCTTGCGACCACGGGTTCTGTTTCCTGAAGAACAAGCCCCAAGTTCTGGTTAAAGCCCGTTGGGTTCTTTGCCAGGTTCAAAAGCACGCTGCGCCCATGAATGTCTAAGTGCTCAAGCCGGCCATTGTGCTGGTCGAAGGATTTCATAGTAAGTTGCATGACGTTATTTGAAAGCCCAACGGAATAACCCACGGTATAAACCGCGAGCAAGTTATACACCATATACGTACCCGAATAGGGCGCTTCAATGGTGGCAACAACTCCGCCAGCAATCGCTTCTTCGTCGGAAGCAGCAATAACGTCAAACTTCAAACCTCCAAGACCTACTTCGCAATTCCGTGCCATAAAGCGCAGATGCGCGCGGCTAAAGTCGCATGCAGGACAAGAAAAGGCGCCGAGCTGGCTGTAGGTGCGGTAGTCATAATTAAGCATGGTGTCACACTGCTGGCACATTTGCGCGTCGACCGCTGCACCCTGCAGGGTGTCGAGCCCTTCGCTTACGCCAAAAGGAATGGTGGCATTTGAAATGCTGCGAGCAATTATTTCACAATGGGGGTCATCGGCGTTGTAAACGAGCGTGGTTTCAGGCGACTGCTTCAAAGCGTCGATAATGCTTTCCTGAATACGGTCGATTTCGCCAACACGGTCAAGCTGGTCGGGGAACAGGTTAAGCAAGACCACGTAACGGGACTGTAAATAGGGCAAGATCTTTACCAACCACAGTTCGTCGCATTCGAATACGCCCCAGTCGGCAGCGCGCGATGCAAGCAAACTCGTTGCCACGCCCGAATTCAGGTTTGCGCCACTACGGTTACAAACAACGCGCTGACCTGCAGCAACAAGACAATCTGCAAGCATATTGGTAACGGTGGTTTTGCCGTTTGTGCCTACAACGCATATACTGCCGTGTTCCAGCTTGCTTGCGGTGCTGGCAATAATAGAAGGGTCGATATACAGGGCCAACTTTCCCGGGAAGTTACCCGCTGGCCTTCTAAAAATGTGGCGCAGAGCTGCGCTTGACATGCTGCTTGCTACTTCGGCAACTGATTTTCGGATACCCATTTCTGCAACTTTCACCGTAAACCGTATGGAGGACTGCGCACAGAATATGTGCAGACAGGTACCTCTCTCTGCTCTTTTTAGTATAATAGTCCCACATTGGCGTGTACGAATAGTAAAAGACGTCAATGAACATATATTGGAGTGTAAGGGCAGCAGAAAACGAAATACACGCTCCGCGCTTGCAGGCGCACCAGCGTGAAGAAAGCAGGCAAGATATGACTGAAAACATCCATGATGAAAATCTGAACGAATGGGCTGCAGAGGCAGCTGAAGCGGGGCGCGTGAACCTCAACGACGGCACGTCGCCTAAGCGTGAAATCGTCATGCCTCCTGGTGGCGACTCTAAGGCGGCCGTATACAGCTATGGCACGCAGAAAAAGAAGAAGCACACCGGGGCCATTGTTGCTGGCGTTATTGCAGCGGCGCTGGCAGCGGGTGGTGCTGGCTTTGCCATTGGTGGCGGCAGTCCCCTCGACCTGCTGCGCGGCGGCGACGCAAATAATTCTGCGACGGTAAGTCTTGCTTCGACCGACTCCAGTTCGAGTTCTTCAAGTTCTACGAGCTCCAGCACAACTTCAAGCACGAGCTCGACGAGCAGCTCAAGCTCTGCTGCTTCTTCGAGCAGTTCTTCTGCAGCAAGCAGTTCGTCTGCCGCAAGCAGTGCCGCAAGCAGCACGGACGCTGCGAGCTCTGCCGCAGCAGATGCAGGCAGTGCGGGTGGAACGGACAGTGCAAGCCAAGGCACTACCGCTGAAACCCAGCCTGCTGAACAGCCTGCCGCACCTGCACCAGAACCCGCACCTGCTCCTGCACCGGAAGTACAGCCTGAATACAGCGACGGCTCTGGTGGTAACACAGGCGGCGGTTTCCACGAAGGCGACCCGTTCTGGGGTGTATGGGTTGGTGCTTTCAGCAGCAAGGCCAACGCCGAAGCACGCCAGCAGGAAATGCGCAACCTGGGCTACCCCGACCCGCGCATTTACTGGTCGGCTGACTATGGCAACCTGAATCAGGACGGCTACTGGGTTGTTGCCGCTGGCATCTATGACAGCGAAAGCAACGCGAAATATCACATGGACAAGGCCAAGAGCGCCTATTCCGACACCTACGTGAAGTATTCAGGCAACCACAAGTAGGCACACCACTTCCAATAAAGGGCCCCACATGGGGCCCTTTTTGGCTTCTTGTTTGAATATTAAAAGGGACTCTCGGGTAGGTATATGCGATGTCGTGAGTTCAATTATCGCAATTTTTGCTGTTGCCAAAAAATGCACTTAACTAAGTTGACGAGCGTCAAGCGAGAGCGCATGAGTGAAAACAATCCAGTGAATTGTTTTCACGAACAGCGGAAGCGGTCGCGATATACCTACCCGAGAGTCCCCTTTCTTAAAACAAAACAAGAGCCCCATATGGGGCCCTTGAAATGTATCTGTGCTTGAAACTTTAGAGCGCAGAAACGATAGCTGCAGCGTCGTTGGCGATGCAAGCTTCTTCGTCGGCGGCCACGAGGCAAATCTTTACCGGGCTGTCGTCGGTAGAGATGATGGTGTTCTGGCCGCGGACCTGGTTCTTTTCCTTGTCCAGCTTCATGCCCAAGTGCTCCAGACCACCGAAGATCTTTTCGCGAGCCGTGATGCTGTTTTCGCCCACGCCAGCGGTCATAACAACCACGTCGGTGTGCGGCAGGATGGCAAAATAGGAACCGATGGCCTTCTGTACACGATAGATGTACATGTCGAGGGCCAACTGAGCGTCTTCGTTGCCAGCAGCGGCTGCTTCTTCCACGTCGCGCATGTCGGAGCTGACGCCCGAAACGCCCAGGAAACCGCTCTTCTTGTTCAGCGTATTGTCGACTTCAGCCGCACTGATGCCTTCCTTATTCATAAGGAACGGAATGATGGCAGGGTCGATGTCGCCCGAACGGGTGCCCATCATCAGGCCCTCGAGCGGAGTGAGACCCATAGTGGTGTCGACCGACTTGCCGCCGTCAACCGCCGTGATGGAACCACCGTTGCCCAAGTGGCAGGTGATAATGCCGAGCTCTTCAATGGGGCGGCCAACCAGCTTGGCAGCTGTGCGAGCAGCATAACCGTGGCTTGTGCCATGGAAGCCATAGCGACGGATGGAATACTTCTTGTAGTAGTCCATAGGAATGGGATACATGTAGGCCTTTGCGGGCATGCTTGCATGGAAGGCGGTGTCGAACACAGCAACCTGCGGCATGTTCGGGTACAGTTCGCGCGTCTTGTAAATGCAAGCCAGTCCCGGAGGATTGTGCAGCGGAGCCAGGTCGTTGCAAGACTCAATCTTGGCCAGCACGTCGTCGTCGATAAGCACCGAGCTGTTGAAGTATTCGCCGCCGTGCACCACGCGGTTGCCAATGGCGCCAATTTCGTCGAGGCTTTCCACCGGAGAAGCTGGGTCAGTGTCGAGTACTTCGAGCAGCTTAGCCAGGCAGTCGGCTACCGTAGCG
This sequence comes from uncultured Coriobacteriaceae bacterium, assembly GCA_902768975.1. GTDB lineage: Bacteria > Actinomycetota > Coriobacteriia > Coriobacteriales > Eggerthellaceae > CACXMZ01. The sequence continues at coordinate 18,875 of CACXMZ010000002.1, forward strand.
TTAGGCATTTCGTAGGTCTTCTTTTCGAAGTCCGGTGCGAAGCTAATGTTCATGAAGCCGTCTTCCAGGCCGACCTTTTCGGCCAGGCACTTCATGGACGATTCGCCCGTTTCGGTTTCGATAAGCTGGCTTTTCAGGCTGGAGCTACCAGCGTTCACCACAAGAACAAGCATTGGAATCCCTTTCCCCCTATTTCATTAACTCACAAATTGCTTGGCTGAAAGCGACCGGATCTTCCACGGGCAAACCTTCAACCAGTAATGCTTGATTGTAAAGAATATTCGTGTAACTGACTAGCTTATCGTGATTATTTTTATGAGCCTTCCGCAATATTTCAAAAATAGGATGCTGCGCATTGAGCTCCAACACGCGTTCCGACTTAATGCCTTGCGCGTCGGGCATCTGCGACATAATCTTTTCCATTTCCAAACTCACAGGGCCCTTCGCAGTTAAGGCGGCGGGCGCGTCGGTCAGGCGCGTGGACACGGCCACCTTTACCACCCTGTCGCCCAGGGCTTCCTTCATGGCGGCAAAGAGGTCGGCATTGGCTTCGGTAGCTGCTTCGGCCGCTTCCTTGTCGGCTTCCGTTTCCAGGCCCAGGTCGCCGCCCGCCACATTGAGCAGCTGCTTTTCCTGGTACTGCATCATGGTTTGCAGGCAGAATTCGTCCACGTCCTGGGTGCACAGCAGCACGTCGTAGCCCTTGCCCACCACGCTCGTGACCATGGGCATCTTGGCCAGGCGTTCGGCGTCTTCGCCCGCAGCATAGTAAATGGCTTCCTGCCCGTCGGCCGCCGCTTCCAGGTACTCGTCGAGGGTAATCATCTTTTCCTGCTTGGCGGAATAGAACAGCAGCAGCGGAGCAAGTTCGGCAGCATAGGCACCGTAGCTTGTGTAGATACCAAACTTAATGCCGCGACCAAAGTTTTCGAAGAAAGCTTCGTAGGCTTCGCGGTCGTTTTTGCACATGCTGGTCAGTTCGCTCGTGATCTTGCTTTCGACCTTCTTGGCAATGGCGCGCAGCTGGTTGTTCTGCTGCAAGGTTTCGCGCGAAATATTCAGCGTAAGATCCTGGCTGTCCACCACACCACGCACGAAGCTGTAATGGTCGGGCAGAAGGTCTTCGCATTTGTCCATGATAAGCACGTTGCTGCTGTACAGCTCCAGGCCCTTCTTGTAGTCCTTGCTGTACAGGTCGAAAGGCGGGCGCGACGGAATAAACATGAGCACGTCGTAGCTGATGGCGCCTTCCGCGTGAACGGAAATGGTGCGCGCTGGGTCGGCGAAGTCGTGGAACTGGCTCTTGTAGAATTCGTCGTATTCTTCCTGCTTCACGTCTTGCTTGCGGCGCTTCCAAATAGGCACCATGGAATTGATGGTCTCGGTTTCGAAGTAGGTTTCCCATTGGGGGTCAGCGTCTTCTTCGGCGCCTTCCACTTCGACCTTGCGCTGGTGCATGCATTCCATTTGCACGGGGTAGCGCACGTAGTTGCTGTAGCGGCGAATGAGTTCCTTCAAGCCCGGTTCAGTTAAGTAGACGTCGTAGTTTTCTTCGTCGGTGTTGTCTTTGATAGTAAGGATGACGTCGGTACCGTGACCTTCCTTTTGGGCTTCCGCAATGGTGTAGCCCTCCACGCCGTCGCTTTCCCAAACATGGGCCACGTCTTCACCGTAGGCCTTCGTGACCACGCGCACCTTCTTGGCAACCATGAAGGCGGAATAAAAGCCCACACCAAACTGGCCAATAATGTCCACGGTGGAAGGAGCCGGCTTTTTCTTGGAGCCCCCCTTGCCCTTGCCGCCCTTTTCCTTGGCCGCTTCGGCCGCTTCTTCGGCAGCCACCATTTGGGCTTCCTTGAACTCCAGGCTGTCGGAATGGGCAATAACGCCTAGGTTCTTTTCCAGCTCTTCAGCCGTCATGCCAATACCCGAGTCAGAAACGGTTACCGTACGCGCGTCTTCATCAAAGGAAACGCGAATGACCAGGTCGTCCTTCTTCAGCTTGATGGACTTGTCGGTGAGGCTTTTGAAGTAGAGCTTGTCTTCCGCGTCGGACGCGTTCGAAATGAGTTCGCGCAAAAAGATTTCCCGATTGGTGTAGATCGAATTGATCATTAAGTCGAGAAGTTTTTTGCTTTCAGTCTTAAACTTGCGCATGGTTCTTCCTTCTTTCGTAAAAAATGAACAGGACGAATCCTGTTCACATCCAAGTGGTTCACTTTGTATTATAGCTTGCAGCCTTTGATATACTCAAACACCCTGCAGCTGTCATGGAAAGGTTATTTTGCCCACACAACGCAACAGGCATGCACGCTCTACTCGTCTGCCGCGGTCGCAACGGCTTTCAACCCGCATGGGCGGGCCGCGCGTACAAAACGCACACTGGTCGACGAACGAACACCTGCCGCGCATGGTGGCCATTGCCCTCGTGTGCATCTTGGCCTTTTTGGTGGCGGGTTTTGCCTTCCGTGCCTGCACTCAAGAAGAAGTAGAAGAACCGCTCACGCCGCAGCCTTTCTACAACCACGCGCTGTTTATTCGCAACGGGCAGTTCTACGAATACATAGACGGCGACCTAATTGTTAATAAAACAGGCGTGGACGTTTCCGACCATCAGGAATGGATAGACTGGGAGGCGGTGCGTGCAAGCGGCGTCAAGTTCGCCTATATTCGCATTGGTTACCGCGGAAGCACCGAAGGTGAACTCTATGCCGATACCTACTACGAATACAATTTGCAAGCCACCAAGGACGCGGGGGTCGAACGGGGTGTTTACTTCTTTTCGCAGGCCATAACGGTGGAAGAAGCGCGCGAAGAAGCCGAATTTGTGCTCCAGCTTCTTAATAAGACGGAGCTTGAATACCCTGTCGCCTTTGACTCGGAAATGGCAGCCGAAGGTATTCAGAGCCGTGTGGCGGGCTTAACGCAAGAAGAGTCGTCTGCGGTTGCCCAAGCCTTTTGCGAAACCATTCAGGCGGGCGGTTACGACGTTATCCTGTACGGCAATGGCCACGACCTTGGGCGCTATAGCAGCGACTTACTCGAACGCTACCCCGTTTGGTATGCCGAATATGGCGCCTTGCCTGCGTATACCCAGAAATATGTCTTGTGGCAATATGCCAGCCAGGGGCAGATTAATGGCATTGGCTCGCCTGTCGACCTCAACCTGGACTTAGGCCCTGCGCTTGAAGCGCGGGAATCGAGCACTAGTTAGTATGCCGGCAGCCTAAGGCGCAGCATCGGCAGTTTCACCGTTCGTAGAACAGCAAGACTAATACCCGCGGCGATAGGTCATGCCTTCCTGGACGGAACTAATAATAACGCCCACACCAAAGGTTGCGGCGTGAATCATCTGGCCGCCACCGTAGTAAATGCCAGTGTGCTGGCGCTGCTTGCCGCTTTCTTCGTGGATAACGCAAACGTCGCCTGGCTGCGGGTCCCACACTTCGTAGCCCCAGCCAATGAGCGAGCCGGTCCACGCAGGCGCATACGAACCTGCCTGGCCGTAGCAATAGCTCACAAAACCAGAGCAGTCGAAGCCACCCGAAGCGGGCGACTTACCACCCCATACGTAGTCCCAGCCAAGATACTGCAGGGCAACATTTACCACGCGCGAACCGAAGTCGACATTGTAGTCAACAACGGGTTCATAGTATTCGGGTTCAGGTTCGGGTTCGGGCTCTGGTTCCCAAACTGGTTCGGGCTCGGGTTCTGGTTCCGGCTCTGGTGCTGGTTCTGGTTCAGGCTCGGGAGCGGCAGGTGTGCTTTCCTGGGCAGGTGCCGCTTGCTCTTCCTGGGGAGCGGCCGCGTCGTTTATCTGGACAGCAGACTGGGAAGCAGCTTCCCATTCAGCGGTTGCCGCGGCACCTTCTTCGGCAAGCTGAGCAAGCGTTGCCTGGTCGGTAATGGTTGCCTGTGCCGCATTTCTTTCGGCTACCAGCACAGCAGCTTCTTCAGACAGGCTTTCGTACACCGCTTCCATTTCAGCCACGGTTGCCATGGCTTCGTCGTGGACGGTCTTCGCTTCGGCCGCTTCCTTGGTGGCCGTTTGTTTTTGCACTTCATAGGTGGCCTTGGCGTTTGCCATAGCCTGGCGCGACTCCTTCGAGCGCTTGACCAAGGCAGCGTCGCTCGCGTTCATGGTGTTGAGCATTTCCCAATTATTGGCAAACTCTTCAAAGGACGAAGCACCCAACAACACATCGAGGAAGGAACCCGTGCCCGCACGGTACATGTCGTGTGCACGCATGGAAAGCTGTTCCTGGTATTCGGCAATACGTGCGGACTCACCCGCAATACGCTGGCGCGCGTCTTCCATTAAGTCCTGGGCTTCTTCCTGAGCCTGGACCGCCTTGTGGTAATTATTAGACGCGCGATCGAGCGCTTCTTGCTTTTCGATAAGCGTTGCATAGGCAGCGTCCGCTTCGGCCTGCTTTTCGCTGGCAGGGTCGGCAAAAGCCACGCTTGGTTTGAGCAGGGTTGCAGCGCCACATGCTAATGTGCCGCCAAAAAATAAGCGCCTGCTGATTGCGTTTTTCTGCTCCATCTTTAGAATTCCCTTCTTGACGAGCATGTAGTGTGTTTAATCAGGCAAGGCAATATGGTAGCACTATGTCATGCGTAGCGCAAAAGATTTGCAGCGTTTGTGCAGGTCTGGCCTATTGTCTATTGACTTAGTAGGTTTAGCCAAAGAAGGTCTTGAGTGTTTTTTCGTCGCTTGGTTTAGTCGCGAGCGAAACAAGCACCATGAGCACAAGGGCCACCGTAATGCCGATAGTTATCTGGTGTAGGCCGAACAGCTTAAAGCCCAGCGCCATGCTTGTGCAGTAAGCCGCCACGCCACCAATCATGGACCACAATGCACCTGCGCGGGTCGCGCGCTTCCAGAACAAGGCACCCAAAAGCACCCACACAAAGGCCGTTTCCAGGCCACCAAAGGCAAACATATTAATCTTCCAAATAACGCTCGGCGGCACGATGGACAGAGCGAAGACCGCCACGCCAACCGCAAGCGTAATAATAAGGCTCGAACGCTCAATGATGGCATCGGCAATGTGTTTGCCCTGCTTTTCGCTATGGTGAAGCCACAGGTCTTTCACGACGGCCGAAGACGATGCAATAAGCAACGAAGAAACCGTTGAGATGGACGCCGCGATGGGCCCCACAATGGCAATGCCCGCGAGCCACGGTGGCAAGGTGGCCACGATAGTTTGCGGAATGATGTTGTCCACGCTGCCGCCATAGGCGTCAAGCGGTTCAGTAAGCACGCCAGCGGAAAGGACGCCCAGGCTCGTAACGCCAATCATCATGGCGCCCAGAATAACCGTGCCCCACACCATGGCCGAATGAAGCGACTTCGTGTCCTTGTAGCCCAAGGTGCGCACCACACTTTGCGGCAAAGCGAAGGTGAATACACCCACCAGTAACCACTGCGTAAAGTACAAACCCAGGGGCATGTTACCGCCCGAAAGCGGCTCCATCATTTCAGGGTGGTTCGTGGCAATAGTGTCCATGACCTGGGCATAACCGCCACCGGCCGAAAGGATGCCGCCCGCCAGCACCACGATGCCCACGAGCATGACCACGCCGCACAATGCGTCGGTTACGGCCACGCCGCGGAAACCGCCAATGCTGGTAAACAGGATGACCGCAATACCAAACAGGCACAAACCCAGCGTGTAGGAATAACCCGTTACATATTCAAAGAGCTTGGCGCCACCCACAAACTGGGCAATCATGGTAGTAGCGAAGAAGGTAACCATAATGAGCGCCGCCGCAACTGCCAGCGCGTCGGACTGGTAGCGCTGGCGAATAACGTCGATAACCGTGACGGCACCCAACTTGCGTGAAACGAGCGCCATCTTCTTACCCAAGATGCCATAGAGCAAAAACAGGGTGGTTACCTGCACCGTTGCCATATACACCCAGCCCCAGCCAATGCTCCAAGCCTGCCCCGGGCCGCCCACAAAACTGCTTACGCTGCCGTAGGTGGCGATGGTCGTCATGGCAAGGACGAAGCCGCCAAGGCCACGGTTGCCAATAAAGTATTCGTTCACAAAGCCAGCTTCAGCCGCTGCGCGCGAACGCCTGCGTGCCAGCACGGCCATAACGAGTGCGAACAGAAGGAAAACTACAACGGGGACGATGCCTGCCAGACTATTCATGGGCCACCCCCGCTTCTGCAGAGGTTTGCAAGTCTGCGGCGGCTTCATCTTCGTCTAAATCGAAGTCCACAAATACGCGACGCTCCAGGAACACGCACACGCCAATGGCAAACAGCCAAGTTCCCAAGGTGCCGCCTATTACCCACAAGGGCGTATGAAACAAAGTTATGTCGAGGCCCGCAAGGCCAAAGCCCAGCACGACCCACGCGGCAATAGTTGCAAACAAGGCAACGACGGTTGCTTTTGCTTCGCGATCTGCCTGAGCGAGCTTTTCCTGGTAGGACTTAAGTTTTCCGTTCGATAACATTCCTGCTCCAAATCGGGTGTTTTCCCAACCCGTCTATTGTATCTAAGTACAGCATAGTAATATATGACATTGCATTATGGATATGACTCAAACAAATATGCCATATCAGCAGGACCCCCAAGGGGGCCAAACTGGTCAAGCGTTCCGGCAAGCACCGCAAACGGTTTCTCCAGTCTATACTGCCCCCGTCAAGCAGCCGAGTGGCTGGGGTAAACTGTGGGCTGCCTTCGGCCTCTTAATTGCCACCCAGTTCGTCCAGATTGTTTTCGTTTTCTTGGGAATGCTGAGCAACACCGACGAAGGCCTGCTCACCGTTGCCGAAATCGGCTCGGGCGTTGCGGGACTTTTGTTTGTCCTGGCCTTGGGCGGCAAAAAGCTTGCTACTCCTTCGCTGGAAGGCATGAGTGAAACCTGGCAGATCATAAAATGGATCTTTATTACCGACCTTGTTATCGTCGTTATTGAAATAGTTGGGCTTGCCTACGAGGGGACCTTTGAGTTAGCCAACCTGTGGCCCCTGCGCGTGCTGACCCTTCTTCTTTTGTGTGCTGGCGTTGGCCTCTTTGAAGAAACCACCTTCCGTGGTCTGTGTTTTGAAGGGCTTTTGGCCCGCATGGGCACGAACAAGAAGGGTGTTTTCTGGGCCGTTATAATTTCATCCTTTATTTTTGGCCTGATGCACGTGAACTTCGTGGATACCAATTGGGCCGAACCCACGCAAGCCATACAGGCCTGCTTAAAGGTTGTTCAGTCGGGTGTCTTTGGCTTTGCTGCCGCTGTTGCGGTTCTTAAGACGGGTAATCTGTGGCCAGTCATTATCTTGCATGGTGCAAACGACTTCATGCTTATGTTGGTAACGAACGGACTCATGAACAACCCCGTGAATACCGCCTATGTAAGCGAAGGAAGCGAAGGGCTTGCAGTTATAGCCCTCTACCTAACGCTCATTTTTGCTTATTCACCTTCGGTTGTTGCGGCTGTGCGAGTGCTTAAGGAACACCCCATGCCCGACCGCGGGCAATTCTACAAGGCGAACACCTACCAGCCCGCACCAGTCTATATGGCTCCCCAGCAGGCCTACCCCGCACCCCAGCAGAGTTACGCGCCGGCACAGCAGGTCTTTGTTGCACCCCAGGATAGTTCCACACAAGCGCCTGAGCAGGGTAACCCCGCAGCCCAACAAGCGCCTGAACAGTAGCTGTGCTACCATAGGCTTAGTCGTTAACTTGCTATAACAGATGGGTTCAGTATGCAGCGCACTCTATTAGTAAAGCAGCTTTTCACCGCACTTGTCGTTGCGGCACTTACCTGCGTGCTTTCTTCGTGCGTAAAAGCAACCAGCACCGATGAAGATATCCTCAACGATGCTGGCACGGCTTCTAATGCGGCGATTGTTCTAGACCCCGACGAAGCTGCTAGTAGCAAACTTTCTTAGACTTAGGTCTACCCGCTTCCAATGCTTACCTCGCAAGCCTCTCGGCTGGTTTCGCGGTGTGTATGCACCTGCTACCAGCGCGGCGCACAGCTAACTTCACGCTAGAAACTCAAACGCGTAAAGCTTGTTCCGAGCTCATCAAGACGGTCTTTCACGTATTCGTCCACACGGTCTTCAACGTCGTCGATCTGGTCCTGCACGCCCGCAAGCTTTTCTTTCACGGGCTTCATGCGCTCCTTCACTTCACCCTTTTCGGCAAAGTTGAAAAAGCCCTTGGACTTCTTTTCGGCCTTCAGTTCATCGAGCTCGGCTTCGATTGTGGCCGCCTGGGCTTCAAGTTCTGCCAGCAGGGCAACGTCTGTTTCGTTGGCGCCCAAGTATTCCTGGCGAATCTGCTCGCGGTAGAAGTCAAGCTTTTCTTTCCATGACCCGTCCTGACCGGGAATCTTCAGGTCGGAACTGCTCAAGGGGAAGGAAACGCGCTTCCATTCGCCTTCCTTCTGCTCGTAGCAATCCAGGTCGCGAACGCATTCTTCGATTTCGAGGCAGTTGTTATAGATAATCGTGTTCTGCACGTACTTTTCTGGTTCAGCTTTTGCCGCATTGTCGAGTGCCACCAAACATTCCTTGGCCTGGAGCGCCATGTTGTCCAGCTGTAGCTTCGAAGGGTGTTCAAACTTTTTGTAGCGGTCGACCAGCATTTGCCAACTTTGCGCAATGTAGTTGTTTACACCGCGAGCATCCATGGTTTCGAGATTAACCTGCTCTTCAATCTTGGGTTCGCCCCCCGATGCGAGAGCTTCGGCAATGGCCGTAATGGCGGCAACCGCCACGCCGCCAATGGCCTCGACCGCAGACTGCGGGCTCTGGCCCCCGGTACCCACTTCGATTTTCGCGGGCGAAGAGGAAAGTTTCTTAGCTTCTTCGGGCGTGTATTTAGTGCCACAACCCTGGCATACAAACATGCCGTCTTCTTTGACGAATTCAGTCTTGCCGCAAAGTTCACATACTGGCATAGCCGCCCCTTTCACGAACTTGGAAACGAAGCAAACTCAGGCATATAAGATGTTGTCTTCTTTGTGCCACCAGTGCTCCGCCCCAATGAGACACCATATTAAACAGATGACCTTATTTTAATATCCAAATTCACGGCTGACCACATGGGTAAGTGGCTCGCCGTGGCTCCAGGCATGGGTGTTTTCGACCACGATATCGAACATGCGGTTGAAGGTTTCCTGCAGGAAGAACTGGCCTGCCACATGTGGCGTAATGAGCACGCGTTCGTTGTGCCATAGTTCGTCGTCTTCGGGCAGGGGCTCGGCCTCGAACACGTCCAGGCCTAAGCCGCCCAAGTGACCGTCCGCCAGCACGCGCTTGGCTGCTTCTTGGTCGAGCACATTGCCGCGACCCACGTTTACAAAGTAGGCACCCGGCTTCATAAGGCGCAGACGTTCTTCGTTCATAAGATGGAAGGTGGCTTTTCCGCCAGGCAAGGACGCCGCCACGATGTCGGCGCGCGGCAAAACGCTGTCCAATTCGTCAAGCGAAACCACTTCGTCGCAGTAGTCGGGCTTATTGCTGGCATCGCGACGCACGCCAATCACATAAGCACCCAGGGCCTTCACTTTGCGCGCATAGTCGCCACCAATGTCGCCGAGGCCGAGGGCAAGCACCGTGGAACCTTCGATGGCAATGTGCCAGGGGTTCTGCTGCCAAACCCGCTGCTCTTGCTTGCGTACATATTCAGGAATATGGCGCACCAGCGCAAGCGTAAGGGCCAGCATGTGTTCCGAACAAGTAAGGCCATAGGCGCCCGAAGCGTTGGTGAGTACCACGTTTTCAGGAAGCACGCCCAGGAAGGAATCGGCGCCCGCCCAAGAAAGTTGGAGCCATTCAAGGCTGTCTGCCGCCGGCAACAAACTTGGCGTGACGGCACCCAAAATAACGTGCTGCCCCGCGAGGTCTTCTGCACTTACGTCGCGCATGAGTTCAAGGCTAATATTGCTGCCCGCCTTCAGGTCTTCTGGCATAGGCATCTTGGTTGGCATGAAGGTGATGTTGCAGTCGTACTGGCCGCCTTCCACCGCCGCTTCAATGCGTGCGCGCTGTTCTTCATTTACCGGAATAACAACAAGAATGTTTTTCTGATCTGCCATAGCTCCCCCCTTTTTTCGTGCGCCACTACGTTGCGTCCCTATTATGCACGAAGACCCGAGGATGCGCTCCCCGGGCCTTCGATTCATGTTGATAAGCCAAACGTACTATTAAATGTACTATTTCTTGAAAAGCAAGCTTGCGATGCCCAGGGCGTCGTCCAGACCAAAGCCGTCGGAAAGGTCGATGGGGCTCTTGCTGGAGAAGATGCCGCCCGAAAGAGCTGCGCCCGCGAGGTTACCCAGGATGCTGGTTGCCAGGTTGCTCTGAGGCTTGGGCTGGGCTGCGCTGAACAGGCCGCCGCTTTGCTGGCCGCCACCAAGCAGGCTACCAAGCAGGCTGGAAGACAGGCTGTGAACGCTGTTGTTGTTCTGGCCGAGCAGCTGGCTAGCCAAGCTACCGATGCTGCTGGTGTTTACGCTCTGACCGCCGGCAAGCTGTGCAAGAGCGGTAACAACCTGGCTCGCTTCTTCCTTGGAAACGTTGTTGTTATTGGTGATGTTGCCAATGGTTGAATAAGGGTGGTCAACCATGTTGGACAGCAAGCTGGGGTTCTGGGTTACACTGCTGAGCACTTGCTGCAAAATCGCGTCGGTCATACCTGCCATGTTCTCTCCTTAGAACGAAAGGGCTTCGAACCCTTCAATCACAACACGCATATTGTAAGGCAGAATTGCCCTTCCATGGCCCACAAATGCACAAATAAAAAATGCGTTGCCATGTTGTTGTTTTTGGAACAGGGGACGGGGTTTTGTTCCAAACTTGAACAGGGGTCAGTCCCCCGTTCAAATTACGCCCCTGTTCACGTTATTGCTCCTTGAAGTTGTGATTACGCCACAAGCTTTTCTGTTCCCATATGCACCTCACAAAGTGGTCAATTATTTTGTCCACATGTTATAGATGTGGTCAATTTTTTTGTCCACTATGCAAAGTCGAGGAATGCGAGGGCATCTTTGGGCGTAGCGGTTGCTACAGGGCTATGCGCAATAAGTTCCTGGTCGTTCGTAACCAGCAGCCGTGGCTTTGCGCGCATTGCTGCGGCAACGAGCAAATTGTCTTCATAGTCGTCATGGGTACCCTGCATTTTTATTGCGAGCCAGGCATCAGATGCGTCCGAAGCAACAACGGTGGCAATATGGCTTATTTGTTCGGTGCATGCCCACGCCATACGTTTCGCAATTTTCGATGCCTGCTCCAAGGAAGCACTGCCGTCCGCCTGGCAATGCAGCTTGCTACTTTGCCAGAAGATGTACCAAAAGTCCTTAAGAGAATGGGACGCTACAAGGAGCGGATAGTCGTTCTTGAGCGCTGCATCAATGAGGGCAAAAGCGTCTGCGTGCCCCGGGCGGTCGGCAAGATGGTAGTCAAGCAAGACGTTGGTATCTAACAACAAAGCATTCATACGGGCATACCCCGTTCGGCCGCTTTATCCACGTAGGCTTGGTAGAGTAATTCTTCATCTGTTAAGCCAAGGGGCGCAGGCGTTTCCTTTATACCCATTTCTTTCAGCATATCTTTATACATCTTCGGCGCAGCAGCATGCCACTTAAGGCGATCCTCTTGTTCAGAACTTGTTTCTGCTGTTTGTCCATCAAGCAGGCTGGCTAACTTGCGGAGTGCTTTTTTGTTGCGCCTATTGCGAGCAGCATAAGCCCATACCGCCTGGACCACCTGCGAAGGAGTGTAGTCAATAGAAGCAAAGGCTTCGTCGCCTGCTTGTTTGTCGTCTTCTTCCAAACGCACATTGAATTGAGTCGTAGACATTATCCACCCCTTTCATACGTATAGTATTCTACCAGATAATTTGCTATACGTATAGCTACAAATGGAACAGAGAGCACTGTTTTCGTGCGCCTAACGAGCATGAATTTGAACAAAAACCTGTCCCCTGTTCCAAGTGGAACAAAAACCCGTCCCCTGTTCCAAATTTGTGTACCTTTCGACCAATACGCACCACCGGCGCGGCTGAGTCTTATACTGCTTAAGTAAGCGAATTCCATCGCGAAAGGCAATTCTTATGGGCGGATTTTTCGGGGCAGCTTCCAAGCGCGACGTGGTCATGGACGTCTTCTTTGGCGTAGACTACCATTCCCACCTGGGCACACGACGTGCAGGTCTTACCTTCACGAGTGGCACCGGCGGCTTCAAAAAGGAAATCCACTCCATCGAAAACACCCCCTTCCGCACGCGTTTTGAAGAAGACCTTGAGCGCTTTGAAGGCACGAGCGGCATCGGCTGCATTTCCGACACGGACCCCCAGCCTCTGCTCATCAAGAGCCACCTGGGCGCATTTGCCATAACCACGGTGGGCGCCATCAACAACGCCAAGGAACTCGCCGACGAATACCTGGCCGACAAATCCACCCAGTTCATGGCGCTTTCTTCGGGTGCAATCAATTCCACCGAACTGGTTGCCGCCCTCATCAATGAGAAGAAAAGCTTTGTCGAAGGCATCCAGTATGCCCAGGAAAAAGTGGACGGTTCACTCACGCTGCTCATCATGCCTGAAGACGGCCAGATTATTGCCGCGCGCGACAAGCAGGGCCGACTCCCCGTGCTTATTGGCAAGGACGAAGACGGCTATTGCATTTCCTTCGAAAGCTTTGCCTACCATAAGCTGGGCTACGACGACCATTACGAACTGGGCCCAGGCGAAATCGTGCGCATCACACCCGAAGGCCTGGAAACACTCCAGTCCGCCAGCGGCAACATGAAGATCTGCGCCTTCCTGTGGGTGTACTATGGCTACCCCAATTCCAATTACGAAGGCGTGAACGTGGAAGTTATGCGCTACAAGAACGGCGCCATCATGGCACGCGATGAACAGCACCGTGGCATCCTGCCTGAACTGGACTATGTGGCGGGCGTGCCCGACTCTGGCATCCCCCACGCCATTGGTTATGCCACCGAAAGCATGGTGCCATTCGCGCGCCCCTTCATTAAGTACACGCCTACCTGGCCCCGTTCGTTCATGCCGGGCAACCAGGACGTGCGCCGCCGCGTGGCAACCATGAAACAAATTCCTGTACCTGAACTCATTAAAGACAAGCGCCTTCTGTTTGTGGACGACAGCATCGTGCGCGGCACCCAGCTGCAAAACACGGTGAACTTCCTCTACGAGTCAGGCGCACGCGAAGTGCACATGCGCAGCGCCTGCCCGCCCATTATGTTTGGCTGCAAGTACCTTTCGTTCAGTCGCAATAAGGACGACATGGACCTCATTGCACGCCGCACCGTGCAGCAGATTGAAGGCGACGAAGGCCATAATCACCTGGACGAATACGCAGACCCCACGACGGAACGCGGGGCCTGCATGTTAAAAACTATCTGCGAAGAACTGGGCTTCGATTCACTTGCCTACCAAACGCTTCCTGGCATGCTGGAAGCCATCGGTATCGACCCAGCTACTATCTGCACCTATTGCTGGAACGGCAAAGAGTAGCAGGCCTTTTCAAGCTTGATTCAAGCTTACGCAGCCGCAGCCATGGAAGGTACGGCAACGGTGCCGCCTTCTGTTGGCGCATCGAGCTTCGACCAGTCGGTCGGCACGCTTTCTTTGCCTTCAACGTACTCTTCCATGCCAAACTGATAGGCCGTGTCTGCCGCCAACTTTTGGGTAAGCAGGGTGTCCTGGCCAGCATAGTACACGCCGTTTTCGTACTGGGCAAAATAGGTGCTGAAGTCTTCAGCGTTGGCGATCTTCGTACCGTCGGCGAAGGTGAAGGACTGGATGAAGCCATAGTCGTTGATTTCGTAACCCTTCAAGTCGCCTGCCGTAACGGCCGCGTCGAAGAGGTCCGCAATAACGGCGCCGTCTTCAAAACCATAGCTCTTGTTCAGCATGACCACAGGCGCGCCCGTTTCGTCCACATTAACAATCTGCAGGCTTACCGTCCCTGCCGATGCCGCTGCCGCGCTTGTAGCAGCCGCGTCTGCGGAAGCGCTTGAAGCAGCAGAGCTTGCCGCACCGCCACCCGCACAACCCGCGAGCACCACACTGAGTGCCGTTGCCAATAGAAATGTCAGTACTGTTTTCTTGTTCATAAGAACCACCTTTCCAGGGTCAGTTCGCAAACGAGTGTTCCGACTTCGGCGCCACGTTTGGATGTGGAGCGCACCTTACGGTTACTGGTATAGCGCAGGATTTTCACCCGCATTTCCTCATGTTGTTCGCACGGCCCTATTGCCGCTCGAACTGACCATCGAAATCATTATACGAGAATAGGTGTATAAGGAGCGAGACCGTATTTGCGTTTGACGCGGGCAATCATGGCAAGGAGCGGGTTGCACACCAAAAGCAGCGTGAGGAAGGTGGCCACCCCCTGCATGACATTAGCAGGAATGCTTGCCGTATAGATGGCAATGACCGCTTCAGGCGTGATGCGCGAAATCATGAAGAAGAGCGTGCTCGTGTCGAGCACAGGCCCCACCACCACAACCATGAACACGAAGGCGGCGCAGCACAGACCAAGGAGCTGCTTTTTGGAAAGGTTTTCACGCGGGGCGACGCCGCGGTCGGCAAGGATCCCCGCCGCAAAGCCAATAAGCCCATAGGCAAGCATTTGCCACGGTGTCCAGGAACCCTGCGTAAAGAAGAAGTTGCTTACAAACATAGAAAGCGAGCCTACCAAAAAGCCCCCGCGCGCACCAAGGGCAATGCCCGCAATGGCAATAACAGCCGCCATAGGTTTAAAGCCCGGCAGCCAATAAAAGGCAATGCGCGAAACGGCGGCCAGCGCGCACATAACAGCAAGCAGCGTTATTTCGCGTGCCCCCGGGCGCTTGCTTTCGAAGGAAACGAAAAAGGGCACCATGGCATAGATGACAATGAGCATGCTGGGCAGGTAATAACTACCCGGCCCTATGGCTTCATTAAGCACGAGGGTAAGCGGCGTCAGCAAAAGCACCACCAGTACCGAAAGGATGGTCTGCCTCCGCGCCTGTGGGCTTTCCTTTAGTTCCTGCATAGGGCTTCCATGTCTTCTTCGATGACGGCACCTTCGGCGATGCCACGGCACATGCGGTTGGCCGCAGTGGTGTAATAGCGCGCCTGAGCGAAAAACTCTTTGGCGGGGGCTTCGGCTGCCACTTCACCATTAAAGAGTAAGGCCACGGTTTCGGCATAACGCGCGCAGAATTCCAAGTCGTGCGAGGCAAGTATGATGGTCGTGCCTTGGGCTTTCAGCTGGTCGAAAAGCTGGGCAAGTTGGCGCTTGTAAGCCGCGTCGATACCTTTCGTTGGTTCGTCGAGCAACAAAACGCGGGGCTTTCGCAATAAAACTTTGGCAAGCGCTGCACGCTGGGCTTCACCCCCCGAAAGGTCGAGCGGGTGCATGTTCAACAAATAACCGAGGTCGCAAAGATCAACCACGTCCTGAATGCTGGACGACATTTCTTCAAGTTCTTCACGCACGGTAGTTTTTACAAACAGGGCACTTGGGTCCTGGGGAAGCAAGGCAAGGTTGCCATGGAAGAGTTCGTCCTTGGGCCAGCTCGAAAGCTTTTTGCCGAAGAGCTTCACGGAACCGCGCTGCGGTTTAAGGGCGGCGCACAGCAGGGCAAGCAGGGTGGACTTTCCAACCCCGTTACCCCCCACGAAGGCATAGCTTTGGCCTGCGGGAACGGTAAAGCTTGCGCCCGAAAGCACGTCGGGTAAGTCGCGTTCATAGCGGAACCACAGGTCGCACACTTCAAAGGCGGCCGGCGTTTTGCCTTCTTGAGTGGTGCGGCCTGGCTCTTCCGCGGCCGCTGCAGGGGAAGCACTCACCGCGTTGCCCCTGCGGCTTTGAAGCCAGCTGCGTCCTTCCCGCACCGAAAGCGGCATACGGGCCCCACCCTGGGGGTCTTCCGCTTGGTAAAACACGCGCGCGGGCGTAGGAAGTGCAAAGCCAAGTTCGTGGCCTTGAGCAAAGATTTTAAGGGCTACGTCTTGCGGCTTTCCCGCTGCAAGCACGCGCCCGGCATCGAGCGCCACCGCCATGTCTGCATCCGCATAGACGTCTTCCAGGCGATGCTCTGAAAGAATGACTGTCGTCCCAAACTCTTTATTAATGGTGCGGACCGTATTCAAAAACTCGGCAGCCGAAAGGGGGTCAAGTTGGCTCGTCGGTTCGTCGAGCACCAAAACACTTGGTTGCAAAACCAAGGCAGATGCCAGGGCAAGCAACTGTTTTTGACCACCCGAAAGCTCTGCCACCTTGCTGTTGAACCACGACTGCATACCAAAGTAACTCGCCACTTCAGCCACGCGCATGCGCATGGTTTGCTGGTCTATCCCCAGGTTTTCCAAACCAAACGCAAGTTCATGCCACACCTTGTCGGTAACTATTTGGGCGTCGGGGTCTTGCATGACAAAGGCAATATCTGCCGCCTGCGTACGGGCATCCACTTCTTCTAGCGGCTGGCCGCCATAGCGTACCTGGCCCGTGCGCTGCCCGTGCGGCGTGAGCACAGACTTGAAGTGCCGCAAAAGCGTGGTTTTCCCGCAGCCCGTTTTCCCAAAGAGCACTACAAAACTACCCTGGGGAATTTCCAAGGAAACTTCCTGCAAGGCGGGCTGGGCAGCACCCGCATAGGTAAAGCTTAAATCTTGGACAGTGATATGTGCCATCGCACACGCTCCGTGTAATTTAGGACCGCTGGCAGCGCGAGGAATGCGGCAAAGCAGGCCACGCCCGCAACATTGCCACCAGAAAGCGGCGGCAAAACAAGCTCGGGAATGTATTCCACAGAAGCCGCACCATTCGCCAAGCCAGCCACAGCGCCAAGAAACAAAAGTGCCGCCACAAGGCCCAGGGCAGCATCGCGCCAGGTAAAACTATAGCGCGCGTAACTCGTTCTGCCAGACAGGCCATAACCACGGCTTTGCATGGAATCGGCCGTCTGCTGCGAAGCTTCCAAAGCCCAGGCTGCCAGTTTCGAAAGCAAGGTCGACCCCGCCGCGGCACGCTCCTTCAGGCTTCCCGTTTCCCCCGACATGCCTATGCAGGCGCGGGCCTGGGTAAAGGCCTTCAACTTCGTTTGAAAATTGGGCACCAGGCGCAAGACCATGGTGACCACGAGCGAAGCAGCGGGAGCAATATGGCGAAACAGGTACGAGATTCTGTCGGTGCTGCACAGTTCGTTAAAGCTGGCAAACCAGAAAAACATGGACGCCACCATAACGCCGATCGCAATGCCGTAATACAGCGCTTCAAGGGTGTAGGGGCGCCCGCCAAAATAGGTAAAGAGCACCGTCGAACCAAGCGTATTAACAAGCGGGTTGCCAAAGACCACCAGAACAAGCAGGGGCAACATCCATGCAAAACGGGCAAGCGAACGTGCGCCCTGAAGGGACGTGTAGCAAGCAATAGAAAGAAGCAGCGTGGCGGCCAAGTAAAGCGGGTGCCGCACCACCATGGTGAGCACGATAGCCCCCAGCAAAAGGAAAAACGTAAGCGCAGGATGATATGTCGAAAGCGCGTTTCGCATACGACTATTATATGCCACGCGCGAAAGCGCCAAGAAGGATGGAAAAAGAGGGGGACGGCACCCCTGCCCCACCAAATAGTTTGGTGAAGGGCGCCGTCCCTGAATTAGCTTTGAATCAGCAAACCGCCAATCACTTAGATGGCCGCAAGTGCCTGTTCAATGTCGGCAATAATGTCTTCCGCTGCTTCAATGCCGCAGCTAAAACGTACCAGGTCGGGCGATACGCCCGCTGCCTGCAGTTCGTCGTCGTTCATCTGGCGATGCGTTGCCGAAGCAGGGTGCAAACAACAGGTGCGCGCGTCGGCCACGTGGGTGGCAATGTTGGCCATCTTCAGATTGCTCATGAAAGCCTCTGCTGCTGCACGGCCGCCTTCCACGCCAAAGCTCACCACACCACAGCCGCCATTCGGCAGGTACTTCTGGGCAAGTTCGTAGTATTCGTCGCCCGGCAGGCCGCTGAAGCGCACCCAGGTAATTTTCGGATGCTGCTGCAAGTATTCAGCCACCGCCTGACCGTTGGCGCAATGCTGCTTCATGCGCAGGTGCAGGCTTTCCAGGCCAAGGTTAAGCAGGAAGGCGTTCTGCGGCGAAGGGATGGAACCCAGGTCGCGCATGAGGTGGGCGGTCGCCTTCGTAATAAAGGCGCCTTCCAAGCCAAAGGCTTCGGTGTACACCACGCCGTGGTAGGTTTCGTCGGGCGTGGTTAAGCCCGGGTACTTTTCGGCATAGGCATTCCAGTCGAAAGTGCCCGAATCCACAATGGCGCCACCAACCGCGCTGGCATGGCCGTCCATGTACTTGGTTGTTGAATGCGTGACAATATGAGCGCCCCATTCAAAGGGACGGCAGTTCACGGGCGTCGCAAAGGTGTTGTCGATAATGAAAGGTACGCCATGCTTGTTGGCAGCCTCCGCGAACTTTTCAATGTCGAGCACCGTGAGTGCGGGGTTGGCAATGGTTTCCCCGAAAACGGCACGCGTGTTGGGCTTAAAGGCCGCTTCCAATTCTTCGGCACTGCAATTGGAAGGCACGAAGGTAGATTCTACGCCCATCTTGCGCATGGTATGAGCAATAAGGTTATAGGTGCCGCCATAGATTTCAGAACTCGACACAATGTGGCTGCCTGCTTCGCAAATATTGAACAAGGCGAAGAAGTTAGCCGCCTGGCCGCTGCTTGTGAGCATGGCTGCCGTGCCGCCTTCGAGCTCGCAAATCTTTTTCGCAACGGCGTCGTTCGTGGGGTTGGCAAGGCGCGTGTAAAAATAGCCAGCTTCTGCCAGGTCGAACAAGCGGCCCATATGTTCACTCGTGGCGTAACGCCAGGTAGTGTTCTGGTAAATAGGAACTTGGCGCGGGTCTGCGTCGCCTGGTTTCCATCCACCTTGTACGCAGGTGGTTCCAACTTGTTGGCTCATAATCTTTCCTTTCAGTAAAAAGCAATTAGAGCATTATAGCTATAAACATACGCGCTGCACCTAATTCCTAGTTTTTTACTAGGTAATTTGGCAAACGACTACAATTGCTGCACAAGGGGTATATCAAAGGGCAGCACATCCAGCACGTCCTTTTGCACGTCGATGCCGTCATAGACTTCCACGAGTTCCAAGCCTTCCGCACCCAAGCGGAACACGCAACGCTCGGTTACATAGAGCACTTCCTGCCCATTGTCGTGGGCGTTCTGTGCCGAAAAACTGATGGCTGCCACCTGGTCGACCAGCTTGGGAATCTTCCCTTCCGTCTTGATGCTGGTAACGCCATAGTGGTCTTCAATTTCTAGGCCGCCTGCGGTGAAGCTGAAGCAGAACACCACCTTGCGCGTGGTTTGCGTAATGTTGGCAAAGCCGCCGATGCCCGCCAGCTTGCCGGGGCTAAAGTGGGCATTCACGTTGCCCGCTTTGTCCACTTCCAAGGCGCCCAGGAAGCAAATGTCCAAGCCGCCGCCATCGTAGAAGTCGAACATCTGGGCCGTCGAACAAATGCTGTGTGCCCCCACGGCCGAACCAAAGGCAGCACCCGTCGTGGGCATGCCGCCAAAGGCGCCGTCTTCCACCGTCATGGTCACGCGGCTCAGCAAGCCCTTCTTGGCAGCTTCAATACTTACGCCTTCAGGAATACCAATACCGATGTTTACCACCATACCAGGCTCCAGCTCTTCCACGGCGCGCTTGGCCACGCGTGTGCGCACCGGGCTCACCTTCGTAGGCTTGTTCGTCAGCACGTATTCGGTGATTTCTTCGGCCGTCATAAAGCGGTCGCCGCAGAAGGACGGGTTATAGTCGTCCACGCCCAAAACCGGGGTCTGTTCAGGGCAAAGGACAATGTAGTCCACCAGCGCCATGGGCACGATGCTTTCCCAAGGACGGCGCTTTTCTACGATGCGTTCCACCTGCACAATCACTATGCCACCGTTGCGCTTGGTAGCCTGCGCCAGCGAAAGGGCGTCCACCACGCAGCTTTCTTTTTCCATGGTAATGTTGCCGAAGCGGTCGCAACTGCTGGCCTTGAGCAGGGCCACGTCGAACTTGGGCACGCGGTATTTCAGGTAGCGCTGCCCGTCGATTTCAATGTCTTCCACCCAGTCTTCCGTGGCCAAGTCGTTAAGCTTGCTGCCACCAATGCGCGGGTCCACAAACAAGTTCAAGCCACTCTTGGTAATGTAGTAGTCGCTGCCGCGCGCCGCTTCGCGCATCATGTGCGAAAGCGCACCCAAGGGGAAATTGTAGCCCGCAACTTTGTTTTCAAGCACTGCCTTTTCCGACCCGGGCATGGTGGGAAAATGACTAATCATAAGCCTGCTCGTGCCGCCATTAGTCACAATGCGTTCGCAGCCCGAATTTTCTTCCCAATTACCAAAACCCGAAGAGCAATACATGGTTAAGTCGTGCGGGCTGCCGGTTTGCTCGTAGCGGTCCGCCAGCGCCGTCAGAAGTTCCAGGGGATTGGCCAGCGCCAGGAAGGCATTCACGCCAATAAAGGAGCCGTCCTTAATATGGCCAACAGCTTCTTCAGCGGTTACAAACTCAGGCATGGGCGCCCCCTTTGCGTCGTCCTAAAGCTTCGTGTCTATTGTACGCGCTCTGCAGGAATTATCGAGCGAGAGCGCCCCAGACTCTTTCTTATTCGGTAATGACAAAGTTGACAGGCAGGTCGTGCGGCTCGAGCGCGGGAAGCTTGTCGCACAGTTGCGCCCTGCGGCAAAGGCCCACTGAAGTACCCGTAAAGCCTTTCAGAAACGTGTCGTAGAAACCGCCGCCATAACCCATGCGAAAGCCTTGCGCGTCGAAGCTAAGACCAGGCACCAAGCAAAGCGCATGTTCAAACGCGTTTGGATTAATTTCGGTCGTGGGATCTGCGGCGGGTTCTTCCACGCCAAGACTGCTCTTTACCAAGCCATCGAAAGATTCAATCTGATACCATTTCATGCTGCGCGTTCCTGGCACACAGCGCGGCAGGGCCACGGTCTTACCCGCTTCCCAAGCAGCACGGATAATGTCGCGCGTTTCAATTTCAGCACCGAAGCTGAGGTAGGCCAGAAGCAGGTCGCAGGCTACAAATTCGGGAAGGGCCACAAGCTGCGCAGTAATAGCTTTGTCTATTTGCGCGCGTTGTTGCTCGGGGATTGCTGCACGCTGGTCTTTAAAGTGCTTGCGCCATGCTTGCTTGTCCATACCCCTGCCCCCTTTACGCTGCCACCATCTTTGCACCAGACCTTGCTCCACGCCGCCGTTCCAGCACCACAACGCGACACAAGGGCTGCTACCGATAATTATGACTTATTGATGCGTTCCTCTATCACGTCCAAAGCGGCAATGATATTGCGACGCGAAAGGCTGCCCACCACGCGGCCGTCCTGCGTAACGGGCATCTTCTTGATGCGCTTTTCGGAAAGCAGCTTAAAGGCATCTTCGGCTTCGGCGCTTGCTTCAATCGACTCAACGCGTTTGGTAGCAATGCGCATCACATCCAGGTCGAGCAAGTCGCCCAAGCGCTCAAGGAAGTCTTCGCTTTCCACAAAGCGGAAATAGTTGAAACTGTCGATATAGGCGCCGTCAGTCTTGGCCAGGTATTTCAAAATATCGCCGTCGGAAATAAAGCCACACAGCTTGCCTGCCGCGTCCACAATGGGAAGGCCACTTGTTTCCGTGTCGCGCAGAAGCGCAATGGCTTCGCGCACTGTAGCACTTGCCCCCAGCACCGGCGCATGCGGGTTCATAACGTCAGCCACCAGCCATGGGCGGTCCATGCCAGGCGTCCCCGAAAGGTCGAGCACGCCTTCGCTGACAGCACCCGCGGCACCCTGAGCCTTATGGTCGTGCACAAAGGCAAAAATAGCGGCCGTCACACCCAGCAAAATAACGCACATGCCCACAAAGGCCAGGTGAGTCCCCGTATACGTAACTTCCACCGCGCTCGCGCCAGCAGGTGCAAACAGCGGGGCGAGACCTGTGAGGCTCACGATAAAGGCTGTGCCAAAGGCAACCCCCACCTGCATGAAGGTCGAATACACCGCATTGCCATGCTGGAGCACGCTGTTGTCAAGCGAATTCATGCCCCAGGTGTCCATGGGGGTAATAAGGAACTGGATGCCAATGGAAAGCACGGTATACACCGCGGCCACCACAATGATGTTGGTGTCCACACCGAAAAACACAACAGCAATCGACATGAGCGCCATGGTGGCCGAACCACCCAGCACGAGACCACGCACGCCATAGCGGTCGAACAGGCGGCCCGCAAGCAAACTACAACCCGCACCGAACACGGCACCGGGCAACATGCTCAGGCCCGTAACGGTTGCACTCTGACCAAGCACGTTCTGAATGTAGATAGGCAGCACAACACCCGACCCAATAAGGGCCGCTTCAAGGAAGGCCACAATTAGAACCGTCACGCGGAAGTTGCGCGTTGCCAAAGTTTGAACGCGCAGCACAGGCGTTTCCATATGGAGCTGGCGGTAGGTAAACACGCCCAGCACCACCACGCCCAGCACAATAAGGACCGCTGGAATGGCAATGTTTTCGCTGCTCGTGGAAACCGAAATGCCATAAAGGAGGCTTACCATGCCAAGGGCCATAAGCGCCACCGAAGGCAGGTCGAAGGGCACTTCTTCGAAGCCTTCGAAGTTTTCGAGCGCCCTGTAGGCAAACAGCACGAGGGCAGCAGAAAGCACGGCCACAATAACGAAAAGGAAGCGCCAGCCCACGCTGTCTACCAGCACGCCCGAAAGGCTGGGACCAACGGCGGGCGCGAAACTAATAATGAGGCTGACAATACCCATGCCTGCACCGCGGTGTTCGCGCGGGAAAATAAGCAACACGAGCGTAAACACCATGGGCATTACCACGCCCGTGGCACTCGCCTGCAACATGCGCCCCAAAAGCAGCACGGGGAAATTCGGCGCCACGGCTGCCACCACACTGGCTACCGTAAAGAGCGCAATACCACCCACAAAAAGTTTGCGTGTAGAAAAACGCCCGAGCAAATAAGCGTTCAAGGGAATGACCACTGCTTCTACCAGGGCGTAGCCGCTGGTAAGCCACTGCACCGTGGTGGCGTTTACGTTGAGGTCCGCCATGATGGCAGGCAGCGCGGGCGAAAGCAGCGTCTGGTTAAGCACCACCAGAAGCGCGCCTGCCATAAGCACGACGACCATCATTTTTTGTTGACTCGTAAGCCCCATTGTTTTCTTTTCATAAAACAGGCGCCTTCACGTGGCGCCGCTGTTACAAAATGTCTGACACATTATACAGGTGTGCCCCATATTCAAGTACAATAACAACAAGATTCTAAGGGGTCCACATGGCAAAACATGCGTACCAAAGCTACGGAAGCAAAGCGAAGCCCAAGCGCCGCGCGCTGCGCATACTGGGGCGCATCTTGGGCACATTACTTGCCTTAGGCTTACTTGCCTTTGTAGGCCTGGCTGCCTTCCTTACCGTCACCGAATACCAACCACGTCCCACAGAAAAGCTGGAAGCAAGCGGCAGCGCCACACGTATGCTGGCCCCCGAAGAAGAATTCACCATTATGTCGTGGAATATTGGCTACGGCGCCTTAAGCGACCACACCGACTTTTTCATGGACGGCGGCAAGAGCGTACTAACGGCCACGCCCGAGCGCATCGAACAAAATATGAACGACTTCAAAGCGGAAATAAGTCGCGTCAACCCCGAAATTGCGCTCTTGCAGGAAGTGGACCGCGACAGTACGCGCAGCAACCATATGGACCAGGCCAAGGAATTCCAACGCGCCTTTCCACACATGATGTCCTACTACGCTACCAACTACCGCACGGCTTTCGTACCCATGGGCATTCCGCCCTACGGCAAGGTGGAAAGCGGTGCCCAAACCCTCAGCTCCTTCCCCGTGAAAGACGCCACGCGCGTTGCCCTCCCTTCTTCCTATACCTGGCCTCTGAGCGCCGTGCAGCTTAAGCGTTGCGAACTTGTCACGCGCATTCCCGTGGAAGGAAGCGCTCACGAACTTGTGCTCATCAACGAACACCCCGACGCCTATACCGACGAAGAAGGTCGTGCGTCACAGATGGACGCCATACGGAAAACGCTCGAAGAAGAAGCGGCCAAGGGTAACTGGGTTATCGCGGGCGGCGACTGGAACCACCGCTTTTCGAGCGCCGAAAACGAAAAGTTTCCGCTTTTGCCAGAGCGCACCTGGGAGCCAGGCATGATTGACGTAAGCACCTTTGGCGAAGGCTGGCAGTTTGTGATGGATGCTTCGGCGGGCACCACGCGCCTGCTCACCTACCCGGTTGTCGACGAAAACGGACAGGACTTGGGCAATCCTATACAGTGCTACCTCATTGACGGTTTTATTCTTTCAAAAAACGTAAAGTTGGTTTCAGCCGAAACGCTCGATCTGAAATTTAAAGCCAGCGACCATAACCCTGTTGTTATAAAAGTGTTGCTTGAAAAAGACTAGACAGCAGCAGGGAATGCCCGATAATTAAAGACTGAAAGGCATGCCGAAAGGGCTTCAACCATGATATGTCCGCATTGCGGAAATGAAACAAGTGACGGAAGTATACAGTGCGAGCACTGCGGTGCGGCCGTTTCACGTGGCGTAAACTGGGGCGTTCGCAAATCGAGCAACACCTACCAGCCACAATATTCGTCCGACACCGAAAAGCTCACGAGCTTCGTAGCCGCAAGTCCCACCCTGCATAAAAGCAAGCCGAAGGCTCTTAAAATAGTGGCTGGTCTTGCAGCCATAGCCCTTGTTCTGGGCGTAGGCTGGATGGGTTTTTCGGCAGCGCAAAGTGCAAGCAGCTCCAGCGTGGAATCTTCGGTTGTTACCGAACAGCGCACCGAAGCACGCCTCCACGACGTAAAGCTTGCCGTCCAAGCACCTGAGCTTGACGAAAAAGGCACGCTCATTGCCCTTCAGCTTACTGGTGCCGACGCGGGCAACAATGCCGTAGACGAAACCGTATTCATCAAGCCCGACGGAACGGGCCTGCGCCTTCCTGCGGGCAACTACGGCGTACGCCCCTTAGCTTCGCCCATCACAGCGCAGGGCGGCCTCTTCCTTTATAACGGCAACAACAAATGGTTTTCTGTCGACGCCGAACTTGAAGAAGGTTCCGTCGTTGACGCCAGCGAAGACGTTAAACTCGTATTCGATCCGGCCGACCCGAGCGACATTTCAAACGAAGCCATCGACGCAGCCAGGCAGTACGCCATTGAAGGCGGAATGGCAGAAGCTGAAGTAGACAAGCTCCTTGAAGCGGTCCGGGCTTCCATGGAAGAAGCAAAGGCGGGCGACGCTTTTTCGAACGTGCAAAGCTACCGCGGCATTACTTTTGCGGGCGACGTGCGCACGAACACGGGCTTCGTACCCATCCAGGGTGTGCCCGACGTGCAGCCTATTATCACGCGTACGGACTCCTTCCTGTTTACGGGCAACAATCTGTACTACGTTGACAATGCCCTTTCTGGTGACTACGGCCAGGTGGCCCTGCACAGCCGCAACATGTCTACCGGCCAGGAAAGCATCCTTGCCACCGACGTGGCCAAGCAGTCCTTCCCCTGCTATACGAACGGGCAGATTATCTACACCGCCAACGAATGGGGCCAGGCCATTAAGCGCATAGACCTCGCTTCAGGCGAAACCATTTCCATGAGCGACATCCTCGGCTGGGACTATACCAAGCTCATTGGGGTTAAAGACGGCATGGTTGTTGCCGCTACAGGCGACGGCACTCTGCCGCAGGTTTGTATTGCACCACTGGGCGAAGGTGAAGCAAGGTATCTGAGCCTTGGTGAAGCATACGGCAATGTTGTTGGCATGTTTGACGACCGCATTCTGGTAAATGTTTCTGACTGGAGTTCAAGCCGCCTGGCAGCCTACGACCTGGAAGGCACCCTGCTGTGGGAACACGACATTGCAGACGGAACCCAGCTGGGCAAGCAATGGGTTTACCACGACAATGTTTTAGCAGCGGTCAGCAGTGGTGGCAGCGCGGTGGTGCGCGTGGACATGAACACGGGCGAGTCGCAGGTTTACGACAGCAATGTGGCCTACCTGTTTGAAGTTATGTATGTCACCGATGGCCACATCTATTTCGCAGGCAGCAATAGCTATGCCAACTACGACAACAATGGCACGGCCCTCGCGAGCTACACCACCTACGACATAGACACGTCGACGGGATCCATTGCCGAACTTGGCTCGTATGAAGCACCCCAGGACGAAGACCTTGCTCAGCAGCAGCAAAACATGTACTGGAACGACAGCTATAACAACACCTGGGGCAACACCGACTACGACACCACGACCGAAGGCGGCACCGGAACCGAAACCGGCACTGAAGGCGAAACCACGAACAATAACGGCGCGGGCTACGGCCTTGACCCAAGTTATGGGGACTGGGACGCGAATGGGGCCTACGTTGGTGGTGGGCGTGGTGGCTACGACGCCAACGGCAATCCCGTCTAAAACTCCTAGGAAAGGCCTTCGGTAGAGGGTCTCATGCTACCGTTCTCGCTGTTCGTATGCGCTCGGCTTCGCCGAGCTGCATGCTCCCTCTCGGTCGCCTAGTTTGTACTAAACAAGCCAGAGGGCTTGTTTACTCACTGGATGCCTTTCACTCATGCGCTTCACTACGCAAAACTTAGCTTTTAAAGTGCGAATAATGCTCGCATTATTCGCAAAGCTTGACGTTTTGAGTTAGCTTGAGACCCTCTACCGCAAGGCCTCGAACGACAGGTTTTTAGATACTCTTGGTGGCGATGATGCTGATGCCGGTTTCGGCGGCGTCTTCAATAAGCACCTGTCCTGCTTGAACAGGCGCCTGCAGGCGAAGGGCGCGAATTTCTTCCATCACGTCGAAGATACGATTCTTCGGAATAGGTTCGGCCGTTTTCACGCTGAGGGGTTCGAGGGCCCCCGCCACCATAACGACAGCACTAATATTGCGCCGCGGGTCGACCGCTTCCTGCTTGGCATAGTCCAGGCCGCGATTGCAGCCATGGCCAGTGACCTTTTCAACTTCGTGGGCGTCGTTGAGCTGCACTTCAAGCACGCAGCCAATGGGGCAACTCACACAGGTGAATGACGTCTGTTCTGCCATCTTATTGCCCCCCTTCTACGCGAACGCGCACTTCAGCAAAGCCCGTACACGCCGAAGCTTCGAGCTTGATCTGTTCCATTTCAGCAGGCACCGCAATGCGTGCCTT
The DNA here is from genome assembly GCA_902768975.1 of uncultured Coriobacteriaceae bacterium. Taxonomy (GTDB): domain Bacteria; phylum Actinomycetota; class Coriobacteriia; order Coriobacteriales; family Eggerthellaceae; genus CACXMZ01. The sequence goes on from CACXMZ010000002.1 coordinate 46,100, forward strand.
CTTGCGTTTAATAAGTTCCACTTCGCCCGCTTCCGTTATGCCCTCAAGGAAGAAGGTGGGGCTTTCAAGCGGCGTGCGCACGCGGAAGAAGAAGGTGAGTTCGCGGCCTTCACTTATGCTTGCACATGAAAGGCGCTGTGGCACCACATAGGAAATGCCGTCGCCCGCATTCACGGGAATGCTTGGCGTTGCTTGCTGGAGGCCCGCCGCTTCAGCAGCGTGGGCCACATAGGCTGCAGCCGAAGCACCCGCCCGGTCGCCTTCCGCGGAAGCAAAGTCAACCACGTCATGGATGTGCAGGGCGTTACCACAGGCGAAGATGCCCGGAACGCTCGTCGCAAGCGTGTCGTCAACCACGGCACCGCCGGTTGAACGCGCCAGTTCAACACCAGCCGTCTTGGCTACTTCGTTTTCTGGCAGCAGACCAATGGAAAGCAGGAGTGTGTCGCATTCGATGCGCTCTTCTGTTCCGGGAATAGGAGCACGCGTGCCCACTTCAGCGTCGGCAATCCAGACCGCTTCAAGGCGGCCTTCGCCTTCCAAGCGCGTGACCGTTTTTGAAAGCATGAGCGGAATGCCGAAGTCGTCCAGGCACTGCACCACATTGCGGCGCAGGCCAGCCGGCCAAGGGCTCGTGCCCAAAACGCACACTACTTCGGCCCCTTGCAAAGTAAGGCGGCGCGCCATGATAAGGCCCACGTCGCCCGTACCCTGGATAACAATGCGCTTGCCGGGCAAGCAACCTTGCAGGTTCATAAAGTTCTGGGCACTGCCGGCCGAAAACACACCCGCCGGGCGCGTACCTGCCGCATTCAAGGTGCCCACACCACGTTCGCGCGAACCGGTGGAAAGCACCACGGCCTTCGCCTGGATACGATGCTGGCCTTGCTCATTAATGGCAACAACGGTGTGAGCTCCCCCGTTTTCGGCACTGCCTGCACCGAGGGACATCACGCTCGTATTTGGCAGAATTTCCACCCGTGGGTCGAGAGCCGCCAACTCGCGCTGGGCATATTCGGGACCCGTGAGTTCTTCTTTGAAGCGATGCAGCCCAAAGCCACTGTGAACGCACTGCTTCAAAATGCCACCCTGGCGCACTTCGCGGTCCACCAAAAGAACGCGCTCCACGCCCGCCTTCGCCGCTGCATTGGCTGCCGCAATACCGGCGGCACCACCACCAACCACGACCACGTCGTACGACCTTTGGGCCTCGGCCGCTGAATGAACGTCCTGGCCTTCACGGCCCAAAGCGGCAGCCTGCGTGCCACCAAGGAGTTCCTGGTAGTCTTCACGTGCTTCCACCACCAGGGGGGAATGCGCGCGACGGCGGTCCACCTGCGTGGGTTCCACACCCATTTCGCGCACGTATATTTTCATGAGTTCGGGCGAGCAGAAACCGCCATGGCAGCGCCCCATCATGGCACCCGTGCGCCACTTCAGAGCGTCGAGCGAAAGGCAGGGCAAGGGCCCATGAAGGGCGTCCAAAATATCTGCTTCAGAAACGCTACAGCAACGGCACACCAAGTGCCCTTCGGCAGGGTCTTCCGCCACTGCTGCTTCACGGGCCGCTTCGCCCAAAAGGGCAAAGAGCGGCTTCACCTGCTTGCGCGGGTTAAAGTTCGCGTTCGGCGCCACAGCCAGGAAGGCGCCAATCTGAGCACCGAGGTCTTCAGCCACGGCAGGCGCGCTCGTTAAACCGGGCGACTCAAAGCAGGCAATGTTGAAAAAACCAGGAGCGTCTTCGGGTTCGCCAATAACGAAGTCGCCCACATCGCCCGTAGAACGCAGGCCGGCAAAATTCGTGATAATGCCACGCTTGTCCAAACCCGGCCAGGTCTTCTTCGCGGCTTCAAGGATTTCGGCAAGGCCTTCGGCTTCAGTAGCAAGGCTTATCTTGGAGTCCTGTTCGCGCGCATTGGGGCCCACGAGCAAATTGCCATGGACCGTAGGCGAAACAAGCACACCCTTGCCCGCTGCCGTAGGCGCCTGGAACATGGTACGGGTGAATAAGGGGCCGTAGTTGGTGTCGTAGAGGCAATAGTCGCCCCGGCGCGGCGTATTATGCAGCTTGCGTTCGGACACCATGTTGTTTAATTCGTCGGAAAAAATACCCGCGGCATTAACCACCACACGCGCCTGCAAGTTGGTACCGTCTTCCAGCAGCAATTCGTAGCCGCCGTTGCTTTGTTTCGCCACGGTATGAACCGCACAATTGAAAGCAAATTCCACGCCGTTGCGGGCAGCATTTTCACCCGCACGCAAGGCAACATGGTAGGGATCGCAGATAGCACCCGTGGGGGCATAGAGCGCACCCAGGGCTTCGGGCGAAACATTGGGTTCCATTTCGAGCAATTCGTCGCGCGTCACTTCGCGCACGCCTTCGATGCCATTTTCGGCACCGCGCGCCACGAGGGCACGTACGGTTTCGAGTTCTTCTTCCGAATAGGCCACCACCAAGGAACCGTTATTAATAACGGGAAAGCCCAGTTCTTCGCCCCACTGCGGGAATAGCTGCGAACCACGCTTGTTGTAACGCGCCTTAGCAGAGCCTGGCTTGGGGTCGAAGCCCGCATGAACGATACCCGAATTAGCGCGCGTTGCTCCGCAACAAATATCGTTGCCTGCTTCCACGACCAACACCTGGGCTTCCCAGCGTGCAAGTTCGCGCGCCACACAGCAGCCAGCTACGCCAGCTCCTACTACTATCACGTCCCACTGTGACTGCATACGCCTACCTATCACACCGTTTGAATTCGTTTATGCCAAATAGCCTTGTCGGCATACAGAGCGCGGTCGGCCGCTTCAAAGGCAGACTTGATGCTCTTGTCGTCTTTCGGAATATGCGTGTAGCCCGCACTGACCGTGAGCGGGTAAGACAAGTTCCTCGCCTCTGCCCGCGCGGCAATATGGGCACGCACTTCGTCGATAAAGGCCTGGGGTGACCCTTGGTTTTCGTTTTCTTCATTAAAGGGTATGACAACCGCAAATTCGTCGCCGCCATAGCGTGCCGCAATGGCCTGCCTGTTCGCACAAACAATGCGCAGGGCTTCGGCCACGTCGCACAGGGCGCGGTCGCCTTCGTAATGGCCATAGCGGTCGTTCACTTGCTTGAAACGATTAATGTCGAATAGGAAGAGGTCCATTTCGGTATTGCCAAAATGCGATTCGATGTAGGCGTCGATACGGCGCCTGTTGTTGAGCCCCGTGAGCGCGTCGTTGTGAATACGCCGGCTCTGATACGAAAAGAAGGACAGATGGATAGCCATGTACACACCGATTGCCATAACGGGTGTCTTGGGCACCATGACCTCAATAGCTACAGCAATAATAGGCGGAACCAAGAAGAGACTGAGCCAGATATAGTTCGCGCGTTCCACCGATCCTTTAGCACGAACATAACGCAGGGCAGACATGATGGAAACAACCACCAAATAAATGGCGCCTGCCAAAAACATGGGAATGTACCAGTCGCCCTGCTTAAAACCGCCGCCGTCTTCCAATTCAAAGGCCCAGCCGTTAAACGCGGAGCCAGAAGCAAGAATAATCATGAAAATGATGGGTATCGAGGACACGACGACTTGAGCATTGTTTACGTCGAGCGCCGGCGAAAGACGAAGCAGAGCGTAGCGATACCAAAGGAAGGAAACCAGGCCGAGCGACACAATATTGGTGTAAACCACAATCATATTGGGGTAGAAACTTAAGTAGACTTCCCCGCTATAAACCGCGCCGAGCACAATGTCGGAAAGCAGGTACACCACAAAAGCGCCGACCAGAAGCTTAAAGCGGAAGGTTTCTTCTTCACTACCAAAGTCTTGCGTAATATAAAAATAAATAGACAAAGCAAAGGCCAAAATGGCCACGTCGATAAGGCAGTATAGAAGGGCATATTGAACCATTCGCGTACGCTTTTTACGTCTTCCAACAGGGCGCAATATTGTACCACAGAATTACGCCCTCACCTGGAAAAAGAGCTCCCAGCGGAACTAATGAATGGTAGCATGTATTTCCTGCAAGCTACGGATAGGTGAAGCCTGGCCGCCATGCTTTTGCATTTCCAAAATACCAAGGGCTGCAGCCTTGCCTGCTGCCACGGTGGTCATGTATGGAATGGCTGCCTTGATGGCGGTATGTCGCAGCAAGCTACCGTCGTTGGCCGACTTGGTCGTAGTCGAAGGCGTGTTTACCACGAGGTCCACTTCCCCGTTCATCATCAGGTCGATAAGATTCGGGCGGCCTTCAGAACTCTTAAGCGTGAGCGTAGCAGGAACACCTGCTTCCACCAGGAAGTCGCGTGTGCCCTTGGTCGCCACGATTTCAAAGCCCGCTTCCACGAAGAGCTTACCCATTTCCACCAGGTCGCGTTTGTCCATGTCAGAAACCGAAATGATGACGGTGCCCGAAAGAGGCAGGGAAATCTGTGTGGCTTCCTGGCTCTTGAAGAAGGCTTCGCCGAAGGTGTCGGCCAGGCCAAGTACTTCGCCCGTGGAACGCATTTCAGGCCCAAGCACCGGGTCCACTTCAGGGAACATATTGAAGGGGAAGACGGCTTCCTTCACACCATAGTGCGAATAGCTGACTTCCTTCAGGCCCGCCACGGGGCTCGTGCGGCCCGTAAGCGGCAGGGCTATAACGTCGGTAGCAATTTGGACCATGTTAATGCCGCACACCTTAGAAACGAGCGGTACCGTACGGCTCGCACGCGGGTTGGCTTCAAGCACGTAGACTGTGTCGCCTTCAATGGCATATTGAATGTTCATGAGGCCGCGCACATGCATGGCTTCAGCAATGAGGCGCGTGTATTCCTTGATGGTTTTCAGATGGTCGTCCGAAATAGTGAACGAAGGCAGAATGGCCGCACTGTCGCCCGAATGCACGCCCGCCAGTTCCACGTGTTCCATAACGGCAGGCACGTAGGCTAGGGTGCCGTCACAAATAGCGTCGGCTTCGCATTCAAGCGCATGGTTCAAGAAGCGGTCGATAAGAATGGGGCGGTCGGGCGTAACGCCTACGGCTGCCGCCATGTAGGCGCGCAGGTTTTCGTCGTCGTAGACCACTTCCATACCGCGGCCGCCAAGCACGTAGCTCGGGCGCACCATAACGGGGTAGCCAATACGGTGGGCAATTTCGAGCGCTTCGCCCACGTCTACCGCCATGCCTGCTTCAGGCATGGGAATGTTCAGGCGATCCATGATTTCACGGAAACGGTCGCGGTCTTCCGCGAGGTCGATAATTTCAGGGCTTGTACCCAAAATGGTTACACCCGCTTCTTCCAGTTCGCTTGCCAAATTCAAGGGCGTCTGGCCGCCGAACTGGGCAATAACGCCCAGAGGCTGTTCCTTTTCATAGATGGAAAGCACGTCTTCGGCCGTGAGGGGCTCGAAGTAGAGCTTGTCCGACGTGTCGTAGTCGGTCGAAACGGTTTCTGGGTTGCAGTTCACGATAATGGTTTCGAAGCCAAGCTTTTTCAGGCTCTTGGCAGCATGCACGCAGCAATAGTCGAACTCAATACCCTGACCAATGCGGTTGGGGCCGCCACCCAAGATCATGACCTTCTTGCCGCTGCTCACCGGTGAAGCGTCGGGTGCATTGTAGGTTGAATAATAGTAGGCGGAATCTTCGGTGCTGGATACGTGCACGCCTTCCCAGCCTTCCACGATGCCCAGTTCCGCGCGGCGTGCACGAATCTTCGTTTCGGGGATTTCAAGCAGCTGGGACAGGTACTTGTCGGCAAAGCCATTTTTCTTAGCGCTCGTCAGCATTTCGTCGGGCAGCATTTGCGTAGGATGTTCACCCGCCCATGCCAACATGGCTTCTTCTTCTTCCACCAATTCTTTCATCTGCTCGATGAAGTCGCGCTTGATCTTGGTGCGCTGGTAGAGGTCTTCTACCGTGGCACCAGCGCGCAAGGCTTCATACATGATGAATTGGCGCTCACTCGTAGGTGTTGCAAGCAGTTCCATGAGTTCGTCGAGGCTCTTACCATTAAAGTCCTTAGCAAAGCCCAGGCCATAGCGCCCTTTTTCAAGCGAACGAATGGCCTTCTGGAAGGCTTCTTTGTAGGTCTTACCAATGGACATGACTTCGCCCACGGCGCGCATTTGCGTACCGAGTTTGTCTTCCACGCCCTTGAACTTTTCGAAAGCCCAGCGCGCAAACTTAATAACTACGTAGTCGCCGCTTGCCACGTACTTGTCTAGGGTGCCATGCTTGCCACAAGGGATTTCGTCGAGCGTAAGGCCCGAAGCCAACATGGCGGAAACGAGCGCGATGGGGAAACCCGTGGCCTTGGAAGCCAAGGCGGAAGAACGGCTCGTGCGCGGATTAATTTCAATAATGATGTCACGGTCGGTTTCAGGGTCGTGGGCCCACTGCACATTCGTGCCGCCAATAACCTTAACCGCATCCACAATGGCATGGGACTTCTTTTCGAGGCGGTCGATGACGTCTTGCGCAATGGTTTGCATGGGTGCTGCACAGAAAGAGTCGCCCGTATGCACGCCCATAGGGTCGATGTTTTCAATGGTGCAGACGGTAATCATCTGCCCCTTGGCGTCGCGCACCACTTCGAATTCGAGTTCTTCCCACCCGAGGATACTTTCTTCCACGAGCACTTCGCTTACCGGCGAAGCAGCCAAACCACGTGCTACTACCGTGCGCAATTCTTCGACGTTATACACCAGGCCGCCGCCCGTGCCGCCCATGGTGTAAGCAGGGCGCAGCACACAGGGATAACCCAGCTCGTCGGCGATTTCAACCGCTTCTTCCACGGTGTGCGCCACGCGGCTGCGCGCCATTTCAATGCCCAGTTCTTCCATAGTCTGCTTAAAGATGTCGCGGTCTTCACCACGTTCGATGGCGTCAATGGGCGTACCAATAACTTCCACGCCATACTTTTCCAAAACTCCTGCTTCAGCAAGCGCACTGGAAAGGTTCAAGCCGCTCTGGCCACCCAGGTTGGGCAGCAGGGCGTCGGGGCGTTCCTTTTCGATGATTTGAGTCAGGCGCTCCACGTTCAGCGGCTCGATGTATACCGCGTCGGCCGTTTCGGGGTCGGTCATGATGGTGGCAGGGTTGCTGTTTGCCAGCACAATTTCATAACCGAGGGCTCGCAGGGCCTTACACGCCTGCGTTCCACTGTAGTCAAATTCGCATGCTTGGCCAATGATAATAGGGCCAGAACCGATGATGAGGACTTTCTTGATGTCTTCGCGTTTGGGCATTGCGCGCTACCCTTCTCTTCTACTTTCAACTCTTCTAATTATATGGGTGTCTCATTTGGGGACGGAGTAAAAATGAGACATTCTTTTTTCAACATACTTCTATCTTCACATTAAGCTTTGTCTCGTTTTTATAACCTCCCCTTTTGAGACACTACGTAGGATAAGCAGCAAAAAAATGCCCCGATAAACGGGGCAATTTTTTACAGTGTATTTTCAATAGGACCTTCGGAATTCTTACGGACCGAAGCAATGCCATTCAAACAGCTCTTCTTGGCTTTATAGCCTTCGCCCGTGGCAATAACCTGGCCATTGGCCGCCTTCAGACGGAAACGGAATTCGCCCTTGCGGTCCGTGTAGACTTCAAACTTTGGATTGTGTTCGTGGGCAAAGCCAGAAACCGTTTGGTCTTCAATAGCCGCAATAGGGGCGTTCTTCTTAATACTGTTGATGCCATTCTTTGCGCTTGCAAGTGAAGCATACACCTGCGAAGAAACAATAACTTCGCCGTTGCCAGCTTTAAGGTCAAACTTAACGCCTTTCTTGGCTGCCTTAATTACGAACTTACCCATATTTAATCTCCTTCATAGGGGACTGAAAAAACGCAGGGATTATCATACCTTAAAACCCTGGTTATTCCTTTTTTTATTCAAAAGAAAGCGTCATCGGCATAAAGCCTTTGAGCGTAATCGTGTAGGTGTCGCCCGCTTCGGCAGCGTCGGCCGCCATGAACGAACCCGAAAGAACCACGTCGCCCGCTCGCAGGAAGTCGCCATATTCGAGCAGCTTATTGGCAAGCCACACCACCGAATTAATGGGCGAGCCCATTACTTCAGCACCAGTAGCCTGGCCAATTACTTCACCGTTCTTTTCCAAGATCATGGGAATGACAGCAGGGTCCACTTCTTCGAGCGTTTTGCTCGAACACCCCAACATGAAGCGGCCAGTTCCCGCATTGTCGCAAATGGTGTCGCGCACCGTAACATTCCAATTCGTAAAGCGCGTGTCGCATACTTCAAAGCAAGGAACGACCTGGCTGGTAGCAGCCACCACGTCTTCAGCTGTTATGGGGCCGGCGTTAAGGTTGGCGCCCATAATAAAGGCAAGTTCACCTTCAACGATAGGCCAGTTCATTTCCGCACGAACGATGCTGCCACCTTCAGAAACTTGCGTTTCTTCAAGCAGGTAGCCATAGTCGGGCGAATTGCACTCGAGCATTTTCATCATGCCTTCGCTCGTAATGCCAATCTTGCGCCCTACCACCTGCGCACCGTCTTTAAGACGCAGTTCCAAACCTTTTTGCTGGATGGCATAGGCGTCCGCCATGGTAATGACAGGATATTCTTTAGAAAGAAGGGGAATGGGCGTATTGGTGCGCTGAGCTTCATAAAGCTCTTCGGCAATACGTGCTTGCATTTCTTCGCTTAAACCATAGACAGCCATGTGCATCAACTCTAATACGTAGCGACTTATGACTTCTTTTTAAAGCCAAAAAGACCTTTTTTCTTCTTTTCGGGGGCAGCGTGCAAAGGGCCACCTTCAGAAGCTTGGGCTGCTTCTTCCTCTGGGGCTTCCTGGCTTGAAGCTTCCTGCGAAGCAGCCTCCTGTTCAGAAGCGCTGTCTGAAACCGAAGCGCCCGTAGCGCCTTCAGCTGGCGCAGCTTCCGCACCTTCGCCTGCCTGCAGGTCTGCACCTTCGGCAGCCGAAACTTCGGTGGCCGGAGCTGCGGTTTCGCCTTCAATCTGCTGCTTTAACGCGGCCGCTTCGGCGGCGCGTTGCTGTTCTTCCTGTGCCAAACGGGTTTCTATAGCCCCTTCAGCACCCCATGCGGGGGGAACCAGGTCGTCGGCCGAAAAACCAGCCGCTACGCGCATGTTAATGCATTCAGCCAGCGTTTCTTCCAGAAGTTTGCTGCTGCGCTCCTTGGTTTCCTGTTCGAGACGAGCGATATTTTCCAAGTAGAGCTTCGCAGCATTTTCTGCCGCGACGAAATAATTGTTTGCATCGAGCGAAGCCTGGGCGAGCGAACCAATTTCTTTCGCACTGAGTTTGCGGTTTTCAATTTCCGCCTTCAGCACTTCGTTTTCGCGCGCCAGAACTTCGTTTTCTTCTGAAATCTGCACCATGAGTTCCAGAAGTTCGCGTCTGTTAAGCTTTTTTAGACTCTTTGCATCCATAGTAGTCGCGGTTTACGCCGTCTTTCCTTTCATTTCATCCCAGATATTATACACACTAGAAAGACGGGCCTACGCCTGGTTGGCATCTTGCGACAGTATCTCCAGGGCTTTACGGTAACCACCCGCACCATAGTTGAGCGCCTTCGAAACGCGGGCGATGGTGGTTGCCGAAGCACCCGTTGCTTCTTCGATGGCCACATAGGGTTTACCTGCGTCGAGCATGCGTGCCACCGCAAGGCGCTGGGACGTTTCGCGGATTTCGCGAATGGTGAACAGGTCTTCAAGCAAGCTAAAAGCGGTGTCGTTGTCTTGCACGCCCGAAAGCACGCTCAAGAGGTCTTCAACTTCTGCAGTCCGTAAATTGCTCATCTAGATCCCCATTCTATGTAGGCCGTATTCTATAGCGTCGACCAGGGCGTTCCACGACGCTTCAATAATGTTTTCGCTCACGCCTACGGTTCCCCAGCTCTGTTCGCCGTTCGACGTGGTAATAACAACGCGGGTTATAGCATTCGTACCCACGTTTTCGTCCAAAATGCGCACCTTAAAGTCCACCAGTTCCATGCCTGCTATCTGCGGGTACGACTCTTCAATGGCCATGCGCAGCGCGGTGTCGAGGGCGCCCACGGGGCCCGCACCTTCGCCGGTTGCCACCGTACGTGTTTCGCCCACAATAATCTTGATGGTAGCTTCACTCGCAGCATCCTTCGCCCAACAACCTGTGTCTTCGCGGTCGTCCACAATGACGCGGAAGCTTTCGAGCATGAAATGCGGGCGCAGCTTGCCCATATGGCGCAAGATAAGCAAGTAAAGCGAACCGTCGGCCACTTCGTAGGCATAGCCTTCGGCTTCGCGTTTCTTAATGTCGTCCAGAATGCGCTGGGTAAGCGCTTCGTCATTTTCAATATTGAGCCCCATGATTTGGGCTTTGCGCACAAGCGACGCCTTGCCAGACAGTTCGCTTACCACCCAGGTTGCGCTGTTGCCCACCGTGGCAGGGTCAACGTGTTCGTAAGCCCCTTCAAGACGTGACTGAGCGCTTGCATGGAGGCCGCCCTTATGCGCAAAGGCGGCGCTGCCCGTATAAGGTGTGCGCGCCGGAAGCGTAATATTGCAGCTTTCGGCCACAAAGTTTGCCACGCTTGCCAACTGGGAAAGGTCGTCCACGCACTGGTAACCCATCTTCAGCTGAAGGTTGGCAATAACCGTAAGCATGTCGGCATTGCCCACGCGTTCACCATAGCCATTCACTGTGCATTGGACTTGCGTTGCCCCTGCCCCCACGGCGTCGAGCGTGTTGGCTACCGCACAGCCCGAGTCGTTATGGCAGTGAATGCCCAGTTTCACTTCGGGAAGGGCCTTATGGACCGCAGCGGTAACGGCACCCACGCGTGCGGGAAGCTGGCCGCCATTCGTTTCACAAAGGCATACGCACGAAGCGCCCGCATTGGCCGCGGTCTGCACCACTTCCAGGGCATAGTCGGCATTTTCGTCGTAGCCGTCGAAGAAATGTTCGGCATCGAAGATAACTTCGCGCCCCTGAGCCACGCAATAGGCAACCGAGTCAGCCACCATGCGCAGGTTTTCTTCGAGGCTCGTGCGCAGTGCGGCCTGCACTTGCGAAGCGCTTGCCTTGCCCACAAGCGTAACAACGGGTGCGCCACTTTCGATGAGGGCGGCAAGGCCTGGGTCGGCCTGGGCAAGCGTGCCCTTATGGCGGGTTGAACCAAAAGCGGCAATGCGTGCGTGCCTTAAGTTCAGCTGCCCTACCCGCTTAAAGAACTCGATGTCCTTGGGGTTAGAGGTGGGGTAGCCCCCTTCAATAATGTCTATTCCGAAGCGGTCGAGCCGTTCAACAATACGCAGCTTGTCCTCAAGCGAAAGGGCAATGCCAAGGCCCTGCTCGCCGTCGCGCAAGGTGGTGTCGTAGGTTTCTATGTGCTGAACCTGGGGCATAGTGTCCCAAACTCCGGAGCTAGCAGTTGCTATGCAACTGGGTACAGCCAGTCGGCATATTCAGCGTGGTCGCCAGCCGCCATTTCGAAGAAGCGCTCTTGGATGGCTTTCGTAATGGGACCGCGGCCACCGATTTCGCGTTCGTCGATGCTGGCCACAGGCGTCACTTCAGCAGCCGTGCCCGTGAAGAACACTTCGTCGGCCATGTAGAGGTCTGAACGCGTGATGCTTTCTTCCACCACGGGAATGTCTAGGTCGACCGCGAGCTGAATAATGGAGTCGCGCGTAATGCCCGGCAGGATGCCGTTTGCAAGAGTCGGCGTGGAAATGATGCCGTCGCGCACCATGAAGATGTTTTCGCCCGTGCCTTCACACACAAAGCCTGCTTCGTTGAGCATGATGGCTTCCGCGTAACCGTGGGCCTTTGCTTCCAGCTTGGCCAGAATGGAATTCATATAGCTAGCCGTGGCCTTCATGGCAGGCGGGATGGCATTGTTGGAACGTTGGCGCCAAGAACTGGTGCCCACGCTAATGCCTTGTTCGAGAGCTTCTTCGCCCAGATAGGCACCCCAGGGCCAGACTGCAATCGCGACGTCGACCGGAGCGTCGGTGGGGTCTACGCCCATGGTGCCATAACCACGATAGATAATGGGGCGAACATAGCATTCTTCAAGCTTGTTTGCCTTGATGGTGTCAACAATGCCCTTAATAAGGTCTTCGGCAGAATATTCGCAAGGGATCTGGGCAATCTTGCAGCCGTTAAGGAGACGTTCCACATGGTCTACCAGACGGAAGACGGCGCTTCCATCTTTACCCTTGTAGCAACGGATGCCTTCAAAGACACCTGAACCGTAATGAAGGGAGTGAGACAGGACATGCGTCGTTGCATCTGCCCAAGGAATGAGCTCCCCATTCTTCCAAATAAATTCACCTTCTGTGAGAGCGGCCATGTGGGTGCTCCTTTCCTTTTTTAGACAATAGAGGCTGCTCGCGGCAGCCCGTTTTCGTGTCCCGCTATTGTACTCCAAGCAACTAAAGTGTGGCAGTTTTTCCCTTTAAGCGGTCAAAAGTGTGCAGACTCCGTGAAATGGACCTTTTCGCCACCCTGACAAAAAACGCCACTTTCGACCAGGCGTGAGACATATTTGAGACCTTTTTGCCGAGGTTTTGTTGAGATTTCTGAGGACATATTTGAGACATTTTGGCGACCTTTTTGTGTAGCAATGTGAGGTGTTCTGGAGCGTAAAGTATGGCCTGGGTTCGGGCAAGAGAAGCACATTACACCGTAGAACACGTCTCGCCCGAACCCACAAAATGGAGCCTTCCCCTCAAGGCGGCCCTGGGGGCGTACGTGTAGGCGCCCCTTGGGCAATTCGTTCATTAAACGAGGAGGAATATATGCTGAATACGCTCAAGAAACACCTTGCTTCCATACGTTGGGGCTATGTTCTGTGCACCTTTGGCTTCGCCTTACTGGCGGGGCTATTAGGCGCCGCGCCAGAAATGGCACGAGCGGCCGTCCCGGTTAACTACGGTAACCCGTTTCAAAATGGCGACTTTCAACCCAGCCCTAACTGGGGTGGCACCAGCAGCGAACCAGGTTATATTCTGCGCGGCGTTGAATTTCGCCTCGATGGCGTGGACCGCGTGGGGGTTACCAACCATGTTGGCCCCTTCGACTACCCCATTGACCTCGTTCGCAAGGGCCGCGATCAGCTTCATTCCTGGGGTTCCACTGGCTATGGCGACTGGGGTTTAAGCGACTTCCGCTTGAAAAACCTTCGCATGACAAACAATTCGCGCGACATCCAATTTAGTGGCATCACCACCGACATAGGCCACTGCGTCCAGACGAATTTCGACACCACAGTCGACATAGCACGCAACGCCAAGATAAAGCTGTATGAAAACCAGTCCGGTTGGAGTGCCGACGGTTCCACCTACCATGGGGTCTTTTATCTTATGACTGAAAATACTATCGACCTTCACCTCGACGACGTGTATGGGCCCGACCAAAGCGTGGTGCTCAATCAGCTGTTTTATGCCGACTGGGTGGTATATGGCAAGGGCAAGCTTATTAAAGACTCTGCCAATACGGGCATCAGCGAAGGCAACAGCCTCTATAGCCTTGAAGGGGCGGTCTATGGCATTTATTCCGACGCAGACCTTTCAAACAAGGTAGGCGAATTTACCACCGACGCAAGTGGCGCTTCGGAAGAGGTCGAGCTTGTGCCTGGCACCTATTACGTAAAAGAATTGAGCCGCCCGGCAGGCTATGCCCTTTCAAGCGAAGTGAAGGAACTGGTAATCGAAGGGGGCAAAACGACGCAGGTGGCTTTTTCAGACGAACCTTGCTACAACGAAGTGGGCCTTGTGGTAGCAAAGATTGACGCAAATACGGGCAAAGGTACACCCCAGGGAAGTGCATCGCTCAAAGACGCCCAATTCAAAGTGTCGTATTACGCGGGCCTCTACAACGAACAAAACCTCCCCGCTTCGCCCACACGAAGCTGGGTCGTGAAAACGGATGCCAAGGGGGAAGCCAAGCTGAGCAAAGCGCACAAGGTAAGTGGTGACGACTTCTATCAAAACGGAAGCACCATAGTTTTTCCCCTTGGCACCATTGCTATTGAAGAAATCAAAGCGCCTACTGGCTATCTTCTTAACACACAGCGCTTTGTGCAAACCATAAGCGACGAAAGCACGGGGGATGCCGCCCTGAATATATACCTACCCCCTTCTATTGCGAATAATGTTATTCGTGGCGATGTGGCTGTGTATAAGGAAGACCCACAGTTTGCCAACGAAGCTTCAGGTGACGGCAGTTTGGCGGGAGCCATTTTCGAAGTAGTAAACAACTCGGCCAACCCCGTGCTGAGCCCCGAAGGCCTTGAAGTTCCCAAGGGTGGTGTAGTCTGCAGCATAACAACCGACGAAAAAGGTTTCGCAAAAACTGGTGGACGCGCACTCCCCTATGGCGACTACTTCCTCCGCGAAGCACAGGCGCCCGAAGGTTATGTTCTGAACAAGAGTTGGAAGTATTCCTTTTCAATTCGCGAAGAAGGCGAAGTACATACCGCAACACAAAAATGCGTGAATGAACCCATGCGCGGGCGCATTGTCGTTGGAAAAATAGACCGCGAAAATAAGAGCTATACCGCCCAGGGGAAAGCAACACTTGAAGGTGCTAGCTTTGAAATTACGAATGCGTCGAAGCAAAGCATTTGTGTCGAAGGTGAAGTATATGAACCGGGCGCCGTGGTGTGCACCATTACGACTGAAGTGGTTGAAGGCCGTGCGCTTGCCAGTACGCCCGAACGAAGCCTTCCCTATGGCACCTATGTCGTGCGCGAAGTCGCCCCTTCGAAGGGCTACTTGCTCGACGAAGTTTCGCAGGCATGGCAACAAACGGTGGAAATCCGCAGCGACGGGGCCTTATGCGACCTCACGGACGTGGAAGACGCGGTGGCCAACAATGTGATCCGCGCTGACTTTGTCTTCAATAAAGTTGCCGTTCCTTCAATGGAGCGCCTGGCTGGTGTCGCTTTCAAGATTACGTCTGCCACCACGGGGGAAAGCCACATCATCGTAAGCGACCCCAACGGCGAAGCGGGCACGAAGCTTGTCCCCCACAGCCAGAAGACCAACCTGAACGACGAAGCCCTTAATGAAGACGGCAGCATAAGCGAAGAAAAGCTCGACTATGAGGCGGGAGTCTGGTTTGACGGGTCGGAAGAAAAAGCCAGTTTGAGCGACGAACGGGGTGCCCTTCCCTACGACACATACATTGTTACGGAACTTCCCGTTGAAGCAAATAAGGGCATGAAGCTAGTTGAGTTTACCGTGAACGTGTACCGCGAGGGAATGATTAATGGTGGAACGGTTGACGACGAGGGGCCCGAGCCAGAGCCGGAACCTGAGCCTGAACCAGAACCCGAGCCGGAGCCTGAACCCGAACCTGAACCTGAACCTGAGCCTGAGCCAGAACCGGAACCCGAACCCACGCAGCCTTCCATTGGAACTACGGCCACCGACAAAGCCACTGGTTCACACTTCACACTGCCGAGCAAAGAAACGGTTTTGGTAGACAAGGTCGAATACGAAAACTTTACGGTGGGCAAAACCTACACCATGCACGGGCGCGCCATGAATGCGGCTTCCGGGGAAGAGCTTGGCATTGAAGCTACGAAAAGCTTTATTGCAGAAGAAAGTTCAGGCAGTGTAGAACTTGAATTCCCAGCCGATACAAGCGCGCTGGCGGGCACTTCGATTGTCTTTTTTGAAGACGCCTACGAAGGTGAAAATATCAAAGACAAGCCAGAACCAATTGCGAGCCACCGGGACTTGAAGTATGAAGGGCAAACCGTCCACGTAGTTAAAGAAGGTGAGCCCATCCCTGCGCCAGAAAAGGAAGAAAAGATATCGACGGTTAAGAAGGCTATTACCAAAACGGGTGACTACCTTTATGCGCACCCCTTCATAACCATGGCGGTTGTTTCAGGCACCGTAAGCTTGATTAGCTTGCGCATGCGCACTGCACGCCGCCGCCAAACCCGCCTCCGCTCTCGAAGTCTTTAGCCGCAGGTAGTCGAAGTGTCAGTATAGAAAGAATCTGGCGCATGCAATAGGCCCGACTGGCGCAATGAGCGTACTTGGTACGCGCAGTGGAGCACGGAGGGCCTAGTGCGGCGCCAGATTCTTTCTAGGCGTAAAAGAGGATGTCGTTGTACGTAGGCACTGGCCAATACTTATGGTCGACAATGCGTTCGAGCGTGTCGATTTCTGCGCGCACTTCTTCCATGGCGGGTACCACTTCTTTGGCGTAGCAGTTGGCCTTCTTTTGGCTGTCCTTGATCTTGAGTGCCTTGGCGTGCAGGTCGTTGAGCTTACGATGTGCCAGGTCGACCTTATGCAGGCCCGTAAGCAAGCGGTCGAGCACTACTTCTTGGTCGGCCAGGTTGGCCTTGGGGCATGCTTCGCGCACCGTAGTAATGCCCTTAGCAATCTTGGTGGCATAGGCATTGATGGCCGGGATAAACATGCGGCGCACCATGCGCTCCATCACATTGCTTTCGATGTTGATAGTCTTGTTGTACTTGTCCAACTTTACTTCGTAGCGGCTGCGCAGTTCCACTTCAGAAAGTACGCCCATTTCTTCGAAAAGCGCAATGGCCTTGGGCGCCACGAGCGCCGGCAGGGCTTCAGCCGTATTGGTATGGTTGGCCAAGCCACGCTTCTTTGCTTCCTTTACCCAAGCTGCGTCGTAGCCATTACCGTTAAAGATAATGCGTTGGTGCTTGGTAAGCGACTTCTTGATGTAAGCAAGAGCCGCCTCTTCAAACTTGGCGCCCTTCAGGCCCTTCATGGCGTCGGCAAAGTCCTTGCATTCCTTGGCCATGGCGGTGTTCAGGACCGTGTTGCAGTCTGAAAGGTTCACTTGCGCGCCTGGCATGCGGAACTCAAATTTGTTACCCGTGAAGGCGAAGGGACTCGTACGGTTACGGTCCGAATTGTCGATGAGGAAGCTCGGCAGTACGTCCACACCTAAGTCGGTGCGCACTTCGGCAGCCTTCTTGTAAGGCTTGTCGTTGATAATGGAATCAACGATGGCACCCAGTTCGTCGCCGAGGAACACGCTCACGATGGCCGGGGGCGCTTCGTTGCCGCCCAGGCGGTGGTCGTTTCCTGCCGAAGCCACGCTCATGCGCAGAAGTTCTTGGTAGTCGTCCACGGCTGCAATAACACAGGTCATAAAGACGAGGAAGCGCAGGTTTTGCATGGGCGTGTCGCCCGGTTCAAGCAAATTGTGCTCGCTCGTCGAAATGGACCAGTTGTTGTGCTTGCCCGACCCGTTAATGCCACGGAAGGGCTTTTCGTGTTGCAGGCACACCAGGCCATGATGGCTGGCAAGCAGGCGCATCTTTTCCATGACAAGCAGGTTTTCGTCTATGGCGCGGTTGGCTTCCGTGTAAACGCAAGCAAGCTCGTGTTGGCAGGGCGCCACTTCATTGTGCTTGGTTTTTGCTGCAATGCCCAATGCCCACAGTTCGTCGTCGAGCTCCTTCATGAATTCGTTAACGGTGGGGCGAATGGCTCCAAAGTAATGCTCTTCCAATTCTTGGCCCTTGCAGGGGTCGGCACCGAAGAGGGTGCGGCCGCACAGCATGAGGTCTTGGCGCAGGGCATAGTCCTTTTCGCTAATGAGGAAGTATTCTTGTTCGCCGCCCACATTGGTGTGCACGCGATGGCCACTTTCACCAAAGAAAGCCAACACGCGGTTAGCTTCTTCAGAAAGCACGCCCATGCTGCGCAAAAGCGGCGTCTTCTTGTCCAGGGCTTCAGTGGTATAGCTGGCAAAGGCCGTGGGTACGCACAGCACTTCGTCCTTGATGAAGGCATAGCTGGTAGGGTCCCAGGCGGTGTAGCCGCGCGCTTCGAAGGTGGCGCGCAGGCCGCCGTTAGGGAAACTTGACGCGTCGGATTCGCTTTGGATTAGTTCCTTGCCCGAAAACTTCACGATGGCCGTGTCGTCGCTAACGGGGTCCAGGAAGGCGTCGTGCTTTTCGCTCGTAATGCCCGTGAGCGGTTGGAACCAATGTGTGTAATGCGTGGCGCCATGTTCGATGGCCCAATGCATCATGCCGTCGGCCACGGCGTCGGCAATTTTAGAGTCGATGGGGCGGCCTTCATGAACGGTTTCCATGAGGGACTTAAAAACCTTCGCAGGAAGGTATTCCTTCATGGCACGCGGCCCAAAAACCAGGCTTCCGTATTTTTCAGTAATGTCGGGCATAGCATGCTCCCTTTTCACAAATTACTTGTTCACATAATAGTATAAAAAAGTTCGACGGCCCGAAAGCCGCCGAACAGGTACCCAATGCGAATTCCAAAAACTAGCGCTTCGAGAACTGGGGACGCTTGCGGGCTTTCTTCAGACCGTACTTCTTGCGTTCAACCATACGGCTGTCACGCGTAAGGAAACCAGCCTGCTTAAGCTCTGCGCGATATTCGCCAGCCTCCAGAAGAGCACGAGCGATACCATGGCGCAGGGCACCCGCCTGGCCAGACACGCCACCACCATTGCAACGTGCGATTACGTCGAAATGGTTCATGGTGTCCGTTACCTTAAACGGAGCGCAGGCCATGTCGATAAGCTGCTGCCTACCAAAATAGTCGAGCGCTTCCTTGCCATTAACCGTTACCTTGCCGCTACCGGGCACGAGGCGTACACGTGCGATGGCGTTCTTCCTACGGCCGGTGCCGTAATACATTGCTTCACCTGCCATAGCTTAGCCCTCCACTTCAATCTTGACGGGTTTTTGTGCCATATGCGGATGTTCAGCGCCCGCATAGACCTTCAGCTTCTTGCCCATGGCACGACCAAGCGTGTTCTTGGGAAGCATGCCCTTGATGGCACGTTCGACAACGCGCTCGGGATGCTTTTCCATGGCTTCTGCGAAGCTTTCTGCATGCAGACCGCCGGGGAAACCGCTGTGGCGGTAATAGGCCTTGTCGGCAGCCTTCGCACCCGTAAGACGGATCTTGTCGGCGTTGATGATAACCACAAAGTCGCCCGTGTCTACGTGCGGGGTGTATTGTGGCTTATGCTTGCCCTTCAAAATGGTTGCAGCCTTGGTGGCAAGACGACCAAGCACTTGGTCTTCAGCGTCGATTAAGACCCAAGCGCGCTCGACCTCACCGGGCTTTGCGTAATACGTCTTCACTTACATTCCTCCAATGTTGTTGGCAGGGCTGGCGTACGAATTGCGGCCGCCAAGCCTTGCTTGTTTGTTTTCAAAAGTGCAGTTCGTGCATGCGTTCGGGATCCTACTCCAAACACGGGCGTTCAATTCTGGACAATTGCACGCACCGTTTTGCACCAAACATGCGTTTACGGGGCTTTTGAAAGCAACTCGAGAAGTATAGTGCGCGAACTGCGCTTACGCAAGAAAAAATACCCTGCACAAGGGCATTTTCGCAGTTTGTACACGAACGAGTTTGAGCCTTGTGGGGGCCTTAGGCCTGAACCACTACCTGTTGTGGCACCACGTAGCCGCTTATCTGTTCCATGAGCATGGCGACCTTGCTCCCCCAAATGGGTGTTGAACAGTAGATGTCGCCCATGGCGGTGAGTGAAGGCGTGGTTGCCAGGCCCGTTTGGGAACTGGCCATGCCATAGTGCCAGGCTTCGATGGCTTCTTCCCAACTGCCCCAACCACTTGCCAGATTGTACGGGTCGCTGTCGGCGGCGCCCCAGCCCCAGGCATTGTGCGGCTTAATGCAATAACGGCCACCGCTGGACTCAACAATACTTACTGCAGCACACAGGCGCGGGTCCACCTTATAGACATATGCCTGGCGCGCCATTTCATTACCATAGCCCTGCAGGGGTGCACCCTGGGAAACAAAGAATGCGTCGATAGCGGGGCCCCACTTGGCCACGAAATCTTTTTCTTCAAGCGCGAAGTCGAGCCCGCAACCATAGGAAATAGCACCTTCAAGACCCACGAGCGAATCGACCGTGTCATACCATAGGCCTGCCTGGGCCAGGGCGTCAGCACGAACGCCGTTCGACGCAAGGTCCCAGTCCTTGGCGGATTCTTTTAAGTCCTTAACGCCTTCGATTTTGTCGCTCAGTTTTTCAACGCTCGTTACCGCTTCCTTGCTCGCTTGGCGTGCCTGGCTGGCAAGTTTTTCAATTTCAAAGGCGGCTATATTGCCTTCGTCTACCACTTCTTCAAGAGCCTTTTGGGCTTCCGCCTTTTTCTTTTCAACTTCTTTTATTTCGGCTTCGATTTCAGTAATGCGCTTTTCCTTAGCGGCAATGTTGTTTTCAATTTTTTCCACGCGGGCGTCGGCAGCTTCTTTGGCCTTCGCCTGGGCAAGCGCCACGCGTTCAAGCAAGTATTCGCTCGTTTCAGCTTCCGTCGCGTTGCTTACCCCCACCAATACGGCAACGATGCCGTCTTGGCCTGCCTGCGAAAGCTCCTTGTCTACCAAAAGCAAGCCATAGAGTGCTTCGGCGCGTTCTTCCTTGGCAACTTTAAGTTCAGCCTGGAAGCCTTTAATGGCTTCTTCGCATTCCTTGCGTTCTTTGTCGAGCGGTTCACGCAGACCCTTGGCAGCTTCAAGTTCATTCCAAGCAAGGGCGAGCTTGTCGAAAGAAGGGGCAAGATTGGCCTGAAGTTCAGCCATGCTTCCCAGCTGACCAAGCGCTTCACTGGCAGCGTCAAAAGCCTTGTCGTAGGCCCGCTGGGCTTCTTCAACGTTCTTGGCACGCGCGGCAGCTTGGGAATCTTCGGTTTCGGTTGAAAGGTTATTGCGCGAAGAAGTGGCTTCGGAAGCACTCGAAGCATCCGAAGTGTCTTGACTGCTTGCGTCGTCGTTTGTAGTGCTGCTCGGTTCGCTGCTGGGCGCTGGCGCCGGGGCAGGTGCTGGCGCTTCAGGTTCAGGCGCCGCCGGTTCGGGCGCTTCGCTCGGAGCCTCTTCCTGGGCTGGCGCAGGTTCTGAAGAACTCGATGCTGCCGAAGATTCTTCCGCTTCGTCTGCAAAGGCGAAAGTAGCAGGCGTGCCAAACAGGACCAAGGCAGCCGAAAGCAGCACGGCCAAAACCATGCGTGCGTACTGCCTTATGTATATGCTCTGCTTCAATTTCGTCCTTAATACGTGCGAAATTCTATAGTAGCACATTGTCTACCTGAACAGGGGACTTTAAGAAAAGCCCCACGTTTGTAACATGGGGCTTTGTAATTATTGACCAGACTCGTTAGGCGTATTGAAAGAAGCCTGTTCTGCCACCAACATCTGCTGGAACATATTGCGGCTCTGGTTGAAGTCGCTCGGCAGAACCACGGTGGTGGCGTTGCCCTTCTTAGCAAAGTCGGACATCATTTCGGTCCACTGGGTATAGAGGAACAGTTCGTTAGCTTCCTGTTCAGAAACGCCCGAGCTCGCAATGGTGTCCAGGCTTTCCTTAATACCCTTAGCAATGGCAATACGCTGGGCGGCAATACCATTACCCGTCTTCTCCATGGCTTCGGCTTCTGCTTGAGCTTCCGTTACGCGCTTGATCTTCGCGGCGTTTGCCAAACTCTGCGCTGCTTGCTGCTGACGCTGGGCGGCGTTAATGTCGTTCATGGACTGTTCAACGCTGGCCGGCAGCTGGATGCCCGTAATAAGCGTGGAAACCAGTGTCCAACCATAGCTGGCCATGGTGTGCGAAACGGTAGCGTTCACGTCGTTGGCAATGTTGTCCTTCTTTTCGAAGACTTCGTCGAGCGTATAGTTCGGAATGGACGAACGCAGGGCGTCAGCCAGGTAGTCATGCATCTGTTCGATGGGGCGCGCAAGCATGTAGTAGCTGCGGTAAATGCCTGACTCTTCAGGCGCGTTGCCCCAATTGTAGTCCACATGGTACTGGGCGGAAACTTCCAAAACGATGGTTACGTTGTCGGAAGTTTTTGCATCGATAGTGAAGCCTTCCTTCATGGTACGCATGGAAACGCGGGTAACCTTGCGGTCGATGAAGGGTATCTTCATGTGCCAACCAGGGTTGGTAATACGATGGAACTTACCCAGGCGTTCAATAATGATGGCTTCTTGCTGGCGCACGATGAAGAAGATGCTTCTTCCGAAAATGACCAGCAGCAACACAATAATGAACAAGAAGGTTAATAATCCGCCAAGCATTTCTTTTCCTTTCGAACCGTGCTTGCTTGTTATTTGCTGTTACCAGCATAACGTACTTCGCCTTGTTGCACGAAGCTTTTTACCAAGCCGTTACGAGGGAATAACAGAAAGGCCTCGTGTGAGCTGGGGGGAATGGGGGATTATTCACGCTAGCTTGGCAGGCAGGACTGTACCGTTGCTTCAAGCAAGGCCGCATGGAACAGCAGGTGCGGGTTTTGGCTTTCTTCGGCGATGGCGCGGGCTATGCCAAAAGCAGTGTCGGCCAAGTGTTCGACCATAAAGGTGTCGCGCAGGATAATCCAGTCGTGGGCGCTGGCCGCGTCTTCACCCTTCCAAGCTTGGAATTCAGCGGCTGTCACATAGGCAGCGTAGTCGAGCTCGCACACGATGTGGTCGGCCGGTTCCCGCTTGCCCGCCTGCAACTTCAAACCCAAGTCGCGAAACAGCGCGTCCACCACCACGCGTTCACTCTGGCGCGCCGCAAGCGAACCACCACGCTGCACCCAACGTGTACCCACCAAAGGCACCAGGCGCGGCATGGCATAAAACAGGCGGGTGTGTTCCACACGCAATTCGTGGGACCGGCTTTCAGCGTCCAGGGCGGCAGCATTGCTAAAGCGCACGGCCGCATTGAGGAGCTCTTCCCCTTCGAGCCCTACCAGTTCAGCCAAGTCGACGGCATGGAGCAAAAAGCCTTGCGAAGTAAGCCATTCTGCCTGTTCAAGAGTGGGGTAAGAAAAGGCGCGCGCCAAAAGCAAGAAGAGGTGCGCAAGCGCGTCGGTACGGGATGTTGCCACGCCAGTAAGCGGAAGAGTGCGGAATTGTTCCACGAAAGCCCCTCCCTCTTTTCGACCTGGCGCAGAGCCTTGCACCTAGGCAAACAAATACAAGCAGCTTTCGACGGCAGCCACCACGTCTTCGCGGCGTTCGGCGCTAATGCGGTCAAAAGCTTCTAAAATCTTAACGCGCAAACGGTCCAGAATCAACGCAGCGCGTTCGGTACCTTCCGTGGTAATAGTTGCGGCGTCGGCAAGACGAATGAGATGCCTGTTTTCAAGTCCGTCGAGTACCGAAGCCGTAATTGATGCCCCGGCAGAAACACCCAAGCGTTGCCCTATGGCTTCTTCGCAGAGGCCCTGGGGGAAGACCATCAGAATACACATGACCACAAACTGCGAAATCGAAAGGTCAACGCGGGCGCATTCCTGCACCATGTATTGGTTGGCAAGATAAAGCAGACGCAAAGGCTGGCTGGGAATAATGCCCGCTGCGATGCGCGTTGCTTCTTCCCCTTGAAGGCCATGAAGCTGGGTGGCAAACTGTTCGAAGCGTTCTTCGGTAATGCGCGTGGTGCTATCTACCAAGGAAAATGCAAGGCTTTCGTCGACGGTGTTAATACGATTGCGCCCTTTCAGGGTTGCGTGGAGGGCGAATTTCCTGCGGTCGTTTGCCAGGCGCTTCCGTTCAACCAGTTCTTTTTCTTCCAGCAATTCACTTGCCGTTTCAACGCTACCCCACACGTTCGCGTAAGCACGCTTTATGTTTTGCAAGGGGAAGCCCTCGGGCATTTCCGCGATTTCAGTGAGCAGAGCATATTCGAGGGGGCTTATGTCGCCCACGTGCATGCACACCGCGTCGATGCTGGTGTACAAATAGTGCAGCACGATATAGGTTTTATAGTTGTCTAGAATCGGTTCGTTCATGGTGTCATTGTAACAATTCGCAATACCTCGTTTTACCGCTGCGCGCCTTCACTGCTAGTTGCCTTCATTGCCAGTCGCCTTCATTACTAGTCGCCTTCACTGCTAGTCGCCTTTGCCATGCAACCATTTAACCATCTGACTGCGAATGCGGTCCGCCACTAGTTTGGGGTCGGGTTCGTTGAGGCAGATTATGCACAGCTCCCCCGTCCCTTCACGCGCAGGAAGGCCGCAGCGCTTGCAGGCATGTGCGGGCCACTGCACGCAAATCTGTTCGTCGAAGGGCTGCACCATGTTTTGGTAGTCGCGTTCCAAGGCGCACGCCAAGCACGACTCAATACAAAGGCCGCAATTGGTGCAGCGCCCCGGAATATGGCTGTAGGTAAACATGCCGCCTTCAAGCTTGTGCTGAATAGCACCCGTCGGGCACAGCTGCATACACACACCGCAGGCCTTGCAAAGGTCTTCATCAACCGTTTGTTTGGGCCACGGAAAACTGCCCGCTTCCTGGGGCTTGTTGGCACGCCATAATTCTTCAAGGCGCGAACGCCAGAACGGAACATGGCGGCGCTTTGCTTGAAGCTTCAAGGCGCTGTTAATGTGGCGCTGGCGTTCCTTGGCTTCCCGCTTGCGACGGCGCCCATGGAACAGGGCGCGAATGGACGACTTGATATTGTCGGAAAGGTCGGACGTGGTAGAGTCTTTTGAAGCCGCAGAATCCGCGTGTGCGGCGCTGCTCGTGCTGGCCGTAGCAGCCCCTTGTACATTAATCGCTTGGGACGCCGCAGAGCCTTCCTGGCTTTCGGTAAGAGCACGCTCCTCCAAAGGGTCAAACATCTGCGGCGTAGACGTGACTGGCTCAGCTTCCATAGCGGGCAAGAAGAGCGGTGCACTTTCCCGCAAGTTGCCGGCACGCCCCCAGTCGGCAAGCAGGGCATAGGCCGTTTCTTCGTTGCACTGAAGCGTAGGCCACACGCGTTCATAGAGCTGGCATTCCTTGCAGCGGTCCACCACCAAGGTACACTGCTTTGAAAAGGCCATTTCAGCCAAGCCACCGGGAGTAATGGCAGCCAGGCATGCACCCAACTGGTAGTCCTTTGCCGCATCGAGCACTTCGGCTTCGCCATAGGGCATAAAGCAGCGCAGGCGTAAAGGCGAAATGGGTTCAACGCGGCTCAGCAGCTTGCGTTCACTGAAGCGCGGCGAAGAAAAAGCGTCCAGCGGGCAGGCCGAAAGGCACTGGCCACAGTTCAAGCACTTTCCCAAGTCAAGCTGGGGAAGCCGGTCGGGCTCTTGGGTAAAAATGGAACCAGACGGGCACGAATCGATGCACAGGCTGCAACTAGCCCAGACGCTGCGCACATGCAAACAGCGGCTTGCGTCGAAACTAATTTCTATACCGTTTGCTCGATCGCCTTCTGCCACAAGCGGCTCCCGTCTGCATCCCCCAACCGCTGCTTCTATTATCCACCATGCCGCTCTGTTTTCGCGGCGCTGCTTCTAAAATTCGTTCAAGAAAGCTTGCATGAGTGCCGCAAGCGCTTGGTAGTAAGGCGTGGTAGATTCACGCACAACGTCGTCGCAGAAACCCGGTGCCCACTTCAGCATATGGTCGTCCATGAAGTTGCCCAGAATCTCTATGTTGTCCCTGCCCATTTCAGCCAAGTATTCAGGCCCGTTGGCCAAGAACGCGGCAAAGTCGCATTCGTTTTCAATATAGTCAATGCAGTCGTTGTATTTCGGCTGGCGCTTCACGCCACATTCGCGCATGAAGTCGGCAACTTCATTGGTATAGCGGTTAATCATGCGAACCGAGTCGCGCCCTTCAGCGCGGAAACGCCACAGTCCTTCCGTGTTGGTAACGCGCGGCCTGTCGCCCATATACATATGCGCCCAGTCGATGCGCAATTCGTGAAGCACTTCTTCAGCGTCGCGCCCACGATACTGTTCCATGGTAGCAAGGAACTGCTCAAGGGCTTCAGCGGGCAAGTCCAATGCCTTCCAGGTGGTAGCTACGTCGTCGGCCAGGGTGCCTTCCACGATAACTTTCACGCTCTGTTCGGTAACAGGAGTAAAGGCAACTGAAAACAGTTTGAAAATATTTCCCAAATGAGTTGCGTCTGACATGGGCGGGTTTCCTTCCTATTTGCAACAGGGGTGCCAGGACTTATTGGCACCCCTGCGCTTTATACATCCTATCTGGTATAAGGGAGGTTCTTCCAGACAGGTATAGTATACAAGTACTTACTTCAAGTAATACATGTTCGGGCCTGTGCCTTCTTCGGGCAGCATGACGTCGTATTCACGTTCGGCAAGGAGCTTGGACACTTCGCTGTTGGGGTCGTCCAGGTCGCCGAATACGCGCGCACGAGCCGGGCAGCCTTCAACACAGGCGGGCACGTCGCCGTCCTTCACGCGGAAGTAGCACATGATGCACTTTTCGACCGTGTTTTCCTTGTGGTCGGGTGCCTGCTGGTGGCCAACGGGCCAGTCCAGAGCAGGAATCGGGTCGCCTTCGATGTAGGTACGCACACCCGTGTAGGGGCAGGCGTCGATACAGCTACGGCAGCCGATGCACTCGTCTGAGTTCTGCATGACGATGCCTGTTTCTTCGTCCTTGTAGGTTGCACCCGTCGGGCAAATTTCAGTACAGGCAGGCGTGTCGCAGTGCATGCAGTGGAAGGGGGTGTAGTGCATGGTGTTCTTGCCATATTCACCCGCAGGAGTGTTGGGGCTCGCGCCACCTACGGTAAGAACCGTGTTCCACCAGGCCTGGTCGGGAAGGTTGTTTTCAAGCTTGCACGCTACAGAGCAGCTCCAGCAGCCGATGCAACGCTTGGTGTCGGTAACAATTGCATACTTAGTCATGGCTTACTCCTTCCCTTCACCGGTCCATGGCTCGATCTTGATACGGTTGTCGAAGAACGAGCAGTTTACCGCGTACGGGTCGGCGTAGTCGGTGGTGATAGCACCCTGGCTACCAAACTTGGTTTCGTTTTCGGCATAACCCTTGTTGTATACCGTCATGCCGGGGCGCATACCGGTGTGGTAGACGCACTTCATAACGCACTGGCCAACGGTGGAGGTGATCAGGATGTCCTGGCCGTCTTCCACGCCAGCAGCCGCGGCGTCGTCCGGGTGGACGAACAGGGTTGGGTCGGGCATAACGTCGCGCGCCCAGTCCTTCATGAAGTGAGTCATGTGAACACGGGTGGGGTTGCGGTGCGAAATCATGACCAGTGGGAATTCGGCAGCGTATTCGCTGTGTTCGCCGGCGATCTTGTTTTCGAAGTACGAAGGCATAATTTCGCGTTCGAAGGTGGAAACAACGTCCAAGCTCGAAGGAGTACGCGGAATAGGATTGTCTTCGTAGAACATCAGCTTGCCAGTTTCGGTGATGAAGTTCTTCAGGTCCTTGTTGCCAATGTAGGGCTTTTCGGAAACGTAGCGCATTTCCTTGTTTTCGCGCAGGGTTTCGAGCGTGATGCCATTTTCAACAGCGGCAGGCACGTCGTCGAAGGTGCCCTTCCACCAGTCTTCGTCGGTAACGTCGCAGACAGCGTCTTCAACACCCAGGTACTTGGAAAGGAAGCGAGCGATTTCGGAGTCAATCTTAGCTTCGTACAGGGGCTCGATGCACTTTTCAGAAATACGAACGTTCTTTTCGTGACTCAGCGGCACAACGTCTTCGTATTCGTAGATGTCGGCGGCAGGCAGCACGATGTCGGCATAACGAGCGGAGTCCGTCATGAAGGGGTCGATAACCACATACATGTCCAGCTTGTCCAGGAATTCCTTCTTGGTACGGTCGGAATTTACCGAACCACCAATCAGGCCACCGTGGGTCTGAATCATGGTCTTCAGCGGGTAAGGTTCGCCATTCAGTTCGCCCGAATTCATGATGTTGCAGGCGTCGAGCCAGGTAATGGTGTTGTACATCTTGCCGTTTGAAGGCGTGGCCAGGGCGTGGCCGAAGAAGTTACCATACATGGCGTCGAAGCCACCAACGCTGCGACCCGGTTCACCGAAGTTGCCCGTCATGGCGATAAGAGCCGAAAGGGCATAGGCGGCATGCAGGCCGTTTTCGTAAGCGCCCGTACCAAAGTTGATGTAGTGAGCAACCTTGTTCTTGGGCTGCAGGACGTCATAGAGGAAGTTGAAGTCTTCTTCGGAAATACCGGTGACTTCCATGACCTTTTCCAAGGTCCATTCCTGTACGTGTTCCTTGAACTTGTCCCAGGCGGTGGTGTAGGCTTCGTCGGGGCAAGACCATACGGGGTCTTCGCATTCGTCGAAGCAGACCGGCTTGCCTTCTTTTTCGCTCCATACCATGATGGGGTCGATTTCGGTAGGAATGCCGGTTACCCAGAACGGAGGGCCTTCATGCAGCGGTTCGTTCTGGAATTCGCCGCCGCGCAGGTACTTGCCGTCTGCGTTCTTCACCAGGAAGGGTGCGCAGGTGTGGTTCAGTACAAAGTCAGCGTTGTAGGTTTCGTCGTCCATGAACTTCTTGATAAGACCAAGGTACAGGGCGGGGTCGGTGCCAGGCTTTACGGTAATCCACTTGTCTGCCTTGGCAACGGTGGGGCTAAACACAGGGTCAACGCAGACCAGCTTAACGCCAGCGGCCTGAGCGTTTGCGATGTGCTGCCACATCTGGATCTGGGCACCAACGGGGTTTGCGCCCATGATGAGGATGTAGTCGGAATTAACGAAGTCCTGAGGTTCGGACTGGTCGAACCACTGGATACCACCACGGGTCAGACCAGTGTTGGTAGCAGCGTCGAAGGAATAGTGCCAGTAGGTGCAACCCGTGGCACGATACAGACGCATGGTAAGGCCAGCGTTACCGTTCAGGGAACCCTGAGAACCGCAGCCCTGATAATAGGTGTTGGCCAGAGGACCGAATTCTTCTTCGACCGCCAGCCACTTCTTGCCGATCATTTCGCCGGCTTCTTCCCAAGTAATGCGCTCCCATTCGTCCTTGCCGCGATTTTCAGGATGCGGGTCGTCGATGCTGAAGGTAGCACGCTTCATGGGGTACTGCACGCGAGCGTCTGAATAGGTACGCTGAATACGAGCGCGACCCTTCAGGCAGGTGCGGTAGTCGTAGTCGGGCTTGGGCAGCATGTGGCACACGTTGCCATCACGCGTAAAGATGCGGTACTGGCAGAACGAGCAGCTCCAGCTGCAGGTGCAGTAGAATTCCTTTTCTTCTACTTCTGGTTTCGCGGCAACTTCGCTGCTTGCTTCGAGGTTAGCCATCGAGCTGCTTGCTTCTTCGGCGCTGCTTGCAGCGGCACTGCTGCTGCTAGCCTGCGGGGAAGAACAAGCTGCCAGGGTGGCCAACGACGTGCCAGCAAGACCAGCGGCAGCCATGAATCCACGACGGGTCAGTTTTTGTCCCATACTTCCTCCTCCTCTTGTGTCGCCCGTGGCGGGTAGGTCCGCCGTTTCAGCGGCACCACGGGCAACATCGTCAGAGCGGATTATACGCGCCCGTGAAATTGCATGCTGACGGCAGAGTGCGAATTAGTGATTTATATTTCATTTTTGATATATCTAAAAAAATCAACACCTTGCAGAGAGGCGTTACCGAAAGCAGATGAAAATGCGCAAAGAGCACCTAGCTAAACTGGTTCAGGGGCTTAGCTAGAATGCATGAGCGAAGCATTTGGCAATGCGCTTCCCTTCCGCCGTAAGGGAAATCGTACGCTGGCGTGCATCGGTTTTGCCAGGCTCCAGCTTCACCTGCCCCTTACTCTGCAAGACCGCCACTGCCTGCGAAAGCCTATTCTGGGCAAGCCCCGTGGCTTCTATCAAAGCCGAAAGGCTCAGGGGCTTTGCAGTAGCGTGGAGCACGAGGTAAATGCGCTGGGCGGAGTCGGAGAGCTTGCGTTCCCCTGCCTGGCTTTCGGCCTTGCGTGTGGCCAGCTGCAGCGTGCAATAATCTTGGAAGAGCGCGTTTATATGCTGGGCGCCAAAGCGGCGGCGGATTTCAAAGAACACATTTTCGCCGTGGTTGGACAGACGGTAATGCGAAACGCGATAGTCGCTGCGCTGAACGACTTCTTGGACGAGCCCGGCTGCCGCAAGGCGCGCAAGGCTTCGCGATGTACGCGGGCGGCTTATATGCAGTGTCGAAGCAAGGCCGCTTGCGGTGTCGGCTCCTGGCTGGGCGCCTTGCCCTAGGTGCACTAAGATCATAATGTCGTCAGTATGAAGGGCACCCCCTTGCACAAAATGGTGCACCGCATCCAAGTCGTGGAAGAGCTGGCTGAAGTCTTTGGGGCTTTCAGCAGCTTTCTTGGACTGGGTGGGCCTCTTCGGCTGCGTGGGTTTCTTAGACTGGGCAGCCTTACTCCCCCGCGCTACCTTTTTGGATTGCCTGGCTTTTGCTTCTTTCATTGCGCGTCCTTACGAAAACGGACAAAACGCGCGACGGCATAGCCCACAAATACAAGCGTATATACCGCCAAGTTAATTTGCGTATTTACACTGCCTGCCAACGCGCCAGAGCCCAAAAGCAAAATAATGTGGAAGTAAACCAGGGCGTAAAACAGGTAAGACCATTTCTGCAAGTTCTTCCACGAATGGGAATCCATGCGTTTCTTCACAAAGGTGAAGGACGTAATGCCCAGCACCACCACAAGCGCAAACAATACGAGCGAAATAGCAATGGACGCGGCAAGTGTCGGGCGGGTGCCTGGATGGAAGATACGCGGCAGGAAGCTTCCCAGGTTAACGGCCATATGCATGGCAACGAGCAGGCAGGCTGCTATGGAAAGTTCTGCTCGGGCCAGTTGCAGGCGCGTGCGAAGGGCGGAGTCGTGCGGCAAGACGCCTATGTACATAACAACGGTAAAGAGCGCCATCGCCAAGGTGCCACGCCGCATGAGCAGCAAGACCATTCGCCCCGCAGGCCCCGGAACAGCCGAAAAGGCACCGACAACAAAGAGGATATCGAAAAGAAGCACTATGCCATAGAGCACCCAGGGGTACTTATGGATGGCAGGCGCGGCCGCCCAGGAAAGCAGGGCGCATACTGCAAGTGTCACAAGAAAAATCATGCTGCTATTGTAGCGACAGTCCTTGATGGAATAGATGAGCGTCCACTAATTATTTTCAATTTTGATATTTTGTCTCGAAAGATGTCTCGTTTAGGGACGGAGGCAAAATGAGACAAAGCTCTCTCGGTTTTACTTCATCCCCCCCATGAACAAAAAAGGGGTGTAGGGAGCTTAGAGGCTTGGTTCCCAGAAACGGAGGCGAAGCGCGTTTGTTACCACAAACAAAGAAGAAAGGCTCATGGCAGCAGCAGCAATCATGGGGTTAAGCGTAAGGCCCGCCCAGGAAAGTGCACCCGCCGCAACGGGAATGCAAATGGCGTTGTAGAACAGGGCCCAGAACAGGTTTTGCTTGATGTTGCGCATAGTGGCACGCGAAAGCTGTATAGCCGCCGGTACCGCATTCAAGTCGTTGCGAACCAAGACCACGTCGGCCGACTCCATGGCCACGTCGGTGCCGCTGCCCAAAGCAATACCCACGCTGGCACGAGCAAGGGCAGGAGCGTCGTTAATACCGTCGCCCACCATAGCCACCGTTGCCCCTTCAGCCAAGTGCCGCACCTGTTCTTCCTTTTCCTGGGGCAACACGTCCGAAACAACACGTGAAATGCCCAACTGCTGGGCAATGGCCTTAGCCGTTTGCGCATTGTCGCCCGTGAGCATAAGGCTTTCGATGCCCATCTTGTTCAGCGCAGCAATGGCCTGAACACTGCTTTCCTTAGGGGCGTCCGCGAGCGCAATAATGCCAAGCAAGTTCTGCTCTTCAGCAAAGAACAGGGGTGTGGCACCCTGGGTGGCAAATGCTTCGGCCTGTTCCCTGGCAGCGCCTATGTCCACGCCCACTTCAGCCATGAGCGCGGCGTTACCCACAAAGTAGTCCATGCCTTCAATGCACGCGGAAAGCCCGCGCCCGGGCAGTTGCTTAAATTCTTCAAAGGAGACGCCGTCAACCGCAGCAGCCGCTTCACCCAATTCAGTGCGCGCATAGTCCACGATGGCGCGTGCCAAGGGGTGCTCCGACTTGCTTTCAACCGCCAAGGCAGCAAGCAGCAGGTTGTTGCGGTCCACGCCTGGTGCGGGGTTTACGGCTTGCACCTGCGGGGTACCCTGGGTAAGCGTGCCCGTCTTGTCGAAGACCACGAGCGATGTGTCGTGCGCTGCTTCCAAGGCTTCCGCCGACTTGATCAAAATGCCATGCCGTGCACCTGCCCCCGTGCCCACCATAATAGCTGTGGGCGTGGCCAAGCCCAGTGCGCACGGACAACTAATAACGAGCACGGTAATCGCATGATTAAGCGCCACCCCAAGGCCGCCACCTACGAGCATCCATACTATGAAGGTTAGAAGTGCGATGGCAATAACCACGGGCACGAAAATGCGCGCGATGCGGTCCGCCATACGTTCAATGGGCGCCTTGGAGCTGGTGGCTTCGTCCACCAAGCGGATAATCTGCGCGAGGGCCGTTTCGCCACCCACGTGGGTCGCGCGCATGGTCATCCAGCCCGTGGTGTTCACGGTTGCGCCCGTGAGCGCGTCCCCCACCTGCTTGTCCACGGGAAGGCTTTCACCCGTCAACGCGCTTTCATCCACGCTGCCGCTGCCTTCAAGCACAACGCCGTCGCAGGGAATGGATGCACCCGCGCGCACCACGCACACGTCGCCCACCTGCACTTCGGCCGTGGGCACTTCCACTTCCTCGCCGCTGCGCAGCACGATGGCAGTCTGGGGCGAAAGGTCCACCAGGGCTTCGATGGCACCCGTGGTCTTGCCCTTCGCGCGCGCTTCGAAATACTTACCAAGCGTGATAAGCGCCAGAATCATACCAGCGGAATCGAAATACAAATTCATGGCCGCCTGGTGCGCCGCTTCATGGTTGCCCGCATTCAGACCAACAACCAGCGCGCCCAAACCATACAAGCTGTAAACGATGGAGGCCGCCGAGCCCAGGGCAATAAGTGAATCCATGTTGGGCGACCCATGGAACAGGGTTGAAAAGCCGCGTGTGAAATAGCTGCGATTCACCACCACGATGGGCACCAGCAATACCAACTGCGCAACTGCAAAGGGCAGCAGGTGGCCAGCGTCTTGCAAATTAAAAGGTATGGGCCAACCAAACATGTGGCCCATGGCCAAGTAAAACAAAGGGATGCCAAACACCAGCGAAACAATAAGGCGGGTGCGCATGCGGTGTTCGTCTTCGGCACGCTTGGCGCTGGTGGCACGCGCCGCTTCCGCAAAATCCTGCATACTGCCCGCGCCAGCATCGCGCAGGCTTGCCCCGTAGCCCGCCTTCGCAACCGCGGCACAAACAGCAGAAGAGACCGCGCTTACGTCGGCCCCTTCCGCGAATTCGACTTCCATGCTGTTCTTGAGCAAATTTACGTTTGCCTGCGCCACGCCTTCGACGGTGACGCTCGCCTGTTGCACGCGCGCAGAACAGGCGGCGCATGTCATGCCGCTTATGTCAAATGTTGCCTTAGTACAGGTCATACAGGGTGTAGAAGAGTGAATCAACCGAATACTGGTCGACCTTCCAGGTGTCACCTTCTTTTGTCGCATCAATGCTTACGATTTGTTCAACCTTGTCGGTGCCTTCCATGGCGTGTTTCATAATCTCGCCAAACTTCGCTGCACGCTTTTCTTCGGTGTCTAAGCTCGCAATTTCCTCGTCGGGGATTGCCATCATTTCGTCGTAATACAGGTCGATAAACTGGTTCCAGTCGCGTGCTTCAACGGTTACGTCGGCCCAAGCATAGTCTTCGCTTCCCATAACGTCTTGAATCTTGTATTGGAAGTCGCCCGCGGCCCAGTTCATATACTCTTCCTGAGTCATGTTGAACTGCTCAAGGGTGCCGCCATAGCTACGCTCGAAGGCTTCTACAAAGTATTTGTCGATTTCTGCCTTCTGTTCAGCGGTCGGGTTCTTGGCAGCGCCAATGACGCTTTCGGTGATAGCGCGAACGTCGGCTTCCATGTCGCCCGTTGCCTTCATGTCGAAGGTCGATGCATCAATAACGGAAGTCAGGCCATAGTCATAGTCCGTTGAGTCGCCAATAGCGCCTTCGGTTCCCGTAGAACCGGTTGAATCTTCCGTCATGCCAAGTTCCTGCTTAAGCTTGTCGAGGTCTTGCTGAAGTTCACCCGTTTCGTCGTAGCTCGAAAGCTGTTCCATAGTCTCGACAAAGGCTTCAGGGTTTTCAGCTGCTGCGGTTACGCCAATCATGGTCACAACGATAAGGGCGATGCCCAAGATAATTCCCAGAATGGAAAGAACCAGGCCAATAATACTGGTAATCTTGCCTGCCTTGGCGCGGCCGTTATTCGGGTCTGCCGCCAGCACAGGGCCGGACTTTTTCAAGCCAATAATGGAAAGTACCAAACCAACCAAGCCAGCAAATACGATGGAAAGGATGCCCAAGACCATAGGCGTGGTGCCCGGGTTGGAGCCGTTTGCATACTGGGGTGCGACTGGCTGCCCATATTGGGGCTGGTCGTAGTAGGGCTGTGCGCCTGGCTGGGCGCCATAGGCTTGCTGGTTGGGGTCGTAGGCCTGCGTGGGCTGCGTGTACTGCACCTGAGCAGGGTCGTATGCAGCCTGCTGGGCCGGGTCGTAGGCCTGCGTAGGCTGAGCCGTTGGGTCGTAAGCCTGTGTGGGCTGCGTGTATTGGGGTACAGCCTGGGTAAAAGGCTCTTGCACAGGTTCGGCTGCCTGGGCGGGCTGAGCAAACGTCGGCTTATTTGGGTCGCTGAACGGCTCGGACTGTACCGGTGTCGTAGCTTCAGGAACCGAAGCGTTGTCACCCGCAAGGGCGTTAGCTAAATGCTCGAGCGCATTATTCGCATCATTTTCGACATTTTCAGGAGTCAAATTGTCTTCTGGCATCATTCTTCCTTTTCTCTAAAGCGCGCGAGCTTAGACGCGCAAAAAACCTAAATTGCGTTTCCTTTAGTTTACTTTATGCAATCCCACATGCTGGAATCTTTTTTCGCGGTCTTAAGCTGTTCTTCAGTCAGGGTGTAGTCCCACCAACCGCGGGCCACAGCTTCGTTGTTTGCAAAGTGGTAGGTCGCGCCAAAGTTCACCTTGCCGTTGCCGTCGATATAAAACGTTGTGGTCACATTGTTCGCTTCGGAGCCTTTGCCCTGAAGTGCGCCAATGAAACTGTCGCGGCCGGCCGCTTGTTCAGACGTGCCGCCGTCGTACTTCGCAAGGTTGTCGATAAAAGCTTCGGCGATTTCGTCGTTGATGTTCAAAACGTCGTCGAGCGTGTAGACCTCGCCCGTTTTCAGATTAACGTTAACCGTGCGCAGGGCTACGTAAGAACCCGTCCATGACCCAATGGCGTATTCGTCGGAAAAGCAGATGCTGATGAAGTCTTCGTTGTTGTAGCTAATGGCATAGTCGACGTCGCTTTCCAAAATGGCGTCCACGGCCTTGGGTACTCCGTAGCCGTCTACGGCATTGGCTTCAAGCAGCTCACGCGCCTGGGAGGTGGGGTTTTCGTAGGTGTCTATTACGAAGGCCATAGCAGTATCGCGGATGGTCTTGTTAATTTCGTCCAGATTGGGAATGTTGCCCGTAAGTTGGGGGTATTCCACGTCGAAGTCATAGCCGATGGTCTTGCCGTAGAAGTCCATGCTTTCAATGCCTTCGCGGCTGTAGTCGCCTTCGGTATAGCTGTAGGAAACCGACTTATTCCATGCGTCGTGGAGTTCGCCGTCGTCGGCTTCAACGCCGCCACCATAAATATGATGAACGCCGTTCGGGTTATTACCCGACTGGTCGTCGGTTCCACCCTGGGAGTCTTCGTCCCAATTGAAGCCCCACTGGTCCTTGCCTCCGCCGCCCTGGCCATGGCTTCCGCCGTCGGGGGCGCCGCCGCCATTGCCGTCCTTGCCGCTGTCGTTGGAGTCAAGCTGCTCGGTCGGGTTAAGCTGGTCGATCATGTCCGAACCGCCTTCACCCGCGTCCGCCAGAATGCGGCCCATGAAAATGGCAGCAATAATGGCAAGCAAGGCAACGACTACTACCACGACGATGGCAAGCGTTGAACGGTTTGACTTCGCGTAAGCCGGTGTAGCAGGCTGGGGCTGCACCGTAAAGTCTTGTGCAGGAACGTAGCCAGCAGGCTGCTGGATCTGCGGAGTGTAGGCCTGCGAATAACCAGCTGGTTGAGGCTGGGCTTGGGTCTGAGGTTGGTACTGAGCCTGCGGTTGGGGTTGCGGCTGGGGTTGGGGCTGTACGGTTGGCGCCGGCTGCCCATAGGGTTGAGCACCACGGACTGGCTGGGCCTGGGCTTGTGTGCCAGGTACTGGCTGGCCATAAGGCTGAGCTTGAGGCCCTGGGGCTGGCTGGACCGGGGGCTGCATGGCGGGCGCCGGCTGCCCATAGGGTGCAGCTTGCCCGTAAGGCTGGGGCTGCACACCGGGTGCTGGTTGCCCGTACGCTTGCGCCTGCACGCCGGGTACTGGCTGCCCATAGGCGTGGGGCTGCGCAGCGGGCATTGGCTGGCCTTGCGGCACAGGTGCTCCGGGCTGTGCGGGCGGCACCGGTTGGAAGCCACGCCAGTAGTCCTGCGCAGCAGGCTGAGCGGGCTGCGTGAGTTGGCCCTGCATAGGAGCCGCCGCCTGAACCGACTGACCAGAAGAGTCATAGCCGGGCTGGGGCATGGCCTGCGCGCCTGGCTGAACGCCTGCTTGTTCGGGCTGCCCAAATGCCGCTTCTGCAGCGGGCGCTTCGTAGGCAGGTGTACCGGTAATGGCTTCTGCTTCAGCCACCTGGACGGTTTCGGTAACGGCTTCGTCTGATCCTTCAAACCAGCCGCCCATAAGGTCTTTGAGCTGCTCTTCGGCAAATGCAACCTTGCTCACCGAAGCACGCGCTTGGGCAAGGTCGCTTTCGGCCTTACCTGGAACGGTTGGGAATGCCGCCACCTGGGCGTCTTCGGCGGATTCTTCAGGCACTTCAACTGCTTCAGCAGCCGCACCCGCCGTTTCTTCCGCGCCACCTTCAGGGAGCATTTCCGCAGATTCTTCTTGCATGTTCTCTTGGTCTTCAGCCATGTTTCCAGGCCTTTCTCGCACAGGATAATAAGTTGTCGTTATTCTAGCATTCAGCTACTTGCGCGGTTTGGCTGCTTTACATCTGTTGCCATTTGGAAACGTAGGCTCCTTCGTGCCGTCCTCTTGAGTTTTTGCTTGCGTTTTTCGCCGACGTACTGCGCCATTCGCATGCGTTTCGTGTATAGTGAATTTATCAGTAAAGTCCGAAGGTCGGCGCGCTGCAAGGGGGCGCGCAGCGAGAGTAGGAGAACCCCACATGAATGAATTAGAACTGAAGTACGGTTGTAACCCCAACCAAAAGCCGTCGCGCATTTACATGGAAAATGGCGCGGACCTGCCCATCGAAGTTTTAAGCGGAAAACCGGGCTACATTAACTTTATGGATGCCTTTAATTCCTGGCAGCTCGTGCGTGAAGCCGCCGCGGCAACGGGCAAGCCTGCCGCTGCTTCGTTTAAGCACGTTTCCCCCGCGGGTGCCGCCATTGGCCTGCCGCTTTCCGATATTGAAAAGAAGATCTACTTCGTTGAAGACATGGAACTCACACCCGTGGCCAACGCCTACGCACGCGCCCGCGGTGCCGACCGCCTGTGCAGCTATGGCGACTGGATCGCCCTTTCCGACGAATGCGACGAAGCCACGGCACGCATTATTGCTCTCGAAGTTTCCGACGGCGTAATCGCCCCTGGCTACACGCCCGAAGCTCTGGAAATCCTGAAGACCAAGCGCAAGGGCAACTATAACGTTATTAAGATGGACACCGCATACGTGCCCGCCCCGGTTGAAACCCGCCTCATTTATGGCATTGGCTTTGAACAGGGCCGCAACGAACTGCCCATCGACGCCAGCTGCCTGACCAACATCGTCACAGAAAACAAGGATCTACCCGACGCCGCCAAGGACGACCTGGTACTGGCCCTTATTACGCTGAAGTACACCCAGTCCAATTCGGTGTGCTACGTAAAGAACGGCCAGGCCATTGGCATTGGCGCCGGCCAGCAGAGCCGCGTTCACTG
Organism: uncultured Coriobacteriaceae bacterium; assembly: GCA_902768975.1. Classification (GTDB taxonomy): domain Bacteria; phylum Actinomycetota; class Coriobacteriia; order Coriobacteriales; family Eggerthellaceae; genus CACXMZ01. The sequence continues at coordinate 83,986 of CACXMZ010000002.1, forward strand.
CACGCGCCTGGCGGGCAACAAGGCCGACAACTGGCTACTGCGCCAGCACCCGAAGGTACTGGAACTGCCCTTTATTGAAGGGGTGGCCCGCCCGCTGCGCGACAACGCCATCGACGTGTACATTTCTGAAGAAAACGACGACATCCTGCGCGACGGCGCGTGGCAGGAAGTGTTCAGCGTGAAGCCCGACGTGCTTACGCTCGACGAAAAGAAGGAATGGATCGCAGCCCAGAGCGGTGTAAGCATTGGTTCGGACGCCTTCTTCCCCTTCGGCGACAACATCGAACGCGCACGCAAGAGCGGCGTGCAGTACGTGGCCGAACCGGGTGGCAGCATCCGCGACGACAACGTAATTGAAGCGGCAAACAAGTACAACATGGTTATGGCCTTCACGGGCAGCCGCCTGTTCCATCACTAATTCATAGACCGCAGATACAAGCCGAAGCCGCACATTGCGAACCACAAGCTAGCAGCAAACTTGCGAGAGCCCCGCACCGCGGGGCTCTTTTAGAGTTCGACCTCTGCATAGATTTTTAGAAATCGACCTCGGCGTAGAGTATGTTTTGTTCTGTTTCAAGCCAAGCAAAAAAGCCTTCGGGCGAATATACGGGTATTTCAGATTGAGCGTAGTCTTCAAGGTTTGACGTAATAAGCACAACAGGCTTTACAGAACGTGCTGCCTGATAAACCACCGCGTCTTCAAAGTCGTCCCACGAAGAAGCAAGTGCGGCATCTATTTCAGGTTCACCCATCATAGACACGTGCACAGCCTTGCGAACTTCCTGAAGCTTGGCTTTTATTTCTGTGCGCCGCGACGGCTTGCCACCTTCAGTGAGAATATAGAACATGTCTGTCCATTGGCTTGGACTCGCCCATAGTTCAAATTCCCCTATTTCACCCAGCGCAAGAATAAGCTTGGCAGCATTGTGGCTGCTGCCGCGTTCAACTAAGGCATCGACTATAACGTTTGAGTCAAGAAACACTTTCATTGCAAGTACCCTAAGCCTTTTTCGATTGTTGGCGTGCCAAGCGGTGCTTTTTGGCGTCCTTCGTTGACATTGCAGCAAACGTAGGCGAAAGGCTCACCTGAAGGCCGTCCACCCATTCCAGGGCTTTTCTTAAACGCTGCTCGTCCAGACCTGATGCCCGTGTTTGACTTTCAGCCCAAGGAAGCGATTTATGGGTAAGTAGGTAGTCGTACAATTCATTGATTGCCTGCGATGCGCTACACCCCAAACTCTCAAGAACACGATTCCCCGCTTCTTTTTTTGATGGCTGCATACGCGCCGTTACCATTGCGTCCTGCATAATTCACCCTTCTGTATTACGTTGTACCTTATTATTGTATTACGTACAACGTTTTGTAGTCAAGACAAATGCAAGCGCAGGCAACTACCGTATACTATGCACTATCAAATTGTTTTATTCGACCGCAAAAGAGACGCTATGCTCAAGATTGATGTTTTGGCCGTGGGGAAGCTGAAGGAAGCGTTTTGGCGCGATGCCTGCGCGGAATACCTGAAGCGCCTGTGTGCCTATGCCAAGGTGAACGTGCAGGAAATCCCTGACAGCTGCCCCTGCAGCGAAGCGCCTGCACTCTTTGGCCACCTGGATGCCCTGCCGCCAAGTGCGCAAGTGGTTTTACTGGATATTCAGGGGAAGCAGGTATCGAGCGAACAGCTAGCGGAAACCCTGGAGGACTGGACGGTAGGCGGCATTTCGCACATCGTCTTTATTATTGGTGGCAGCGAAGGCGTCACGCCCGAAATCAAACAGCGTGCCCATACGCGTATGAGCTTTGGCCCTATCACGCTGCCCCACAACCTGGCGCGCGTGGTGTTGCTCGAACAGCTCTACCGCGCCTTCAAAATCCAGCGCGGCGAACCCTACCACAAGTAGTCACAAAAAGCCTATTTAATAACCCTAATCAAGGTGGGGGCGGCGCCAGCAAGGATGTGGTCAAGCTTGGCGATGTCTTCCAATACCGCACGCAGGTCGCCTTCGCGCGTGGAATGCGTGACGTAGGCAACTTCGGCTGCATCCTGTTCGTTCTTGCCGCGCTGGATAACCGAATACACACTTACGCCATGGTCGGCGAACACAGCGCTCATGGCAGCCAGCACGCCCGGGCGGTCTTCCACTGTGAAGCGAATGTAGGCGCGGGTCACCAGGTCGTCGGTGTTGGTGAAGGGCAGCTTGTCGCTGTAGGTATTACCCTGCTGCGGTTTTTCGCCCGCCTGAATACGGCGCGCCACTTCAAGCACGTCGCCCATCACGGCGCTTGCCGTTGCGTGCGAACCGGCGCCCTGCCCAAAGAACATGGCAGGACCAATGAAGTCGCCTTCCACGTAGATGGCATTGAAGACACCATTCACGCCTGCCAGCGGGTGGTCCAGCGGCACCATAGCCGGGTGCACGCGCACGTCGATGCCAGCATCGGTGCGGTTCGCGCTTGCCAGCAGCTTCACTGCATAGCCCATGTCGGCCGCAGCGGCTAGGTCGGCGGTGGTGATGCTGCGGATACCTTCGCAGGATACTTCGTCCTGAGTCACGCGGGTATTGAAAGCAATAGAAGCGAGGATGGCAATCTTGGCAGCGGCGTCCAAGCCGTCCACGTCAGCAGTGGGGTCGGCTTCGGCATAACCCTTCGCCTGCGCGTCGGCCAGCACGTCTTCGTAGCTGATGCCTTCGTTGGCCATGCGCGTGAGCATGTAGTTGGTCGTGCCATTTACGATGCCCAGAATGCTGTTGATGTCATTGGCAATAAGCGAATGCTTGAGCGGCCCAATAATGGGAATGCCGCCGCCCACGCTTGCTTCGTAGGCCACTTCGCAGCCCTTTTCGGCCGCAAGCGTTTCGATTTCTTCGCCGTAAGCAGCCAGCAGAGCCTTGTTGGCGGTAACCACGTGCTTGCCGTTTTCCAGGGCTTCCATCACCACTTCCTTGGCCGTGGTGGTGCCGCCCATAAGCTCCATGACAATGTCGATTTCAGGGTCGGTGGTAATCTTGTGCCAGTCGTGGGTATAGAGTTCCGGCACGCCATGCTTTTCGGCGCCTTCCGACGTACGCGCGCACACGCGCACCAGTTCCACGTCGATGCCGTAGCGGGTCTTGAAATCTGCGGTATGGGCGTTGAACACGTCAATGCAGCCGCCGCCAACCGTACCCGTTCCTACCAAGCCAACCTTTACTGTCATCTTGAACTCCTTATATATCGCAAGTCATAAGATCATTATAAGTTTCGCGGCGGGTGACGACGCGCGCAGTGCCATCTTTCACGAAGACGACAGCGGGGCGTGGCTGGCCGTTGTAGTTGCTGGACATGGACCGGCAATACGCACCTGTGTCAAATACGCACACGATGTCGCCCAACTCTGGCGTTTGAATACTGCCGTCCAGCACCACAGCGTCGCCGCTTTCGCAGTGCTTACCTGCCAAGGTCACAATTTCGGTGCGCGGCTGGTCGGCCTTGTTGGCGATAACCGCTTCGTAGGCCGCGTGGTAAAGCGCCGTACGAATGTTGTCGGACATGCCGCCGTCGATAGCCACGTATTTACGAATTCCGGGCAACGTCTTCAGAATGCCGACGGTATACAAAGTCACGCCTGCCGTTGCCACAATGGAACGGCCCGGTTCAGTAAGTAGCTTGGGCGGGTTCACGCCATGCACCTCGCAGCTGCCCAGCAAAGCTTCGGTTGCCACTTCGGCAAACTGCTCGATGGTCGCGGGCTGGTCTTGGACCGTGTAGGCAATGCCCACGCCGCCGCCAATGTCCAGCTCGGTAATTTCAAGCCCATAGCGCTCCTTGATGCGCGCGATGAATTCCACCATAATCTCCACCGCTTCCGCAAAGGAATGCAGGGCGAAAATCTGCGAGCCTATGTGGCAATGCAGGCCCACCAGGTTCACGCCAGGTGCCGCCAGCACGTCGCCCACGCAATTGAAGGCGAAGTCTTCGCGCATGGTGAAACCAAACTTGCTGTCTTCGCAGCCCGTCTTAATATATTCGTGCGTGTCGGCTTCCACGCCCGGGGTAATACGCATGTACACGTCCTGCACCACGCCCAGGCGCTGGGCAATTTCGGAAACACGCGCCAGTTCCAGGCGACTGTCCAGCACGATGCGCCCCACGCCCGCCGAAATGGCTTCTTCAAGTTCCTGGGGCGTCTTGTTATTACCGTGCACATACACCCGCTCAGCCGGGAAACCAGCCGCCAGGGCAATGGCCAACTCGCCGCCGCCCGAAACGTCCAGGCTAGCGCCTTCTGCGGCTACAATGCGCACCATTTCCTTATTGATAAAGGCCTTGGATGCATAGATGATTTCGGAATTGGCATAGCGGCTTTGGAAGTTTTCGCGGTAAGTGGCCAGACGCCCGCGAATGTCCGCTTCGTCGAACACATACAGAGCCGTGCCCTGTTCGCGCGCCAGTTCAACCATGTCTACCCCACCAATAAACAGGTGGCCTTCGCGCACTTCCGCCGTTGCGGGCAGCACGGCACCCAGGTCCATGGTGGTTAAATGGTCCGCTTGTTTCGTGAGGTCAGATGCGGGCAGCGACATGCGATTCCTTTCGTTTGAGAGCGAAAGAATTTTACCATGCGAATACGCCTTATTTGCCCGACGGGCCCCATGGATAGACGAAAGGTCAGCGAAATTTAAGTTGCCGCATACAAAAGGGCCCCAGATTACTCTAGGGCCCCAGTTTATGAATGGCTCGCATTCAGCTTTGGTGTGTGCGCCTACTTCTTGCCAAAGGCACGACGTCCTGTTGCACCCAGGGCAGCGGCGCTCAGGACAGCCAGCAGTGCAAAGCTTAGGGTTGCTGCGCCAGAGGTGTCGCCCGTCTTAGCCGTGCTCTTGGATGTGCTGGGTTTCTTTCCGGTGGATGGCTTGTCATACATGACGATACCTTTGTCGTCATAGGCCTTCCAGTCTTTGCCGTCAAAGACTTCCACCGAGCCGTCCACGTTCACGCGGAACTGGATGTCTGCCGCCAAATCATAGCCACTCGGCGCTGAAACTTCGTGCAGCTTGTACAGACCAACAGGCATCATAGGAATCGCGTGCGGCTTGTCTGTGGTAGTCCACTCAAGGCGTTCACCGTTGCCGTCCACGGCTACCTTGCCGTCTGCGTCAAGAACCTGCAGCTTGGCACCCTTGAGTTCGGCCGTGGCACCAACAGCCTTCTTGGACACCATAATTTCAATAGCCGTGTTCGGGGTATTCGGGTGGTTGGTGCCGCTCATGCCCGTTTCAGAAGACATATCTACAACCACGATTTCCTCATCGTCACCGGGCGTATACAAACCACTAAAGTCGCCGCTGTTTGCCTCGATTACGCGATACGAAATGAGCTCGTCATTTTCGTAGGCAGGCAGATTGTCAAAGCGACCCGTCCATTCAGACGTATTCGCCGAATGTTCTTCGGTCAGCGTAAGGGTCTTACCTTCAACACATTCCCATTCGCCAGATTCGCCGACCTTGCGCCACAGCTCGAAGTTGACCGGCTTGCGGTCCTTTGCATTGCCGCCGTCGGCCCACTTCTTGGTAACCGTTGATGCTTCAGCGGAAAGCATCTGCTGGCCACCCTTCTTGTTCACGAAGGTGCCCGCTTCAACGGCGTCTAGCGTAACGCCGTTCAGGTCGTCGCGACTGTCAATCTTCTGGGCCTTGCCGCCATACGAGTCGTAAGTAGCCTTGTCGACCACAGCCATAATGCGTTCAAAGGTTGCGCCATTGGCAGTGTCTTCAGCCTTGGCAGGGGTAATGGCAAAGGCGAATTGCGAAGCCAGTCCAGAACGCAGTACCACGGGCAGACCACCCAGGATAGTGAGGGGTTGAGTCTTCTTGGTGGGCAGGATGAATTCAGCTACGCAGAAAGATCCTTCAAGCAGTCTTGTGTCATAAGCGATGGTGGCATCGCTGCCAACAACTTCAGTTACTTCGTACTTATATTCGCCCGGAACGTCAAGACCTGCCACGCTAAAGCAAGCACGCGTGCCTTCTTCTTCGCTGTTGCTTACCCTTTGCATAGTGACTGCCCCATTCGGGTCAGTAAGCTTAAGCTGGAAGGTAAAGGCGTCGGCCTCGGGGGCAATACTGGTGCCCGTTTCGTCTTCCATGGACTTGGTAACCCAAAGCACTACGTCGGTAGGCTGAGCCTTGGGCTTAACGGTAACCGTGTTGGACTCGTCCTTGTGCTTGTATTCAATCTTGCCAGCAGCATTCTTTACCCCAATGACGTACGACGTCTTGTTAGGAACACCCGCATGCGCTTCGGTCGACTTAACGGGATCGTTCCCCTTATTGGGCTCAGCGCGCTCTTCCTTTTCTTCAGGGTCGATTGCGGTGTACTTCAAGTCACTCAGAGTCAGGCCGTCGGCAATCTTGGCCGTGAAGGTAACCTGCACCCACTTGCTGCGCAACGCCGTTGCATCTTCTATGAATACCGTAAGCGTATTATTGTCGATGGTAATCGTGGCACCATTTACGGGGTCGCCCGTAGCGCATACGGTAGCATCAGCATTTTTAACAATGGCATTACCTGCCACGTCGTTACGCGGCTTGTGATTGTCGTCGTTGTGGGAAACCACCTTAACATCGCTTGCCACGCTCACGAACTGCAGCTGCTCGTCCAGAACATCGGTGATAGTAACCGTGTCGGCGTCGCCTGTCACATAGGCCAGAATGTCGTACGTGAATTCTTCCTCAAGGTCGATTTCCTTATGGACAGCCTGAGCCACGTACTTTTCAATTTCAGGGCCTTCGGCCTTGTTGACGAAGGTGTAGGTCAGGCCATCGTCTGAAACCTCGGGGGCACCCATAGTAAAGGCATCGGCACCTGTTACTTTCCCTTCCGTAATGCTATAGCTTACGCCTTCCAGCACAGGCAGTTTGGCAAAGGTGTGGCTTGGCTTGTCTGCCGTAAGCGTTTCTTTAGCAACTTCGGTGCCGTTGTTGTCAACAACAATAGCTTCAACCGTTGCACCCGCAGGCCAGTCTACTGCCGCAGTGCCTACCATCCAGGTCTTGTTTACTTTCAGGTCGATACTGTCGGGCTTAACCGTTACCGTGTTGGATTCGTCATGGTACTTACCAGCGTTGCCCACTTCGATGTCGTAGGATGACTTGTTGCAAATACCCGTATGGTCCTTGTCGGACTGCACGGGCGCATTACCCACATTGGGAACATCGCGGCTTTCAGTAGCGTTCGCCTTGATAGTCACGTTTTCAAGGTCGGCAAGCGTCTTAGTGCCTGCCTTAATCTGGTCTTGCAGCGCCTTCTTAATCTGCGCTTGGAAAGTCACCTTAATCCAGTGTCCACGATACGGCGTAAGGTACTGCTTGTTTGCATCGTTCAAGTCGTTTGCGATGATAACTGTCAGGTCCCTGCTCGTAAGCAGTACTTGAACAGCATCTGCGGGCACGATGGCTGTTCCAGCACCGCTAACAGAAGCGTCCGGGTTTTCTGCCGTATAGGAGCCATTGGTCTTATGATTGTCGCTTGTGCCAAGGTCAACCACAGACACCGTGTCCTTTGTGCTTACAAATTCAAGGTCGTCAACCAGTTCGTCGGTAATAGTGATCTTATCTGCGTCACTCGTAACATAAGCAATGATGTCGTAGGTAAATACCGTATCGAGCTTAATATCTGAATGAACATCCTTTTCCACGTATTTTTCGATTTCGGGCTTTTCCGGCACCACGGTAACTATGTTGGACTTGTCGCTGTACTTACCGTCGTTTCCAACCTTAATGGTATATTCAGCTTCGTTCTTGATGCCAGTATGGTCTTTCTGGGTGTCTGTCACACTAAGCGGACTGTTGTCATTGATGGGCACGACGTCCAACTCATCTTCGGCGATAAGTTCACCAATAGACTTGCCGCTTGTGTTGACCAGCTCTACCACGCTGTCGGCCAGCTGTGCCTTAAATTCAACACGAATGAAATGGCCACGATACGGGCTCAGGTCTTCGCTGGCATAGTCAATAACACCTGTCGTGTTGTCTATACTGCGAATACTATTTGCGATCTTCACCACAAGTTTACCGTTTGCCGTGCTAATACTTGCCTTGTTGGTAATAGGCGTACCGCGCTTGGTAACCGTGGCTTCGGTGCTTTCTTCAGCGCCCTTGTCCGCTGTCATATGATTATTGCTTGTGCCCATGTCGTAGACTTTGACATCGGCACCGCTCTTCGCAAACTGAAGCTGCGAGTCGAGCTCGTCGGTGATTTCCAGTTCATCTGCATCGGCAGTTACGAAAGCGATGATGTCGTAGGTAAACACTTCGTCGAGACCAACAAACTTGTGGACATTCTTGTTGATGTATTTTTCAAGCGCGGACTTGGCATTGGTGATTGTGCCACCATCGGCTGCAGCTTCGCCTACCGCGGCGCCACCTTCGAATGTTGCGCCTTCGGTATCGGCCTTGCCCGAATACGTTGTGGTATAACCCGTTGCCTTGGCAGGGTCTTCCTGCGCGGCATAGCAGACAAAGCCTTCGTCCGGGTTTTCTGGGTCTATATATTCCTTAGGAAGGCCTGTCCACGAAACGGTGTAGGTGCCGTTGGTATTAGCGGTAACCACGGGTTCGTGGCTTGCCGTAATATCGAGGGCGTCTGTGCCGACAATCTTAATAAGTTTCATCCAGCTCTTAAAGGTGTCTTCTGTCATGCCTTCGGGCATCCTGTCGGCCGTTGTGCCGTCGCTCCACACCTTGGTGATTTCAAGATCTTCCGTCCCTGGCTTGACGGTAACCGTGTTGGTGTCGTAGTCGTAGCGGAAACCGGAGTCGTTGCCTACCTTGTAGTCGGCCTTGTTCTTGATACCTTCATGCTTTTCGTCAGAGTCCACAAGCGAGTTAGGATTGTTTGGATCCTTGAACTGCTTCTGAGTGGTCTTGTCGTCATCTTCTTTAGCCCAAGTGCCACTAGCAGTGAGGCTGTCCATGGTGCGATAGGCGTCACGAATACGTGCCGTAAAGCACACCTTAACCCATTTACCACGCACACCAGAACCATCAGCAATGCCGCTCACAGAAACCGTCAGCTTTTGCGTATCGTCTTCGCCGAGGCTGCTTGCATCTGCGGGCTCGATGGTCTTGGTAACGGCAAGAGCGCTGTCAACACTTTCGATTGCAGTGCCCGCAGTATTGACCGTTGTCTTATGGTCATTCGCAGCACCAAGAACCATAATTTCAACATCGCCGGCCGCTGTTTCAAACTGCAAGGTCTTTTCCAGCGTGTCGGTAATTTCAAACTCGGTAGCATTACTGGGCACGTAAGCCATGATGTCGTAGGTAAATATTTCATTAAAGGCTTCAAGCTCTGCGTGTACATCCTTATTAACGTACTTTTCTACCTGCGGTTCTTCTTCCTGGTTAGTAATGGTTGTGGTGCCATCTTTCGAAGAAAGCAGTGGCATGTAGTACTTGGTGCCATCGGGGAATACTTCTTCGATGGTGTATGACTTGCCCTCAATAACAGGAAGGTTTTCGAAAGTCACCTTAGAAGGCACGGTACCGTCATTCGGGCTGGGAGGCGTCATGTCAAGCGTTGCGGGTAGACCTGTTTCGCTCCACCATGAAAGATTCGAAACGTATTCGCCACCAAGCAACAGCTTAACAGTGATGCTTTCTGGTTCACCCATGCCCTCAGGCCACTTGTAAGAGATGGTCCAGGTATCGATGTCTGAAGGATCGACCTTGTCCACCCATTTCTTCAAGACTTCCAGTTCGGTGGTCTTGGGCTTTACCGTCACGGTATTGGTGAAGTAGTCAGACGAACCTTCATCGCCGATAAAGACCTTGTAGCTTGCCTTGTTGAGGAGGCCAGCGTGCGATTTGTCGCCTTGCACATCTGCACCGTTCTTAACGGGACCATCACTCGTAACCTTTTCCCACTTAAGGGCGTTCGGATCGCTTGGGTCTTCAGAAGCGTCGCTGCCAGATTTAATCTTTTTAACGATTTCATCATAGCTCGCTTCTTTGATCTTGGCCTTGAAGGACATCTTCACCCAGAAGCTCTTATCTTCTGCGTCCTTAACCTTGCCTTCAGTCGTGCGAATTTCTTCCAGGAACCCTTCGTCCAGGGTAAGCGTTACCGTGTTACCGCCTGTAACTTCAATCTTGTAGTCCTTTTCGGTTTTACCCGGCTGCACGGGGCGCGTGTTGCTTGCTACGGCTGCCGCATTGCGAATGAAGTTACTACCGCTGGTGGTACTTACCGTACCGCTACCGCTGCCTACATGGTCATTGGTCTTGTACAGGTGTACCGCACTCAAAACCTTGTCAACGGTGGGGTTCACAAATTCAAGGTCCTTGGTTAGCGTGTCGGTAAGGACAACCTTGGTGGCGTTTGCGGGCACGTAGCCCATGACCGAATAGGTGAATTCGGTGTCGAAGCCTTCAAGGTCTACGTGTACCTTGTTGTTTACGTACTTTTCAACCTGCGGCTTGGTATTAGTTGCCGTAAAGGATTCTGTAAGTGGCGTCACGGTAACCGCGGGGTCCGCAGTCTTGTTGAAAATTTCAACCGCTCGGTTGTAGAGCGCAATTTCTTCGTCGCTTGCACTGCTTCCCGGTACAGGCACCAGAGTCCATTCAGTGTCGTCTTCTACTCCCGTTGTGTCGCCTTCAAAGGTTACATAGAACTTGCCGGATTCTGTCATCGCAAACAAGCGATTGTCGGCTTCAGCACCAAAGATAGGCATGTCGGCTTCACCCGTGGTTTCCGCCAGTTTAGTAAAGCGGTCGTCGAGCAGCGCGCTCTTCATAGCCGTAAAGACCGTTGGGGAGTTTTCGGGCGAGCGCCCTGTGGTCTTGCTTTCGTTATATATAACGTCGTTGTCGCCAACCTTTGTTTCGTGCGCAATATAGCGCACGCCCTTCAAACGCGGCAAGCCAGAAACGGTAGCCTCCGGGCTAGCTTCCGTCAGAGTAACCGTAAGTTTCGTAGCACCTGCAGGAATATTCGAATCGCCATCGGCATAAGAACCAACAACCTTGCCATTGCTGTCTACATATACTGCTGTTTCAACAGGATCGCCCGCGTCATCTGCCTTGACGGAATAGACATTGAAGGTGACATTTGCAACATCATCCGGCCAGGCGCCATCGTTGCCGTCCCATTTCTTTACTGCTTTGATTTCAGTTGTTTCAGGTGCAACCGTAACCGTATTGGTCTTGTAGGTGCCTTCTGCGCCGTTACCAAACTTTACGTTGTAGCCAGCTTGGTTGGCCATGCCTTCATGTTCTTCTTCGGAAATAACAGGCCAGTTCTTGCCGTTGCCATCCAACGTGAAGCTTCCTGTTGTCAGGTCGAGCATACGAATAGTGCCATTGTCGGGCTTCAAGCGGGCAATAGCATTTTTGTACACCTGACCGTCCGCTGCCGTTATCTCATACCACGTAGCACCCGACTTATCGTTGTTAGGTGTTGTGAAGATATGAGTATTACCTTTGGCATCTTCTGTTTGGACAAAGAGGCGCGAGCCACCTTCAGCGCCCTTAATTAAGGTGTGGCCAATTACCAATGGCTGGTTATCAAGCTCGTCCAGCAGGGAGTCGTCAAGGTCAATCTGGCGCTTGGTATTGTTTGCCTCGGGAGGACGACCGTTATAGCGATTGTCAGCATTATTCCAGTCATCGCTACCCTTTTCGAGCAATACCCAGGTATTGCCAGACTTGTCATTAAACGGCGTAGCGTAGTATTCGCCACGACTTGAGTGTGCAAACAGACGACTGGGGGCTTCTACGGCCCAGTCGATTGGGTCTGGGCCAACTTCGGAAACAAGGGCTGCAACCAAGCCTAAGTCACCATTGGCAAAGGTAACGTCATGGGCATCGGGTGCCCACTTGTTCGTGCCAGTGCCTTCCCAGCTGGTGGTCTTGCCCTCAACTTCTGCCTGCAGTTCTTTCAGTGCGTCCAGGTTTCGATATTCGTCTTTGATGCGGGCATTAAAAGTAACTTGAATCCAGCGACCTGGAAGCCACTTTTCATTTGCATTGTTTATTCCAAATACCCTGTCATCTGTAGGCTTGCTATGATCAAACGTGATCGAAAGCGTACTGCCTTCAATATTCATTGTCGGGTAGTATTTATCACCGTATTTGGGACCCCATGCAATAAAGTCAATCGGATTACCGTTATAGGTATGAAGAACAGCACCCGATGTAACAGTTCCTTCTTCTCCCGGAAGGTGGTTATTCGCCATCTTCATGGTGATAGACTGAACAGCTTTCAGGGGATCAGTAGTAGGATTGCCGTCCTTGTCTGCAAATTCCAAACCCTTCACCAAAGTATCGGTGATGGTAAGTTCGGTTGCCGACATCGGAACATAAGCCAAGATGTCATAGGTGAATTCCTGGTCGAAATTCACGATATCGGAATGCACATCCTTGTTAACGTACTTCTCGGTAATGGGCCAGTTGTCGTTTGTCATGGGGCCCGTCAGTGGTATTTCGAACAGGTAGATGCTGTAAAGTACTTCGTCGGTTACGACGATTTCCCCTGTTGCTGGGTCATAAGTAGTCTTGTAGTGCGGCGTGGCCGAAATGGAGTAATTAATATCTTCGAGGTTAAGTTCGCCCGGCGTAAAGACATAATCCGTGCATTCTACGAGTGTGCCAGAACCATCGTCTTTGAATTCATTGAACTGTATGGAAATGGGCTCAACCTTGTAGCTTCCATCAGCGTTCTTCTTGATTATCTTAGGATCACTTGTTGAGTCTTCGTACTCGGGCTCACCAAATAGGACTTTGATCTTGTCCTGCTTGTTGTTCTTCAAAGCTGCTCCAAGAGCTGTCTTGCCACGGAAAGAAAGTGGGTCCATTTCCATGCCAGCTGTAAGCGTAAAGCCAGCACCAGTGTCGATGTTTTCCCCTGTATAGACCAGGGTGTAGAGCTTCGCTGTGCCATGTTCTGCCTCTGCAGACATGGGGAAAACAAATCGTCCATTCCAAGTATTGCCAGCAGGTGCAAGTTCTTCAATGGTATCAAATTCCGTCTCGGGCGGATTAGCTACGCCGTCAAGGGGAACGTTGGCAAGAATGGCTTTACCTTTTGCTGTTTCGGCACTTACCTGAATGGTGACCGGAGCTTTCTCGACACTGTTGGCCCATTCCTTTTCAACGCTTAAAGTTGCAGAAGGTGTAGCCTGGTCGCCAGCAGTACCAAAGATAAAAGTACCGTCGGCCGCAAGACCGCCGCCGTGCCTGGAAAGGTTGCCATATACTTCAACCTTAAGAGCTTCATCTCGCATTGCGGCCGGGTTGTTGTTGACAAGGTTGAGACGCCCGCTCGAAACCGTGGATTCGTACTTTTCTTTGGTGTTTTCGTTCGTCCAATTGGCGTCTGTGAGGCCATTGATGACCACGGTGCCTTTGTTGCCCGTGTCGGCATGGAAGTCGCTGCCGCCGGCAACGCCCGAACGGGACGCAGTGGACGTTTGGCTATTGTTCTTTGCATCTGCCAGGTCTGGGTCCCACAAAGTCTTGTGGTAGGCGCCGGTTGCGTTGAAGGGGGCACCTGGAGCGCCCGTTGCCCAGTTGTCCGTAATAATTACTTCATCGGGTTCATTGGCATCGAATATGGTATTGCCATAAGCGCACAGCCACACACCGCCACCGGTGCCTTGGGCGCCCGTGCCATCAGTCCAGTCGTCAGTGTTGCCCTTACCTTTACCGCCCGTAACTTGTCCACTCAGAATATCGCCCGTGTCGCCACAAGTCGTTGGGTCTTGAAGCAGTGTTTGCATGGGCGCGTTAAGTGCATCCCAACCATTACCCCACTTTTGCGCAAGAATATCGCTATTAGGTGCAGTAGCTGCGTCGCGGGCCTTCTTTTCACCCGACACGGATGCATTGTCGTGGACGTAGAGACCTGTCATCTGAACGGTGTATTCATACTTCGGATGGTCGCCCATAACATACATGGCACCGCCAAGCATGCGGCCCATGTTGTAGGACAGTTTTCCGCCTTGAATATTGACACCATCTGAATCTGCGAGAACAGCACCGCCACGAGTGAAAGCGGTATTCTCAGTAAGCGTGCCACCTTCCATGAAGAATTCGCCATCTTTACGGCTATCGAACTGAGGATGTAAACCATCGTCGCCACTCATGCGACCCAGCAGCCAGTCAACACCGTTTTCGGTTGCATACACAGCACCGCCGCCAAACCAAGCAACGTTTTTTGACATAGTGCCGCCAGTCATCAAAATACGGCCGCCCTGTTCTGCGGTAGAACCGCCACCAAACTGTACACCCACGTTCTGGGCAATGGTCGTGCCTTCTTTGATGTTGACTTGAGTATTGGGACCAGAAGCCATAATACCGCCCGTGTCGGCGCGGTTGTTCTGAATAGTGCCTTCAACGATACCCTTGGCACCGTCTTTGTAAATAACAGCACCGGCAGTAGCCGTAATACCAGATCCTGGAACGCCGTCGTCAATACCAGCGTTTGTGCTGCGAGGGCGACCAGAGTAATTACCACTGTTAGCCTTCTGGGCTGACACGTTCGGAACACGTGGGACATTGGGTGGCGCACCCTTAACGTACTGCTTGATGGTCTGAGCATCGTTGTTGGCTTTAGCGTCGTCAACGATATAGCCAACAAGGTTGTTCTTAATAACACCCTTACTACCAATGTTAAACATGGCGTTTGAGCCATTTGCCACAACGGGCGCCACATAACGCGGCGTGTCAGCCTTGTTGCGGGATGTTACAAAGTCGGAAATAGTGCCATTAAGGGTAGCTGTACCGCCACGTTCAACCTGGATGAAGAAACCTTTAGGGTCGTAAGTCTTACCGTCTGCGCTTACATCACCTGTGAATTTATCGGCGGTATAGGTAGTAGGTTCTGGACAGATTCCACTTGTACCGTCTGTACTTGTTTTGCCAGAAAGGGTAACGCCCTCGCCAATGGTGAGCTTGCCGCCGTTTGCAACTTTGAACATGGAATCGTAGGACGTACGACCAGCTTTGGAATAGATGGTCTTACCACCCGTAATGGTAACTTCATTGCTGATGGTGATTGTGCCTTCGGCAACAATGTCATTGGCAAGCGTGATAGTGCCACCATCTGCCACCGCAGCTTGAAGCCCGTTCCAGTCAGTGACTGTTGCGTCTGCCCATGCTTCATCCGCTTGGGTAAACGCCATGCCGGCGCATGCCAGCGCACATGCCAGCATGAATGCTGCGAGTGTGGCATACCATTTACGTGCTTGTGTCTTACAGAGCTTCATTTCAGGTCCCTTCCAACAGGATTCCTTAATAACTTATCTAGGCAATATTGCTTTGTAAATTCTTGTGCGTAACATGCCCCATTTGTTCTTCGTTTTACTACTTCGTTTTATGACGCTTCAATGTTTGGGGACACGAATGCCCCGCTCGTTTATAGCCACGTAACATTAAACCTTATTTGGTGGCTTTAGTCAATAAAAATACCAGGTCAGACCAAATGTATAGTAAAGCAACAGGAATTGTATTACTTTAGACGTAAAAAGGGAGGTTTTTTGCGTCAAATATACCTGTTTTATTGTCCTCCCGTCCCTTTTTGAAACAGTGGGTTTTATCCTATTTTTCACTCTGTCCGCGCTTCCTCGCGTTTCCCCAAAAGAAAGAACCCCGCCGGAGCGGGGTTCTTAATGGCCCTTAAGCTTTCAGTTAGTTGGGAGGTTCTAACTAGGCAGCCTTAGCCTGTTCGGCGTTCCAAGCCTCGAAATCGGCAGCGCTGGAAGTTACGCCCAGAAGTTCGTCACCCTGGTTGAGAAGCTCTTCGAGCTTGTCAAGGCACATGGTGTACAGCTTCTGGTTGTGAGCACCTTCACTGTTGTCTGCAGCAGGCAGATTCCAGTAGTAGCATGCTTCGCGCTGGATTTCCTGGAGCTGAGCCAGCTTGTCGGCATCGATGCCATTGGCTTCAGCAGTTGCCTCGTCGAGAAGCAGAGCTTCGTCGCCGCCGCCCTCAGGAACCTTCATGATGGCTACTTTTTCTTCAAACTTATGAATGAAGTCAGCGTAGCGCATACCCAGTTCGTGGTTGCGACCGTCGATCTTAGCCTGAATGTCCTTGACGTAAGCTTCAATACCGCCATCCTTTGCATGGCAGCTGTCGCAAGTCGCGGAAATCTCAGGATCGTCGAGCGGGCTTGTCCAGGTGTGGCTGGTGTATTCCGTGCCGTCGTCGGCAGTCTTCTTGCCCATGTGGCAGTCAACGCAATTGAACTTTTCGCCCGTTGTGGGGTTCAGAGTGTTGCGCATCAAGGAGCCACCCTCCATGACGTAATAGATTTCAAATTCGGCATGGCGGATGGAAAGCATCTTGGCGCCTGTGGAAGCATAGACCCAGTCAGTAATGTCATGGTCATTGTAGAACTGGTATGCCTTTTCAGGAGTCATGTTGCTCAGAGTGCCGTCGGTGTCAGCCTCATAGGGGCTGGTGGGCTCGCCATTGTTGTACTCGGTGTCCGTCTTGGACAGAGCCATCGAGTAGTCGCAGTGGCACTGGCCGCACACCATAGCGGACTGCGGAATATCCAGGCTGTTGGATTCCCAAGCCTTACCCAGAACGCGCTTCCAGTCCTGACGAATGATATTCATCTGACCTGGGTCGTCGTTCACGTGGCAGTTGGCGCAAGAAACATTTTCGGTGTAGTAGTCTGCACCGTTAGTTGCGCTCTGCTTCCAGCCAGGGAGTTCCTTGCCTTCTTCGTTCACCTTGAGTTCAACGTCGGTAGCAACAGCTGTTGGCCTCAGTTCGCCAATTGTCCAGCTTTCATGACCACCAAGGTTTTCGGCGTCAAAGTGAATCTGCGGAGTCTTGCAGCTATAGCAAGCAAGAATGCCGCCGGTCTTGCCGCCACGTACGTCACCCAGACGACCGTTGTGTTCGATCGACCAGATGGAGTAGGTGTGGCCACCGGGCTCGGTGTAGTACTTGGCATAACCATAGCCCTTACCAATAACCTTGATTTCAGGATACTGGTCGTCGGCCAGGAAGTTTGCCTTACCACTGTCTGCAGTGGCCTGAATGTCGCCCTTGGACGTCTTGTCAGGCTCGTTTGCAGTAATTTCGGCATATTCACCCTTGTACCCGGGTACGTTGTACGCATTAGCCAGGTAGGTGTTGTACTGATTCGGGTAGGTGTCTGCCCATTGATCAGCGGTGATTACACCGAATTGGTCCGGCTGAGGCGTGCCAGCAGCCGGCGTAGCTTCAGCCGAAGCTGATGCTTCTTCTTCTGCTGCGCTTGCGGAAGCTTCCGCGGCAGCACTTGCAGATGCATCGGCTGATGCAGCTGCGCTTGACGCTGCTGCCCCGCCGCCGCCACTTGTGCAGGCAGCCAGGACAACACAGGCCATGATGGCGATGAGGGCCAGCACCCACACCATGGCTTGTTTGCCAAGCTTAAGTCCCTTAGTGCGCTTCATAATATCCTCCTAACGCACTTTTTCCCTGCGCGATATTTTCCCAGAATGTGTAGGAATTGTAAAGATAAAAGTCAGGCTACACCCTATGATTTACCTAGGGGTT
Organism: uncultured Coriobacteriaceae bacterium; assembly: GCA_902768975.1. Taxonomy (GTDB): domain Bacteria; phylum Actinomycetota; class Coriobacteriia; order Coriobacteriales; family Eggerthellaceae; genus CACXMZ01. The sequence continues at coordinate 101,525 of CACXMZ010000002.1, forward strand.
TTCCCCCAGAATACGCCATGTGATGTATGTGCTATACCCCAGCTAGCCTATGGAATAGTCGACTATCTTATTGTTGTCGTCGAAGGTGCAGGTAATGGTTTTCGTTGACTTATTTAAGGTCCAGCCATTCTTTATTTCGTTACCCGAAACCAGGTCGACAGTCACCGTAACAGAGTCGCCCGAAATATCGGTTGCCTGCACGCTGGTCGCAAAGCTGTACTGCGCGCCATTGCCTGAACCAATCTTGCCCGCAGCAGCCGAACCAGGTGCCACATACTGGCCCACCACTGCACTCCAGTTGGTAATTACGCTGACCTTGGAGTCGTCGTCGGGGTCGGGGAAGCCCACGTTGGTATAGAACTTTTCGGCGAAAGTCTGAGCAAGGGGCGCACGCTGTTCTTCTGCCTGCTTGCGCTTTTCTTCGGCGGCCTTGCGTTCTTTTTCTTCCGAAAGCGCCTTGCGGGCAGCTGCGGAATTTTCTTCCGCCACGCCAGCGAACTGCGCATCTTTCACGGCCCAGTTGTAGGCATTGTTAATAATGTCGTCGGTAGTTTCTGCCACGTTCAGGGGAATGAGCACGATGGCTTGGTCGATCTGGATCACTTCTTCTTCGTTGTTTGGAACGCGGAAACTATAGGTTTCACTAGGCGTTTTGTACAAGCCGCCATTCGAGCGTATGGGCGAAGCGGGAATGCTTGCCGTGTATTCGCCCGGTATAAGCGAAAGCCCGTCGCCTTCGTAGTTGATGAAGCCTTCCGTTTGCACTTCGGCCCCGTCGAGGTCAACCCCGGTTACCACCAAGGGTATGCGCGTTGAAAGCGAATCCAAATCCACGGCCGAAACAATAAACTTGAGCGTTCGTAGTGCATGGGCCGCCTCCTGGATGCGCGCTTCTTCGGCTTCCGCTTCAGCCTTTTCCTGAGCTTCGCGCGCTTCCTGGGCCTTTCGTTCGTTTTCCGCCATGATGGCAGCGGTTTCCTGTTCGGACTTCAGGTGGTTTGTATACATGCCGGCACCCAAGCCAATGCCGAAAATAGCCAGAATACTAATGAGCGCCGCGGCCACTTTATGGCGAACGCGCCCTTCGTTGCGCTTCATGGTGGTTCGCACACTTTCCGTGGGGCCCTGCACAACAGGCATAACCGGGTGGGCCGTGCGCTGGATAGGCGTGAGCAGCTGAGTCATGCGCTCGTCTTCTTCGGGGGAGTACGCGTCTCCGGCTTCGTAGAGCGAATCGATGGCTTCTTCCGCTTCTTCGGCAAGCTGCTGTTCAACCAGCTCTTCGTCGAGCTGCTTGGTTAGTTCTTCGTCTTTTGGGTTATTCCCAGCCATAGCACCCTCCTGCTGCGGTTTTAGTGCGTTTGTAGTGCAGCTTTGTGCGTTCGAATATTTTAAGCCTTAGGCGTGATTTCCTCAAGACGCAAGCCTTTGCGCGTTCATAACTATGAGACAATAGCGAAAGTGCCAGCGGGCATAGTCGCCGGCGCAGCCGTGAAGGTAATCGCGGGTACAATGGTGAATGCAATAGTACACATCATCGCGAATTTGCTTTATAAATATAGATAAGCGCCGAACAAGGAGGCAACAGTGGCAGAAACCAAAAACGACCTTGATCTTGAAAGCTTAATTACCGACATTCCGGACTACCCTAAGCCGGGCGTGGTTTTTAAAGACATCACCACCCTGCTGCGCGACCCGCGTGGTTTTGCTGAAGCCATAGACCGCATTGCCGACCATTTCATTGGCAGGGGCGTAACCAAGGTGGTTGGCGCCGAAGCACGCGGTTTTTTGGTTGCAGCGCCTGTTGCGTACCGTCTGGGTGCCGGCTTTGTGCCTGCGCGCAAGCCAGGGAAGCTGCCCCGCGAAACACGTTCGGAAGAATACGCGCTGGAATATGGCTTTGACCGCTTGGAAATTCATGCCGACTCTATTGTCCCTGGTGACAAGGTACTTTTGGTGGACGACCTTATTGCCACGGGCGGCACGGCTGTTGCCCAGGTGAAGATGATTGAAGACTCTGGCGCCGAACTCGTGGGTATGGGCTTCTTGATGGAACTTGCGTTCTTAAAGCCGCGCGAATTAATGGCCGCACATACCGACGTTGAACTCTTTAGCCTGGTACAGGTGGACTAAAACCTCCGTACAACGGCATAGTTAACGCCGTGTTGTTCCAGAAGAGGAATCATGACAAAGCTTAGCCCTATTTTCGATGGTGCCAGCGGTTTTATTTTTGACTGCGACGGCACCCTGCTCGACACCATGAACGCATGGAATGCGCTTGAAGAAGACCTGTTCGCGCGGGCCAGCATTCCGTTCACGCCTGAACAGATCGACGAAGTGCGCGCCCTGCCTATCCAGATGAGTGCCGGACGCTTTTTCGAACACGGCATTGGCGAAAGCCCCGAAGACGTCATGAATATTTTGGACACGGCCCTGCTTAGCTTTTATCAAAACGAAGCCCCCGTCTTGCCTGGCGCAGTAGAATTCGTGCGCGCAGCCCAGGCGGCAGGCATTCCCTGCACGGTGGTGAGTTCGAGCCCGCAGCGCTTTGTGGTGGCAGGGCTTGAACGCAACGGTTTCGCAGACGCCTTCAAGGCCATTGTGACCGCCGAAGATGTGGGCATGTCCAAGCAGGACCCAAACATTTATTTACACGCTATTGAATTGATGGGGTCCCAGGTTGAAAGCACCTGGGGTTTCGACGACGCTCTGTATGCCATTAACACCATGAAAGGCGCTGGCCTGCGCACCTGCGGTTGCTACGACCACGACGAAACGGGCACCTACGAACAACTAAAAGGAGCGGCTGATATTGCCATCCGCTCCTTCGAAGAACTGCTGTAAAGCCTGTTCTTATTTCTTGTTATTACTTACTCTTCGTTCCTGCGATACGAACGCCAGGCGATTATGCCTGAAGCTGCTGCAGCCAAGGCAAGTGCCGTAAGCGGAAGGATGGGCGCAGCGTCGCCCGTCTTTGCTTGGCCTGAAGCTGGCTTAGCTGGTGTAGCGGTCTTGGGCGTAGCAGGCTGCTTGGGCGTTTCCTGCTTAGCGGGCTCATTGGGGGTTTCTGGTTCTTCCGGAGTTTCCGTAGGCGGATTGTTCGCCGGCGGTTCCGGTTCTTCGATTTCGGTGGTTTCTTCAGGCTCTTCAGGTTCAGGCTTGGGGCTATTGGTAATAGTCCAATTCTGAATAGCTTGGGAAACTATGTCGTAGGCTTCACCTGATGTGGGGACTTCCACTTCGCGTGCACCGTCTTCGACGCGTGTTGCCTGAGCCGTATAATAGTCGCCAATCTTAACGTCTTCACCGCTTGCCGTTTGGGCGACATAGTCCAGGTCTTCTTCAACTGTATAGATATATTCAATACCTTCGTTGAAACCAATTACGTGCTTGATAAGGTTCTTCCAGGTATATGCAAAATTACCATCTTCGCCAGCCTCTACAACGACTTCTTCGATGAGTTCTTTTTCAGCTTCTTCGCCCGCGGCACGGAACAGCTTGTACTTCAGCGTGGTCGGGCGCGTGCTAGCAATAGCTTCGTCGCCTTCCCAGACCTTCTGCACGGCAACATCGACCTTCGGGGAAATCTTACCAATTTCTACAATGCCATTAGTGCCAATGCCACCACCACAGGAACCGCTGTAGTTGTTGGCAATAAGCACTTTGGCCCCTGCGCGCGCACGCTCAACAACTTCGTCGCCTGCGGTTGCATCAGTTGTTGCCGCCATGTAGGTAAGATTCTTATACAGCACGTCGCTGTCGATAGGTTCCCCGCTAGAAACGGAATACCAGTTGTATTCCCCGCCACCGATCATATATTTCGAAAGGTAGCCAGGAGCATGCGGGTATCTGTTCATAAAACTATCGTCCCACATGGACTTGAAGGAATGGAAGACCTCTACATTGCCTTCGCCAGAATACTTTGCCCAAGTAGGAGCACCATTATTATTTGATATATTGTCATGTATGGCCGTAGTGCCTTCACCCACGAGGTCTTGGCTTGTAATACAACCGGCAATGGCGCCACCGCTCCATTCAGCCGTATTACCCGTTATTTCAACGTTTTCAATATAGAGATAGCCGTGCGTATGACCCGCTTCGTCTCTTGCAAAATCAGCATCATAAACGTGAGGGGTCCAAGCGGCAGTAGCATGCAGACCATTTACGTAAATGCCACCACCAGCAAAATGACTCGCACCAGCATTGGCCCTATTGTTGGTAATTACACCAGCATAGACATAGCCTTTGCAGGAATCTTGGATAAAGATACCACCGCCAGCATGGCCACACTTATTGCCATCAATTATGCCCCCGCTCATCGTAAGGCTGGCACCTTCATAACCTTTATAAGAGCCTACTGAAATACCGCCACCAAAGCGGGAAGCCGTGTTATTGGTAATAGTAGGGGTTTCGGAAGAGGCCGCTCTTATGCGCTTTGTTGGTGCTGAACCCATGGTCATCTTTGCCCCAGCGACGACGCTCACGCCGCCACCGCAGCCATTAGTTTCGCCTCCGCTTGTAACGGCGGCGTTGCGCGTAATAGTACCACCCGTAAAATCAAAACTTGCATTTGCTCCATAGACGCTCACGCCAGCACCATGGGTTGCTTCGTTGTCGCAAATAGTGCCGTCGGTCATGGTTACTGCACCTTCGGCATGAACGGCACCACCGAAGCGTAAATTCTCTGCACGGTTATAATTCTTCTGAAGTACGGCGCCATTTTGAATGGTCAAAGACCCGTCCTTTTCAACAGAAACGAGGGGCATATTCGCATCAACAAGCTTGCCGTCGAGCACAATGCTGTCAAGCACGAGTGAGCCACCCCTGGCAACATTAACTAAGCTTTCCTTAAAGGTTTCCCCGCGCACCATGGATACGCCTTCGGGCAGTGTCCAGGTTTGTTCATCGGCGACCGTAACGGTACCCACCACAATTACGGTGTCGAGCTCGGGGTCGGCTGCAATACGCTTCTCCACCTCGGCGAAGCTCTTTACCGCTGTTGCAGCCGTGGTTCCATCTGCTTCGTCGTTGCCATTTACGCCATCAATGTACAAAGCATTACCAACGTGAAGGACAATGTTTCCGTCGCTCATCTTCTTGGCGACCTTGCTATTGGCAAGACCTTTTACGGTAATGCCATTAAAAAGACCTTCGTTGCCGCCCTTGGTAAGTACGACATCGCCAGATTCTCCTTCATTTAAAGCTGCCAGCACAGCTTCGGGAAGTTCAATTGCAAGTTTGGCCTGCTTGTATGAAGCGTCGTCGTACGCGTCCCCCAGTTCGACATACTTGCCTTCGCCCAAAATGATGTGCATGGTTTTCTGCAGGGCGTCCACGGCCATGGTCCCATTAAGCTCTACGTCGTCGGTAACCATGGAGTCAGCCAGCACGAGCCTGGCACCGTCGTTAACAACAACCGTGCCTTTTTCGATACCACCTTCAAAGTCGGCAGTAGAGTTGCTGTCGGTGCTATCATGCTCGCTCTGATTTTTGGCGAGGGTGAACGTGACGCCGTCCTGAACATCAAACAGTGGCTCAGTTGAACCTTCAGTGGGACGGTAGACAACTTTATGGTCACCGATCTCCAGCGTGACGTTCTTGTCCACGGGAATTCCTTTGGAGACCGTAATAACCTGCTCCTTAGCGATGATTTCAATCGTATCGCCATCCTGAGCATCTGCAAAGGCCGCTTCTAGCGATTCATAAAGAACGTCACCAATCTGTGCCACATGCAGACTGTTCACATCGGTGATTGTGTAATAGTACCCGCCCTTAAGGAACGCTTCGGGCTTTTCTTCGTAACCCGTGTCCTTGCCGTCTTTCCACACTAAACTCGAAAAATCGTAATCGGGGTCGCTGAAATCATAGAAGTCCTTTGCCGCCAAGGCATTGCCAAAACCAGGATAGTAACTCTGGTACCTGGTATTCATGTAGGAGTACACGTCGTTTGCCACGCCAGGACTGCTGGGGGCAACTTTTTCCTGCACGTTGTTGTACACCGCGCTATTAGTCATGGAAAATTCTAGGCCATAAAACTTCACGCCTCCCGACTGAGCGAGGTAGGAACCACTGCGGCCCGTAGCCACATTGTTCTTGATAACGGAGTTGTTCATCTGGAAGCGGGTGTAGCTGCCAATTTCCACAGCACCATCGATAGACGTGTTGTCGGCAACAATGGTGTCTTTAAGCTTGAATACATTCCAGCCACTACCGCTAAAACCATTAGTTGTACGAATGATGCCACCAGAATTGCTCGTGTTGTTGGTGACCGTGCAATTTTCGAGTGTCATGTTTACCCAATCTGAGCCACCTTCAAGAAGAATAATGGCGCTCAGGTTGTCGTTCGTTTCGTTGTCTTGAATGGTGCAGTCCTTGAGGGTGATATCGCCCTTCTTGTCGCCGTAGGTATAGCGGATAATGCCGCTTGATGTTTTCGTCTTGTTGTTGGAAATGTCGCAGTTGGTAATGACGGCATCGCCACCATGGATAGAAAGAGCACGATGTTGATTATGGAACGCTGAATCGGAAACGGTCACCTTCGCATATTCAGTAGCAACCGCAGCGTGATAATCGTTTCCAAGCTTATCGAGATCGTTGTCGAAAGTACAATTCTCGATAGCAAGGCTACCCTTATTGACATAAACGGAGTTCGCGACATACCCAACACCAGATTGTTCAATGTTGTCGTAGAAGTTCATGTCTTTTACAACAAGATTGGAATCGTACGCGTAGATGCCCCCGGACCCATTAGTCCGCCTGCCATTGTCATAATCATTATAGGAACGGCCGTCGCGCATGGTGCCGTTACTGATAGTTACGTCCGCACCATCAATCACACTAATAATGCTTTTCTTTTCAATATTCGCACCCGAAAGAGTGTGGCCGCCCAGGTCGACGTTGAGGGACTTTCCTTCGATAACAGTAGGGGTGCTTTCAACCAAGTCGGCGGCAAGTTGAATAGTTGCACCATCTTCGGCTGCATCAACAGCTTCCTGCAAACTGGTGTAATCGCCCGACCCCGTTGGGTCCACCACGAGCGCCTGGCTTCCCTGTGGAACCGTGGTCAAAGGCGTGCCCGGATCGGCCCAGACGACTGAAGGCGTCAAAGAGATAACCAGGGCAATGCTTACGAGAATTGCCAAAAACCCGTTGTTGCGTAACTTGGTCATAACAAACCCTACTCTGTCGAGTTGAAACCAACATTATTCGCTTGTACGTGTTCTTGGATTTATGCTGTGTAAGCTACATGGTTGACGATGAAATATGCTGCCGAATAATTCTACCACCGGGGTAGGTTTACGTAAATTATTATCTGCATTCTTCCATACAGCTGTTACCACCCCGAAAAGTGGTGAGAAATTAAACCGCAGCGGCTGTAGTTCCGTCGTTTGTAAAACGACGGAACTACCTACTCAGGTGTTCGATAACTTCAGCTTCGTGCTTGCAGGCGAAGTAGCTAGACGGATAGCTTTCCGAAACACTCTTGCCTACATGTACGTCTTCACCCGTACGGTATATTTCACCCAAGCTGTAAATGGGGCTACCCAGCGGCACCACGTCTTCGATGATGCGATAGCCGCGGAAGCTGTCCTTCGGAGCAGGCGTAACAGGCTGATAACCCGTCGTGGGCTTGGTGGTGTTAATGCTGGAAAGCAGCATGCCCAAGCCAATGTTGAGCAGCGTGCCCGTGACGGAAGAACCGCCGATGCGGCCACCGCCCCACACGTAGGGGCCACCATAGCCAAAGCTTGAAAGGTTGCCGCCCGAAATGGCGCCGCCCAAGAAGCTGTCCAGGCTGGACGGATAATGCGAATGAGAAACACCATAGCCCGGGCCACCAATATTAATGGTGAAGCCACGCTTGCCAATGGGGCCGCTGTCGTCGGGCCTGCCCAAAAACATGGCGGAACCCTTTTGCGCTTCTTCGGTGCTTGCAGCAAAGCCAGCCGCGCATGCACCCGCATAGGCAGGCTGCATGCCACCAAGGGTTTGCCGGGCCGCCCAAGCCGCCTGGGCAATGCCGCGGCGCGTCCATTCGGCTGCGCCGGCGAGCCAGTTCGCGCCCGTTTCGGCAGCGTCCAGCACACGAGCAGAGAAGCTCACGCGCGGGCTCGAACCTGCGCCATGCTGAGCCATGGCTTGATTAAGCGCGGCAGACACTTCGGAATTAGCGCCTTCCACGCGGTTTGTCGAATTAATTAAGATAACGTGGTTGCCAAAGGAATTCAGGTCCACGTAAATGCGCTGATCGCCCGAATTGTCCGTGAAATAGAAGGGGTCGATCGACTTTTCGTGGGCAATAAGCGTTTCCACGTCGCGCCCTTCGCGGCTTTCAATGCGATAACAACGCAGGTCATAATAGGCAACTTCGCGCTTGCTGTAGGGAGCAACCACGCCACTTGTTGTTTGGGCGTTGCCGATAAGTTCACAGTAATGACGGTAGCCCGGAGAAGCATTACCCAGGTCGTCCAAAATGTTCACCGCGTCGGTCGTTGACGTGGTCTGCGTCATTTTGATGTCTTCAACAATTTGGGGAGCGTTAGCAACGGTTTGTTGCTGTGTGGGCTTATTTCCTGAACTACTCTTGCGCATGCGCTGAATCATGAACACGATGAACATGGCAACGAATAGAAACAGGAAAAAATCGACCATCATTTCCGCCATTACTTCTTCCATGGGTACCCTCTCGGTCGAGCGCCATACCAGGCGCAATGCCTGGGACCACCAGTGGCGGCCCCAGGCGAATTAATACCTTGTGCTTTGCACGGTGCGGCACGTAGCTGCGGCAGCACTAGCTGCTACAGTGCGGAGGCCGCAGGCGGTCTTTACAGACCCAGTTCGCCCTTCAGGCGGGCCAGTTCGTCGTCAACAGCAGCGTTGTGTGCCATTTCATCGAAGGTCTTTTCAGTTGCAACAGCGTCGGCTGCGCCAATTTCAGTCATGGCTTCAGCAACGGATTCCTGTTCAACAATCTTGCGCTCCAGCTTGTCCAGCTTGGCGAAAGCGGAGTCGGTGTCGACCGAAGAAATAGATTCGGCAACGCCCTGGGATGCTTCAGCCATCTTGGCGCGAGCGATAAGAACATTCTGGCGGCTGCGAGCTTCTTCGAGCTTCATCTTCAGTGTTTGGACCTGGTCCTTCAGCTTATCAACCTGTTCGGTGATGCCGTCGTAGGAACCCTGCAGTGCAGCAACCTGTTCGTCCAGACCAACCTTGGCGTCCAGAGCCTTGCGGGCCAGACCTTCGTCGCCATTGCGCAGGGCCAGCTTGGCCTTGTCTTCCCAGTCCGCAACCTTGGCCTTGGCATCTGCCAGTTCCTTGGCGGCCAGCTTCTGGGAACCCATAGCCTGACCAAGAGCCTGGGTGGCTTCGTCAACGTCTTCTTCCATTTCAAGAATGAGTTGCTTAACCATTTTTACGGGGTCTTCGGCCTTGTCGATAAGGTCGTTGATGTTTGCCTGCAGGATGTCTGCAATGCGCTCGAAAATAGCCATAGGATTCACCTTTCTCTAAGGAAAATAGCTACGCCGCTTATTGTATGACAAGGTGTGCAACTTGTGTGCGAAAAATGCGCTTGGAAGAAAGGTTGCTGCCGTTTCGTAACCTTTGTGCTGCGGGCGAAGCGGCGCGTGGGCCCTGGCGGCATGCTTGGGAACTTACGAACTGTCGTCACATGAACACAATAGTGCAAATAATTTACCGTTTACGGTAAAAGAAAGCCCCGTTTGTAGCATTTTGTACAAATATGCACCCACGTGAGTTATAATAAGCACCCACAGACAGGAAGGATACTTTGTGGCCGCGCGCATTATCACTCCCGATTTTTCGAAGAGCCAGGGCTCGTTTTTAGATTCGCCCGGCAAGTACAACCTGTGCCGCGGCTTGCGCGTAACCTATTCCGAAAAGCTGAAGGCCTACCTGGAAAACCAACGCGACAAAGACATTCTTATTTCGGCCTACAAGCCGCACGGGCACATGGGCAAGGCCGAAGAAAACATCCAGCAGATTACCGAAGCGCTGGCCGACAAGCTCATAGACAGTGGCACGCCCTACGTGGTGGGCGAACTGGGCCGTGTGCTTATTTCGAACACATGGATCCCAGACGAACGCAATGCGGTAGTTGAACTAGACCTCACTAGTTGGCTGGGCGTGAAGGCCGTTACCGCCAAGGGCTTAAAGCGCCAAGACATTTTGGGCAACTTCGCCCCGCTACTGCAGCAAATGGACGAATAGTCTTAAGGGACCAACATTAAAAACAGGAGCATGTATGAACGTTGTTTATTCTGACAAAGTGAAAGAATATCTTGCGCGTGAAGGCAAGACCGATATCTTGGTTTCTTCATTTCGTGCAAAGGGTTGTGCGGTAAAACCTGAAGAAGTTGTTGAAGCGATTTCTTCGGAACGTGCGGCGGAATTGCTTGAAATTAACACGCCTTATGTTGAAGGTGAAATGGGGCGCCTATTTATTACCAATAGCTGGATGCCAGACGACCCCAACCGCACCTTCGAAGTAGACCTCAAGTCTTTCTTGGGCACCAAAACCATTACGGTTTCGGGCCTCAAGAAGCCGAATCTCCCCGTCTAGCAGGAACGATTCGGCTCCAACTTACGTCTTAGTCGACCTTGGTGAACATGTCCTTACCAAGACCGCATACGGGGCATACCCAGTCTTCGGGCACGTCTTCCCAAGCGGTACCAGGGGCAACACCGTTGTCTGGATCGCCCTTCTCGGGATCGTAGATGTAACCGCAGGGGCACTTGTACTTGTCCATAGTCTTCTCCTTTTCTTCTTTTTCAGATGCCGCACCGCCGGAACCCAACAGGGCTTCCACCAACACGGGAATCTGATCGTACACGTCGTTAGTCATGGGGTTCCAGTTGCACTTCACAACTTCGTCCACCACGTCGAAGCCCGCTTCCGCAAGCTTGTTCTTAACAATGTCGACCGACTCGCCACTCCAGCCATAGCAACCAAAGGCGCCCGCCTTCTTGTTCTTAAAGCGCAGGCCGTGCAGGAAGGTAAGCCAACCCGCCACGCTGGCCAGGATGTCGTTGCTTTCCGTGGGGCTGCCCACCAGGACGGCCTTAGAGCGGAACACTTCGGTCATGATTTCGTTTTTGTCGGTCTTCGCAATGTTGAAAACCTTCACCACCGTTTCGGGGTGCTGCTTATTGATTTCGCTCGCGATTTCGCGGGCCAGACGCGTGGTGCCTTCCCACATGGTGTCGTAGGCAATGGTCACCTGGTCTTCCTGATAGTTGTCCGACCATGCCTTGTACAGGTCGATAATCTGGCCCGGGTTGTCGCGCCAAATAACGCCATGCGAAGGGCAAATAAGGTCGAACTTCAAGTCCAGTTCTTCAACCAGCCCGTCGATTTCTTCGAGCTTCTTTTTGCAGATGGGGCTAAAGGGATTCAGGATGTTAGCGTAGTACTTCATGGCTTCGTGCATGAGCTGGCACTGGTCGGCCTTGTCGTTGAACAGCTCTTCCACGGCGAAGTGCTGGCCGAAGGCGTCCATGGAAAACAGGATGTTGTCGCCGGTCATATAGGTTGCCATGGAGTCGGGCCAGTGAAGCATCTTCATTTCAATAAAGATGAGCTTCTTGCCATTGCCAATGTCGAGGGTGTCGCCCGTCTTGACCGTCTGGAAGTTCCAGCCGCGGTCGCCGTATTGGCCCACCAGGCTCTTCACGCAGTTTTCTGTGCAATAGATGGGCGTGTCGGGGATTTCGTTCATGAGCGAAGTTAAGGCGCCGGAGTGGTCCACTTCGCCATGGTTACAGATGACGTAGTCGATCTTGTTCAGGTCGATTTCCTTTTTCAGGTTGTCGATGAATTCAAAACGATGCGGGCGCCAAATGGTGTCCACGAGCACCGTTTTTTCTTCTTCGATAAGGTAAGCGTTCTGGCTGGAACCGTGTTTGATGGCGTAGTCTTCGCCATGGAAGGTTTCCAGTTCCCAGTCCAGGTAGCCCACCCAACTAACATTATTCTTTACGTGTTTGCGCATAGCTACTCCTTTTGTTGGTTAGCTTAAATTTAGTTTATTTCCTAGCTTCAATATAGCCATTCAGTACGTGTTTTGGAATACCCTCTGTGACGTAATTACGCCTGTAGAGTACTTTTGGGATATCATGGCGTGGCTGTAAAAGAAAGCGCCCGACCGCATATTGCAAACCGGGCGCCCATGTAAGGGGGACTAGGTTCAGGATGCTTACTTCCCCCGGGGGACCTTCTTACCGCGCACAACTTGCGCAACGACGACCGCAGGAATCATAAGCATCCATACTGCGGTGCTCGCAATCTTCTGCGGAAGTGTTCTTTTGTGCCATTGCTTTTTCATCGCTATGCCTTCGCTTTCTTGCCATCCGCGTGCCAAGTTCGCGCCATCCTCTTGCCATTCATTCTGGTGGACGTCCGTTCGGCTTGGCATCCGTTCTGTTTCGCGCACAGTGTACCTGCCTTTTTCGCGCGCGTTGGCCAGGTTTTGAATCCTTAAAGTTGCTGTTTCGCAGTCGTTTCCTGCCCGTAATCTTGCTTTTCTGTCTTTTTGCACTCTATTCGTACAAAATTTTATTAGTTTTCTGTAACAAAGTTACTTTACTTTCATCTTTATGGATAATATAGTGCAAGTCGTTATAAGCAAAATTTAACCGAAAGGATTTAACAATGAGCAAGAAAAAGAACCTTCCCCTGATTGGCGATCCGGCTCCTGAATTCGTGGCAAGCACCACGCAGGGCGAAACCAACTTCCCCGCCGACTACAAAGGCAAGTGGGTCATTCTGTTTTCGCATCCCGCTGACTTCACCCCGGTTTGCACCACTGAATTCATGACCTTCGCTTCCATGATCGACGAATTCAAGGCCCTGAACACCGAACTGGTTGGCCTTTCGGTCGACGGTCTGTACAGCCACATTTCTTGGCTGCGCAACATCCAGACCATCGAATGGAAGGGCATGAAGAACCTCGAAGTGAAGTTCCCCCTGATCGACGACATCAAGATGGAAGTTGCCAAGGCTTACGGCATGATCCAGCCCAAGGCTTCCACCACGCAGGCAGTCCGTGCGGTCTTTATTGTTGACCCGAAGGGCATCATCCGCACCATCCTGTACTACCCGCAAAGCACCGGACGCAACTTCGACGAAATCAAGCGCATCATCCAGGCGCTGCAGACCGCCGATGCTGAAGCTTGCGCTACCCCTGCCGACTGGCGTCCAGGCGACGACGTTATCGTTCCGCCCGCTGGTTCCTGCGGTGTTGCGAAGGATCGCATGACCAAGAAGGCTGCTGGCCAGTATTGCCTGGAATGGTACCTCTGCTTTAAGAAGTACACCGGTGCGGCTTTCAAGAAGGTTGCTGCCAAGAAGGCTCCGGCCGGGAAGCGCAAGTAAGCGCACGTAGCTACCGCTTGCCGTGAAGCACGCATGGCAGAAAGCTGCAGAGTGCGCAAACTTGGCAAGCATGTAATTTGACAATCCTCCTTCTAATCGGACTTTACCGATAAAGCAGGGCTGGCCCTACCCTTACAAGTACCCCTTTCCTCCCAGCCCTGCACATGTTGACCCTGCGGTAGTCCCAACCGCATTCAAACAAACGACGCCCTTGCGAACTCCCACAAAGCAGGGGCGTTGTTGCTTTATGACATCGCATTGGGATGCCGCACGCTCCGCTCCATATTGTTGTTCTGTGCTGTTGTTTTACAATGTAAGCACGTGAAGAAAGGGGCACACATGGCCAACATCATCGACTACGTTTCCAACACGACTGCGTCCTTTGGCGAAGAGCCGCTCAACCGCGTGGACAGCCTGGTATTTTCCTGGCTTGCATACACGCGCATTCCTGAAGAAATCCCCGCGGCTTGTACCGCCGAAGGCGATAGCCTGGCCACCATCTGCGGGCAGGAAAACCTGCTTGGCTTGGTAGCCCCCGTATACGACCCCCGTTCAACCGAAGCCCTCCTGCGCGCTGTGGCCGCAAGCCCGCGCTTTAAGGACGTGCGCGCCTGCCGCAGCGTGGACACCTGGTCGCGCGAAGGCGAAGTGCAGTTCAGTGCCACGACATTCGAACTGCCCGAAGGTGCGGGTGTCTATGTCGCCTTCCGCGGCACCGACGATTCGCTCGTGGGTTGGAAAGAAAACTTCAACATGGCATTTACTGTGGTGCCCGCGCAAAAGGCTGCGACCGAATACGTGGAAGATATCGCTGCGGCCTACCCGAACGCGCCCCTGTGGATTGGCGGGCATTCCAAGGGCGGCAACCTGGCCATGTATGCCATGCATACTATTAAAGAAAGCACACGCAGCAAAGTCTTAAAGTGCTTCGACCACGACGCCCCGGGCTTCCTGGAACACGCCAGTGCTGCCGAAGGCTGGGTGGACGAAACCGACGAAGACCGCATCGACAAGACGGTGCCCGAAGAATCTATTATTGGCTTGCTGTTTGACAGCAACACGCACGATATAACCGTAGTCAAAAGCACCCAGCCGGGCATTCTGCAGCACGCACCCTTCACCTGGGTGGTGGAAGGCACGGACTTTGCTACCGCCAGCGCCGTCACGTACGACGCCTACCGCACGAACAAGCGGCTCAATGCCTGGTTGAAGACCATGAATGCGGAAGAACGTGAAAAGTTTATTGAAGTGCTCTACAAGCTGGCGAACGCCACGGGTGAAGTAACTCTTTCAGGCATTTCGAGCACGCTCAAGGACGGGTCGCTCGACTTGGCGCTGCGGCGCCTGGACGGCCTGCCTGAAGCCGACCGCCTGTTTTTCATGGAAGCCGTGGACGACTTGGTGGCAACCCTGCTGTTGGGGCCAGCGCCCACCAAGCCCGAAACGCCCACCGAAAAGGCCGAAGCCGCAAAAGACAAAGTGGACGATATTACCGCCCACTTTGAAGACCGTTTGTCCAAATTAGACAAATACGGGTTTTAGCTTCTGTGCTTTACACACGCTGGGCCGCCGAAACGAAACTATGCCGCTTTGGTGCTGTGCCCGCTTCAGGCTTCCGCTTGCTTAATTGTTAGCGAGCGGCGAAGGCGTTGTGTATACGCGCGCCGCACATTCGGCATCCAGATCGTATAGGCCCTTGGAATCGCCACCGAAGAGCTTCATACGCGTAACCATGGTGTCGGCATTGTCTTCTTCTTCCATCTGTTCGTCCACAAACCAGTTCAGGAAGTTCATGGTGCGGAAGTCCTTGGCCTTGTGCGCCGCTTCATAAATGGTATTGATAAGCGAAGTCACCAACTTTTCGTGTTCAAGGGCTGCTTCCAGCGGTTCAACAAAGTTCTTGAACGACTTCTTGGGCTGGTCGATCTTTTTCATGGTGACCTTTTCGCCATTTTCATGCAGGTACTTGCGGAAAATAAGCGCATGGTCGCGTTCTTCCGCGGCCTGGATTTCGAAGTAGTTCGCATAGCCAGACAGGCCCTGCTCTTCATAGTAGTCGGCGAAGGTTAAGTACAGGTAAGCGCTGTAGAATTCAGCGTTAATCTGTTCGTTGATGAGTTTGGCGATGTTTGCTTGCATGGTGCCTCCTTGGGATTTTCGAAACAGTAACAAAGGGTAATCCAGCAGCTATTATATCGTGCTTCCTACGGTTAAGAGGCTTTGCCTTCATAGGATGAGAGAACAGTTTTCTTATTAATACTCAGATTGCAAAGTGGCCTTTTTATATCTCTCATTACGAAAAACAAGGTACAGATTTTAGATATAATATAATATTGACTTTAGATTTTATACAATATAGACTTTAGAAAATACAAAAAAGGAGAATACCATGATCCAACGCATAGCAAAAGATGCGCTGCTACGATTAGCTTCTCAATTTCCCGTGGTCGGAGTGACAGGACCAAGACAAAGTGGAAAATCCACGTTAGTTCAAGAAGTATTTCCTGAAAAAAGATATGTAACACTGGACGATGACAGCATTCGTACGATTGCCGCGTCTAATCCGAAGGACTTCATAGACGCGTTTCCTGATGGGGTAATTGTCGACGAGGCGCAGAAGGTTCCTGAGCTTTTTAATGCTCTCAAATTGAAGGTGGATTCGGAAAAAAGTGAAGCGGGAAAGTTTATTCTTACCGGATCTAGCCAGTTCAAGCTCAAGAAAAACATGACGGACAGCCTTGCTGGAAGAGCCTTCTTTCTGGAGTTACTTCCATTTTCTATTCAAGAATTGAAGGCTGAAGGCGTATTGCCTGACAGTCCGTATGACCTGATTTTTAGGGGAACGTATCCGCCTCTTCACGACTCGGAAAAAAACTTTATTTCGGAAGACTGGTTCGAGGGATATATTGACACCTATATTTCCAGAGATGTAGAAGATTTGATTAATGCATCTAATGCCCAGACTTTCAAGAAGTTTATTCAAATCTGCGCGCTGCACAGCGGTCAGATGCTATCCATGGACAACATCGCCCGAAATGTGGGGGTAACGGCGCCCACAATAAAAAGTTGGCTCTCGATTTTGGCGCGTTCATATGTCATTCATTTTCTTGAGCCAGACAGCAACAATTTAGGAAGATCCCTTGTTAAGTCACCGAAGCTATACTTTATAGACACAGGACTTTTATGTCATCTACTAAGGATTGAAAGCAAAGAAGAACTGCTCTTAAGCGAAAAAAAGGGTGCAATCGTAGAAACCTTCGCCGTATCGGAGCTACTAAAGCATAGAACGAATGCGGGCCGAAAGGGCAATCTTACATACTTTAGAGACAGGACGGGATTTGAGGTGGATACCATTGCAGACTGGAAGCATTCGTTTGCTATCGAAATCAAAAGCACGTCAGAAAGCGAAGCAAAAGCGGCAAAGAACCTTAGGAGATATTTGGAACTGAAAAAACACAACGATTCAAAAGGTGCGGTCTTTTATCTTGGTGATTTAACTTTGAAAATGAACGGTGTTGATTATGTTGGATGGAGAGACTGGGGAAATTATCAAGACTAGAAATTGGTAAAAATGTAGGACAGAATGGGCTAGTTAGCGTATAAGTCAATGGAAAAGGGATTAACGGAAAGGAACGACCATGACGGACCAGAAAAAAGTAATGACTCCGGAAGAAATTCTTGAAGCCGCAAAAGGCGAAGGCTACGAGCTTTCTGACGACGAACTTGAAATGGTTGCCGCAGGCGGTGAATGGGTAAACGAAGCCTGCCCCAATTGTGGTCATACGGGCACCATGTATTGCCCTGGCACGGGCGTGTCCAGGTGCGGCAAGTGCGGTTCTACCTGGTAGTTACCTGTAGTTTTTCGTAATAGACAAGCGGGCGCATGAAGCGCCCTGTGTGAGCGCGCCCCAAGGGGCGCGCTCTGTTATGGCACGACTAAAAAACAGACCAGAAAACTGCGCCTAAAAACCCTGCAAGGCGCCCTGTTTTTACTACGGTTCAAACCAAGGATGCAATTAAGCTGTCCCATGAATGCCCCTAAGAGCTATAATGAGGTATATCGTTTTCGGATGCCTTCAGGGGGTATATATGGCTGCCAACAGCAAGCAGAAACTAAAGCTTCTTTACTTGTATAAAATGCTCGACGAACAGACCGATGCCGAACATGGTCTGTCCATGGCGCAAATCCTCGAAAAACTTGAAGAAGAAGGCATTTCGGCCGAACGCAAGGGCATTTACCGCGACCTGGGCATCCTGCGTGAATTCGGGTGCACCGTCAACACCATTCAGCGCATGCCCGTTGAATATACGATGGAAAAAAGCGGGCTTGATCTTGCCGAACTTACCCTGCTTTCCGACGCCGTACAGTCGAGCCGCTTCCTTACCAAGCAGACTGCCGACCGCCTGAGCAAAAAGGTGGCAGCACTCGCTAGCGTGCATGAACGGGAAGCCTTGTGCGGACGCGTGCATGTGGATGGCCGCGTGAAAAGCCAGAGCGATTCGGTTTTCTACAACGTGGACACCATCCACGCCGCCATACGCGAAAAGAAAAAGATAAGCTTCCTGTATTACAAGTACGACACGAATGTTCAGCCGGTCATCCAGCACGGCGGCAAACCCTATGACCTGACGCCCGTGCAGGTGGTGTTTGCCGACGGCTTTTATTATTTGATTACCTGGTCGGACAAGCACGAAGACTTCGTGCGCTTCCGCGTGGACCGCATGCGTCTGGTGCAAGTGGGCGCGGAAGCTGCCACGCGCAACCAACGCATTGCCAACTACAATCTGGAAGATTTTGCCTACCAAGCCTTTGGTATGTACGACGGCGAAGTGACGAAGGCCAAGCTGCTCGTGGCGCCCGACGCCATGGATGTTGTGGTCGACCGATTTGGCACCGACCTGCGCGTTAAGCGCATTACCGACGGCAGTGCCGAAGTGGCCGTGACCGTGCGCAAGAGCGCCCAATTCTTCGGTTGGGTGGCGGGAACCAATGGCGCCATAAGCCTTATTGGCCCTAAGGCGCTGGTCAAGGAATACAAATCCTGGTTAAAGCAGCTGCTGAAGAAGGTTTAGGTACGTTTCCAGCAAAGGTCGTATTGCTGATTTGTTTTGAAGCCCGCCTCGTCCAGGTCAGGCACCATAATAACGCGAGCACGTGTGTCCACGTCACCCGACCAGATGGCGGTCGGCCGCGGGTCTAAGCGCATGACCACGTCGCCATGTTCGAAGCGCAGCACGGCAAGACCGTCTTCATACCATGTGTTAGTTAAGTCGTCCCAAAGGCGGAAATTTTCGAGCACCATATTGTCGTTTTCTACCAAGTCGAGCCGTGGAGGCATACCTTGAAATGAAAGCGACAACACCAAGCGTCCTTCCAAGTACACAGGCCCCGAGCTCGGAGCAATGCTTTCGAGGAGGGCATGGTTTGGCACACTAAGTTGCTCTAATGCGAGGCGTGGAGCGCCAAGCTGTTTTTTCGCTCCGGCTTTTGCTACTGTAGCCCTCTTTTTCGTTCCAGGTTTTGACGCCCGTGTTTGTTTCTGTGTTGTATTCGTTGTATTTGTACGTCCCATTGCTTCGTTTCTCCTTACATTTTTCGCTAGCTTATTGCAACGCAGGCAAGGTCCAAGTCCACGCCATGGGACACAAAGAAGGTTTTTGAACAACACAGGGGACAGTTCCCTGTGTTAACCCTGAACAATTTCCTTCACGTAGTCGCGCTGCGCTACAAACACACGCGAAACGAGGTCTGCGAAGGCGGGCGGCAGACTCTGGCAGGATGCGAATGCATCCTTGACGGCGTCTTCGAAGCCTTCAAGTTTTCGCATGTCACACCAGGACCAATCCCACGACGGGTCTAAGAAAGAAAAGCGTTGCGCACAAAACAAATTAACAAGCACGGGGTTTTCGCAATAATACGAAAGAGGAGTCCCGTCGAGCGGAATACCGAAAGCGCCGTCGTAGTCAAAGATGGGTGCCGCACGCCACACGTCCGTGCTGATTTTGCGTATGGCGCCGACGTTGCCTACGTTGAAATCCGAAAAAAGCGCAAGGCAGGCGAAGCATGCCCGCCTGGCTACGTGGGACGAAGCGTCCTCAATTCCGATAGCAGTATAGATATCGACAAGGGCGTCGCATGTCTCCGCCCTCATGCCACCTCCGGCAAAAACGGGACTTTCCCACGCGTCCACTATCGCGCAGAGCCTGTTCCCGTTGGCAAGTTCTTCGTCGGGGGCAAGCATGAGCGGGCTGACCGAGCAAGGCCTGCCAGAGCGCTCCACTACATCCAGGGGAATGAAGTGCCCTTCGCCAAAAAGCAAGGAACATAGTTCGGCACCCAACTTAGCCCCTGCGAGTTCCGCACCATCGGGGTATTCAGCAGCTTTGACAAGGTAGATGCCTTCGCCGTTGCGCTCCCATGCTTTAACAGCATGACCAGACGTCGTGACTTCAGGAACATTGGGCGAAGCGTCCGCTAGGTGTGCGTAATCACCCGTAAGAACCGCTTCACCAAAGCTCGGGTCCCAAGCATTGTCGTGGAAGTTCACGTCCTTCCAACCCTCTGTGCTGCCAGGGCTGCGGTACCAAAGCTGGTCGGTGAGAGAAACACCATGCCCCATGAGGACAATGTCAACAGGCGACCTTGCTCCAAAGGCCGCAAGAATGTCGTCCTTGTCGCTGCGAAGGGGCGAAATAGCCCGCCTTAACACGAGCATCGACAAAAACCGGTCACTGTTTTCTTGGGTCAGCCCAAAAGAAGAGGCCAGGCTGCTGTTCAGCACATTGACGATATGTGCTTTGCCCGTTACCGGGTCAACGTCGAAGTCGACCAGCTCTTGGTCGCCTTGCATGAGTGTGCGCCTGACCATGGGCCTACGTTCGTGCGCGCACTACCAGGTTTCGTTCATGCAGTTATACCATGCGCCACCTGCGATGGAATCAAGCTGCTCTTCGGTGAGTTCGATGCCTTCGGCTTCGGCGAGCATAACTAGTTCGTCGGCATTCTTGCAGGCGCGTGCCTTTTCCATTTGTTCAGGAGTTAATTCGTTTATGCTGGCCATCTTCTACCTGCTTCCCGTCGGAGTTGGTTTCGAAGTCTTGCTGTAACTTACGACTATTTTACGCTGCTACAAACTAATTCGTCCTGCTTGTAGGTAAATCTTCGTGTCGAAAACCTTGTCTGCACGCACGCGAAACTTCGCATACAGGGGGATGCAGTAAAGCGCTTGCGAAACTGTGCTGTTTTGTATCGCCTTCGAAAACATGGTGTCTGGAATGTGCTGCAATCGGGCATCGGCGACGTGTGAATTCACGGCGAATTCCATAAGCCGTGCCGCAGCACCACCAGGTTCCCAAGGCGGGCGCGCCGTGCTTGCGGGCACAAGGGGAAGTTGGGCGGAAATACCCACGGTTTGCCCGAGCCTTTCGTTAGAAAGAAGGTCGAACTGAAGCTCCATGCCGAAGGGCGATGCAGCCACTTCAGCACCAACGTTGCGGACCGCTGGGCCTTCAACGGCAAAGCCAATATTCTGGAAGTCTTCCTCAAGCTTTGCAGGGTCGGCTGCATACGTGCGTTTTAGGTCCTTGTTAACGAAGCAGTCAACTCGAACGGGAGCGCCTGGCCTGCCTGGATGCACGCCGAAATACCACACGCGCCAGCCCTGCGGAAGGCGCTTTATGAAGCCCTGATAGAGCTCTGCTGCTTCGGGCCTGCCCACGTGTGCGAAGAAACCCTCGGCGTCGAAAGCATTGGCAGCATTCACATTGACGTGCACGGCGGGGGCTTCAATTCGGCCTTCGCCTACGTCGTACGCGAGCGCGATGCCGCCGCCTTCGCGGGGTGCAGATGCATACCAATTCAACAGTTCACCGTGGCCGTCCAGAGCACTCGGAGTAAAGGGGGCATACTCATGTATACCTTCGTTACTGTAGGCAACATGCAAGTCGAAACGCGGCGGGCCAGTAAGCGGAATCTCGAACCAGAGGATGGGCGCCAAGGCGCCG
The DNA here is from genome assembly GCA_902768975.1 of uncultured Coriobacteriaceae bacterium. Lineage (GTDB taxonomy): Bacteria > Actinomycetota > Coriobacteriia > Coriobacteriales > Eggerthellaceae > CACXMZ01. The sequence goes on from CACXMZ010000002.1 coordinate 122,925, forward strand.
AGCGAAGCACGCTGGCATGCCTCTTGCGCGAGCAGGGTGCTCGTTCCAAATAGGTCGTGTTCTACCTTCTTGGAAGCCAGGCGGTACAAGGTTTCGTACGCTGTGGTTGCTTCGGCACTCATGCTTCCACCTCGCCAGCAGAGAATCTGAGATAGAACTTCGCCGGCTGCGCAACGCCCCCAGCAAACTTGACCTTCGCGTAGTTGAACAGGCAACAAAGGGCGAACCTGCCCGTGGTCCCGTCTTCGCGGTCGAATGGCACATGGCGCGCTAAGGCTGCGCCCGCAATAAGCTTCCAGCGATTGTCTGCAAGCCCCCAGTCCTGCAAGATGCTACAGAGGTGGGCACCGTAGCCGCTTTCCATACAGGCGCGAGCTTCGCGCGGTTTCGTTTCATTGAACGAAAGTGACAAGCCGAATATGTCTCTGAGTGTTCCGTCGGGCATAATGTCGAACTGGAAGTCGATGGACGGTGCAAGCGTAAGGAAGGTACTGCATTGTTCGAGCATTTCACTGTTGTAGGCGGAAAAACCAATTTGGTCGAACTGCGCCGCAAGGAGTGCAGGATCCTTAGCGCATGCCTTTTGAATGTCGCCTGCCAGATAGCCTCCGATACGCATCGGAGTGCCCGCCCGTCCTGGGAAGAGGCCCACATAGGCTGGCGGCCAGCCTTCGGACATGCGGTCGGCTACTGCGAGGAAGCTTTCCGTCCGGGCGCCTTCGCCGATGGATTCCAGAAAGGGCGCAATTAGATTTTGGTGTTTGCGGTACTGCAGGTACACGCCTGCGCGTTCGGTTTCGCCAGCCGATGTATCCAGCTCGATCCCGCAACTCGCATTAACGCCTGTCGCGCAAACATCTGCAAACCAGTCAAACATTGCCTGGTAGCCAAAGCCCGCCCCTGGTGCGAACTTGGAGCCGGGCTGCATGCTGTGATGGACCGAAAGCAAGTCGAAGCCCGGAGGACCAAAGAGAGGAAACTCTAGGTAAGCATCTGGATAGTCGTCGCCTATGAGCGTGCGTTCGTAAACGCTCCGCGCGATGTCGAAGCTATTCCCGAACAGCGCTTCACCCCTGCCGTCTTTTGCGGCAATTAAATACAGCGCATCGAACACCGTCATCTGAGATGGTTTTCCAGCCATGTTTATAGGATAGCACCTTGCTTTTTCACGCACGCCACGGGTTTGCCAACAACGTAGGAGACAGTTCTATGTATTCCCCCCTGTGTTGCAGCGGGCACGCCAGGACATTCCTCGATAATTGCGCGTATAAGATGTATAAGCAACAATGAGGAGGAACCATGGCACACGATAACACCGACAACATGTCCAACGACGTGAAGGCGAAGCTGCGCGGCTGCGAGACTGCCGACGAGATCGCAGAACTCGCCCAAGAGGAGGGCTGCGAGCTCACCGACGAACAGCTCGAGAGCTTCTCCGGCGGCTGGGCGGGCAAATGCGACGACTATACCTGCACCAGCGACACCTGCGATACGTATACAAAAAATATAGGCGAGTGACGATTGCCCATGCCTAGCTAGCTTCTCGCACCAGGCAGCATGAGTACAGAGATACGGCTCTTGTGGACTGGGGGCTGGGACTCGACGTTCCGGCTCTTGCAGCTTTCGCAAATTGAAGGACTGACCATACGTCCCATCTACATCAGGGACCATGGGCGGCCCAGCATGGCACACGAGCTTTCCGCCATGTGCGCCATCCTGCCGCAGGTTCGCGGCATCGCGCGCGCCCGCGTGATGGACGTGGACCTGTACGACCGGGGCACGATAGCACACAACTACCCGAACGATGCCATTTCAGAGGCCTACGGCAGGCTCGCGGATGAGTTCGGCCTGGGCTACCAGTACGAGATGTTCGCACTCCTGTGCGAAGGCCTGGGCATACGGGCCGAATGTGCGGTGGAGAACTCGCCGAGGAGCAAGGCGAAGCGGGCGATCGAAGCCCAGTGCCAGCTTGTGCCATGCGACACGGACCCCTGTGGGAACGGGCGCTTCCGCGTCATCCCCAAAGGCGAAAGCAGCGATGCGGCAACGGTGTTCGGGCGGCTCGACTTCGGGATGCTTGATGTGAGCAAGGTCGAGACGAAGCGCGTGGCGCAGAAGATGGGCTGGATGCCAATCATGCGGAAGACCTGGTTTTGCCATGAGCCAGTGAATGGCAAACCGTGCGGAGTCTGCAACCCTTGCAAGGACGCAATGAACGAAGGGATGCGGTGGCGCATGCCACTTTCGGCGCGACTGCGCTATCGGATGTGGCTCGCCCGGCAAGACTCCGAGCTGGCACAGTAACACAGGGGAACACAGGGGACAGTTCCCTGTGTTCGGCACGCAGCCAACGCAGCCTGCCGAACGGGATAGTAACACAGGGAACTGTCCCCTGTGTTCCGCGGGCTTCCCCATTGTTGCCCCTACATGAATCAGAGAGACGAAGTGATTGCCATTTCCACGAAAGCCGGATCGAATTCCTTTTCCATGCCTTCCAACATTACGATACAATGCAACAAAAACAAAGGTTGAGACATGAAACTGAGTTCATTCGAGAAGTTCGTGATATACCAAACGTTTGTCTTGCGCAACATGGGCGCCGTGAGTGAATTTGCTCGCAGGCGAGGGGCAAACCTCAATGAGCTTTGCGTTTTAATCGCTGTTCGATATTACGACTCGGCGGAAGAAACTATCCACGAGGGGTGCACGCAGCAAGAAATCTGCAAGCGTATGCCCACCATGCCCAAACAAACGGTAAGCACCACGGTGAAACGCCTCGAAAAAAACGAGTATGTGAAATGCGAGCCATTCGAAGATGATGCGCGCGTCAAGATCATTCGCCTCACTCCGCAAGGCGAGCAGTATGCTGACTACCTTTTGGGTGACTACGTGTCTTTTGGACTGCAAACGGTAGAGCAGTTTTCTGACGAAGAGTTTTTGCAGCTTCTCAACCTGACTCGCAAGTTCGATACCATGCTTGAAGCTGCATTTGGCCTAGGGCATATAGGTTCAAACATAGATATTCCCCAACAAGCGTAACCTCCTCTGCACGGCTCCTGCCAGGAGTTCTTTTACTGCTTCAGATTTATAGTCCAAGATTGGACAATCTATAGTATACTAATAGTCCAATCTTGGACTAATTATCAGACAAATCCAAGGTGATGCTCGACTAGTTAGGAGAAGACGATGAATACCATACATAAAAGGTTCGCGGTGTTGGGCGTGCTTGCCTTTTGCGCCGCTTTCACTGCTGCGTTTCTCGCGGTTGGTTGTACTCCAGCAGTTCAAGAATCACAGCCAGACACAAGCGCTGTTGAGGCTTCAACCGAAACGGGTGAAAGCATCACATCTACAAACGATATGACAGAAATGACTGGTGCACCTGCCGCAGCCGCCTCAAAGAAGGCCCTTTTGAGCCTGGACGAATATGCACAGCTCTATCCGCTGCAAACGGCAGGGTGGACTAAGGTGCGTGAAGACGACCGATCAATGGGCGGGATGTCGCAGCGTTGGCATGCGTTCTGCGCCGAAATGGGCTCGGACGGCATTCCTGTGGCATGCGGATCGTGCCACATGGCAAACTACGATGAATTCGTCGCGGAGCATGGGGAGCAAGTAATCATGGAAACCGATGCGACGTACGATGTTGAATGGATGGGTTGCGGCACATGCCACAATGAGGATTTAGAGTCTGGAGTACACGCCAATACCGTCTACAAAGACTATTTCATCAGCGATTTTGGAGGAAACATTCCCGAGGAAGATGCCGTGTGCGGCCAGTGCCATATGATCTTCCCTGGCACGTATGTCGCGATGCCGGAATACCAAGGAACTATGGACTTGTACAAGTATGGAACAGACGCAGATGGCGTGCTGAAAGCCTACAAAGAAGCGTTTACGGAAAACCCCGCGGTGCCGACTGAAGAGATGCAGGCCTTGTTCTTCCATGTAGGTATGACCTATTTTGACGAAGCGATTGGCGCTTATATATACGGGTGGGACAACGAAAGCGCCTTGGAGATGTACCAGGGAAGCAATCACCAAGCGCTGGGTCTCACGTGCACCGATTGCCATATGCCAACGGTAACCGCTGATGACGGAACCACCTACACCGAGCACTATGCATGCGAGCCGCTTGAGAGCAAGGAATCCATGGAGGTCTGCCTCACTTGCCATACCAATTCAGGGGTTTCTGATCTCGATGGTATGAAAACGTTCCTGGCTGGTAAGCAGGCCGAACTTGCAGACATGCAGAAGAAGACCCATGATGACCTGGACGCACTGTATGCTTTGCTCGAAGATGCCACAGCCAATGGCGGCTACGATGAAGATGTTCTTGCAGCCGCACGGGACGCCTATACCGATGCGTATTTCTACTACGTGTTCGAACGCGCAGATGATCATGGCGCAGATGATGGAGCGAAGGCGGCCCATAACTTCACGGGCTCAATGGAGCTGCTCGAAAAAGCAGATGCGCTCGTCGTGCAGGCACTTGAAAGCATGCAATAACGAGGACGGCCAACAGCGACACGGTCGGTACACGCGACGGTGTCGCTGTTGGCTAGTAGCGTCTGGCAGGAGGCATAGGTGCACGCTGCGCTTTTATTTCATCGAGGGGCTTTCCGTCCATGAAAGCTTTGATTTCGCGGTACGTCTGCACATCGTATTTTTTCTTGTACCGTGAATTCGACTCTACCAAATTGGCTTACTATTGTCTGTCAAATGGACTTGCAGATACGCAAGAAGCTTGTCAAAACCCTTTTACATGGACGGTTATTAGGATTGTGTCTAAGCCGTGATTGCAATTAGGCGCTTAAAGGGTGCGTATGCGCATGTGCAGAGATTGTTGGGGAAATGGATTTTCTTGAAACCGCGTGCGCGCGATGCTAAAATGTCATTTCGCCTTATGGGCGCACACATAGTGCGGGGTGGAGCAGTCTGGTAGCTCGTCGGGCTCATAACCCACGTCGCAGCATTGAAAACCGAATACGGAATTCCACACATTGCGGGGTGGAGCAGTCTGGTAGCTCGTCGGGCTCATAACCCGAAGGTCGTAAGGTCGTAGGTTCAAATCCTGCCCCCGCGACCACCTGATCAGGGGTTTTGCAGTTTGCAAAACCCCTTTATAATTCCAAAACAGGCAAAATATGGCAGCTCTTCTGAAAGACAAACTACGCACACTAGACTGATTATTGCCAAAACTATAATGTTTTCGTTATACTTCTGCCATGACAAAATTTGACGACATATATGAATTGGCTGCAGATAACTACGGCCTTATAACCTCCGCGCAAGCGCGCGCAATCGGCGTAACCAACAACGAGCTAGTGCAGTACGCTCAGCGGGGCAAAGTGGAGCGCGTCGGTCAAGGGCTCTACAGGATCACACATTATATTCCGACACCCTACGATTCCTACGCAGAAGCAGTAGCCCTCGTCGGTCCAGGTGCGTATCTTTACGGCGAGTCGGTCATAGCCATGCATGAGTTGGCGCCCACGAATCCAAGTTGTATGCACGTAGCAACGCCAAACAGGGTTCGCAGGAAGCTGCCGTCCTACATGAAAGTTTTTCATATTCCAGAGGGCGGAAAGATAACCCTCTACGAAGGCATCCCGTCGCAGACTGTCGCAGATGCCATTTATTCGTGTCGCGGCAGGATTATGGACGAGCGTCTTCGCGACGCGACGCTTAAGGCGCGGGCAAAGGGATATCTGACGCGTGCAGAGGAGCAAGAGCTTTTAGAGGAGCTTTCATGACAGACACAAGACCGAACAGTATGCACAAGCTTGACAACGCCATCAGGAGGATGGCTGCTGGAGAAAAAGCTTATGTCAACGTCCGCTCTCTTATAGCCAACGCCATCGTCGGTCATATGCTTCCCGATGGCGTAGTGAAGGGAGGCACGTCGCTTAAAATGCGCTTCGGTGATGCCGCGACGCGCTACACAACAGACCTCGACGCTGCAAGGAACAAAGACCTCGAGGAGTTCACCGACCAACTCGACAAGGTCCTTGCCGAAGGCTGGCAGGGATTTACAGGACGCGTGGTTCCGCGAGAGCCAGCACATCCCGAAGGAGTGCCAGAGCCATATGTCATGCAACCACTTGACGTGAAGCTTAGCTATCTGAACAAGGCGTGGTGCACGGTTGCGCTTGAGGTTGGGCACAATGAAATCGGAGACGCAGACGAGCCAGAATACGTCGTACCTACAGAGGCGAACTCATACCTTGAGAGGCTTGGATTCCCGACAGTTGGCCCAATCGCATGCATGCCCCTTCACTACCAGATAGCGCAAAAGCTGCATGGAGCAAGCGAGCCTAGCAGCAAACGCGTGCACGACTTAATCGACTTGCAGCTCATCGACAAGACCGGGAACGTTGATTGGGTCAAGACCCGCCAGGCCTGCGAGCGGCTTTTCGCATACCGCAAAAAGCAGGCGTGGCCGCCGACAATTGTTATCGGTACCAACTGGGAAGCACTCTATGTAGCGCAGCGTGGGAGCCTAGATGTTGTCGAAAGCGCTGCTGATGCAGTCAAGTGGGCGAACGCACTAATAGCAAGAGTTGCAAAGATTTAGAACTGAATTAGGTATAACCCAAAGCCCCTCATAACCCGAAGGTCGTAGGTTCAAATCCTGCCCCCGCGACCAAACACCAGGTCAGAGGCTTATAAGCCTCTGACTTTTTGTTTTTGGTGCTTGCCAGGTGTATAAAAAGGTGTAGGAAACGTCGTCGAATCAGTCTCCAAACTGCCAGTCGTTCGTGCGCGAAGGCTTGCCGCTCAGGTTGCGAAGCTCGCAGACCAGGAGCTCAGGAACGCCATCTATGCCAGACCTTGGGTGAGCGACGACGATGACGACGAGGGGCCGAGCTGGCCTCCGATGCAGCTCATCCTAGGCGGCAAGGACGAGTAAAAAGAACCCCTGCCTGGACACAATATCATTAAGTAAGTGGCCTTGGGGAAACCCATCCAGATTACTTGAAAAAATGTGAGACGCCCCCGGCGTTGCGCGCGTATAACATAACGAGCATCGGCGCCGGTGAGAGGAGTTTGAAATGAGCGGCAAAAAACTGACCCTCGATTTCGCGGAGGCGGCAAAGGGCATGGCGCCCGAGGGGGGCGCCCCGGACGAACAGGGCATTCAGGAGCTGAGCGACGAGGAGCTGGATAAGGTCAGCGGCGGTGGGCATTATGCCGATATGAGCGGAGGAGCCTTGGATCTAGGAAAAGGTCCGACGTGCGAGGTTTGCGGTCGTGCGAATTCCGGTCCTATTGGATATAACGTTCTTGGATTGAAGAGAACTGAGCTCGTTTTTAAATGCGCGTGTAATTCGTTAATTGATGGGAGCGGTAAGAGATGCGGTCCTCCTGCTATTTATTTCTGATGATCCTGCCCCCGCGACCAAATGACCAGCGGCTTTGTAATTGCAAGGCCGCTTTTCCTTTTCCTGGAAATGTATTATAATTCCGAAAAGTCAAATAGTATTAATTTTTTCGGAATGGAGAGTCTGTGGCGAAAAAGTTAATCCAGCGTCCTATGTACCTGGAACGCGCACTTATGTTTCGTGATACTGACCTTGTCAAGGTCGTCACGGGCGTGCGTCGCTGTGGCAAGTCGTCGCTACTCCAGCTCGTGCGTGAGCGCCTCGAGGACGAGGGTATGCCCGATCGGAACTTCGCTTCGCTTAACCTCGAGGACCGTGAGAGCGGAGTGCATAACGACGACGAGCTGTATGAGTGGTGCAAATCCCACATGGGCAAGGGCAAGACCTATCTGTTTCTCGATGAAATCCAGCGAATCGAGGGATGGCACGATGTTGTGAACTCCTTGCGTGTGGGTTTCGACTGCGATATCTATCTCACGGGTTCGAACGCCTTCCTGCTGTCCGGCGAGCTCGCGACCTACCTGTCCGGCCGCTACGTGGAGGTGAAGATGCTCCCGCTGACCTTCAGGGAGTACGCGGACTTCTGCAGCCTGCGCCCCGCCGAGGGCAACTCCATCATGCTACGCGATGGGGATGACCCTATTCTGACCGATGACCTCGTTATGCGTTACCTACACTTCGGCGGGATGCCCGCCATTGCTTCGCTTGACACCACGCAGACACAGCACGAAGCTTACCTCTCGTCGCTCTACGAGACTGTCATCGTGCGTGACATCCTCGATCGGGAGAGGAATGCCACCGAGCGTGCTATACGTAACCCCGACATGCTGCAGCTCGTATGCGAGTTCCTTGCCGACAACGTCGGCAACACCATGTCCGCTAACGGCATGGCAGGCGCACTCTCCCAGACCATGAAAGTTTCCGACAAGACTGTTGCGGCCTATGTGAAAGCGCTTAACGATGCCTACGCGTTTTATTCCGTGAAGCGTTACGACCTGCATGGCAAGGAGCTTCTCCACACGTTGCCCAAGCAGTACATCGTCGACACAGGTTTACGCTCGTACCTGATGGGCTATCGTGCTTCCGACACTGGCCGAGTTTTCGAGAACGCCGTGTATCTTCAGCTGTTACACAACGGGTGGTCTGTGCACGTGGGCAAGCTCTACCAGAAGGAAGTTGACTTCGTCTGCCTTCGCGAGGGAGAGGTGCTCTATGTCCAGGTGGCGGACTCTATGGCGGACGAGGCGACGCAGAAGCGGGAGTTGGCGCCTCTGCGCTCCATTACCGACAACCACCCGAAGTGGATTGTCGTGCGCCAAGGGAGCTATCCGCCTGATGTCGACGGGATTCAGATAGTGCGTGCAGCGGACTTCTTCTTAAGCTAACCGACAGCTCGCTTTCCTACCACATACAGAACGCCAAGGCCAACGGCGTCACGCAGAAGGAGATGGCAGCGGTCGTCACACACGCGGCGTTCTACGCGGGCTGGCCTAAGGCGTGGGCTGTGTTCAACCTGGCGAAGGAAGTCTACGCGCAAGACTAGAGCATGGCTGCACTAATTATTGCTCATTGCTTTTACTTCCGAAGGTTTTCGGAATGTGACACAGAATGACGGACTGACGGTTCTTCATGTCCTTCGGTTGGTTTTTAACGGAATAGAGCGCGACGTCCGCCTCCGTCATATAATCCCAGAGTTTACTCTTGGTGAGGGGAACGGAATTGCACAGTCCCTGTGAGACAGTCACAACCGACGCGATGCGGGAGGCGCTGAAATGGATATCCAGGGATCGGATTTTCCGGTCGAGAGCATTCGCATATTTCAGGATTTCATCATCTGCCATATTTTCATAGATCATCACAAACTCATCGCCGCCGTAACGCGCACATTGTATTGACGGATGATTGGACATCGCCTGCAGTTCATGAGCGACTCTCTTCAGACAAAAATCTCCCTCCACGTGACCGTAAGTGTCGTTGTAATCCTTGAAGGAGTCGATGTCGATTATGGCAACACAAAAGGATGTCTTTTCCTCGTAGGCACGCTCATAGGCGGCCTCGAGCATCATGTTCATCGCAAGACGGTTCGGAATGCCAGTCAAGGGGTCCATCTGTGCTTGAAGCTGCAATAATTTGTTTTCCTGACGCATCTGCGCACGTTCGCTTCGCAGGTTGTCAATCAGGTTGATCATGCCGATAGAGCTAAGATAGATTCGATTCCGTTCCGTCTGCTGAGTTTGCGCCAGATGAAAATGCTCGTGCAGACTCTGTGACAGCTTCTTTTGCTCGCCGGTTTTTTCGTAATAAGCAATCTCGATTTCTTTATAAGCTTTTTTGATTTGTACAACGTCGCTGCGTTCCACTTTGTCGCGAATCAGATCCAGAATGCGAAGAACCTGCACGGTCTTGTTATAGTCGAGCAAAAACTTACAGAAATTCAAGATATCGTCCATGATATCGAACTCCAGATACTTCTCTCCCATATATCTGATCAGATCGTTCATCAATGTCTGGAAAGAAGCATCCTCTCCGGTAGTAAGAGCCAGTTCCACACGCAAAAAATGAATCAGCATTTCCATGCCATACATGCGGGTTTCGCCGGCTTCCTTTTCCAGTTTCCGAATGCGTTTTTCAGCGCGCTGTGCACTTTTGACATCTCCGAGTCTCAGGGAGATAAAGCCAATCGCGTACTCCGAATTAATAAGGTTGTGATAATAGTAGATATTCTCGGAATGACCGCGAGCTAGGCGATTGGATTTTAGGTAGAGCTGTCGGGCATGGCGGAGATTCCCAAGACATTCGTGAAGGTGGGCGAGATTGGCGCTGATGACGCCGCGCATATTGTCGTCTTCATTTTCCTCTGCGACCCGCATCGCCATCGCGTAGTAATGATAAGCAACATCGTAGCTGCCGTTGTTGGCGGCATCGATACCGAAAAAGTTACACGCAGAGGGAATCATTGTGTCATCCCCGGCTTTTATCATGTAATTTAGAGACTTGCTAAGATAATTGAGGAAGCTGTTATAACTCAGCTCCATGGAATAACAGGCGTCCGCCAAATGATAGTAGGCAAAGCCGAGCAGAGCCGGATCATTCTTGTCTCTGCCGATTTTGCACAGCCGTTTCAGCGAACTGATGATACGACGGTCGTAATTTTTTCTGCGCTCCATGCACAGATCTATGAGTTCAATGGTCTTGCTGTCATAAACCGACGGATCCATAGACGTTTCCCTCTCTTGGCGTCTTTTGGTCGATCAGAGAAGCTCCCTCGCTCACGGTACTCCCCAATAGGTTCCCCCGATTTCAGTTTAATTAACAGTCCGAATATAACTGCTAGTCAAAACATGAAGCTCGTATATCTTCTTGTTCATTATTAATTCTTTCATTATAGACGATGAATAGGGGTAGCCACAGCTGTGACGATAGGACTTGCGGAAACAACCAGCTTCTCGAAGGCGTTCACTATCATGCTTGGCGTGGCAGACGGTACGGTGTCTTTCGAGCAGATTGCCGAATGGGTTGAGAGCCAGATTGGCTAACGCTCTTTCTGCATGAACCTAAACACGCAGAACTGAATTAGAACCAACCTGGACCCTTCATAACCCGGAGGTCGTCGGTTCGACTACGGCGGTACGCTGAAAGCGAACCGCCAGTTGCGGCGAGGGTCAAGGTTGCCCGCAGGGCCGAGCGGATTGTTGCGCAGCAAGAATCCGCGTAGCCTTGACGCGAGCGAATCCGGCCCCCGCGACCAAACTTTCAAAGCCCTGACCTGCGGACTGGGCATCCATGGTTCCAGCCCGCAGGTCCTCTTGCTGCTAGGGCGTCGGGCGGCTATCATAACGCCAGCCGTCGCGCTCATGTACCCCGACGTCGACGTTGTACTCTTCGCAACTTCGGTCACATCCAACGGGTCCGCATTCCCGATACTCTTTGGCATTCCCCTCATAATACTTATGCAAGAAGAGCTCGGCTTCAAGCCATATGAATAGGGAACGCACACGAGCAGGGGGGCGCAGTACTGTTCTTTTTGCTACGGCCGCTGTTCATTAAAAAGGATGCTCCCCTTTAGTCTCGAACTGAACCAAAGAGGAGCATCCCGTTAGGTACTATCCCGCACTCATGCGGGCAGTCTTACTTTTTGCTTTCCGGCTTGTTCCTTCTACGCAGCTTAGTGGCACTTACCAGCGTCACAAGCGCCGTGCACGCGATAGCGGTCCACAGCAGAGGCAGGTTAGCACTGTCACCAGTTTTTGCTGTGCCCTTACCAGCGTTTGCAGTAGCCGCCTTCTTTGTTGAATTGTCCGCCTGGCCTTCGCCGCCTCCATTCGAACTTGCCACATCTTTGTAGGCAAGTGCGAAGGTAGAGAACTTGCTGCAACCAAACGACATGGTCGTGTCCTGCGTTTCAGCCAGCAGTGTGCCTGCGCCATCATGTGCAGTTGCAAGATACAAGGTCCTGGTTTGTCCAGAAGGAGCGCTCTTGTAATCGTCCGGTACTTCAGTGCTAAGTTCCAGTTCACGATTAAGCTCGTGTACCTGCTTGGCAGGCTCTGTTCCTATTTGCTTCCACACCGTAATGTCCATCCAGACTATGTCCGTGGCACCCTTGTCTGCAAAGATCGCTTCAATCGCATCCCTGTCAGCTGTATCCACAAGCTCTTTGGCAAGCTCTTCAACTTCAACATAGACCAAAATGTCTTCGCCTTCTTCATAGCGCGAAAGCTCTTCGTCAGTAAGTACCGACTTCGCAAGATTCATCGAGAAGTTCTTAACGGCTACAGAGATGTTTTCTCCCTTGGCATCTACAAATGCTTCCAAGGAACCTGCGCCGCCTGTGCCCTCTTCATAATACGCGCCAGCTTTTTCGTTAAAGAGCTTCCAGCTGGTATCAAGCGTGCCGGTGTAGTTGCCCTTGCCAGCAACCGTTACGAAGTGTGTGCCATTTTCTGACGATGTAGTTTCACCAGAAAGCGTGTAGTCTGTACCTTCTGTCATGGCGGGCTCTGCAAGGCCTGCATCTGCCATGCTAAACGTCGGTCCCTGTTCACTACCATTTGCCTTCATGGCGGCCGGGTCCACGGTAAGCATGTCGCGCGTAATGGGCTTGGGCTCGATGGTAAGCGCGCCACTTTCAACCTTGACTGCGAACTGAGTCGTCATGTCGTTTCCTTCGCTGTCAACAATGAGCGGTGTACCCACCACATTTGCAGTGTAGCTGCCAGCATCGGTACCCTTCGCTTCAGCGCTCATGCCGCTAATGGTGTATTCCGCACCGCTTTCTACCGTGAAGGTGCAGGTTCCATCATCAGCACTTGTTGCATCACCAATGGTGTAGCCACTAACGGTCTGTTCTGCGCCGTTGTAGACTTCTGTCTTACTGTTAGCAACAAGCGTTATGTCGAAGGGAGCATTCCTGTTGGTAACGGTCAAGGTACCGAAGGATGTTGTCACATCGTAGTTTTCAGCTTTCGTATTGCTGTTAAGCGTGTAGGTGAAGCTGTTTTCTGCCGTGCCCACAAAGGTTCGTGTGCCCGTAACGTTGTAGGCAGCACCTTCACCTTCGGCCCAGCCGTCTTCGCCAACGGTAATCTGGTCGTTGGTAAGCGGACTGCCGTCGTATTCTTTGCTGTCCGTGGCAGACGTCAGGCTTACCGTGCGCTTTTCGATTGTGAGCGTTCCTGCACGTGGCACAACATTAAATTCAGAACTTACGTCGTTGCCGTTTTCATCCTTAACCACGGCGGTGCCGGTAACATTCACGGGGTACTCGCCCACGTCCGTGCCAGCGCCCTGTACCTTCAATTCAGACACCGTGTAGGTGTGCCCATAGGCTTCGAAAGTGTCTGTTACTAGATCACCAATCTTTTGTTCCTTACCGTTGTAGGTAAACGTGTCGCTTTGGGCTTCGGGTTCAATCTTGATTTTCTCGTCCGCGCCACGGCTGGTAACAGTAAGTGTTCCTTCAGTCTTCGTAATGTTGTAGTTGTCGGCCTTGGTACCGGCATTGAGCTTATAGGTGAATGTGTTAGCGCTGCTTCCCACAATAGTCTGGCTGCCGGTTACCGTATAGGTAGCGCCTTCGCCCGCTACAAAGCCAGCCCCACTAACCGCAATCTCGTCATTGGTCAGCGGACTGCCGTCGTATTCTTTGCTCTCTGTTGCAGACGTCAGCGTAACATTGCGCTTACCAATTACCAAGTTGGCATCGTCCATGTTGATCTTAAATTCCTTGGTCAAGTCGTTGCCCGCAGGGTCGGTAACCTTCGGCTCGCCGCTGACCTCTACTGGGTAGGTGCCAGCGTCCGTTCCCTTGGCAGATGCCGTAACACCAGAGACTGTGTACTTCACACCGTCGAAGGTAAACTCGGTAGTCTCGAAGCCAGATGCTTCGTGCTCAGTTCCGTCGTAGGTAGCCTGGCCGCTGTTGAGCTTTAAGCTAATCTCGTACTTCTCGACTCTGTCGGCCACCGTTAAGGTTCCTTCGGTCTTGGCAATGTTGTAGTTTGCAGCCTTCGTGCCTTCGTTAAGATCGTAGGTAAAACTATTGGCAGAGGTTCCTGGAAGGGTCTGCGTGCCGGTAACGTTGTAGTGCGCACCTTCGCCTTCTGCCCATCCGTCGCCTGTAACCGTCACATCATGATTGGTAAGAGCAGAGCCGTTGTAGGCTTTGCTGTCTGTTGCGGACGTAAGGGTAACGTCACGCTTCTCGATCTTCAGCGAACCGCTCTCTACCTTAACGGCGAATTCTTCAGTAACAGCATTGTCGCTAGCGTCTTTAACCACAGGAGTTCCTATGACATTGACCGTATATTCGCCAGCATCTGTAGCGGTAAGCTTCACATTCATGCCGCTCATGGTATAGGTGTGGCCGTCTTGCTCGAAGGTGCACGTCTGCTCGCCTTCGACCGTGCTTACAGCGTCACCAATCTTGTATCCAGCTACGGTCTTTTCTGTTCCGTCATACTTTTCGGTGCCACTGTTGGCTGTAAGCGTAACTTCGAACTTCGTATTCTTATGATTAACCGTAAGCGTGCCATAGGCCTTCGAAATATCGTAGTTGTTGGCCTTGGTACCGTTGTTAAGCGTGTAGTCGAAGGTGTTTTCCGCAGTACCTGGGATGGTCCTTGTTCCCGTTACCTTATAGGTAGCGCCTTCGCCTTCCACGAAGCCGTCGCTGCTAACGGTAACTTCACTATTAGTAAGCGGCTCATCGTCGAACTCTTTGCTGTCGCTTGCAGACGTCAAAGTTACGGAGCGCTTTTCAATGCTCAGCGTTCCGCTCTTTGGCTGTACGCTGAACTCTTCCGTGACGTCGTTGCCGTTGGCGTCCTTCACAACAGGCGTACCACTAACCTTCACCGTGTAGTCCCCAACATCTATGCTGGAAGCTTCTGCGGTCAAGCCAGATACCGTGTAGGTGTGCTCGTCAATGGTGAACTCGAGCGTTTCGAACCCGCTTACCTCATGCGTTTGCCCGTCGTACTTGAAGGTGCCGCTCTTGGCCTGCGGGGCAACTTCATACTTCGCATTCTTATGTGTTACGGTTAAGGTTCCCTCTACAGGTGTGATGTTGTAGTTAGCTGCCTTCGTGCCGTCCTTGAGCGTGTACGTGAAGTAGTTCGGGCTACTGCCTGCAACCAGCTGGCTGCCGGTAACGTTGTAGCTCGCGCCTTCGCCGTTTGCAAAGCCGTCGCCGCTCACTGTAACGGTGTTATTGGTAAGCGGCTCATCGTTGAACTCTTTACTGTCCGTTGCCGAAGTCAAAGTAACATTGCGCTTGTTAATAACAAGGTTAGCGCTGTCATAATTAACGATGAACTCCTTCGTCAGGTCGTTGTCGTCCGCATCCAGCACCTTCAAGCTGGTCATATTGGAGACCTCAACCGGATAGGTGCCTGCATCCTGACCGGACACGGTAGCCTTCGGCCCTGTCACCCTGTACGTCTTGCCGTCGAAGGCGAACTCCGTTTGCTCGAAGCCAGAGACCATGTGCGATGCGCCGTCGTAGGTGAACGTGGCGCTCTTCGGCTTCAAGGTAATCTCGTACTTCTCGCTTTCAGAGCGATCCGTTACGGTCAGCTTGCCAAAGCTCTGGGTGATGCTGTAGTTGTTGGCAAGCGTTCCCGCGTTAAGGTCGTAGCTAAAGGTGTTATCTGAAGAACCTGGCAGCGTTTGCGTGCCAGTGAAGGTGTAGTGTGCACCTTCGCCTTCAGCCCATCCGTCGCCGCCAACGCTTACCTCGTCGTTGGTGAGTGCTGCGCCATCGTAGGGCTTGGTGTCTGTTGCAGAAGTCAGCGTGACATTTCTCTTCTCAATTACCAGCTTGCCGCTTTCTGTGGTGATGGCAAACTCTTCCGTGACGTTGTTACCGCCCGCATCCTTAATGACAGGAGTTCCTATGACATTAGCCGTATATTCACCAGCGTCTGTAGCGGTAAGCTTCACGCTCATGCCGTTGATTGTGTACTCTTCGCCATTGCTGGCCGTAAAGGTGCAACTTGGGTTGTCCCCGTCGGTGCTTTCAGCTTCGCCAATGGTGTAGCCGCTCACGGTCTTGGCGGATCCATCGTATTTTTGAGTGTCGCTGTTAGCTTTGAGCGTAACTTCGTACTTGGTGTCCGTATGATTGACCGTCAGCGTGCCGAAGGACGTAGTTACGTTGTAGTTATCCGCCTTGGTTCCGTTCTTCAGCGTGTAGGTAAAGGTATTGTCGCTTGTACCAACGGTTGTCCTGGTACCCGTCACGTTGTACGTAGCGCCTTCGCCGTCCACGAAGCCGTCGCCGCCAACGGTAATCTCATCGTTCGTGAGCGGATGGCCGTCGTATTTCTTGCTGTCGGTGGCGGACGTCAGCGTAACGTCGCGCTTGGTTATGGTCAGCGTGCCGTTCTTCGGCAAAACATCGAATTCTTTGGTCACGTCGTTGCCATCCGCGTCTTTAACAACCGCTGTGCCGCTTACGCGAACGGCATAGGTGCCGGCATCCGTGCCGCTACCCATTGCGCTAAGACCAGAAACCGTGTAGGTGTGGCCTTCTACCGTAAATGTGTCGGTTACCAGACCAGATACGCTGTGGCTCGTGCCGTCATATTTAACGGTATCGCTCTTGGCCTGCGGCGCAATTTCGTATTTCGATTCCTCGTCTCTATCTAAAACAGTCAGCTTGCCTTCGACCTTAGTAATTACGTAGTTGTCGGCCTTGGTGCCGCTGTTGAGCGTATAGGTGAAGTGGTTATCGCTGCTGCCAGGGATTGTTTGCTTTCCTGTTACGGTATAGGTTGCGCCTTCACCGCTAGCGAAACCGTCGCCCGTTACGGCAACCGAGTCTTTGGCAAGGGCATTGCCGTCGTATTCCTTGCTTGCGGTCGCAGAAGTCAGCGTTACATTTCTCTTATTAATAGCGAGCGTTCCGTCTTCCGTGTTGACGATGAACTCGCTGGTAAGGTCAACGCCGTCCGGGTTCTTTACCACCGGCGTGCCGCTCACAGCAGAGGTATAGGTGCCAGCGTCGGTGCCCTTGGCAGATGCGCTCAGCCCTTCTACCGTGTACTTCACGCCGTCGATGGTGAACTCGAGTGTCTCGAATCCAGAAACTCTCTTTTCCTGCCCGTCGTAGGTAGCGGTCTTGCTGGCCGCCTTGACGGTAATCTCGTACTTCTTGTCGTCGCCGCGATGGGTTACCGACAGCTTGCCGAAGGACGTGGTGATCGCGTAGTTGTCCGCGCTGGTGTCTGCGTCAAGGTCGTAGGTAAAGGTGTTGTCCGACTCACCCGGCAACGTCTGCGTTCCCGTGAAGTTGTAGTGCGCGCCTTCGCCTTCAACGAACCCGTCGCCACCAACAGTTACTTCCTCTTTGACGAGGGCGCTGCCGTCGTAGACCTTGCTATCCGATGCAGAGGTAAGCGTTACGTTGCGCTTTGCAATAGCGAGCGTACCCGATTGCGTAGCCACTTCGAACTCGGCCGTCTCGTCGGTGCCTTCGCTGTCTACAATAACGGGCGTACCAATAATGTTTACGGTGTAGGTGCCAGCGTTTGTCGCTTTCAACTCTGCCTTCACACCGCTGATCGTATAAGTCTTACCATTGTCTGGGTTCACGAAAGTGCAGGTCTGGTCGGCTGCGCTTACGGCCCCCCTGATGGTGTAGCCGCTCACGGTCTTCTCTGTGCCGTCATACTTGGCATCCATCAGACTGTTTGCCGTAAGGGTGACGTTGTACTTCGCATCTCTATGGTTAACCGTCAGGGTTCCGTAGTGCTTAGTGATGGTGTAGTTGTCTGCCTTCGTGTTGGCGTTAAGCGCGTAGTTGAAGGTGTTCTCCGACGTACCAGGGGCGGTTCTGCTGCCGGTTACCGTATACGTGGCGCCTTCGCCCTCGACGAAGCCGTCGCTGCCGACCGTGACGTTCGCGTTCGTAAGCGGGCCGCCGTCATACTCCTTGCTATCGCTTTCAGAAGTAAGCGATACCTCGCGCTTAGAAATCGTAAGCGTGCCCGCCTTTGGAAGCACGCTGAACTCAGCGGTAACATCCTGTCCCGCCGCATCCTTAACCACAGCGGTGCCAGAAACGGCTACGGTGTAGGTGCCTGCATCCGTTCCGCTGGCCGTTGCCGTAAGGCCAGAAACGGTATAGGTATGACCGTCAACCGTAAAGGTATCTGTTACAAACCCGCTTACCTCATGCGACTGCCCATCATATTTAGCAGAGTCGCTCTTGGCCTGGGGCGCAATCTCGTACTTCGTGTCGCGGTCGGTTACCGTGAGGGTACCCTCCACCTTGGTGATGTTGTAGTTTTCCGCCTTCGTGCCGCTGCTCAGCGTGTAGGTGAAGCTGTTCTTACTGCTGCCAACATACTTCTGCTTGCCAGTGACGTCGCCAACCACACCTTCGCCTGAAGCGAAGTCATCGCCGGAGATGATTATGGTGCTATCGGTTAGGTCCTCATCGTCGAACTGCTTGCTCGCAGAGCCTGAAGTTATAGTGACGTTTCTCTTATTGATGGTCAGCGTTCCGGGCTCCGTGTTGACAATGAACTGATCCGTTAGGTCCACGCCGTCCGGGTTCTTCACCACGGGTGTTCCCACAATGGCTACCGAATACGTGCCTGCATTCGTCTGAATAAGTGAAGCGCTGATGCCGGTCACGGTATAGGTGACGTTATTAAAGGTGAACTCCAGCGTCTCGAATCCGCTTACCTCGTGGTCCTCACCGTCGTACTTGAAGGTGCCACTGTTCCCCTTTATGTCAATCTCGTATTTCCTGTCTGCGCCGCCGCTTGTTCGATCCGTAACCGTCAACACGCCTTCCACCTTCGTGATGGCGTAGTTGGCAGCCTTGGTTCCGTCGTTGAGCGTGTAGGTGAAGGCATTCGCCGAAGAACCGGGGAGCGTCTGCGTGCCAATGACGTTGTACGTGGCGCCCTCGCCCGCAATGAAGCCGTCGCCGGTAACCGCGACGTTCAGGTTTGTAAGTGCTGTGCCGTCGTAGGCCTTGCTATCCGTTGCCGACGTAAGCGTGACGCTTCTGGGGTTGACCTTCAGCTCGCCGTTTGCCAGGGTGATGTTGTAGTTGCCCGTCTTGTCCGTCTCGCCGTTCTTAATCACCACGCCGCTGGGAACATTGGCGCTGGTTCCCGCATCCGTCTGCGTGCCAGTTACGGTGATCTCGGCCACGGTGTCCCCGTTGGCAAGGGCCGCAGACAGCGTGTAGGTGTCCTTTGTAAGCGGCGTGCCATCGTAGGTCTTGTTTGCGCTATCAGCCGTAATGGTCAGCGGCTTCTTGGTAATGGTGAAGATGCCGCCCTCCGTGGTTACGTTGTAGTTCGGGTTGCTGCCTGCGGTAACGCTGACAGCGTAGTCGCCTGCGTCCTGCCCCTCGTTGCGCGATAACGTGTAGTTGATCGTCTCGCCGTTTACAGCGCCAGTAACCGTTGCCGTAAGCTCTGGGTCCGTCGTCGGATTGTTGTCGTAGACCTTGGTCTTGTCATCTGCGGTGACCGTTACCGGTGCCTTCGCAATGGTCACGGTTAGGGTTTGGCCACCTACGTCTCCGCCAGTCCAGTCTTCGTAGTTGGTGTCTCCCTTAACCATGTAATGGACGGTGTAGGTACCGGCGTCCAGGCCCGTTGGCAAATCCTCGCTCCAAGTCTCGCCGTCCAGGCGGTACATCGGCGTGCCATGGAGCCCCGTACCCGCGGTGATAAGCTCCTGCTCCCCACCGTTGTAGACCAGGTTCGATTTGGCGGTCGGCACCCTGTCAATGGAAGATTGGCCAGGAACAATGGTGAACGTAGCCGTAGCCTTGTCTGCTGGATCGAAGACAAGGATGTAGTTCCCGCCGGACTTGTCTGCAACCGTGGCCGACGGCGCGTTCGGGTCGTCCTTGTCGCCAGGTGCAGTATTGTTAGCATACGTAACTTCGTACTCTTTGGCAGGAATGATGTCGGTGCCGTCTTTAACGGTTACCAGCGGTTCTGCAGCCTGTCCTTCGTCATAGGGGAATACATCGTTGGAAAGGGTGATAGCGGGATTAGTGACGGTCTTCGGGCTGACGGTCAGCTTTCCGTCTGCGTAGGTGATGTTGTAGTTGCTGCTCGTTAGTCCCTCGGGCGTAATCTTATAGGTTCCCACATCGCCGTACTGCTCGTACGTGTAGGTGTACGCAAGGGTGCCCGACAGGTCCGACTTGTCTTCCCCGTCGATGAAGCCGTCATAGGTAACACCATTTGCGGCAGGCTCTTCACTATAGGTAATCTGGTTGTCGTTTGCAGTAACGGTGAGCGCCTTCTTCACAATGGTGAAGCTCTTCGTGGCGCTGCCCTCCGCGTAGTTGGCCGTACCTGGAACCGTTGCCTTCACGTACCAGGTGCCGGCGGTGGTAGGAACGGTACTTGTAAATGTTCCGTCTGCGGCATCGCTGTATGTATACACTACAGTGTCCGCACCAAAGGTAGCCGTTGAGGTCGGGGCGTTCGGCGTATCGCCGTAGGTCCAACCATCGATATCAACAGTAACCTCGTTTGTTGCCTGGGTGACCGTCAGGGTGCCGTTAGTGTAGGTGATGTTGTAGTTGGCCGTAACGTCCGTGGTCCCCTTCTTGATGACGGCATCCGTAGGCACGTTGTTGGTGCTGCCGACATCGGTCTGGGTGCCAGCAACCGTAACGCTTGTGATGCTGTCGCCGGTCGCAAGGCCAGCGCTTGAGTAGCTGTTCTTCGTGAGCGCCGTGCCGTCATAGGGCTTGCTGCCGCTGTCGGCCGTGATGGTAACGGGGCGCTTGGCAATGGTGAAGTCCTTGGTCGCCGTAGCGGCACTGTAGTTCGTGGTTGCCGCTACCGATGCGCGGACCGTGTAGTCACCGGCATTCGATGGCCTGGTGCTTGAATAGGTTGAGTCGTCCGCGTCCTTGGTCTTGTACTCGTAGGTCACGGCGCCGTTGCCCGTGTTCCCACTAATGGTGGGGTTTTGCGCGCTATCGCCATAGGTCCAACCGTTCATGGCGACAGTAGGCGAAATATTATTCTTACTTACATTTAATGTATAGCTTGCTGTCTTGGTGGCATAAGTGTAATTATCAGAATCCGCTACAGTTGCTGTGATGTTAGCACTTCCAGCTCCAACGACAGTAACTTGACCCGTTGCAGAATTTACAGTTGCTACAGACGTATTATCGGAACTATATGTTACGACTCCATCGCCTGTATGAGTAAGTGGGTTAGTAAAGGAAGGATCCCCAAACGTCTTACCTACTGTTGTGTTTTCATAACTAATACTTCCAGGCTCTGAGGTTTTAGTCTCTATATACAATTTGTAGTACGTATATACTTGGGTAACCACATATGTTTTTCCATCAAATATTGCTTCACCGGTGTAATCAGTAGAGTAGAAATAAGGCCTACTAAGCTCATAAACATAGTTACCATCTTTTATAATCCACATATAATTATATGCGCCATAATTCCATGCAACACCGGCCACATCATAGTCATCTTTTAATTGCGAAAAATTAATTACTTGACCGGCTGTTAACTTGCTGGCCACAATATAATTCTTTCCATTCCAGTTATTAATATATGAGGGCATCACGTCGTCCGTAACCACAATCTCGTATTCAACGCCATCGATTACGACCTTCATCCATTCGGTACTGCTGAAGGCTTGGTGCGCAGTAACCACCCATTCTCCGCTTTCATTGGAGGCAGAGAAAAGCTCCGGTGCACTTACGCTTACAGCGCTCACTGTTCCGGAAAGACCTACGCAGTCCAGGATCTCAGAAAGGGCGATGGCGGTGTCACCATTCATGACGTATTGCTTTTCTGCATAGGTGAATTCAACGGTGTAGAAGGAGAAGCCGTCGGTCTTTGCGGTAACCGTGCTGCCTGCCTCGGAGGTGGCAAGAGCTTCAGCATTTAGGGCTCCACCTTCATCAGATACGTGGTAAACACCCGTATCCAAATTCTGGTTCGCAACTTCGGCAAGGGCAAAACTAACGTTTATCTTTTTGCCATCGGCGGGCTGAATCTCTTTCCCGTCCTTGTCGACCACTTTGATGTCGAAGGTATAGGAAGCTGCAACGTTGGTATGTGCGTCGCGCACCGCTTCAACTGCGCCATCCACTGCGTTTTGGTCAGAGGCACTAACCTTGGTCGCTTCTAGCTTGGCGCCTTCTGGGAAGGTTCCCTTTGGAGCACTTACCGAAATCTTTACGCCATCAACTGTTGCCGTAGCAGCAAAGGCGGGCATGGCCACTTCTTTATCTTCCGCTTTGTCTGCATCTTCATCTTCAGCTTTGGCTGCGTCTTCGCCATCTTCAAGTTCGGTTGCGTCTTCGCCATTTTCTGCCTGGGAAGCATCACTTGCATTTTCGGGTTCAACAGTTTCTTCCGCTGGCGCCGCAGTTTCTATTGCCGCAGAAGAATCTGCTTCTTCAGCCGCAGGCTCTTGGGCAGCATCTGTGCCGTCAAGCAACGCAGCTTCTTCTTGCTCTAATGAGCCCTCTTCAGCTTCTGTCACAGGCTGTTGCTCAAAAGCATTGCTTTCAGGCAAGGCCTGCTGAACACCTGCGGAATCTTCCACATCCGTTGCTTGCTGGCTCACGGCAGTTTCTTGTGTTTCTGCCGTTGTTCCTTCGTCGGCAAATGCGCCACGAGGCACCTGCACTTGCAGGGTAACCACCATAACAATTGACATGAAAACAGAAAGGATCTTACGGGAAATAGACTTCGCGGCCATAGCGAACCCCTTCTCAATCTTATACGTTAACTCACATGCCTTTACGTTATATTTTTAGTGCTTTTACACTACTTTCTATTGTACTACTTTAGTCACAGTTTTATCTCAAAAAATTACATTTAGCTTGTGTTTTAAGTTACACAGAAGCGTAAATAAAACTTCGCGGGCTGCGCAACGCAGGCCTTAAATTTCACCTTCTACGCCAAGTCACCCCAATGGGATACTCGCGCGTACTACGCGGCAGCGGCAAGCGATTCGCTATTAACCGGGAAGGTGAAGTAGGTTTCGGGGTATGGTTCGTCTTCCAGCGTGAAGTGCCACCACTCTTCGTCCAGCGGCTTAAACCCATGCGCCAACATTGCTTCACGCAAAATCATGCGATTGTTATATTGCTCTTCGGTAATGTCGGCATAGTCCGGATGACTTAGTTCGCCAAAATAGTCGAAGGTGCCGCCCATGTCCACTTCTTTTTCAGTGGTCATGTCGAACAGCGTAAGATCCACCGTGCTACCACGGCTATGGCCAGAATGTTCGTTGATGTAACCCTGCGGGAACAGCACGTCTTTTTCCAGTTCAGGATAGAAGTACTGCTTCATGCGCGTGTCGTTTTCGTCCTGAGCCCATTCCACAAAATGGCTTACCGCTTCTTGCGGCCTGTACGCGTCGTAAATCTTTAGACGATAACCCTTCGCCATAACGTCGTCGCTTACTTCCTTAAGCGCCGCAGCTGCTTCCTTGGTAAGGAAGGCCAAGGGTTCTTCGTAGCCGTTAATGCGTTCGCCCACAAAGTTGTAGGTCGAGTAGTAGCGGATTTCCAAAATGGCGTCGGGCACCGCTTCGCTAAGCAGCACGAAGCCAGACGAGTCGTCTGAAAGCTCTACCCCGTCTTCGCTGGTAACAGTGGCCGAACTTGTGGCGCTGGCGTCTTGGGAAGTGGACGCGGAAGCTTCGGCGCTGGCAGAAGCAGAAGCTTCGACACTCGCGGAAGCCTCGGCGCTGGCAGAAGCAGAAGCTTCGCTGCCCGCTGGAGCCGAACTTGTAGCAGCTTCTTGCGCCGGCGCGCACGCTATAAGCGAAAACACCAGCAGACACAGCGCGCTACACAGCACAACAAAGCGACCGAAGCTTATGCCATTATCCATGTTTACACCAATCAACTTTCAGCGGGGCGCCAACAAAGCAGCCCCGCAACCTTCACATTCAGCAGGGCGCCCACAAAGCAGCCCCGCAACCTTCTTGGTATTGCTATACGGCAATCCTCAATCGCCAGCGGGACGATTCATTTGATATGCCATCAAAATTTATAATCGACATCCCAGCAGTTGTCGCCGCAGCTCCAGCCACCGCTCACGGCCTCCATCTCTTCGTCGGAGAGCTTGTAGCCCTCCTTCTTGGCGAGCGCCAGCATCTCGTCGGGAGTCTTGCACGCCCTCGCCTTCTCCTTCAGCTCGGGGCTGATGTCAAGGTCATCGATGTTCATGGTCCCTCCTCTCGGTTGTCTGAAGCATTCCAGTTGTGCCGGCTATCCGCCGACAGCGTTGCCGCCCGACTCCGCAACCGAGCCGAACCAACTAGTATCTTATACGCAATGAATGGCATTCCGTCTCGCAATTTAGACGATTTCTGCAGCATCACAACGTGTTTTACGGTTTACCACAAGGTGTCAGGGGTGTCAGGGGTCGGACCAGGGGTGTCATGCTTCCCATTCTTCGCGCGTAGCTTTTAATCGCAAAATATACGTTAAACTAGTCGAATCGCAATAATTTAGGTTATGGGAGGCGAAGAGAATATGGCACAGAATACAGAAGTGACTGCGTCTTACAACCCCTTATATGAAACTCTAAAGAAACGCAACCTTACCATGTCCGATTTGGTTCAAAGAGGCATATTGTCCCCTACGCAGGTTCTTAGAATGTCTAGTGGTTTTGCTATGTCTCAAGTAATTGCTGGCTTATGTGATTATTTGGAGTGCTCAGAGGAAGATATTGTTGAATATATTCCAATTCCAAAAGAGTAAATAATAGGCTTGTAGCCTGACGAGCCACCAGACTGCCCCACCTTTTATTCACGAACCCTTTCAAATCCTTCGAACAAGCAGCAGTCGATAATGTCTTTGCCGCGTAGTGTTTCTTTCCGTTCAGCAGGGATAGCGTTATAGCCGTAGTAGGCGCCTGCCAGTGCACCAGCCACACAAGCCGTGGTGTCAGTGTCGCCACACATGAAGGCATTGGGTTTATCGAATGATTAATTACCTCGCAGAGTGTAAAATTTGGGATAAACAAGGCGTTTGAAGCGTATAAATAGCAAACGGGATAACCCATGGAAAGGATATGGCATGACTGACAACGTAAAAGATATTGAAGAAATGGAAAAATCTGAAGTCGAGGAAATCTCCGACGAAGAGCTCGACGGCATCGCGGGTGGCCAAGTGCAGATTCCCGGAACAGTGTGCGGAGGCCACAGGATCATCGACGCGCACAAGGAAAACGCCCGTTTGATTGATGCCGAATTCTAATTCTACCGCCATACCGATAAGGATAACCATGAAGCAAATAAAGCGATTCGCGTGTGCAGCACTTCTTGCTGCTTTATTACTGATGGCTAGCTGTGCCATACCGCAGCAAGCGTCGAGTTCGGGGGAAGCCGCCAGCTCGACCAGTTCGGCAAGCGCGGAAGAGGCCGCCAACCCAGCAAGTTCAGCAGAGGTCACAGGCTCGGGTGACGATTCTAGCTCGGCAAGTACGTCGGAAGTTGCGGGCTCGGCAAGTGCTTCAGCAACTTCTGCAAGTGCTGCTGCTGAAAACGCCCTGTCGCTTTGGACGGACGACTCGCCGACGGCCGCCCTCGTGAAGGATTATGTGGCAGACGTCACTAATGAAGCCAGCCCGAACTACATCCCGCCCGAGGATCGCATTGTTACCATCGACTGGGACGGCACGCTGTATGGCGAACTCGACCCCATCTACCTGGACTGGGCGATGTACATCCACCGCACGCTGTGGGATTCCACCTACACCCCGACCGACGAACAGGTCGAGGTTGCCCACGCCATCGAAACGGTTGAGCAAACGCGTGAATTCCCCGAAGACCTGGAAGCCAGGCACGCTAAGGCTTTAGCCGAAGTGTTTGCCGGCATGAGTGAAGACGACTTTTACGCTTACGTCGCCGAATTTGCTGAAACCGATGCACCTAAGTTCACGGGCATGAAGCGCAAGGACGCCTATTTCCTACCCATGGTGGAGCTTGTAAATTACCTGCACGACAACGGGTTCGAATGCTTTGTGGTGTCGGGCACCAACCGCAACGTGCTGCGCGTGCTCCTGCCTGCCTACTTCCCCTGGCTAGACAACGCTCACATTAAAGGTACCGTAAGTACCGTTGTAGCTTCCGGCCAGGGCGATACGGACGGCCTGGAATACGTGTGGACTTCGGACGACCAGCTGACGCTCGGTGACGAACTTGTTATCAAGAACGTGAAGGCAAACAAGCCTACGATAATTGCCACAGAAATTGGCAAACAGCCGGTGATTTCGCTGGGCAATTCGTCGGGCGATTCGTCGATGGCCAACTACACGGTGAACAACAACAAGTACCGCTCGATTGCGCTCATGCTGTGTTGCGACGACACCGAACGCGACTGGGGCGAAGTTGAAAAGGCCGAAAAGATGCGTAAGTCGTGCGAAGAAAACGGCTGGCATGCCGTGTCGCAGCGCGATGAATGGAAAACCATCTATGGCGAAGGCGTTGAACGCGATCTGAATTGGACTTGGGCTTCCGAAATAGCTGGCCCCAACCAAAAGAGCGCTCAGGATGCGGTAGAAAGCAGCCAAGAGGACGCCGAAAGCGCACCTGAGGAAGGCGAAGAAGAGCTGCCCATGGCGGCATAAACAAGAACACAGGGGACAGTTCCCTGTGTTCGAAGGAGTTGTCCCCCTGTACTACAGTTCCCCCGTATTCTGGAAATCGTTAAAATAGCGAGACTGAATGGCGTTTGTTGCGTATAAGATACTAGTTGGTTCGTTTCGGCTGTAGAGTCAGACGGCGATGCATCGAACGGAAGGACACGTTATGAACACCGACAACCTGGACATCAGCCCCGAGCTGCGCGAGAAAGCCAAGGCGTGCAAGACCCCCGAGGACCTGCTAGCGCTCGCCAAGGCGGAGGGCTACAAGCTCTCCGAGGAAGAACTTGCGGCCGTTTCGGGGGGTGGGACGTGGTCGTGCTCCGACCTCGACGATTCGGCGTATAAGCCCTGGAAAGACTGTGATCTATGTTCAGTACATTAGGGCGCTGTCCCAATTGAAGTGTATCATTATGCCCTTGCTAGCTCGCAAATTTTAGGAGATAAGTCCCGAACACAGGGGACAGTTCCCCGTGTTCGAAGGAGCGCCCTTTAGCCCTGGGGTTCCAGGGCTTCCTGCTGCTCGAGGAACTTAGCGCTTCTTTGGTGCAGGAAGCTCGATTGCCATGGAAATGACCATGTCCGCTATCGTGTCGGGGTCCTCTATGTCCACGAGTAGCATCATCGAGCCACCTTCGTAAGGCAAAGCATCGGTTGCCCTGCACGACTCCTGGAACATACT
Source organism: uncultured Coriobacteriaceae bacterium (assembly GCA_902768975.1). Lineage (GTDB taxonomy): Bacteria > Actinomycetota > Coriobacteriia > Coriobacteriales > Eggerthellaceae > CACXMZ01. Next base: position 150,122 of record CACXMZ010000002.1, read on the forward strand.
CGATCCATTGCGAGAATTATCTTCGTACTGTAAGGGTCACACTCCCCGTCATCCCGAATGTTCCGGTCCATGCTCCCTGGGTAATGTACCGCGTCCACCGGCTTGCAGATGGTGCTTCAAGCCGATAGCTTTAATCGAGTCACCTTCGATTACGTAGTAAACGTCCCAGTTCTTGTAGGTCACTATGTAGCGCATTGTTCCGTCTTTGCCAGTCTTCGTGGCAGCAGAAGTGGGCATGGCACGCCGAGAGTCTAGCTGGTCACACACACCGTCGAAGAGAGCCTGCGCCGCCATGGGACTGCCAAGCTCCTCGGTGATGTAGGTGACAGCCTCAAACAAGTCCTCAGTAAAATCTGGGGTCCACAGGATGTCGTAGAGCTTACCGTTCTCTACCATCCCATGCGCTCCTTGATGTTATTCATGCCTTCGTCCATGGTCACACATTCCGAAAGCGGAGTCGATGCAGATAGTGTCAACATCTCTTCGAGCTCGTCCTCGCCCTGAGGGAAAATACGCGCATAGCCTGCGGTCGCTGGCACAGCTGCCCGCGTAGTTACTGGGAAGGGGACCGCCTGGTTGCGCACCACTGTCTTGGCAAACACGTTCATCAGGGAAGATGCCGACATACCAATCTCGTCACAAAAAGACGTAAATGCGTCCTTTGTCTCGCTATCCATGCGCACGTTCAAAGTTGCCGATTCTGCCATATTACACTCCTTTTGTGACCGTTTCAATATCAATACGGCAACATTTTAACATTTTGATGCATGACTTGTCATGCTGTCCTTTAGCCTGCATTTCTTGCAAGCCTTTCCTGCCCCAACGCAAGGGACTCGGGGCTTATAACGCAAAACGTGATTATAAGAGGATAGTCACGGTGCGCGTCCTGCCATTCAGCACACGTCCTTAGTGCGATACCCCAAGCTTCTTCCTTGGGGTAACCAAAAATGCCCGAAGAAATAAGCGGAAAAGCGATACTGTGGAAGCCTAGTTCGTGGGCACACTCAAGCGAGCGCGTGTAGCAACTTGCGAGCTTTTCTGCTTCGCCCTGTGCGCCACCACGTCGGTAAGACCGTGGATATAGAATGGGCTGTGCATCATCTGAACAAATCTATTTGTCCTGAAAGGAAATCCTCCATGGGGCATTCCCGCGAGCCTATGACGATTTGAATGAATCTACTCTGCTCGTTAATTCTTTCCTTTATGACACTTACATTATGCCTTTTATAAGCCATTATGGTTTTCCTATCTCGCAAATTTTGTTCGTTATCTCCCAAATTTTACGAGATAACAAGACCAAAGCAATTGCGAAAAGCTATCAAACATGGGTATCGTCATGCAGCTCGGCATGGTCGATTTATTCGCTGTGCTAGCAACGTTCAGTACATAGATATGGATGAGGAAATAAGAAACCTAGGTGAAGATACGCCAGATTTCGACCCTGAATACATTTGGGTTTCATGCAATGTAACCATACGCTGGAAGGTGGAAAATGAGTATTGATACACGTGGTGAATTCGGAGAAGAAATCGATAGGCTGACCGAAGCATTCTTCAGGGATAACGAAGGCCTTTCTGTTGACGAATACTACGAGAAGTACGCTAATAACTCGTTCACGCCCTTAGACCAACAAAGCCTATTTTAATGCCACTTTAAGTCGATAAAAAGTTATTAGAAACCAGGACATTCCTCTATGAAGATTATCTGGCCATCCTACGGCAAGGAAGCGACCCGCTTTAAAGAACATACTTGTCGCGAAATTGGTTGTTGATCTCGAGCAAATCGAGTGTTAGGCGACTACGCACCTCTAGCGCAATTGCGTCCGGTACCCCATAACGAGCCTGTGCTATAGATGCGGCGATTGCTGCGATGGTATCACTGTCACCACCGATGGACACGGCTTTGCGAATAGCATCTTCGAAACTGTTGCTTTCCAGAAAAGCCTGTATGGCCTGCGGAACACTTCCCTGGCAACTTTCGGTGAAGGAGTAAGTGGGACGAATTTGCTCGATGGTAAAGTCGAGCACATAACCGCACTTTTCAGCATAGGTGCGAACCTCGTCGTTTGACGCCCCTTTCCTGGCAAGCAGAATGCATCCTGCCGTCGCCACCGCACCGCGAATCCCCTCTTCATGGTTATGGGTAACCTTGGCGGTCTCTGCTGCTAAAAGCTCAACTGCATCGAGCGAGTCTGACACCCAGCCCGCTGGCGAGACGCGCATGGCGCTGCCGTTGCCCCAGCTGTTGTACGGCGTGGGATCTGCGCTACCGAGCCATTTGCGGAACCTGCCGCCATAGCCTGCTCCGGGGTAGCGGTTTCCCAACTCTTGCATCCGGTCAACCAAAGCGAAACTGATGGGCTGCCCAGCTGCGGCATCCATGATTGCCTGCGCCACGGCCAAGGTCATGACCGAATCGTCGGTGAAGAAGGAGTTTTCCGAAAACAGCGGGAAGTCCTCGCTCTTGATGTTGTTGAACTCGTATACGCTCCCAACGACGTCGCCTACAATAGCGCCGAGGATAAAGGAGCCTTTAACTATCTTGATTTCGCTCATGATTACACCTCGTCAGGTTAGCTGTTTCATCTCTAAAGAATGACACTAACATTATAGTTTCAGAAAGGGATCCCTGTGTCCCATAGCGTGGACACAGGGAAGGACCACAACGCGTATTATGAACATGCAAGTTGGTTGTTGCGCCGCATTGCAGGTTTTTGGTTGTGTGACTTGTAGTGCAATTTTTTACTCCTTTCTAGGCAGAAAGCCCTGGGGTCCCAGGGCTTTCTGCTACACAAGGAGCTTAGTTCTTCTTTGGAGCAGGAAGTTCGCTTGCCATGGACACGACCATGTCCGCTATCGTGTCAGGATCTTCTATATCCACGAGCAGCATCATCGAACCGCCCTCGTAGGGAAGCTCTTCTGTCCGCAGCACGGCGTCGCTGGCTTTCGCGTGCTTGACCAGGAACCTGTCGTCGTAGATACCGCCGAACACCTTGCCAAACACGTAGAGCACGTACTCACCCATCATCTTGCGGTGCGTCACCTCGGGAACGTCGCGCAGCAGGTCCAGCACGTATTCCAGGTATTCAGGTGTCGAGGCCATGGTGCGCTCCTCGTTAAAGCCGGCTACGCATGGTCCCAACACAGCTGTCGTTCTTTGTCGCAGTCAGCGCCAGACCAAGCCTTACCACCCGAAACGGCACTGAGTTCGTCTTCGGAAAGTTTATAGCCCTCTTGCTTGGCCAGCGCCAGCAACTCTTCGGGGCTTGTGCACGCCTGTGCCTTCTCGAGCAATTCGGGGCTGAGATCTTTGAAATCCATGGTTCTTCCTTTCTTTCAAAAAGACTAGTGCGCAAAGGCACTATAGTACTTATCAGAGCGTTATATCATGGCGAATTTCAGCATGGTATTCGGGCTTTACAAGGTAGTACAAAAGGGAATCGATATGCTTTTCGTGCTTCTTGTTACGGCCAACAATCTTGAAATGGCGGATGTCGAAATCAGCGCGCAGTCGGGCAAGCTCATCATTCGAGTACACGATAGGCCCGTCGAAAAGTTCGGTGAAGTCAACCTTCGGGCGGCCACACTCTTCAGGGAACATGGTGCTTTCGCCGCTTAGCTGATCGCGGCTTTCCATTTCGTAATGCTTCTGACGCACAGGACAGTTCGGCGCACAGACTTCGTTGACCATCACTTCGAGGCGCTCCGGATGGGCGACCTGGGAAAGGAAGTCGTAATTTTTGTTCAAGTTGTAATTGAGAACCACCTGGTCAAAACGTTCCAGTGCGGCGTTGAGCGTTTCTATGTCGGTGATTTCCCGGCTTGTCGAAAGCACGAGCTTGAACGGATAGTTTTCACGCAAATAGTCCGCCACTTCATCCGAATACACGATTACATCCACGTCGTAGCGGCTTGCGATGTCCAAAATCTTTTGAATGTAGTCGTCGCTTTTCAGCATGTTGCTGTCGGCAAACATGTTGGTGAAAGTGAGGCGCGCTTTCACGCCTGCGTTGTTGAGCGCTGCAAACGTTGCATGCATGTGGAAGCGCGAATACGGCTGCCCAAGTATGTGCCGTCCGCCATTCGCCTTACACCCAGGAAAGCAGTCATACACGTTGTCGATGCGCACCCCGTCCCGAAACATGGCGGGCTTATTACGCCAACATTCAATCAGGGCCAGGTTCGTTTTCAAACCGGCCGTGAAATCGGGTAAGGCGAAATTAAAATCTAGCATGGCTTCTCTTTTAGACGGACTGCTGCAACAATGCTATCAAACATTGCGATATGCCGAAACGTCTACGACCATTCCCATACGGTCCTGCCACACCACTTGCAGCGATATTGGACGTCGGGCCACGTATCCCCGAAGACGCTTCCTGGGCGCGTTGCCCCTGTCGGAAAGTCTTCGTGTTTACCTTTCGGCGCATTTGGACACTCTGGAGCTGTTGGGGGCGGAATTAAAATGCCACCCGATACAAGCTCTAGCTGCTCGTCGGAAAGCTCGATGCCGTTTTCTTTTATAAATGCCAAGCGCTCCTCTGGCGTCGTGCACGTTTTAGCCTGTTCAACCTGTTCAGGAGTTAATTCGTCGAACTTCATGCATAGCCCTTTCTCTTCGGCCTTGTTGCTTATTCATAACCTTATACGTGCATCAGACGAAAAATGTCCTAAGGGGTTCATAATTGCCAAAAGGCTTACAAAGCGAGGCCTAACGGTGCATTACCTTGCGTGCAACGGCGAGGCCTAACGGTGCACGACTTTGTAGACGACGGCCATACCTAGCGATGCATGACCTTGCGGGCAACGGCGAGGCCCGCGCGATATGGAAGTGGGCGCAGTTCGCGGTCGGCTTGCTTCAAAAGCTTGCGAATTGAAAGGTGCTGCGGGCAGTGCGCTTCGCAGGCGCCGCATTCGGTACACAGGCTCGCAAAGCCAGGCTTTTCTTGCAGGCCCATGTTGCGCGCGAATTCAATGCGCGCCGACATCTTCGAATACATGCCCATAAGATTGTAGTAGTGGAAATTGCCAGGGATATCCACACCCGCGGGGCATGGCATGCAATAACGGCAGCCCGTGCAACCCACCTTTTCGCGCTCGCGGATAATCTGCTTTACGCGCTCTACCAGGGCAAAGTCCGCTTCCGTGAAATGCCCCACCGTGGCGCTAGCGGCAATGCGCGCGTTTTCTTCCACCATGTCAAGCGAATTCATGCCCGAAAGCACGCAGCTTACTTCGGGCTGGTCCCACAGCCAGCGCAAGCCTAGTTCGGCAGGCGTCCAGCCGGTGCCGCTGGCGTCTAGGGCAGCCATAGCTTCGGCGGGCAGTTCCACCAACTTGCCGCCGCGCAGGGGCTCCATCACCACCACAGGTATGCCACGCGCCGCCGCAGCCTCCAAACCCGCGCGCCCCGCCTGGCTGTGTTCGTCCAGGTAGTTGTACTGAATCTGGCAGAAGTCCCAGTCGTAAGCTTCCAAAATGGGCAGGAAGGCGTCCGTGTTGCCATGGTAGGAAAAGCCGATGCTGCGAATGCTGCCGTCCGCCTTGCGTGCCGCGATCCAGTCTTCGATACCTAGGCTTTGCAGGCGCCGCCATTCCAGCATGTCGGTAAACATGTGCATAAGGTAGTAGTCCACGTAGTCGGTGCGCAGGCGCTTGAGCTGTTCGCGGAAGGTTTTGTCGATGGCCGTCGCCGAGCGCACGGTATATTGCGGCAGCTTGGTGGCCACGAGCACCTGGTTGCGGCAGCCGTTTTGGTCGAGCACGCGGCCCAAGGTTTCTTCGCTTCCGGGGTAAATGTAGGCGGTGTCGAAGTAGTTCACGCCCAGTTCAATGGCGCGCAGGATTTCGCGTTCGGCCTTTTCGTAGTCGATGCCGCCACCCTTGCGTGAAAAGCGCATGCAGCCGTAGCCCAGCTGGGAAATGTCCTGTCCGTTTTTGTCCTTGCGATATTGCATGCACAAAGCGTACTACTTTTAATCCCTTTTCCCGCACCTCAGAGGTCTACCATTGATAAAACACAGCTTTTTTGCTTCAAATCGATTTTGAGCTAGTTAGCAGGCAGCTCCGTGCGATGAAGGGGTTCGTACACAGGGAACGGACCCGAAAGGTCGGACTTGAATAAGGTCACCGTGCTTATGGTGCCGCTCGCAATAGACGGCATGGGCAGCACGCCACTGCGAATGTCGGCCTTGCGCATAAGCGTTACGTGCGGCAAAAAGGTCTTGCTGTCGAAGGAAAATCCCCTATCCGCAAGCTCCCTTCGTACACATTTAGCAAGGTGGACAAACTCGTCGCTCGCGGTAAAACCCTGCCACAGCGTTGTCTGTGCGCGTCGCCCAAAACTACCCAGACCAGCCGTGGTCACGTCAAAAGGAGTTAACCCTGCGCATGCTTCTTCGAGAGCATCCGCCAGTACGGGGATGCGCGACGCTTCAACGCTGCCCAAAAAAGCGAGCGTCACATGTAAGGAATCGGGCGCAACGTAACGGCCCGCAACGCATTCCCGCAGCGCAGCCTGCGTTTCCACCAGGGCGTCCAGCACGCTGTCGGGCAAGTCTGCAGCAACAAATAGCCTCATGCTTTCATTATAAACCGCAGTCTTGCCCAAAACGGCGTGAAGCGCTGCAGGCAAGAACTACAGGGCTAGACAGCTAGATAGCTAGATAGCTGCAATGGCTCCAGATTTTGCCTAAATTCACGCAGGAACTTTAGCTTAGTTCGATGCGGTTGAATATATCGCGGCCCTTGCCACAGATGGGGCATTTGTAGCCTTCGGGCAGTTCGTCGTAACCTTCTTCCACGTAGCCGCAGAAGGTGCACCTCCAACCATAGCGAACGTCTGAAGGGGCTGCTTCGGCGTCGGCGGGAGCAGCTTCGGTAGTTTCTGCTGTAGCGGTGCTGGCGGCTTCGGCGGGAGCGGAATCGGTGGCGGTGTCGGCGGCGGGCGCGGCAGCGGCCCCGGCAGCAGCCTCTTCGGGTTCGTAGCTCGAAGCCTTCGGTGGCGTTTTGCCACCCTTCACCTGATGATAGTAAGCGTAGGTCATGGGCGCTTCGCTGCTCAGCACTTCGGCTTCTTCCACTTCGCCCACCACAAGGTAGTGCGATCCCACATCAACTGTTTCAATAACGCGTGCGCCAAAATGGGCAACAACGTGTTCGTTCAAGTATGGCACGCCAGCGTCATCGATCGCATGGGTGGTTTCCGCAAACTTGTCCACGTCGTTGCTGCTTTGGAAACCAAAAAGACCAATGAGCTCCATGGGCGCGCTTTCCGCAAGCACGTTCGCTTCGAAGCGGCCAGACTCAAGCACTACGCTCGTCGTGGCGTTTTCTTTATTGATGGTTACGCTTACGCGCGCGGGCGCCGAGGTCAGCTGCTGGAACGTGTTAACCACGCAGCCTGCCTTCTTGCTGCCGTTCGACGCGCTAATGATGTAGACGCCGTAGCTCAAAGAACGAAATGCCTTGGTGTTGATTGCGGATTCTGCCATGGGTTTCCTTCCGTCGCGGGTGCTTTTACGCATGGCATTATTGTACATGCGAAACTCGCCACGTGCTAAAGGAGCGCATGTATAATCCAGGATAAAGTTTTGCTCATTGAAGTTTTCTCTATTGGCCATCGAAGTGATGTCTATAAGTGAGATGCTTTTAAACTTACTGGTGCACTACATTGTATAAGCAGTTCTCTTATTGTAATATTATGTATTACGATATATTACAGGAGGAATAATGGACACCACCGTAAGCGCACGCATGGATATCAAGCTAAAAAAGGAAGCTGAAAATGTGCTTAATCAGCTCGGAATAAGCCACTCGGCAGCTATTAATGCGCTGTATTCACAAATCGTGCTTCAGCGAGGCCTGCCTTTTAACCTGCAGCTTCCGGGAGGAAAAGCCAAACACAGCATTCCAGAAATCAAGAAAATAGTTCAGCCGCTTGCTAAACAGTACGGTCTGAAGCGCGTTTACTTATTTGGGTCGTATGCGCGTGGTGCGGCAACAGAAAAAAGTGATGTAGACTTGCATGTTGACACAGGGAAGGCAAAGGGTTTTGCGCTGGGTGGCTTCCAACAGGAAGTGCAGGCGGCCCTTGGCACGAGTGTTGATATAGCCACAACAAAGGGTCTGTCCAACGAGTTCAGAAGTGAAATAGCTAAAGAGGAGATTTTGCTTTATGAAGGATAAAGAATACAAAGCTCTTGAACGCATTGTTAGTTTTTGCAATCACGCAGGGGAAGCAAAGAAACGGCATTTTCCAACTCGAAAAGAGTTTGATGAAGATAGGTTCTATGGCGATGGCGTAGCGTTATATATTCAGCAGATTGGTGAGTGCGTGAACGATCTATCGGATGAGTTCATAGAGGCTCATCCGCAGGTAAAGTGGCATGAAATACGTGGCATGCGCAATATTATTGCCCACGCATATGACGGTGTTGACCCTGACATTATTTGGGAAGTTTTAGCGACAGATTTGCCGAAACTAAAGACGGATTGCGAAAAAATCTTAGCTGAATCGTAAACCGTGTGCCTACCCCTGGTTCTAGTGCAACCGAACAATCGTAATCGCAGGGTCTGCAATTCATCACCGCCTCAGTATGGCAATGAGGGGGTGATTGCTTTTTGCACTCAGCCGTTATCGTGCTTAATCGAAGCTTGATTGCAAGTTTTGCTGCCAAATTGTTTTATACCGCCATTGGCGGTATAAAAGTGGCGGTAAAACAGCACGACCTGCACCAGTGCACGAGATAGAAACTGTCCTATAGGTGTATATTATTGTGGTCAGATACATAGCGCTAGGATTGGTGCACTTCGGCTCATCGAAAGGAAGGAAGCGTCATGGATTTCAAGGACCTAAGCCCCGAGCTTCGCGAGAAGGCAAAGGCATGCAAAACCCCCGAAGAACTGCTGGCGCTTGCCAAAGCAGAGGGCTACAAGCTTTCCGAAGAAGAGCTTGGAGCCATCGCCGGGGGTGGCGGATGGTCGAACGACAACAATTGCATAGGAGTGCAGTGTCCTACCTATGAGCCCTAAGTAGCGAATGCGGCACAATCTACTCAGCGGCTGCCTATGCAAGGGATATTGGGAATGACTCGCCAAGACAGCTTAGACAACATCATCGCCGCTAAAGGCAACTTGCAGGTGCGCTTGCTGCATGAAGACGACCTGCCGCACTTGCTGCAATGGCTAGCCGACCCGCGTGTACTGGAATTCTACGAAGGGCGCGACACTACCTGGCCAGCGGACCGCATACGCGAACACTTCTTTGGTCCACCCGACCACAACGCGGAATTCATTCGCGTGGCTATCTGCCTGGACGGCACGCCGGTGGGCTATGGGCAGCTCTACCAGCTCTACGGGCCGCTGTTTGAAGAATACGCTTACCCCGACCCTGGGCAGCCTGTGTATGCCATGGACCAGTTTCTGGGCGTTCCCGAACTATGGGGGCAGGGCGTGGGCACGCGCTACGTGCGCCTGGTAACGGACTTTTTGGTGAGCCTGCGTGGTGCGGTGGCGGCGCTGCTGGACCCTCGCAAGGCGAACACGCGCGCCGTGCGTTGCTACGAAAAGGCGGGGTATCGCATAGTCGGCGAACTGCCTGCTCACGAACTGCACGAAGGCACCTGGCAAGACTGCTGGCTGATGGAATATGCGCCGCAATAGACTCGGTTCGCAGAGAGGGCAACAAGGCGCAGGTCCAGTAGGCGTTCCGAGAAGGGCAGAAAAAGCTGCCTGGGCTGGTTGTTTTTTTGGCTAGGAGTCCAGCCCAGGCGTAGAAAGGAGTGTCAGGCTCCAACAAAAGTAGCTAGGAAGTTTTGGCAATCCTGACAATGGTTATTATCTTCAATCTTTATTGCCTACGAGTCCCATAAAACGGACTCGTAGTAAAATTTTTTCATCTACCATACGAGGTGATGAAAATGGCAAACCAAAAAGATCAGAAGCGTAAGCTGCTCGCAATCCAAAAAATCCTTTTGGAGAAATCAGACGCCGCGCACCCCATTACGCTGGCGCAAATCACTGAAGAACTAGCTGCTCAAAATATCGATGCCGAACGCAAGTCTATCTACGCTTGCATTGAAGCCCTGCGCAACTCTGGCATGGATATAGAAATGAAACGCAGTCCGTATCCCGCCTATTACCTAGCCAGCCGCGCCTTCAACTACGAAGAAGCCGTTCTGCTACTCAACGTTATTCAAACAAGTCCCACCATCAACATCGCCATGCGCAGGCGTCTGGCCCAGCGCGTAGAAAGTCTGCTCAGCGAAGGTCTCCGAGCCCAAGCTCGGGTTCGCGTAGATGCCCCTGTGCACGCCGGTCGCCGCAGTAGCAAACTCTACCCAAACCTTACCAAGCTCCAGTACGCCATCGGTCACAAGAGTTACGTGTTCTTTTTCTACTACTCCGTGGGGATCGACGGGAAGCTGGCTGTCCACAAAATGTCGCGCCAAACCATCACCTATAAGTCCCGCGAGGACGAAGGTAAGCGCCACCGCGGTAAGCATTACACATTTTGCATACCCGTGCGGCTGGTGTACATGTCGGGTTACTACTATGCGGTGTGCTGGCACGCGCCCAGCAATGTTAATCAGGAGACTGGTGAAGAAAACTGTGTGCCCAGCAAAAGGAACAACGGCAAGGCAGATACGCAAGCTGAAGGCTACTACAGAACCTACCGCGTGGACCGTATGGTGGAAGTACATGTCGCTGCCGAAAACGAATTCGTCCCGCAAAGATCACGCCGTGCGGAATATCGCCCAGAAGAAATGGAGGACCCCGCCTTTGGGATGTTTATCGACGGCAAAGGCAAGCAGTCCATAACCATGCTTATCGAAGATGCATCGGCTGAAGAGCGCGGCTACAGCTGGATCGTGGGTGCGTTCTACGACAAGTTCGGCGACAGCATGGACGTGCATAAGCTTAGCGACACCAGCGCACGCGTCTTCTTTAAAACGGTGGCTAGCCCGCAGTTCTTTAGCTGGCTGTTGCAGTTTGGGGGCGCAGTGAAAATCGAAAAGCCATCCAAAGTGGCAAAGGAATACGTCGAAGGCTACCTGCAGCCCGCGTTGGCGCGGTATGAGTAGGTTGCACATACAAGCGGCATGATGCACCCCAGCAAGGCGCAGTTCCTGCAGAAAGGAAACACCATGGGTCTGTCGAAGTCGAAATATGTTAAAGGGTTGCAGTGCGCCAAAATGCTCTGGATGGACAAAAACATGCCCGAGCAGTTCGACGAATCGGTGCAAAACGAAGCCATCCTACAAACTGGCAACGAAGTGGGCGACCTTGCCATGGGCTACTACGGCGACTACGTGGAAATCCCCTTCGACCACGACAACTTCGAAGGCATGGCAAGCCAAACTCAGGAACACTTGGCGGCCGCTACCGCAGGCACCGGCGCGCCCAACATCTGCGAAGCCACCTTCATCTATGAAGGCAACCTGTGTATGGTAGATATCCTGCGCGTAGAACCAGACGGCGTGCACATCGTGGAAGTAAAAGCCACCAACAGCCTAAAGGACTACCATGTCGACGACGCGTCCTACCAGTGCTGGCTGCTGCAACAGTGCGGCCTGAACGTGAAAAGCGTGGGGCTTATGCACCTAAACCGCGACTACGTCCGCCAGGGCGAATTGGACATCCAGCAGCTGTTCGTGGTGGAAGACATCACCGAAGAAGTGGACCGCCTGTTACCCCTGGTGGAAGCCCGAATTGCCCACATTTACGAAGTAATGAACGCCCCCGAAGAACCCGAACGCAGCATTGGATCCCAGTGTAAAAACCCCCGCGAATGCGGGTACCGTGCCTGGTGCCAGCGCATCTACCCAAAGCCGAGCGTGTTGGACCTTTGTAGCATCCGCATGGACAAGGCACTTGACCTTATAAGCATGGGCGTCGTCACGTTTGAAGACGTGCTAAACACCGGCGTTAACCTTAACGTCCGCCAAATGCAGCAGGTGCGCTGCGAGGTAAACAACATAAGCACTTACGTGGACAAAGAAGCCATCCAAGACTTCCTGGACGGGCTGCGCTTCCCGCTGTACTTCCTGGACTTCGAAACCATGCAGGCGGCCATTCCTCCCTTCGACGGACTGCACCCCTGGCAGCAAGTTCCCACGCAGTACTCGCTGCACATCCTGCAAGAAGACGGCACGCTGGAACACCGGGAGTTCCTGGCGCCCGAAGGCGCAGACCCGCGCCGTGCAGTGGCCGAGCACCTTTGTGCAGACATTCCGCGGGGCGCATGCACGCTGGCATATTACATGAGCTTCGAACGCGGACGCATCGACGAACTAGCGCAGGCCTTCCCAGACCTAGCAGGGCATCTATACAGCATTTCAGATGGCATGGTGGACCTGTATGTGCCTTTTGCCCAGGGCGCGTACTACAATCGCGCGCAGGGCGGGTCGAATTCTATCAAGTATGTGCTGCCCGCACTGTTCCCAGACGATTCCAGCTTGGACTACGTTGCGCTGGAGGGCGTACACAATGGAACTGATGCTATGAACGCCTACGCGGACCTAGTGAACCACACGCCCGAAGAACGCGCGCAGATCCGCGAACAACTGCTGCGCTATTGCGAACTAGACACCCTGGCCATGGTTAAGATATACGAAAAGCTCGTCGAAGCGATAAAAGAATAATAACGCCAGGGGCACGCTGCTCTACTATCCGTTTATTGGGACTATCGGTTAAAGCGGAATCGGTACCATTCTTTTTGTATCCAACAGGAAGGATGTACCATGGAAAGGAAGCAGACCTACCGCATCGAAGCAGTTTTAGAGTTCGATGTTGTCGACGGCGAAAAGCCTGGCGGGCAAACCGCTGAAGCAGAGGCCGGCGCCGAAACCGACGGCCACAACGAGCTTGCCATCGGGACTGTTATCGACGCAGTGGCGCACAAGTTCGATGTGCCCGCCAAAGAAATCACGGACGAAAACCGGCTAAAGGCTGCTGAAGAAGCGTGCTATGCGGCTGTGTACTTGGCCAAGCGCCTCGTTCATGCCGACCGCATGAACAAGACGAAGGCAAAAGACCCCGAAGGCTTCCTAAGCTATGGGTGGTTGGCCATGCGCGCAATTACCCGAGACATCGACAAAGAGCTAAGCGCGGTATTCGGTGAAGACTACGGTGCGCTCTACCATTACGAAAAGCAAGCTATTCGCCTTCGCAAGGAAAACGAAGAGTTCCGCAAGAAGACGAACGACATCTGGTCAGAAATTGACGACGCCTACGAGTTGGGCACGGATTGCTCTCACGTTATCTGGCGCGACCAAATGGAAGAAGAACTTGCGCAGGAAGCAGCTCAAGCAGAAGACCTACGGAAGATGTGCCCGCAATAGGAAGTGGAAAGATCTACCATGCCTAAAAACGAAGAAACCAGTGAAGCGGTTCTGGCCGCTGCTGAAACACCACTCCAAGGACCAAACCCGCTAGTCATCTATGGGCGTAACGAAAAGGAAAGGGCCGAGCTGCTAAGCCTCGCGGCAAAAGTGGCTACGGAGGCCTACTCTCCCGAAGTGGTTGAATACGCCGATATTGACGAACTCAAAGATGATTACACAATGGCATTGCTTAAAGGCAGCGGAGAGCATGTCGAAAGAATAGAAAAACGTTTTGAAGCAACCCTTGTTGCCATTTTTGACAATGTTCAGCTGCTCCAGCCAAGCAATGATGTTGCAAAGCTCGTTTTTCAACTGTTTTGGGAGCTTTCTGAAAACGATTGCCAGATCATTTTAGGTCTGGACACAGCACCCGAATTCACGTATTTTCCCCGGGCACATAAGTTCTTTTTAATGCAAGGCGCAGTCTTTAAAACAGATTAGTAACGCCAAGGGTGTACTGCTCTACTGTCCGTTTATTGGGACTTGGAATAGCGGCGGAATCGGTACCATTCTTTTTGTACCCAACAGAAAGGATGTGCCATGAAAAGTAAACAAGCGACCGCTAACCAGGCCAGCAACCCCAGCAACCCCAGCAACCACCGCACCCCCACCAACCAAGCATTTGACAAAATCATCGGCTACGAATGGGTGAAGGACGAACTCCGCATCCTGGCCAGCATCTTGCGCAACGCAAAAGACTACACTGCCCGCGGTTGCGAACTCCCGCACGGCATCATGTTCGAAGGCGAGCCTGGCCTTGGCAAAACACTCATGGCTGAATGTTTCATCGAAGCAAGCGGATGCAAAAGCTTTACCGTGCGCAAGACCAACATGGGCAACAACTTTTTGGAAGATCTGCAGTCTGCCTTTGACCAAGCAATTGCCTACTCCGAAAAAACTGGCAACGTGTCTATTGTGCTCTTAGACGACTTGGATAAGTATTCTTCACTCGATGGCCCCAGGAGCACCACCGAAGAGTTTTCCGCTGTCCAAAGTTCCATGGAGCGTTGTAAAAATCTGCCTGTATTTGTAATCGCTACAGTAAATGCACCCCACCTGTTGCCGGAATCACTCCGCAGGGCAGGCCGCTTTGGCAAGAAGTTCAAAATAAGCGCTCCCAGCATGGAAGAGCAGGAAATAATCGTTGCCAAGTACGTCCATGGGTTGCAGGAAACATTCAAAGACATCAGCATAGACTCCAACATCGAATTCTTAGCAAGGCTGTTTAACGTTGAACCATTCTCTGCCATGGAAACCGCGCTCAACTACGCTGTTGCTCGCGCAATCTACCGCAAGCGCAAAAAAGTAAGCCAGAAAGACATTATCGAAGCACTCATTGGCTATTCAATTGAAGGCACAGATCGCCCCTTTGCACCCTTCTTCGAAAAACGTACTGAACAGCGGATGCGTATTGCCATTCACGAAGCTGGACACGTGGTGGTTGCGGAGGCACTTGCACCTAAGTCGGTAGCGTATGCAGCAATCGTGCACCACGACACTGGCCTGGGCGGTAGCACAAGTCATGGCCTCGCGCGCGGAGGCATGAACCCTATAGACGCTGAACGTATGCGCATCATGGTTGGTCTTGGCGGTGCTGTTGCGACAGAGCGCGAGTTGGGCATAACAGACGGTGGTTTCGCTAACGATTTAATGAAGGTGGTGGGCATTGCCGAATCCCTGGTAACCCGTTTGGGCGCATATGGCGTGCGCAACGCTGCTGAATATATGAGCCGCAATCAGGAAGACAATGCCGTAGCGCATTACCAGGATGCAGAAATTGCGATGTGTCGTGAAAAGACCATGGCCATCCTGGCAGAAAATCGCGAATTCTTGCTGGAAGTGGCAAGCATTATTTACGAAAAGGGCCTGGCTACCTACAGCGACATCCAGAAGGCCAAGATGTGCCTGTACCGCAATGCCAACCCCAACGCAGACGCTTTTACCACCTACGACGTGGCTTAACGTGTGTATGCGTATATATTTGGAAGGAAAACAATGTTTGAAATCAAAGGAATTTACGAAACAGCGAAGTGTTACGCCATCAACATCGAAGAGAACGCCATTGAACAAATTCGCGCGATGTGCGATCAGCCTTTCACTAAGGATGCCAATGTGGTTATCATGCCCGACGCACATGCGGGAATCGGCTGCACCATCGGCACCACCATGAAGGTAGTCGATGCCGTCGTACCCAACATTGTGGGCGTAGATATAGGTTGCGGTATGTATACGATTGACCTTGGGAAGGGCAACATTAGCCTACCCGCCTTGGATGACGCATGCCACACGGTACCTAGCGGCAAGCATGTATGGGAAGGGCGTCGCGAGCGCTTCGACTTGCAAGAGCTGCGTTGCTATCGACACCTACGTGACGCCAAGCGCATTGAGCGCAGTATTGGTACGCTGGGCGGCGGCAATCATTTCATCGAGATAGATGTTGCAGACGACGGGACGCAGTACCTGGTCATTCATAGTGGCAGCCGTAACCTGGGCAAGCAAGTGGCTGAGTACTACCAAGCATTGGCGGTAGACCTGCACAGTGGCAAGGAGGAGTACTTCGTTGCACGTGACGCGCTGATTGCAAAATATAAGGAAGCTGGGCGCCGCTCTGAAATCCAGACAGCGCTGAAGGATTTGGCTACACGCTTTGAAGCGAAGGAACCCGACGCACCGGCAGAACTATGCTGGCTGTATGGTAGCTACCTGGATGACTATCTGCACGACATTGCCGTCTGCCAGCGCTTCGCAAAACAGAACCGCGAATCTATAGCACGCGAGGTCCTGCAGCTGACAGGCCTGGACGGCCATGACGCTTTTCATACGGTGCACAACTATATCGATACTAATGAAATGGTGTTGCGCAAGGGTGCCATCGCTGCACATGAAGACGAGATAGTGCTCATCCCGCTGAACATGCGCGACGGCAGCGTATTGGCACGCGGCAAGGGCAACGCCGAGTGGAACAACTCAGCACCCCACGGAGCAGGACGCTTAATGTCACGCCTTGTTGCAAAAGAAACGTTGTCAATGGATGACTATCGCGCGCAGATGGAGGGTATCTATACCACCAGCGTGTCTGAGCGCACCCTCGACGAGGCTCCTGATGCATATAAGGCGGCGGACGACATCATGGGCGTTATTTCGGATGCCGTGGACGTACAAGACGTTTTGCGCCCTATCTACAACTTCAAAGCGCAGAACTAAACAGCGTGAGAAAAGGTAACCATGAACACACAGCGCACACCTACACTCTTTTCCACGTCTAAAAACAGGACGCGCAAAATGCAGTCCATTGATACCGCACTCGAAATGGCGTTTGCAGAAATTACGAGCGTGTGTGAGCAGGGACCCACTATTCTGGGCGCACCAACTGGTTATAAGGCCCTCGACCGCATACTGTGCGGCATCCGCCCAGGCGAAATAACCCACGCTGCTGCCACAACCCTAGAAATCGGCACAGCATTCCTCTACAACGTGGCGCTCAACGCTGCAAAAGCCGGGGAACAAGTGCTGTTCCTTACGCTTAACGCCAGCACGCAGCTTGCGGCGGAATACCTCCTGAGCGTTGAAAGCAGTATTAGTCTTGAACGCCTGCACCTGGGCAAACTCACGGAAGACGACTGGGACGCACTTTCGCAGGCTACTAATTGGCTCAACCAGCTGGACATCCAGTTTTTTGACTACCCCATGCTAACCACAACAGAACTCATGGAGCTTCTGCGGGAAGCAATCAACGAAGGGCCACGCCGCCCGCTCATTGTTGTTGAAAGCGACGACTTTGCTATGCCTTACCTTTCGGGCGAGCACGCTTACAGAACACGCGAGCCCCTCTACGGCTTTTTGGCATTTGCGCGCGCTAAAGGAGTTTCGGTTTTGTTGGGCGACTTATTGCCAGACAGGGAAGGCTACTCGTACACCAACTATTACTTCGACAAGATGTGTTGCGCTGGTTCAATACTAAAGATTGACGAAGGTGTTCCTACTGCAGAAGGCGCGCATGAAACTATTACGGTTGATGTTATTAAGAACAGCCATGGGCCTAAAGGGAGTGTTGTTCTGCTTTATAACCCTGCTACGCACGCCATAAAAAGCCGCTACAACGTGGCGGAAGACGGCGACTATGAGGACATTAGCTATGAAGAGCTCAAAAAGATGTTTGAGGAAGAAAATAGCACGAGCAAGAAACAATAGGGGCAAGCTGCTGCCAAATAATATCGTTCTAAAAGCATTACAATTATGAACAAAACCGCTTGTTACTTGGATAATGGTACCTATGAAAGAAAAGCTCGTCGAAGCGTGAAAGGAGTAACAATGGAACTAGTAACTTCAGAACAATTCACTAAGCTTGAACAAGAAATTCGCGACCATCTTGATGAAGCACGAGAAGACAGAGAAGAGCTAAAAGACGGCTGGCCTTCGGAGCTGCTTTTCCTTTGCGACGTCTGGGCAGAAATGCAGGAGCTTTTTTTCGAAAACGGCATCACGGATGACTTCGTTTTCAAAAAAGTACCGGGCAAATCCGGCAGCACACCCCCAACAATTGAAGATTACAACGAAGAAAAAGTTACGGCATTTGGGCAGCTCATTGGCGATTTGATTATTGCAATTAATCCCGCAATGTATGCAAGCCCAAATCCAGAACAGCCATTTTCTGATGTTCTTAAGTTCAAGAACAGAGAACAATTCATATTTCAGACATTGCCACCGCTAGACCAATGGAAACAGGGGTGGAAAGTTAACGCTCGGGGCGAATGGAAAATGTGGACCTATCGCTTTAACGATGACGTATGGTTTGAGCTGTACGAGGAAGATCCCGAGGACGATGGCAATATGCGCTATTTTGCACAGCTTTGCGTTCCTAAGGAGCCCATAACAATGAAAGGCACAACGGCAAGGAACTGGTTCCTGCTGGGATATGCCGACACGGAAACAGAGCGCTTTATTAACAAAGAATCGGAAAAGTACTATCACACTTATCCGTTAATGCCGTGCACAACTGCATACGATGCCTGGCTCATGGCCTTGGACTACTGGCAGGGCATTGCATATAGGTATTTGTAATAGACAAGACTTTTTGAGAAGCGCAGCCATATAAAGGAGCGTAATGGACATAGCCACTAGTGACAATACCCTGACGCGCATTGAACAATTGCTTGAAGCTTTTGCTCAAGCAGAGTTTTCTACAAGCTCTCATGAAACAACCTTCATGGAGGCCTTGGGCGTTAGTAGTAAAGAGGTGCCTGTTTCATCGCTGCTTGCCTTCTTATTGGATCCAAATGAAAGCCATGGGTTGGGAACCCTCTGGATAGATGCCCTTGTTGCCGCATACGCATCCCGTTTGGATAGAGAAGTTATAGTCGACGCAGTAGAAAATGTTGAGACAGAAGAATCAACAGGAAACAGAAAGCGCATTGATATTGTTATCGAAACTGGTAACCGAATTATTGCAATAGAGAACAAAATATATGCTGGACTTAACAATCCACTCGGAGACTATAAAAAATATATTGAGAAGGAAACGACCGAGCGAGGGAAAGAAGAAAGCCCAATTCTTATCGTTCTCTCATTGTTTCCGCTAACGCCAGATGATAAGGACTTTGCAAATATTACCTATGAGCAACTCTTTGCAGAAGTCCGCAAACGCCTTGGTGACCACTTCTCTGCAGATAAGGCGCATTGGACAATTTATATAGATGGATTCATGAAATCGATAAGTAATTTGGAGAACACCATGGCTTTTAATCCCGAATATGACGAATTGTTATCGAAGCACTATGAAGCTGCTTTCGATTTCATTTTGTGGCGCAAAACCTATATTAAAGAAACGAAGGCAGAATTGTGCCGAATAATAGATGCGATTGATTTTGTTGACGAAGGGCTTTTGGCCGAAGGTGATTATAAAGTTTTTGCTTGGAACAGCAGTTATTATTACTGCTGTTATTGCATAGACATCAATCTACCGCTAGACCATATTATTGCGATTGAGAACAATAAGAGCGTGCTGACGGTAGAAACCTGGCGTACGAAAAGGGATGGCTGGGTTATTACTCTGTTTGTCCGAAGCGGTGGCGACAGTGCAGCAAGTTTGATTGGTAAATTGCTCGATAAAGCGGGCATCAAGTGGCAAATCGCGAAGTACTACGGTAAAGAAGAAAGACGTTATCTAGAAGTTGAGCACCTTGATTACGAAGCTGATGACAGCGCTGTTCGTGATGCTATTCGTCGAGCAGTTTCTTATGCAAAGAAGGTCATAACGGTCGGTTGTGAATAGTCCATTAATTCGTATAAGCTATTAGGACGGAAGTCAACTAATAAAATGCACTACGTACAAGCACGCGAACGAGGGGTATAAAATGCGCAATTCGAATTCTGTTCTCTTGAAAACCTGGATACCATTAGTCCTTGTTGTAGCTACATTGGTGGCTTCTTGTCTTCTTGTCTCTTGCGGTTCGGGCTCCGAAGAATCTGGTGATGTGCCTACTCAAACTCGAGCAGCAATCAATCGCGAAGAAGCAGAAGAAGAGGCAGCTGCCAAGAAGGCTGAGGAAGAGGCTCGGAAGGAAGCTGAAGAAAAGGCTGCTACCGAAGCAAAGAAAGCCGAAGAAGAACGCATCGCACGCGAAAAGCAAGAAGAGGAAGCCCGAAAGAAAGCCGAACAAGAAGCGGCTGAAAAGGCCGAAGCAGAAAAACGAGCTAAGGAAGAGGAAGAAGCGCGAATTCGCGAAGAACAGGAACGACTTGAAGCCGAAGAACAGGAGCGTCTAGCAGCGGAAGCAGCTGCTGCCGAAGAGCAAGCGCGCATAGAAGCAGAAGAACAAGCACGGCTCGAAGCGGAAGCCGCTGCGGCGGCAGCGGCCGCACAAGAAGCACCCGTCCGCGACTACGTTCTTAACACCAACACTCATAAGTTCCACTACCCAGACTGCGGCTCCGTAAACAAGATGAAGGAAAAGAACAAGCAGTTCTTCACTGGCACGCGCGATGATGCAATAGCTCAGGGATACGATCCTTGCGGAAATTGTAAGCCTTAATGCCGCATGCGCTTGCAGTACTCATTGGATCCCGTGTGAACCCACGCTAATGGTTGATTGTCGGACGAATCGCAACGCTGCCAATCACATCGCAACGCGGCAGGTCTAGAGCAAGGACTTCTCTCTGCTTACACTTGCAGCTGCCACGCCAACTTCCACGATAGACCTTGTCGGAGTGGTCTTGAAGCGCGCTTATCCAAGGCCCTGCTCCTCTTGTGCCAAGGCAATTACTGCTACTGCCAAGTTATTGCAAGAGCGTTGGAGTTATGCCAGCTCTACTGCTACTTACGTTGCATTAGGAATGGCGTTCAACCCCGTAGATGCAAGTGCTCTTTTTTAGTCCGTTTATTAGGACTCTGAACAAAATCAAAATCGGTAACATCCTTCTTGTGCCTGACGGGAAGGATGTTGACCTATGGGAAAGTCTTGGCGAAGCGAAGCAAACCTAGAATGCGACCTTGTAGAGGATCCGCATGCAGACGAAAGCCAGCCGCGATGGGAAGCACACGACAGATTCCTTAAAGTTGCTCAAGCTTATTTCTGGGACTGGATCGTAAATTTCTATAACGCTGCCCTCACGGGTGGGTTTGAAGTTAAAAGCGAACGAGACACGCTTGTAAACCCATTCGAACACTACGCTTCTTTCAAGCTAAAGGACGGCAGCGAATACTACGCTACTCGCCCCTTCCATGTGCATTTCAAATTAGTTGTCCATCCAAGCAGTGTGGACAAAGAAGATCTAAAGAACTTAAAGCTTTGCTTCAAGACAATACGATTTGAAGGCATGGAGTTCAGCGGCGAAGGCGACCTTATTGGCTATATCAAGCAGCTCCTTGGGGTGGCAGCATGGTGCAAATCCATCCAACGTCACAAAATTACTGGCCGGCGTGCATCTAGCCCTTGGGAGCCCAAACCCAACTGGCACAAACATCTACAGGCAAGCTCTAACAAAAACAAGTAATAGGAGGAGCCATGACCATTTTGAAATCATTTAGCGACCATCAAAACAATGAAGTGCAAAGTGATGTCGCGAAGCTCCAGGACGCGCTACAGGAAATGGATGCCCACACCGCAGACCTAATTAATGAAGCCCTGAGGGACTTCAATATTGACGCTTCGGTGGTCGACTGGATTCATGGTCCTACGGTTACGCTTTTCAAGCTAGACATAGCACCGGGCGTACGCGTAAGCAAAATCGAAAACTTTACAGACGATCTTGCACGCACCCTTACAGCACCAAGCATCCGCATGCTGTGCCCTGTTCCTGGCACCAAATACGTTGGGCTTGAGGTTCCACATATCAAGGAATACAACCAGATACCGCTACTGCAAAATACGCTCGCTAACCGACCAGAGGGGCTCATGCAGATTCCTATCGGTATAGATGTGAATGGCGACACCGTATTCGACGACCTTACAGAAATGCCCCACCTTATTATTGGTGGCGGTCCTGGGTCTGGTACAGGCGTGTTCATTGAAGGTATGCTCTATGCGCTTCTCAGCCATAAAGAATCTGCAAATATCGAACTCATCCTCATCGACCCACTGCGTGTGAACTTTACTGTTTACAAAGACATCCCGCATTTAATCGCTCCTGTTATTGTAAACCCAGAAGATGCAGCACGGGCACTATCGTGGGCAGCAAATGAAATGGAACGCCGCCTCAAGGCGCTTGCGTCAGCCGGCGTGCGCACTATAGAGCAATACAACAACTATGTTGTTGACGAGATGGTGGCAAAGGAAAACTCTGGTGAAGAAACAGATGCAGGCATTGACCGGCTAACCCATATAGTTATTGCTATCAATGATTTAGCCAATCTTATGTTGTCGCAGGGCCCAGCGAGTCTTATAGAGCAGTCAATCGCACGCATTGCCCTACTGGGGAAGGCAGCAGGCATTCATCTGATACTGTCAACAGCAAAACTGGGGACAAGCGTGCTCACGGGGCCTATGAAGGCAAACATCCCACATCGAATTGCATTTGGAACAACGGGCAGTCTCGAAAGCCGTGTCATCCTTGACACCGCGGGCGCAGAAAAACTAGTTGGTAACGGAGACTTGCTTTATAGCAAACCTGATTATCCCAAGCCTGTCCGCTTGCAAGGCTTCTTTATATCTCGCAATGAAACAAAACAGCTAACGGGCGCCCTGCGGGAAGAACATGGACCGCGCTATAGGGACGAAATACTGCAAACTGAAATCCCTGAAATAAAACCCTTAAAAAATTTTGAGAAAGAACCTGAACCAGAAGAAGACCCTCTTCTTTGGCATGCTGCAAAGCTGGTTGTAGATACTGGATTAGGATCTTACGCTAATATCCAACGACATTTGCAGGTGGGCTACTCACGTGCCAATCGCATAATAGATTCATTGGAAAAACTAGGTGTAGTAGGCCCTCCTAATGAATCCCGACCGCGTGATGTGCTTATAGATGCAACTGAACTTGATGAGCTCCGCACGAAAATGCTATTTGAGCAAGTAAGTCCAAAAGCCTCCGCCACAGAAAAGCAGACGTTTAAAAATTTCATTGTGGGTCCATCAAATTATATGGCTTATGCTATGGCGCGCTGTGTTGCAGAAAACCCTGGCGAACCATTTTTAAATCCTGTGTTTATCTACGGTCCTCCGTCGTGCGGCAAAACACATCTTTTGTGCGCAATCAAAAACTACGTGGCTACACATAAGCCCGACCAAAAGGTTATCTCCTTAGATGCAAATGACTTCGTAGCAGACTATTGCAACGCAGCTTTGAGGGGCGGAGACAATAAAAAGGAATTTAAAGAAAAGTATTTGCAAGCTAGCATCCTTATGATTAGCAATGTTCAGATGCTCCAAGGAATGAATGAGACCCTTTCGATACTCTTTCAAATATTGCGTATCCTGGTTGACCAAGGATGCCAGGTGGTATTTACGGCAGATAGGCGGCCATGGCATATAGATATCGATAAACGCTACACGGCGCGATTCGTCTCGGGCATTATTTGCCCAATTCAACCACCAGAGTATGAGGTACGTCTTAGTTTTGCTAACCAGTACATAAAAGTTCTTAGGCATAAGCTAGCCGAAGTTTCTAAGCATGACTGGCATATTCAGCCAGAAGTTTGCCACGCTATAGCGGGTCGTCTAACAAATATGGCGTACATAAAAGGGGCGCTCGGTATGTTTGCCTTCCAAGCAGCAAAAAGGGGAGATAGCTACCTTACGATGCCCTACGTTAATAAGGTGCTTAGCGAATTCCCTCAAGCTCATGCCACTTCTGAACCATCCAACAATACTGCTAGAGGTACGTCATGGACATAAGCAAAGACAACATTGACCAAGTCTGGGAGCAAGTAGCTACGCGGCTAAAAAGCGAGTATCCCAAAGATGCCTTGTCTTTTGATTCAATCTTTGCCCATGTCAGTCCTGTTTACAACAACGACGGTGCTGTCACTCTAGTCGCTGACACACTATCGTTCAAAAAATGGATCGAACTGAACTATCTTGCTTCTATTAGCGACGTCTTCTGCAGCGTATGCAACGATTACGTAAAGGTTAGGGTGTCTAGCATTCCAAGCTGCGAAACCATTCCTATAGACCGAGGCCTTGAATTTGCCTTTAGTGAAATCGTAGTAAGGACGCAGCCAAGCCCGAAGACCCAGACAGTCGGCATTTCCACCAGTCTTAAAGACCTTGACGAATCAACAGGGGGCCTGCGGAACGGACAGCTGGCTGTTCTTTCTGGCAGGGCATACACACAAGAGTTCGCCATTAACCTTGCCATTACCGCAGCAAAAAATGGAGTACGCGTTTACTACTTCAGTATGAGCCGCAGCCTCCCAATAATTGCGCAGTCCTTTTTATACCTAGAAGCAGGCATTGCGAGTTACAGAATGGCGTCTGGCCATTTGCGCGAAGTCGACTGGCAATATCTTGCCGACACAACAGGCTATCTTTCCAAGCTCGATATCAACTTCATTGATTCCCCTTGTGTTACCTGCGAAGAAATCGAAAACACAGTAGCGCTTGCACGCAAAGGGAAAAAGGACGTTCTTGTTGTAGTTGACCAGATTGACCAAATGGACGCCCCAGACGAGCTGCGCCAAAAAGACCGCAAACAACAAATTGCGGGAATCGTGCAGGGGCTTCAAAAGGCCGCTGTGTCGATGGACGTTCCCGTACTTGCATTGTCCAGCATTGCGCGCGCCCATCAATATGAAAGCCAGCGCCCCAGGATTGAAGACATGGAATATGCAGACCCTATTCGCTTATATGCCGACGTAGTTATGCTTCTTGATATGTGCCTGGGTTCTATTGAAGAAGAAATGGATAGCAGACCCGCCATAGACGAAGCTTGGGTCTACCTTGACAAAAACAGGAACCAAGCCCATGGGTGGATTGGGCACAGATTAGGCTTCGATAGAGCTATCGGAACCTTCTATGACTACGTCTCTAGAGACAAATCGGCGAACCCACGGGAAGAAGAGCAATGGGAAGACATCTCCTACGAAGAGCTCAAAAAGATGTTTAAGGAAGAAAATAGCACGAGCAAGAAAAACAAATAGGCAGCTGTACGCTAGATCATAAAACGGTATAGAGGCAGCGTCAGGAATGTTGCTACAACCAGTATGACTACCGTGACAAGCATTGCAGTATTGATACGCTTGTTCATGCGAACCTTGCCAAGCGATTCTTCGACACTGTACCCAAGGGCAAAGCCGGTAAGCTTGCTCTTTTCTTCACAATCCCTATTGAGCAATCCATCCCGGCCATCTACCACTATTACTTCTGGTTGATCGACCTGCATTGCTTTTCCTTCTGTGGCAGAAATCTTAGAGAGCAAAATATCGGGTATGCAGTCCTCGGGGTCGCCTGCTGAAACAAAAGCGATAATGCGTGCCGATTCGTGCAAGTCAATATACGTTTCAATCTCGCGTAGGATCCGAGCGTCTTCTTTTGCATCGGGCGAGCAAATTACGACAAGAGTGCTTGCCTGTGCAAGTGCTTCGACAATGTTTTCAGACAGAGGGTCCGAACCTGAATACTCATATTCGCTCGGGAAGCATGGGTTCTTTGGAACGCCAGTAAAAAGACTTTTCCTGTCTGCCAACAAAGACGGGCGGGAGCAGTTTTCAATAAGAAACTGAACGCGGCGAGCAGCACTCGCGTCTTGCGGCAAGTGTTTGTAGCTAATAAATGCTGCGTATTTGTAGTCTGTTGTCATGATAATCCTCCGTGTCTCTATCTGCTTTTATCTATTCGTCTTCTAGTCCAACGCCGTTTTGGTGGGCGGTACAGCCAATGAGGAAATAGCCCTTGCCTTCAAAGAAGATGCACTTATTCTCATTGCGTACGAAGTCGCCGCAATCGGTGGTTATATTGGCTTGCCCGTACAGAGGGCAACCGTCCGCAAAGAAGTGCACACCTTTGCGAACAATGGGAAGCGTTTCTACACCTTGGCTTTCGAAGTGCTGCCTTTCCCGTTCAATTTCGTCGGCAATTGCTTGCTGGCGCTGGCGCTCTTCCTCTTGTCGCCTTGCTTCTCGTTCGGCCTCGCGCTGGCGTTCCTCTTCTTCGAGTTTGCGCCTTTCAGCTTCACGTTCTTCGTGCCACTTCTTCCAATATTGTTCACTCGATTCCTTTTCAGCCTGTTCAGCGGCAGGGTGGTGAATCCACTCAAGTGCAAGGGTTCTTTCTTTGCCCGTTAGGATAGGCTCCAGGAATGCAGGATCTTGAATTTGATAGAAGAATTCACCGCGGCTAAAGTGTCGGCCATATTCGTCACGCAGACCCGCATACATTTCCTTGAAATTCAGAGCAAGCAAGGGCGTCTCTACGTCCTCGAGCGCCTCCAGATGTTTGTGGGTGAAGGGATGATTAACAACTACTACGAAATAATAGGATCCCTTAGTCCCTTCGCTATCTTGGTATTCAATGGCAATGAGCGGTGCCTGTCTGCCTTGCAGTATGACCTGAGAAACTTTTGTTAGCGTTATTTCGCCGTCGGGTGGCATGGTATGGCATTCTTCGTCGTTGTAGTCGTACCAGATGGCACCCATGATGGACAGCGTATCTTGTTCACGCAGAATATCTAGGACAGTAAGCGTGATACTTGTTTCGACCGCCCATGCGCACGCGCCCTTCTTGTGGGCAAAGTGGTGGACAAGTACGCTTCCGGCGTTTTTGGCAATAAGGGGCTGCTTGCATGAAGGGCACACGCAGCCGCACGCCGACCCGTTTGGCACGGTGTCGACGTGTACCAACGCACCCTGCTCATCGAGCGCACGCAATAACGGATCTGATTCCCAATAAGCCATAACGTTCAATTCCCTGCGCTAAACAATAAGTTGAAGCAGTTCAAGAATCCTTGCGTAGCAATACTGCGCAAAAGACGTCTCATGAGGGGTAGTCAGGTAGTACTTCAGCATTGCCGAAAGATACGCACCTTCCAAGGCGAATATAACCCTCATGCTTAAGGAGCTCTTCCTGAACCCAACGCGAGTTCCGCTGCCAGATAAAAAGGTCACTTTTACTGCACCTCCCCACTGCGAATCTTTTCAATCAGCGCTTTAACCCTCGGGTGGTCCTCGGGGCACTGACGATAGTCAACGTCGACAACTTCGGGGGGCGGAATAAGAATGCAGTCATATTCAATCCCTCCGATAATCACCTTCAGTTCCTTTGTGGCCAGAATCGTCTTTACCATTTCCTGCTTCCTCCTTGTCTCAAAATTTGGCAGCAGGTGCGAAAGGTAACACCTGCTGCCCGGATGGGTAAAACAATCGTCGCTGCTTACAGATACAAAACCCCTGGGGGGTGGCGGGGAACAGGCATTGTGGGATACCGAATTACCCCCGCCGGCTTATTTGCCGCCCATTGGACGGCGTTGGCGCCTAGCGCTTGCCAGACGGGCGCATGGAGTAGTGCCCGGTGCTGGCGTTGTAGGACTTGGTGTAGCCCCCAAGGCTGGTGCCAGTGTGCTGGTGAGCACGTGCGGCCGACACGTAGGTGCCAGTGCGGTGGTTGGTGAAACCGCCGCCACGGTAGGAACCAGAACGAGACGAGCCGAAAGAACGAGAGTAGCGAGCCATGACAACCTCCTTTGACGATTCGACGAGATCACTTATCTCCTTCTGGTTATATAACTGGACAAAAAGGACGTTTTTAAGCGATAGGTAATAAAAAATTTTGATTTTTTTATTCTTGAAACGATAAGATATGATTCTGTAGCACTAAAGAGCCCGTCAGGGCGCTTGTAACAACAGTACGAAGCAATAGAACAGCTTTAGAATAAGGTCGTTGCTCATGAAAAAGTTTTTTCTGGTTACATCGCATCTTCCTGAAGATAAGCTTGTCGAGCATTCTTATGAACCTGTCGACAATGCAAATCTTGTTTATGGAAATGTACACTTTCCTATAGTACCCCTCATTAATGCTCATGTTAAAAATGGTGATGCTATTAAAGTGGTGACGGTTACCTACGACACTCCTAATTGCCATAGGAATCTAAAATTGCTAGAAAGCGAAATCAGTCAGGTTTGCGCAGAAAACAATGCGACATATGAGCTCGAATCAATCGAAGTACCCTTCGATGACAGCATTAAAGCTATCCTCAATGTTTATCAGCAACTCATTACTCGCGTTGAAGACGGCGATGATCTTTACGCTGACATTACATATGGTTCTAAGCCCATGCCAATTGTGCTTACCATGGCACTCCAATACGCATATCGTATAAAAGAAAACGTGTCTATTGAGTGCGTAATCTATGGGCAAATTAGCCATCATAAGGAAACCCAAGATGCGAAAATCTATGATGTCACGGCGCTTGTACAACTCGACGAGATAGTAAACCTCATGGCTGAAGGGCGTGTTGCTGACCCAGCGACTGTTATAAATCTATTGCTTGGTGATTAGGGTTGGGTATGGAGGCATTTCAACCTTCAAATAAAGACTCAAGAGGCAGGAGAAAGACCTCGCCTCACGCAGACGAGTTCTACTCGCGACATATTCACTCTTTGAAAGACCCTGCCTTAGAAGCTGAAATAAACAGAATTGCTGAACGATTAAGCGGCGCCCGATCCTCTCAATCTACCGCAAATGAGCTTGCCTTAAAGGAGAAGCTTTATGCTAAGTGTATGAAGTTCTTTTTCATTACGGGTCAAAATGTGAGCATCGATTTCGAAGACGCATCGCATTATGGTAGTTACACCAAGATTGATGATATTTTTATTGAAGCTTTAAAAGAGACTATAGACCACTACGATGCCTCTGAGGGTAATGAGAGGTCATTCACGCACATGGTCCGTTTCTACTACGACAAAAGAAAAATCGACGCAGCATATTTGGCCGCTGAGGAAGACTCGGCATTTGGAGGAAGCGATACAGGTGCATTAATTAGTCTAAATGACCAAGTTAGAAGGAATGATGACGGCTCTACAACACTGGAAGACCTCGTACCATCCCCAGATAATGATGGAGACTATGGTGCTCCGCTTGATCAAACGTGGGTAGAAATAGATGAGCGGGAGATAGTAGGCGTAGCTGATGCGTTAGAAGAAACTGCTTTGATAGAAGATTTCTCTACCGATGACGCATCTGGGTACGCTGCAGATAGAGTCGATGAAAGAATACTTCTGCGATTGCTTACTATTATTACTGGCTTTCTCGGGAAATCTGGGCGAGAAGCAAATGAGACGAGAAAACTGTATACAAAAATGTTTTTCTCCGAGACAGTAACACGAACGACAAAGGTTAGGGTCGAGGGCGAACTTGCACCACTGCAGAAACTTGAAAAGGCGCTATTTGCTTCGATTGAACTGCCTTTTCAGGACTCTTATACGGTACTGAGATGCAGGACTATTAAGCAGCTGTGGAAAACCGAATTCATTGATGGGATAAGCGAAGTGGGTCGGCCGTTCAACGATATTGCGTCAAAAAGTGATTTGGCGCCGGGCTATAGCTGGACGTTGCCAGGGAAAGCGTATATTTCATACCTCAATTCGATCGGACGCGCTGCTTCAGACGCACTGGTTTCTCAACAACGTGCTAGATATGATGAGTTGCTACGGGCTCTTAGGTCCTAATTACATGGCAAACAATCTTTCGTTCCCACAGAAAGACGTTAAAATACTATTGGTTCGTATAATATAGGTCTGCAATACGCCTTGTGTTAAAAAGCTCCTACGTGTAATTATCATGCAGAAGAGGTTTATATGAATAAAGAAGAACTTATCAGCGTTGCGTCAGATGTTGTTTGTGATCTCGAGAGTGCGGCTTCAGGAATTCAAGATGCAATCTGGGATCTAGAATCAATCGAATACGAAATAGACACAGTTGAAGAAGATGACGACGATTTCTCCGAAGAGATAGCAGATTCGCAAAGGGCTGCCAATACCCTTGATAGCGTAGCATCTGGACTCGGAAATGTGGTGTCATCAGTTGAAAATGCAATAACTGCGCTATGCACAGCCGAGCAATCGTTCCTGCCGCTCGACTCAGCCAACATTGGCATTTTCCATGGACGATTGATTAACCCTGCAGCACGTCATGCACTTAACGCTTCGCTAAGAATATGTGAGATGGAAATCAGATTAGGCGAATACGAATCCGCATTAAAGACGTTAGAACGTGCAGAGATTAGCTTCAAACATGTAGTTGAAGAAATGCGGAGTGTGGTGTCTTCGGGCATGGCGGAGTAGGGCAATTATAGGTGTGGCTATCGTCTATTTTTCTAGGCTCTCAATTGGTTTGCCAACGGAATAATTGACAAGGCCTTAAGGCGAAAGCACTAATCTCAACTTTTAACAAAGCAGCCTAAGTGTTGACGCAATGTGGTAAATACTCGCCATAAAATAGTTTTAATAGAGTACATGAAGCATTTGCATAGTTGTTTTGAGAAGCGAAAAAAATATAGCCGATATATTCCGTTTATGCGCTACATACATAAGCTGGGTAGCTTGATATGACTGAAATAATTGCTATACTTGGGATTCTGGTTAACCACATCCAATGTCTCTAAAGCTTCTATTCAATCTATTTGATACAATAATACAAAGTTCTGGAAGTCAACATCCAATGTTTCAAGGAAGCGAATTATTGAACTTTGTATTGCACGAAATGTAATCGAGAAACGGACAGTACGATATGTCCCGAATGCGGCGGGGAAACAACAGACGCTGCCCCTCACGCTGTATATTGGTGTGACACTTGCAATATTCCGCTCATTAGCACTCCTGGAAAAACAAAGATAACATGCCCTGCTTGCGGTGAAGAGGCACGCTACCTTTGCGCAGATCTGCGCCCGGTCTTTCCCGAAGAACGCCTCTTGTTTGAAATAATGACGGATAGGCCTCTTTGCTACTTACATGATTCCGTGTGGGCGGTAAGCAGTAGATATTATGTTAACGGTAAACCGCACAATGTCTCCGTTGCTGAAATAACTGCTTTGAATCCGCAGGACGTAAGGAGCAAGCTTAAAGCTTACTCCTCGCAAAACAGCGACACCGACTTTCTCTGCTATATCAATGCGTTTGTTAAGGCAAATACTCCTCATTTAAACGGTCTAATAAGTGAGGCTTGTAGCTTCATAATCGAAGCGTCTAGAGGGTATTCGGAAGAGAATATTGTTGTTTCTTTTTCAGGCGGTAAAGACTCGACCGTTACTGCAGACTTAGCTGTCCGAGCGTTGAGCAACCCTTACCTCGTACACATATTTGGAGATACAACGCTTGAATTTCCAAGCACTACCCAATATGCAAAACGATTTAGGGAAAGTCATCCACTTGCAATTTTTAAAACAGCGCGTAACAACGAACAGTCTTTTTACGATATGGCAGATGAAATTGGTCCTCCGTCAAGGGTAATGAGATGGTGCTGCTCCATGTTTAAAACAGGGCCTATTTCAAGAGCATTTAAAAGTCTGTACGGCGATCAACCCATCCTGACCTTCTACGGTATTAGGAGGGGCGAATCTATTTCGCGCAGTAAGTACAATCGGATTGAAGACAATGCAGAGGCGGTAAAAATACAGCGACAAAGAGTTGCTTCACCTATTTTCAACTGGGGTGATATTGATGTATGGCTCTATATCCTGGCGGAAGGCATAGACTTCAATGATGCCTATAGGCTTGGCTACGAGCGCGTGGGCTGCTGGTGTTGCCCAAATAACAATCCCCGTGCCCAATTTCTTTCGCAGATATATATGCCAGAAGAGTCAGAGAAGTGGCACAACTTTCTTCTTGAGTTTGCAAAACGGATAGGCAAACCTGATCCCGAAGTATACGTTGATACAGGAAAGTGGAAAGCACGTCAGGGCGGCAATGGCGTAGCAGCCGCTCGCAGCGTACAAATAGAAGCGAGCCACTGTGCAACCGAAGATAACGCAATGATCTTTTCTCTCGAACGACCTTTCTCGGACGAGCTTGTTGGCCTATTTACGCCCATTGGAGACCATGCTCCTGGCCTGGGACGCACACTTCTTGAAGAAAGCGTCTTTATCGATAGAAAAACTAACGAGCCTCTACTGGCCATTATGCCTTTTACCCAGCCAGGCTATGAATATGCTGCAAAAGTGCGAATACTCAAAGAAGGCGACTCGGAGACCCTTCTGCGACAGGCGAGATACCAGGTGTTGAAATATAACGCCTGTCGCCAATGCTTGAAGTGTGAGTCCCTCTGTCGCTTTGGAGCGATTTCGATTTCGCCCGACGGATATCGCATAGACCCGTTGAAGTGTACCAAGTGCAAACAGTGCGTCACGGACAAGTACCTAGAAGGTGGCTGTTTGATGAGAAAGTATTTGAAGACGAAGGACGAGCAGTAAATGAAGATGAAATTCAAAGCACACCAGTCTTTCTTCATTAGAAAGGGCTGGTTAAGCAAGGGGCTCAAGGGAGTTCGAAGCAACAGCGCACTTCTGATGCCAAGCAACAACAAGGAAGCAATGGATGAGCTGGGTCTAGGCGCCAACCAGGTTGTAGCGCTGCGGTACTGGCTTCAGGCAACTGGCCTTATTGAATTAGGATACAGAAACCACGAGCACAGCATTACAGAGCTCGGTCATCTGATTCTTGATAACGATCCATTTATTGAAGAGCTAGGCACGTTATGGGCTCTGCACTGCAACCTTGTTTCGGCACAAGAAGAGGCGGCTTCCTGGTATTTCCTTTTCAATGAATTTGGAATGAATGTCTTTGGCAAGGACGACTTCACGCGCGCGATTTCGAAATACATACTCATCAATAACGACAAGGAGGATATAGCCCTTGCATCCCTCGACTCAGACTTTAGCTGCATTCTGAATACCTATATTCCACATAGCAAACTCGGGAGTAGTTCAATCTCGCCCGAAAACGTCATCGACTGCCCGCTTGGAGAACTAGGACTCATCACTGTGGAAAGCAAGTCTGCAAAGACATACCGGAAGAAGACAGCTAATCCCAGCATGCTTCCCGGTCTGCTAGTTCTGTACTCGATAGCTTCAACCTTTGACGCAGCATCTCGGGAAACACCAGAAATACGATTCGAGATTCTCTTAGATGGGGCTGGGATGCCTGGACGCGTGTTCAACCTTGACTCTGTTGCGCTTTTATCAAAGCTGTATGAACTCGAAAACGAAGGCAGGCTTCGTGTAAGCAGGACAGCGGGAATTGACGTAGTGCGTCTTACGAACTCCTCCCTCTGCAAAGAAGACTGCCTGAGCGACTATTACAAGATGATGGGTTAGGAGGACGTATGGATTTCAAGAAAATGATTCTTCCTAACAAGGATTTCCAAACATCAGTAAACATTGAGTTTGATTTTGGCTCAAAAAACAAGGTTGAACAGCTTATCCCGACAGACTCTGTTTGCGTGTATCTCGAAGAGCTATTGCGCGACGTAATAACATCCTCTAATCAGAGGGCAAAATTGCTTGTTGGACCATATGGAAAAGGAAAGTCGCATGTGGTCCTTGCTGCACTAACTGCAATGTGGGCAAAAGATCCAGCACCATTTAAAAAGATTATTAGTGCCTACAAACAACATGGTCTTGGATTCGGTGACACTTTAGAAAAGTTCGTTTCAGAAGGAAGCCGGCTACTTCCCGTAGTCATATCTGGAAGCACCGCTGATTTAAGGCATGCGCTTCTCTCTTCGCTGCGAAAATCATTGTCAAATACAGGGCTGATGGAATGTATGCCACAGACAAACTATGACGGCGCTCTTAACGTTCTAACTCGTTGGCAGTCCGATTATCCTGACACTATAAGGCGTTTTGAAACTCTTACTGGTCACAGCGTTTCTTCGATCATCTCTCGCCTTAAAAACATGGATACCAACGCGTACGAGTTATTCGTAGAGTTTTATCCTGAGTTAACCTCTGGCAGCTCGTTCGACGTTGTTGATGGTGCCGAAGTACTGGATGTTTATGACACCGTACTAAACCGTCTTCGAGAAGCAGGCATCAGTGGCATCTACATCGTCTATGACGAGTTCAGTAAATACCTAGAGACTAGCATTGACCGTGCGACCGTTGAGGATACCAAACTGCTTCAGGATATTGCTGAGGCGTGCAATCGAAGCTCCGATAGTAAGCAGCTGCACCTACTCCTCATCAGCCACAAAAGCATCTCCAACTACATCGACTCCAGTCTTCCCAAAGACAAAGTAGATGGATGGCGGGGCGTTTCTGGGCGCTTCCGCGAAATCGAGATGCATGACGACGAGGGCCAGTATTTCGAGCTACTAAGTAACGCAATCATCAAGGACAAAAAACTATGGGGTTCTTGGCTTGATGCCAATGCGGGAGCCAATGCCGCTCTGCTTGAATTAATAGGAAAGCGATATGTGAAGCAGGGTCTTTTTAAGGAAGAGTACTACGAGATGGTGACCATGGGATGCTTCCCCCTTCATCCGCTCACGACATATATTCTTGCACGCATGTCAGAGAAAGTAGCCCAGAACGAACGCACCCTCTTTACCTTCATCTGCTCAAACGAAGAAAACTCTTTTATCAACGCTCTAGAGAGTGCCGGGAGATTCGTTTCGCCAGATTATGTATACAGTTATTTCGAGCCACTGTTGCGAAGAGAGTTCTATACCAGTCCCCTTCATCGCATCTATGAGCTTGCAAAAACGGCTATTCAAAAGGTCGAGGCTGGAAGCCTGGAAGAAAGAATGATCAAAACCATAGCGGCGATTGACGTTGTGGCACAATACGACAAGATTGCGCCCACGAAGGAAGTCATAACAGAACTGTATTCAGACTGCGGTTTTGATACGGACGGCATTAAAGCGGCACTAGACAACCTTATTGCAAGCGACTCGATAGTTTACTTGCGACGGAGCAACGCATTCTTAAAACTAAAAGAAACATCTGGAGTGCATATAGATCGTGAGGTTTCGGACAGGGCCGAGTCCTTGCGAAGCCAGTACGAATGCGTCGAACTGCTTAATACGATGATTGAAGGAAAGGCGCTTTACCCCTCTCGCTACAACGAAGAGAGGGGCATGGTCAGGTTCTTTAACTGTAAGTTTATCGGGTTAGACGAAATGCAAGATGGAGGAGTCCTGACCGAAAAGCACACACAAAACAGCGACGGCGCGGTTTTAGCGCTCCATCCAAACACGCCAAATGACCTGGAAGAATTGAAGCGATGCGCAAAGGGCGTACTTTCAGAATTACCAATGACTGTTGCCATTTGTCCCAAAAAGTACGTTGATGTCACGGCTGCAGTTTTTCTGCTCCAAGCCGCAAAGGAACTAAAGGCAGAAGCCGGCGAAGATGAAATCCTTGCCGAAGAATACGAAATTGTGGTCGATGACTACACAGAAATCGTCGAAGACTATATCGCAGGATTCTTTCAGCCAGAACTGGGACGTTCGTACTATTACATTGGGGGAACGAGGCGCAATTCGCTCACTAGAAAGAGGAAGCTAGCGGAAGAGCTTTCGGTTCTCTGCGAAGAAACCTATGGCAATACACCGCGAATCACCAATGAGGCTTTAAACAAGAATGAGCTAACAGGGACAGCCTTTAGCAGCAGAACCAAAATATTAAAATCTCTCTGCGGAAAGCATCTGGAACCAAATTTTGGTTTTATTGGCAACGGCCAAGAAACATCAATGGCGCGAAGCGCGTTCGAAAAGACAGGAATTATTGCCAATTTTGAAAAACCAGAAGACTCTAGCAGAGCGGCATACACTGAGGGCATAGAAAAAATGCTTCAGGCCATCCGGGGCTTTATCGAGGGTGCTCAAGAAACGCCTTTCTCCGAAATATACAACTTGCTAACTGGTCCACAATTGAAACTTGGCTTACGACGGGGACCCATTCCCTTGTACCTTGCATATGTGATGCGTGACTACAGGGATGAAATCGTCATTACACATGATGGCGAGGAGCGTCCCTTGAGCGAGTCCTTGCTAGATGACATCGCGCGAAATCCTGCCGAGTATTACCTTACAAGGCTAAACTGGACTCCGCAGATGACGAACTACATACGCAATCTGGCCTCGCTATTCAGTTGCGATCCAGATGCTGCAACTAGAAACGAGGTCGCAGACGCTATAAGGCTCTGGTATGTTGAGCTACCGCAGGTTACGCGCAACAGCAGAATCAACCATGCTAGCAGTAAAGGGAATGCAAACATCTCAAAGTCACGCACCGCTCTTTTCAACGCTGTGCGCTCCGTAGGGGACGATACGAGCGTTTTCCTATTTGAAAAGCTGCCGGCAGCATTTGGAGTGAAGGCTGATTCGCCGAAGCTTGTCGAGCTCATCAGGAAGGAAAAAAAGGAATGCGATGGTTTTCTGTCGCAAACCTTAGATAGGGTTGCTGAAGACCTTACAACTCTTTTCGATTGTGCGGCCCATTCAGATGCTTCCCTGGGTTCCACATTACGCGACTGGGTAGACCGCAATCCAGCAACAACAACTCACGTGTTCTCTGGTGTTCGCAACCAGATACTAAATGCAATCAAAGATGCAAATGGTGATGACCGGACAACCGTGAATAGAATAGCGAAGGCCGCAACCTCATTGCGTATCGATGATTGGAACGATGCTCGCTTCGATGACTTTTTTGACATCATGCGTGTAATGAAATCAGAAGTTGAAGGTGTAAACAGTCGCGAGGAGAATGAAACGGTCGAACAAACCGTAAGCCTTGTTTATGCTGTTGGCAATGGGACGATAAGGAAGAAAACATTCGATGTTGTCGAGTGTAGCGAGCGATCACGTCTCTTGAAAAACAGCATCTTTGCTTGTTTAGACGAGATGGGGGGCGCATTGCAGCCTGATGAGAAAAGACAGATTGTCTTTGAGGTTCTTGAGGAGCTGTGCTGATGAGTTCACATGTTGCATATTTCGACAACGCTGCTACAACATTCCCAAAACCCAATGCGGTATATGATTTTGCAGACTCCTTCTACAGGAACAGTGGGGGAAACATCGGCAGAGGCGGCAATGCGCTTGCGGTAGCGGCTGGGGAGGTCGCAAGCCAGGCAAAAGATAACCTGCGCGTTCTTTACAATTGCCCGACACATGAGGTTGTTTTCACATCCTCGGCTACCGAAGCGCTAAACCGTATTCTCTTTGGTCTAGGACTCAAAGACGGTGATCATGTATTCCTTTCGCCTTTTGAGCACAATGCAGTAACAAGGCCGCTGAACCATCTGGCTAAAAACACGCGTGTTCAACTGCATGTTTTGCCTTTTGATAGGAATGTCTTGCTGCCAGATATGGATAACATCAAGACATATTTTGAAAAGAATCCACCAAAGCTTCTGGTACTTACGCATGCTAGCAATGTGTGTGGCGCGATTCTGCCTGTGGACGACATATGTAAACTGGCAAAGCACTATGGCGCAAAAACAGTTGTCGACATGAGTCAGACCGCAGGCCTCCTTCATTTGGATCTGGTTTCGCCGACGATAGATTTTGCAGTATTTGCCGGGCACAAGACACTTTATAGTCCATTTGGCATAGGAGGATTCATTTGTCGAAAAGGTACGCGCTTGAAGCCTGTCTTCTTTGGTGGGAACGGGATTGATTCAATTAATCAAGACCTTCCCGACAATATCGTTCAAATGGAAGAAATTGGGAGCCAGAACACCTATGCCGTTGCTGGACTCAAGGCATCGACTGATTGGTTGCTTGCGCACGGCATGGACAAGATTCGCGAAGACGAAAAGGTGGCTTTTGCAAAGCTTCTCGACTTGCTGGAAGCCTATAGTGCGTTAATAGTAGGGAAAGGAATGGAATGCGAGAGAACAGGGGTTGTCTCTGCGCTCTTTGAAGGTTATACGCCAGACGAAATAGAAGTGATTCTAGGTCGGTTTGGTGTATCAGTTCGTTCTGGTCTGCATTGTGCGCCTTATGCCCATGACTTTCTCGGCACTTTGCCAGCAGGTACTGTGCGATTTAGTATTGGCGCCTTAACTAATGAAAATGATTTCACACAATTAGAAAAAGCGCTTACACTTATAAAAGACAGTTTATAGCGTAAGACACGAAAGAATAGATATGTCGAAATCATACAAGCTTAAAAGTCTCTTAAAACAATTTGGTATTGAAGAGCTCAAAACTATTTTAGGCAATAGCCTTGTTGACCAACTGATTGAATGGGAAACAAGGCCGCTTACAAAGGCTCTTTTGGTCGACATGATTGTATCTATCCATGGGGTCTCTATCCTAAGAGACAGATTTGTTAGAAAACGTATCCTTGAACAACTACCCGAAAAAGAGTTACTAGATTTCAGATCCCTATTAGGAGCTAAACTGAAGAACACAAGGTCGCTTCCTAAAATAGTTGAGGCTATTTCGGCTGCTCCATGGCGGCCAAACAAAATAACGCTTCATTTTATTAATCTGCTTGGCTACGATGAAGATGCCGTGTTTGAACATGGGAATCAATCAACAGTTGCTGTTGAATCAGTTGATTCTCATGAACGCTTTTTTGAACTGCTTGACTATCAATATATCATCCGTCAACAGGCGCTCAGCATTCTGGAATCCCCAATCACGCTGAGCCGCTTTTTAATCCATATGCCGACAGGTACTGGGAAAACAAAAACGGCGATGCATATTGCGTCCCATTATCTGCGATATGATCTTAAGAAAAAAGGGCTTATATTATGGGTCGCGCACACAAAAGAACTACTTCAGCAGGCTTCTGAGACATTTGCGCACGTTTGGCGCAATATTGGAGAAGGGAGTACTTGCGAGTATCGACTGTGGGATGCTTTTGAGCCAAGCATCCCTTCAGAAAATTTCAACGGTATTATGATTTGCGGAATACAAAAACTTATGGCGATAAAAAGCGGAAACCCAGAATTATTTAATCAGATACACAAAGATTTGCGTTTGCTAATATTTGACGAGGCCCATAAGGCTTCGGCAACTGAAACCAAGCAGATTATTAATGAGTTGATGACATGTCCTATGAGCATGGAGGATCGATCGCTTATGGGTCTTACCGCCACGCCAGGCAGAACAACCGAGAACAGCTCTGAAAATGTTCATTTATCTTCGCTATTTGGGAATAAAAGCATTGGCATCGATGTAAAACTAATGAACGCTGTAAACCTTTCGCCGCAAGAAGCTTTAAACGCACATATCGAAACAAACATTATCAAGTATTTTCAAGAGAGAAAAATACTATCGAAAATTACGCGCGAAGAGCTTGTGTATTCGGAAGACTTGAGCGAAGAAGAACTCGAAGCAATAAAGATTGCTGCCACAGATAACGGGTATGACGACTACACCAGAAAATCGTTAGAAATAATTGGCAGAAATAAAAGTAGAAATATTACTATTAAGAAAAAACTTCAAGAGCTCCATGGGCTAGGAATACCAACAATAGTTTTTGCATGCTCGATTGCACATGCTAGGCTGCTTTCAGGCATGCTTTCCTTAGAGGGTGTTCCAAATGCCGTTATAACAGGCGACATGGCAGCATTAGAACGCTCCGAGGCCATTGCAAACTTTAAGAATACTAACCACGAGCTGAACATGCTTATTAATTACGAAGTTCTAACAACAGGTTTTGATGCAACAAACATTGGATGTGTTTTTATTGCAAGACCAACAAAATCGATTGTGCTTTATAGCCAGATGCTTGGAAGAGGACTTCGAGGTCCACAAATGGGAGGTAACGAAGAGTGCCTTCTTGTTGACATAAAAGACAACTTGTCGCGATTTGATGGCGGGGAAGATACTTATAGCTATTTTAGTCTCTATTGGTAATTTAGGAGGATTGTATGGCGCAAGAGATAGTTCAGATACAAACATTAGGCGACGCTCTAAGGAATACTGGTTACAAGAATATTGAATGTGCCGTATCAGAAATAATAGATAATTCCGTCCAGGCAAGCGCTAAGAATGTCCTTGTAGTTATAGCCGAAAGACTCGACGCTGATACCGGTCGTAAGCGAATCGACGAAATTGCTTTTTTTGATGATGGCAGCGGGATGGATACATCAATATTGGGCGGATGTCTTGGTATTGGTGTTACTACAAGAATGGACCGGTCGGGAATGGGGCGCTTCGGAGTAGGCCTGCCACAGGCATCGCTCTATGCCTGTCCAAGTATTGAGGTTTACTCCTGGCAGAACGGCTATGAAAACTGTCATGTCGTAAAGCTCGATATCAATAAGGTTAAAACAGGGGAACAAACAGTTATTGACGACCCGATAAAGACCCCGATTCCAGATAAGTATAAAACGTATTTGAGTTATAAAATTCTTAATGGAGACTCTATTGATGAGCTTGATTTTAAACCGGCTGGTACGCTCGTGCTCTGGAAGAATTGCGACAGAGTTGTGCCAAAAACAGTTCGGGTTCTTTTCGATAGATTATGCTTTGCGCTTGGTCAGAAGTTTCGTTATTTTTTAAACGACGATGGCTGCAGTATTCGACTAATACACCATGAAAACCCTGATTTAAACCGAGACATCCTGCCAAACGATCCGCTTATGCTACTCCCCAACAATTATATTCTAGGCAATCCCAATAAGCCTGGTGAATTATCTCGGGGGTGCGATCCAGACTTTACCGAGCCGATTTTCAAACCCTTCGCCGATAAAGACCATCCTGATGGTTTAGTTGTTGTACCAATCAAGTATCACGATCCAGAAGATGATAGTATTAAAGAATCCAATGTTGAAGTTCGCTTTTCTATCGTAAAAGATATCTTTTACGATAAAACGGCCATCGTTGGTGACCCAGGAAGCACGGCTTTAGGCAAGCACGTAAAAAGTCTCGAAGGTATTTCTATTGTTCGTGCAAATAGAGAAATTGATTTTGGGCGATTTGATTTTTATGAAAGTATTAATAAGCCGCAGCATCGATGGTGGGGTTGCGAAATCCGTTTTATGCCAGAACTTGATGAGGCATTCGGAGTTGCGAACAATAAACAACATGTCGAACTGAGAAGGGTCGATCCCGCGGATTATCAAGATGAAGAAGTAAAGCCTGTTTGGCAGCAGCTATATTCTTTAATCAGCACTACAATTTCAAAAATGTATAGCACAAATCAAAAAACACGTGAAGGCTCAAGAAATGTCGAAGATGTTGATTCGCCAACTACAAAAATCATCAATAGTGCTGAAGAAGCTGATTCGGACGGCACTAAGAGTGAATCTGAAGCAACGAAGGAAATAACGCCAGAACGTGAACTGATCGAAAAGAAAAAAGAGGAACTTGAAAGCCAAGGCGTGGAAAATCCTACAGACGATGAAGTTCGCTCATATATGAACAATAAGGTAAACATCAAACATGTTAATCTTGGAAAGCAGGGGCCAATTTTTGATTACAGCTTTGCGCTGGGCAGCTGTGACGTGCAGCTTAATATGGATCATATTTTTTACTCAAGCTTTCTTGAGCAAATCTTCAATGAGGGCACCGATGTTAAGACGGCTTTCGAATTATTTATCTGCTCGTTTACAAGGGCGGTTGACGAAACCAACATTAACCAATCAGACCAAAACGACCTGCTTGTGGCAAGGTGGAACGAGAAGCTACGTAGGTACATTGAAGAACAAAAGAATTTTGCAAAAGGATAAAGAATGCCGCTTCTTGTCTCTGGAGAAATTGGACAGCAGATTGAGATGGAACTCCATTCTGCATGTGACTCTGTTCAGATTATTACGGCATTTTGCAAACAACACACAATTAAACGTCTCATTGCATGTGTTCCAAGTAATATAAGCAACAAAAAAATAATGGTTCGGTTTCGTTTAGGTGACTTGCTCGCTGGTGTTACTGATTTTGACATCCTTGAATATAGCATGAGTAAAGGATGGCACCCTTTTATTCGTTTTGACCTGCATGCAAAAACTTACATCATTGATAATCGCAGGGGAATCATTGGGAGCGCCAATGCAACAACTGCGGGTCTTTATGATTCATCTTTCTCCAATTACGAAATGGCTGCTATTGTGGCAATTGATTCAAATGACTTGGCCAAGATTGAGAAGCTTTATAAAGGGGCTATTTGCGTTACCCCAGATGTATTATCTGAATTAAAGCATGAATACAATACAAATAAAAAAAGGGCGCAAGCAGCCTCGCCTAGATGGAGTAAGAAAATAGAGCAGCTATTTAACCCAACCGTTGAAACGTTATTTATGCATGAATTCCCAGACAAGGACGATTACGTTCAGGGAGAAAACATTTCGTTTCTTGGTATTCTTTTCGAAGATAAAGCCTCCGCGGCGGAGTGCCTACGCTGGAGCAATGCAGCAATTTGGTTAATCCAACAGTTAGAGACAAGCGATGGAGAGCTATACTTTGGCGAGATGACTAAAAAGTTGCATAATGCAATAGTTAGTGATCCTGCACCTTATAGAAAAGATGTTAAAGAATTACTAGCTAATCTTCTTGCGCTGATTGAAAAATGGGAAATGCCGGGTGTGCAAATAGATAAGCCATCTTATTCCCAACGAATTCGATTAACATAGACTCTTGGAAGTGTGCGAAACAGAGGTTGCTATTGATTGCATTATCGCCCCTTGGCGAAGAAGTTTGAGAAGTAGTATCTTAATCCTGGATCACATATATAAACATGAGTTCCGTGAATGCCGCGGGTTAGAAGAACGTAATAGATGTTGCGCACGTATTCAGCTATTTCTTTTTCAGAAGCCCCTTGCTTACCGTTTCTATCGTAGTAATTAGCAATATCGACATAGGGTTTTTGCTGCTCAGCATCAAACTTAAGGTCGTCACCGATTATCACGTATGCATAGCTCAGGTCGTAACCCTGAATGGAATGAATACAACCCACTTCCTGCGCCCTTGTTGGATTGCTGGTTCCAAGACCGACCCAGTTAGCATTCTGCCAATTCCAACGCTTCCTAATACCTTCTATTTCAATATCAAAATGGTCCGGATCTGGGTCGTTATGTGTCTTCCACTCCCACGCGTAACCTGCAAGCATTCTTGTTAAATCATGCTTAGCAAGCGTCTGATTAAAACTATCATTGAATGAGGCGAAACTTTCATGAAGGACAAATTCGTATTCTCCAAAGGTACGTGGCTGCTGCTTTTTCCCGTCC
The DNA here is from genome assembly GCA_902768975.1 of uncultured Coriobacteriaceae bacterium. Classification (GTDB taxonomy): domain Bacteria; phylum Actinomycetota; class Coriobacteriia; order Coriobacteriales; family Eggerthellaceae; genus CACXMZ01. The sequence continues at coordinate 193,048 of CACXMZ010000002.1, forward strand.
AGGATATTTAAGACATAGTCAAGATATTCACTGCCACCTTTAACACGCATTTGACTCCCAAGCCTAATTGGATTGCTGAGTGCTTTTCCCAAACGCTGCTCAAGCGTCTCTCTGTTAATGTCGGCAGGAAGAACCGTTTGGAGCCTGTCATAGAAGAAAACTGGAAGTTTTGCCTGACTAATAATCCAATCAAGCTGGGTTGAGCCAGGCTCTAGCCCAAGCACCTTATTAACATTGTTGTATTGGCCCCATTGACGAGCAAGGTTTAGCGGTTGCTTAAGCCGATGCGTTTCATCGACTAACAAAATATCAAACGACTTTTTGCCTTTACCAACAAAGCCATATTCAGGCTTGAGTAAATCGTAGGGCCCAATGATATCTTTTCCCGTAATGTTCTGAACGCCTTTTACAGATTTCCGTAGTGTTTCGCGCAATGCAGTGACTGGCTCCAATAGCTTAATATTGCAATCTTTGTAATCGGGATTGTCTTTGAGTGCTTTTAAGAGGTAAATCGCAAGAACCGTTTTTCCAGTACCCGGTATACCTTCGATTACCAGCGGTTCTGTATTTGCAAAGCCTTTCCTTATTTCCTTTATTACTTTTTTTAACGCCTGCTCCTGATCCAGGCTCAAACTCTTAAAAGGAGAATATTTGAAAACTTCAGATTCTTCTATCTCTTTGATGCTGTGATAAACAAGCCCTTCACGTTGCAGTTCTTCCCATAACTGCTCGAACATTTCGTCATACTCTGGTTTGGCAAAATAATCGTATTCATAGAGACCTTCGTTTTTATTTGTAAGCCGATAGAGCCCATCTGCGCTCATAAATTGAATTAGTTTTCGCTCATAGCTTTCGGCAGCTGAAACGTTGAACTCATAGTTAAGAATAGCATGTACGGTATTAAATGCTCTTTTCGACGCATTGCGTTCATGTTGGTGCAACCGAGTAGCAAGGCTGGTGGTTTTCCCTACATAGGCTTCTTTATCGTTGGTGAGGATATAGACCATTGGCCAGCTTTGAATTTTGCTTTCCTCAAACGCAAACGCTTCGCAGTGGAATTTTTCCTCTGAAGCAAAGGAAATGTGGTCAACCAGAAAGCCCTCGCCCGCTGGTGCACTAGGCGGAGTGTATGTTGTTGATTCGCTCATAAATCGGTGTATTTCTTTGCGCTGCCTTTTGCCTTGTCGACGGGATATCGCTCTTCATTTATTTCAATCTTATTATTTACGGCATCTACAAGATCGATGCCAAGCGCATCCGCGAGATATATACAATAAATTGTGACATCTGCCAGTTCATCGACCATACGGTCTTTGTTGCTTGCTACATCCAGCTCGGCGCCAGACCACTGGAAGGCCTCGAGTAATTCAGCTGCTTCGAGATTGAGAGAGATAGCGAGGTCTTTTGGATTATGGAATTGTGCCCAATCGCGCTTATTTCTAAATTCAATTGCTTTTACAGTGGCTTCTTCAAACGTCATCTTTTGTCCTTACGCCAAGGGTTGCCATTATTTTACCCGATGTATGCGATGTCTATTGATGATGTAACGGATGCTGCGCCAGTTAAATTATTGAATAATGACGCCCCAGCCTCCATTGGCAATGCTGTTATAGAAGGGCTTACTAGAGTCGCCGTTTCCAGAAAAGGCCGTTATCGCCTTGACCTCGGCTTTCGCCTTGCTCATGTCCCGTGGCGCACCCAGCCGCCATCCGCCTCCACGCACAACACGCTTGACCTCGCGTATATTGTTACAATTGTATGATTAGGGTAGTCGAATAATGCTAAATATCCGCTCAATGTCAAATTGTAAAAAGTCTTGGGGAAGAAGAGTTTGTCCTGCTTGCTCTTTTTGCAACTCAATTAACGTCTCTTGAAACTGCTTGTTTAATCTTTCAGAATTAAAGAAGTAGTCAATCTTGTTATTTCCGCATTTTGCCTGATAAGCAGAACGCTCAGCTTTTATGCGCTCTGTTTCGCTGTCAATTTCTTTCAAGCGTTCATTTCGGTTTTCCGTTACTAGCTCAAATTCCTTGGGATAATTTTCCCTAAGAACAAGTTCTTGGCTCGAGGGAGATTCAAAAGCATTTACAATCTCTCTACGCTCTGCTTCTAATTTCTTAAGCGGCACTTCGAATTGACCCATAGCTTGTAGGCTTATCCAGCGGTTAACAGCTCTACGTAATTCGACAGAATTTATGTCTTCTTTGAAGTTGGGAATACAGGCGCACGCTTTTGCTAGGTAATAATCGCTTAATTGGCTACGGTAAAGCTCTTGTCGTGTTCCAGAACAATACCACTTAAGCACGGTATCAATCCATCTTTCTGCAATAGCATTAATATCTGGCCGCTTGGCAAGGCGTTTGATAATCTTGCGACTAGAAGTAACCAGCGTATTCCCAATTTCTTTTAATGCATCGTTGAGTTTCCCAAAGTCTTCTATGCACGTCGGCTCGCTTTTCCCCAAGATAGAACGAATCCATGAGATATAGTCATCTAAACGCGAGCTGGAAAGCTTTCCGTCATAATTGGATTGATTATGATCAATTACAGATCGTAAAGTCTGAACCAAATCGATAGTTTCACGCAAATCCTTAGACTCCCCGTCACTGAGTAGATCTGGACAAATGCAACTCGGCCTGTTGAAAGCAATACCTTTCAAGACACAATTTGTATCAATAGCAAACTTATATAAATCTTGAATTCCTGCTAAAAAGTCGGCATCTTCATTGATAGCGTAGCTCAATGTTGGTTCGTAATTGCATGTCCAGAACAAAAGGGGATTAATGGACTGAGTTAATGCGTTCAGCTCCCTACCTGTTTCTGCCGTAATAACAGGTACTTTCATGGTTAACGCCTTTCTCGCTCTTCTCGCATTTGCTTTGAGAAGACCCGAAAGCCCATGTACCCTATTCCCAATTCAAGACCAGAGATAACTTCCCCTTCATTTGGCATTTGCCTATTTTTCGCCAGATCTAATAGATGGAAATACACGCCTGCATTTCCCCCGAAATATTGGGGTAAACCATTAATGTGCATATGTCCATTTTTTTCTGTAGTGTGGATGACCTTCCCGGTATAGCGAACTGGTTCACCATCCTCGTTGCACACAATAAATGGTGCCCTTAACCTATATGAACGATTAAATTGCTCTTCTTTTATTGGTTGAATGATATTGTATGCATCTATATAGCTTGCTGTGGTCAGCCCTTCAACCTGCAAAGTGGCAAGCGCGTGAATAACGGTAAGGATAGGTTGCTGTCTGCCAGATTGCACAGCCTGGGAATAAGCGCGACAGTATTGAAGTAGGCTTCTCCAGTGTCCTATTGAGATTTTAGTCGTTTGACATTCTCTTGCCTCGTTTAATTGCGTTCCACTGAATGACATCCACGCTACTCTAATGAGAAATGCAATTGCATTTGGGTCAGAGCATACACATTCATATCGTCTCTGTTCTGTCATAAAATCTAGAACTCTCTGACAACGCCGAATGTCACTCGCACTCAACACATCGTCGCTGCCTAGCTGTAAGATTTCTTTACGTGCAACAAAAAGAATTGCAGCAGGATTGCCTTCTTCAAGAAATCTGTTGTATATATCGACAAAAAGAGAAGTATCCCTTGTGTCACGAATAGGACTATTTCCTTCAATTGTATCTATACTTGCTGGAACATTACTTGCATAGTTGTTAATGCTTACAATATGGTTGCTGAGTTCATCAGTACGCTGACCCCTACTTTCTATGTCGCTCCCATATATAACGCAATTATCTACATGCGCCATTATTTCTGCCAAATATTCAAGCTTAGCATCGCTAGGGCATTCGCTACTCTGGTACTCTCTTTCGAATAGCCTGAATAGCGTGTTGTATGCATAACCATTGAAGGGATCGAATCGAATTGCGGCTGCTAGCTTCTGGTATTGCGCAGGGTACGGAAGTAATCTACTAGTAATGCTTTCGTCTTTTTTCTGGTTAGTCACAGCACAACAATCAGCGTATTGTGAACTCAGCTCAGCGGCTTCAAGACTACAAAGCGTTGACTCAACAACAAGCCCGTTTGCCTGGCGCTGAAGAAATACTCCCTGCTCGTTATGTCGATTGATACTTGCGCGCTCTTCTAATTCTTGCTGACGCATTAAAGCAATAGATGAAGCCCTAGAAACTCTAGTAAGTCGTTTGACATAGTCATCAGCAGAGAAGCCGGGTGCATTGTAATCAACTGGCGATGATCCTGCTCTACCATGAAGCGCATCCCATACATTTCCACCGTAATACTCACGAGTTAAAGTAACGAGCAGCAGCGTAAAACCGCAATCCTCATCGGGAATTGTATAATCGTTTAGAAGTTCCTCAATGGCGTCAATGAGAATATCTAAATGCGCCTGTATGTCTTTGTGCTCAATTGTATCTCTGTGCTCAACACTTTCGCTGACATAATACTTACTGTTAGGCCCCATCAGGCGAACAATCGATTGGAGTTTCTGAGCAAGTCTCGGATTTTCATATCGTTCACGCTGGTAGTTCTCTCCGTAGAGGCGCAGCGCCTCTGCGACCATTTCAACGAGTTTTTCCCCTGTTATGTTTCGATTATCTAGATATATTCTGGCCTCCAAAGCGTTTCTGAAACGGAAGACAAACTCCTCATCCTCGTTTTCGCCACATGATAGCCATGGTATTCTGGTTGTTAAGGTTTCAAGTAGTTCGCGACCGTTATCACTGTAGGGATTGACACCAGCCTCTTTTGTAACAACTTCGTATATAAAACTATACGGTATGTCTATCTTGTATCTACTAAATAGAGCAATGTATTTGTTTGCACGAACCAATAACCCATGCCAATCGTCTCCGCTTTCAGTACCTTCATCTGAATGGGTAAGCTCGTTTAATGCTTCCGAAGGCATCCCCGCCCTGAGAAATGCTTGATAAACGGGATTTGACTCCAGTTCTGCCGTTTTCTGTTCGAGCAGTTCTTTAATATAGTCAGGACGTTCTTCCTGGAGGAAACGAACAACTTTATCTTGCTCGCCCTCTAGGCTACTTTCAAGTCGTTCGCGAAGGAGCGACACGAGTCCATAATAATAATTAAAGATATCGGCTTCGGGCTCCTCTGCAAATTTTTTTCGAAGATAGCTTATTTGCACTTCTGAGATACCCGAATATGACCTAGCCTTTTTCCAGAACTGATATCTTTCCTGCTCTGTCATGTGTCTGCTGGCCAAGACAAACAAGCAGTCTGAACGATCGACCACGGCAGCATCGTCGAAGTTTTGGCAGCCTTCAAATAGATCAGTACTATTATCATACGAATATAAAGTCGATGGTTCGCTACTTCCTGCAAGTGAATAGCTGCTACAAACAAGGACAACATTCCTGCCCCTGTTCTTCAGATTAGTTAGCAATCTTTTTGCATCTGACTCTATCTCTCGATACGACGATCCGTCCCAGATAACAAGGACAGGAGTAGTGGCGCCGCTGATAGCCTGTATGGTTTCGAGTGCGTCAATCAAGTTACGGAATCCACTGCCATAACTGTTTCCCAAAAACAGAGACCCTGATATATAGACGACTGGGTTTAACCCCTCTTTGTAAATTCGATAGGCAAGCGCTCCCATTGTCACGCTTTTACTACTTCCTGGTGCACCCGAAAGTATAATAGGTCGGATTTCGGCTTGGTCACCAGTGGGACCCCATCCTCTTAGCGCCCATCGTACTAACTGAACTAGGGCATCCTCGTATTCGCGTTTGACGTAAAAACTCGACTGAGGAAGATATCCATACCACTGCGGTTCACCAATACCAGTGCGTTCAAGAAAGTTTGAAAACCAAAGCCTCTGCTGATTTCTACCGAGCGGTCTTATTCGGTTTATGGTTCTTTCTGTTAACAAAGTACCAACATTTCTAATACGAAGTATGGTATCGCGATTAATGCTAACGGGCTTCTGATTGCAGAAGAACACGTCATCTCCGAATGAAAGGCTTTCTGCATCTTCGATAGCATGGAGATCTTCGGTATCACGGTATTTGACAGCCTCCGCAAGGGACGTGTCATAGAATTTGAAGGACTGTTGGTCACAAATACTTTTTAACCAGTCTTTAATCGTGCTGTTGTCCGAAAAGGCATCTTTCATGCTCCAGAACGATACTGAACCTGGTGTAATGTCTTCACTCAAGAGGTCGCCGAGTTGCGGAAGGAGTTTCTTATCCGCTTCGGAGTCAAAACCAGTAACCACAAGGGTATTGACATAATCAAGAAGCGAGGGAATTAGACTAAGTAGCTCACTTGCCTTGCGAAGCCTGCGTTCGTCGTCACCGAAGGGATTTGGGGCAACGGTTTCGGAAGTGTCAGAAACCTCACCTTCCACTCCGTATAGTTGAACAAGAAGGGGCTTTTCTCGGCTTAAAAATCGTGAAGAGAGTTCTTTTCTAGAAGAGCAAGTTTGTAACGTACGGTTTTCCGTTGCAAAATAGCTTGCAAATTCTGGATCACTATTAGTGGTTATAACTGCGCTCCAGCGCGGTTTTGATAGGTACTCCTTAACTTCATTTGCATCAGCATTCTGGCCGATAAGCAAAAGAACATGCGAAGATTGGAAGCTATTATAAAAACCATTTGTGATTATTTCGATATTTTCTTTCATGTCGTCTCCCCGCAGAACAGAAAATTATCAACAAAGCACGTCAGATTATGTTCATTTAAAATTATACGACCTCTATACCCCATACTATTCATCGTCTTTTTCATTACGCTTTCATACATGCTTTTTCACATACATTAGCAGAATCAAGGGCTACTTTCCCTAGCTACTGACAACAAATAATAATACCCGTGGATTAATGCGCTGAGAGCAATGGACTTAATATATCAGACGAATAAATAGAGTACATGGCCGCATTGCGCTAGTAAAGTTGAGTCATTGTTTGACATATCACTTTTTAGAAACGCGATTCCAGTTTCTGTGGTCTGTTTTAAAACAGTTATATCATTGCTAAAGGCGAAGGGTTCACAACCTCTTCTAGCTTTGTAATAAAGTCGCCGATAAAAGGGTAAAGACATTTTTCGTCAAAGTCTTTGAGCATCTGTGCCTGCTCACCAATTGATAGTTTTTTTCTCACGTCTGAAGACGATGTAGCGATTACTTTGTCGTTAACATGTATTTTGATACCAGGAATCCCTATGTGTCCCTCTTCTTTATAGATAGGGACTCCCCGATGTTTAATGAATTGGAATGAATCTCTAACCGTCTTCGTTGAGGGCTTATTCATAAACGATTGGAATGCATCAAATAAATCCGAAAAAGCTGGGTATTGCCGCGAAAGGCTTGGAATCGCTTTCCGTTCATAGGGATTTCTCTCGAAATGTCTTAATGCTTCTTCCGCTTCATTTGCGCCCATGATAGAGGTGCTGTTTGCTAGTAGTTTACCCTTTTCTATAGTTGCGCATGCGTAGCAGGCTCCCCAAGCAATGTCTATTATTGCGTTATAGTAAAGCAGAGCTAATTCATAACAATACTTTTTCTTAAATCCAATTAGTCTTGCATTCATCTCTTCACTATCGGTTTTTTTAAACCAGCCTTTTATCGTTTCGGTTTCTGTCCAACGCAAGAACATACGTGCGTCTTGGTATCGTTCATAAATTTCACTCTTTTTAGTAACCAGGAATACATCTTCTGGTTGTGGCGTAGCTGCTTCCAACAAATTGAAAGAGTTATTTTTTGGCAAAGGATTTAATATTTGTAAGTCTTCTTTGAAATCCATTAATACCTATCTATCCTCACTGACATAACGTTATTGTTTTAATGAAAAGAGTATATTGCAATGTATATACTCTGCTCGCCTTTATAAGTTACAGTGATTAACCTAGGCTTCCCTCTTTTAACAACTTTTCATATCGTTGCTTAATGCGAATAAGGATTGATGCTATTAAGCGGAGGGAGCCCTGCAAGAGCCCTAATATCGTTAATTTGTTCGAGATGTTCAATTGGGTTGCCCAGCTCATCGATAATAGATTCATCCCACATTAAATAATTCCACGAACACCCTCCATTATCGTCACTGCGTAATATCGCAAAAGGTGCACCCTTTTCAGTGATGCGCCAATTTCCTGGCTCGCCATCGATAAGTCCTTTTTCTTTCAACAATAGGTTAACTTCACGCCCTGTCGCACCAATTATTCTTCCAATTTGTGAGGCTGAAAAACGTGTTATCCCATCATGAAGAGGTTCGAAGATGACTGGAATAGCAACTTCGGGACTCTTTTCTAATACCAAGTCTTCAACTTCGTCCAAATGGTTAACTATTATTGCGTCTGCTTCCTCAAGTTCGTCCTCGCCGCCGCTATCAACTATTGCTTTTATTAATGCAGCGGCTGCTGCTGTGCCGAGCATAGCCAAAAGAACCTTGCTCACAGTAGACAGCTTTTTACCAGCTTCTTGAATATCGTATTCAGACAAAAGGGCGTCTTGCAGCAATCTATTATCGTCCCAGGGAACGCATTTCTTTCCAATTTTTCGCTTGAAATACTTTGCAGTTTTTTTGCCCTGTTTTACATCGTCTCTTTCATCTGAATACCCTTGTTTAATCTGAGCAACGACAATCATTCTCCCGATAGATAATTCTTCAGTTTTTAACAAGGTGCTGAGATCGAATACAGCAAAATAGATTCCGTATAAAGGAGTCTCTTCGTCAGAAAACGAAAGATGCATAGTCCACACAGGCAAAAGAGGGTCGTTTCCAATTGGAATAGAAAACCCCTGACACGTGTCATTACTGGACTGAGAAGACTTTCTTTCAGAATATTTCGACTCAATTAGCTCTGTAGTCATCTTAATTATTTCAGAGGCGCTTTCTTGTGACTGGCCAAATGAGACACTATAGCAATCATCTCTTCCGCCTTCTGACCAAGCTTTGTTTTCAATAAACGGATTTTTCATGATAACCAACCCCTATAAGCGAACATTTTAAGTATAACGATTGTTTATTAAGTCGCTATACGTGTTCTTATATAGAGCCTTTTGTTCCTTAATAACAAATTAATATTCTGCAGGTACCGATACCTAGACACGCATCCCTATCTTTTTTTGACACTATATGTTTTGCTAGAAAGGTTGTTGGCATGATATACACCCCACTAACCAAACGAGCTCTTAAGATTTGTTTCGAAGCTCATAAAGACCAGCTGGACAAAGCTGGGGCGCCTTATGTGTTTCACCCCTTCCATTTGGCGGAGCAGATGGACACCGAAGACGAGATGTGCGTGGCGCTTCTTCATGATGTGATTGAAGACGCGGGCAAAACGCCTGACTACCTTCGCAGCAAAGGTATATCAGAACAAGTGATAGAGGCATTGCTTCTCATGACGCATACCGACGGCGTTCCCTATATGGACTACGTCGCCGCGCTTGCCAAGAATCCGCTTGCGCGCAGGGTAAAGATGGCAGACCTGCGACACAACTCCGATTTGTTGCGGCTGGATAATCCAACCGATGCCGACCGCGCTCGTGTTGCCAAGTACGCTCTGGCACTGGAACTTCTAGAGGCCGCAGAGTAGCCCCAAAGCGGCATGGTCTGCAGGCAGAATGCTTTGGGTGCTACCCCTCATGCGCGACGCTTTCAATGTCTTGTAGTTCGAAGCGATACCGCTGTTCCACATCTGGATACTTTTCGTGGTCGACTTCTTCCAAGAACATGGCCTTGGGACGAATCCAGAGCGAGCCGTCGCCATAGAGCTTGCGATACACCACGTACTCTTCGCCGGTTTCGGAATGCGTGGCCACGTCTTCGACCAGGTAGTAGTCGCCCTTGAAATGCTTATACACGCGGTGTATCTTCAGCTCTTGCATAATGCCTCCGCTAGCTTCCCGCAGTGGGCAGGTGGGGTGCAATAGCATCCACGAAGCCTGAAAGCGGCATGGTCTGCAGCCAGATGGTGCCAGGGCCGGTAAGCTTCGTGTTGAACATGCCTTCGCCACCAAACACGATGTTCTTCGCGCCCTTGACGCGCTCGATTTCGATTTGCACGTTGCCCGTAAAGCCCAGCACATTGCCCGTGTCCACCAGCATCGACTGCCCAGGCGCCAGGTCGTAGCTTACAAAGTCGCCGTCGCATTCGATGAACGCCACGCCTTGCCCGCTTAAGCGCTGCATAATGAAGCCTTCGCCGCCGAAAAAGCCAGCGCCCAGCTTTTGGTTGAAGTGCACGGCCAGATCCACGCCCATTTCCGACGCCAGGAATGCCATCTTCTGCACAACGACAGCCTGGCCCGGCTGCAGTTCGATAGGCATAATCTTTCCCGGGAAGCTTGACCCGAACGCGATGCGCCCCGGCGCCTTAGCGGTATAGATGTTTTGGAACATGCTTTCACCCGAAAACATCTTGCCGAACATTTTGCCTACGCCGCCGCCTTCGGTTTGCATTTCCATGACGCTGTCCATCCACACCATGGAGCCTTTTTCGGTTTTCATTTGTTCGCCAGCTTGCAGAGTGCAAACCACCGCGGGGAACGCTCCGCCAATTATTTCGTACTGCATACCATTTCCTTTCTGTTGTGCCTATACGTTGTTCCTATTGTAGTGCCTTAGCTGCTGTTGTCTAATACCTTAATTTTTTACTTGATTTGTATACAAACTCGTATACAAACTAAGTAAATATTTTATGTTGCATTTGTCATAAGTTATTGTACAATTGCGACATGAAAAACAACAGCTATATACCCATACTTGAAAATCTTGCACAGTCGGAAGGCGGGATTTTTACTACTGCCCAGGCTGGCAGAATGGACGTTCCGCGCAGCGCTCTTTCGCATGCTGAAAAGACAGGGCGTATTGTCCGTATTGCGCATGGAGCGTACCGTTTTGCGGGTACTCCAGCAAGCCAGTTTGATGAGCTGGTAGCGCTATGGAAACTAACAGCGCCTTCGAAGTTTACGCAGGAGCGTGCGATTTCGTGGGACGGCGTAGTTGTAGGCGGGCACAGCGCAGCGTTCATTCACAACATCGGAGACTTTTTTCTAGAGCCGTATCGACTGTATACACGCCAGCGGTTTAATTCACGGACAAGTGCGGCGGAGTATTCTATGCGTGCCATTTCTGAAGAAGACGTTGTATGGCGTCATGGCCTGCCTATAACGCGAGTGGAACGCACGCTTGTCGACCTGGTTAAGGACCACGAGGATCCCTCGCTATGCGAAGACGCGTTTTTTGACGCTTATAACCGTTACGCTTTAACAGGGGAATTTAACCTAGCTCGGATGGATGCTCTGCTTGAAGTGGAAAGTGCTCGAGTTCGGCGTGTGATGGCAGAGACTCGAAGTGAAGCGAAGCGAAAGGTGGCCCCTATTGGAGTATAAAACACCCGCTGCACTAGAAATGGCAGTAAAGGCTGCTGCGGTTGCTTCGCCGCTTGACACAAATCGCGCTATCGCGGGCTTTTATTACCATAGGTTGTTATGCCGTGTTTTCAGCGAGCATCCGTCCGTATTTGTGCTAAAGGGCGGTATGAGCATGCTTGCCAGAACAGTTGACGCACGCACTACGCGCGATATCGACCTGGTTACTTCAGAGCTTGACATTGAAGCAGCTATTAACGAACTGCGGAAATATGCAGCAATCGATTTGGGTGATTTTATTGCATTCCGCTACGAAAGTTTTGAGCCCATAAAGCTTGAAGACAACTACCGCAACGGATTTAAAGTTACATTCACTCCGCTGCTGGGTGGCAAACAAATGCAAGCAATATCGGTTGACCTAGTAGCAGATAACGTGGGATGCATCGGTACCGAGCTTGTCCACCCAGTCGACAGGTTACCCATTAAGGGGCTGGTGGAATTTGACTATGTGGTATATCGCACAGAAGAGGCTATTACAGACAAGGTGTTTGGCATTATTGAAGGCCATAATGGCCGCCCATCGTCACGCGTAAAAGATCTTGTCGATCTTGCGGTATACCTTACAACTGAAGTTTTTGACGGCAGTAAACTTTTCGAAAGTCTTAGGCGCGAAATGCGAATTCATAAAGCAACAATCAACGAATTTGCAGTACCCGACATGTGGCGACGCGAATATCGGGCAACGTATACAAAACTTGCGGGGAAAACGGGGCTTGCGCAGCAATGGCATGATATGGCGCAGGCAGAGTTGCTTGTAAAAAAGTGCATTGATCCTGTTTTGGTAGGCACGGCGGCAGGAAAGACCTGGAACCCAGATACGCTGACGTGGGAAGTATCTGTATAGAGCGGAGTTAATCATGAAAAGCAAGCTTGTTGAAATGCTTCACCTGGACGTAGAACCCGTGGGCATTTATTTCGCAAACACAGAAGCCGAATGCGATCTAGAACCAGAACCCACGGGGCGCATGTGCGTGGTGCCGTTTTTGCTTGCGGCGGCGCGCGGCAAAGTTGTTGACATAACGGAAGAAGCCTGCAGGTGCCCTGGTGGTACCGTGGGTTGCTGTTTTGGCGACGGCTTCGCCCGCAAGAACCCCAACATTCACGTTATGCTTTCGCAAGGCATGGGCGACGCAACGCCACCGAACGCGCCTGTGCACATGCGGCACGGCGAACGCTTCTTCTGCGACGAAGAAACTGCCTTGAAGTGGCGTAATTCCTTGCCACTTTCGGAACGGGGCTTGCCGCGCGTGGTGTTTGCGCCAGAAAGCCGCTGGAGCGAAGTTGGGCAGCCCGACTTGGTGTTGGTATTTGCAGACCCCGACCGGCTTTCGGCCCTGGTTACCATGCTGGGTTTTCACAATGGGCGCGCAGTGAACACCGTGGTGCCCTATGGTGCTGCGTGTCATTCCATTTTGTTCGCCGCCGAACAGCTGGACTCGGACGACCCCATGGCCGTGATAGGTCTGTTCGATATTTCGCAGCGCAACGCCGCGATTGCGAACTATCTTTCGCTTACCATGCCACTCACACTATGGGAAGGTCTGCAGCTTGGGCTGGACAAAAGCTGCTTGACCACGCATTCGTGGGAAGCAATCGTCGAACGCCTTTAACAATAGCTAATTTTACGTGGCGAAAGGGCTTTCAAGCGCAGCACCATCAAGCGCATTTCGGCACGGGAATACATAGAAACCATCGTGAAGCCCGAAACCGTCGATCTTCCTGCTTCCCCTGGGGAAGACGAATAAGTCAGGGGCCTAAAAGCACACTTGCCGATAGGCTAATAAGGTAATATAATATTACGAAAGTGAGGGCAAATTGCTCGATACTATTGTTTTAGAAACAGCACTAAAGCACGGTATTTCAGAAACTTCAATTTTGCAGGCATGGGATAACTTCGCAAGCAAGCGCCCGCGCAGTAATGATTGCTGGGTATGTATTGGATTCGATAACGAAGGAACAGAGATCGAAATGGTGGGCCTCGAAACAGCAGATTTGCAGATACTTATTATCCATGCCATGAGTCCAGCAACTGAAAAGATTAGGCGTGAATTGGGAATAGCGAGGTAGACGATGCAATATACTTTAAAAAGCGGAACCGTAGTGACAGATAAAGACATTGAGGCCATGGTTGCCGCAATTGAAAAAGGTGAACTTCCTGGGGAATGGTCAGGCGCCCCAATCGTGGGTCGCCCTCGCATTTCTGAAGAGCGCCTGATAACCGTGCCAGTTAAATTTCCTGAATCAGTTGTTGCCCGAATCGATGCTGTAAGCAACAACCGATCCGAGTTCATTCGTAAAGCAGTTGTGTCATGCTTGTAAACTTCCGCTTATACGCTATGCTCATTCTTGCGTCCTAAGTCCCATTCATGTCTCTTTGGGTGGCTGTGGGGTGTGTGATACTATCCACCAGCTTGACAACCGAAGAGAGGAGCAAAGCATGCTCATTCCCGACAATCAAAAGATTGCCATTTATTGGAACGACAAGCCCGTCGGGTTGGTGGTAGGCAGAATTTCCCGCCCCAGTATGTTTGATGGGAAAATTGCCATAGTGAGCTGGTTCGGCGAATGCCTGGGGGAAGAAATTGCAGAGCAAAGCCCCAACGAAGTGTACCGCCGGGCCCGCGAAATTGCCAAGGCGCGGGGCCTGCGCCACATCTACCTGGGCGACGGCAGCGACGTGAACATCCTCTACACTCCCGCCCAGGAAGAGTAAGAACCTTGGTGAAACGAAATAAAGTGTGATATATTATAAAGAAATAAGTAGATTATTTCTTTAGGAGTTAAGATGCCAAAGGTTATTTCCAGCACTGAACTTCGCAACAGTTACAACGACGTTTCCACCTGGTGCCATCACAACAACGAACCTGCTTTTGTAACAAAAAATGGTTCTGGCGATTTAGCTATTATGAGCATAGAGGCATTCGATGCTCTACAAATGCGCCTTGAAATGTATGAGTTTATCGAGACTGGTCGCAAGGATATTCTTGCGGGTCATGTTGTTTCCGCACGCGATCACGTTGCATCTCTGCGCGAGAAATATGGCCTGTAATGCGCTATTCAGTATTTGAGTCCGCCCATGCGGCGCGTGACCTGGACATGGCAGTTTCGTATTTGCTTAATACTTTAAAAACGAAATCTGCTGCTACAAAGCTGCTTAAAGAATACGAACGCCTACTTAAAGCGCTTGAAGAAACGCCCACGGTGTATCCTCTTGTGCGGGACGAGCTCCTAGCCTTTGCTGGCTATCATTGGGCGCCCGTTTCGTCATATATGGTCTTTTACACTATCGACGAAGAAGCTCAGGCGGTGCATATTCATCGAATTGTGCACGGAAGCAGGAATTGGATACAGCTTCTTTAACGTATCATGCTGTGCAGCGACGGGACCGGTTTTTAATCTGCTGGCGCAGTACGGCGGCGGGAACGCCAGCGAACCAGAGCGACCACCAGAACTACCGCCAACACCAGGGCAAGCAAGGGTAAAAGAATAGACACGATGCTCAAGCCCGCTGAAGCAGCAAGTTCGCCCGTTGAAAGCACCGGGTTTGCCAGGCCCGCCGTGGTAACCGTTGAAGCACCACGCGCCGTTGCCGTGGCAGAGCTTACCGCCAGCGCCGTTCCCCCGCCAGCAATAAGCGCCAAAATCCAGCGGGCGGCAGGCGGGATGTCCACGCCAAGCATAGCCGCCGTTAACAGGGTGCCCGCCAGCGTGGCCGCAGGTACTGAAATAGTGTCGAGCAGATTGTCGAGCGCAGGAATATAGTAGGCGCCCACTTCCACCAGCGCGGCGGAACCAAAGGCAATAGCCGCTGGCCAGGTGCCCAGCCAAGCAAGATCGGGGCTGAGGTCCACCATGCCCGCCAGCGCTGCCAGGCTCACAATGAGCGGTGGCACGAACACGCGAAAGCCGCACGAAGCAGAAAGGGAAATGCCCGCCGCCAGGGCGATGACTATCTGGAGTGTTTCAGACGAAAAGTCCATGCGCTTCCTTCCCCGTGAAACCCGCGCATTTCTAGTACGCCATATTGTATAACCGTTTACCTAGTATTTGTTTCACTTGCATTAATTCTGACCATGATTAGTGTATTCGTGGTTACTATAAGTGTGGGCCAAAACTCGACTGGGAAAACCCAGGGGCTTATGAACAATGTTTTACTTGATAGGAGGGTAACATCATGTTCGATTTCACAGGAAAAGTTGTTGCAGTTACCGGTGCTTCTTCTGGTTTGGGCAAGCAGATGGCTGAAGGTTACGCCCAGCAGGGTGCCAACCTGGTGCTTCTGGCCCGCCGCGTAGAGCGCCTGGAAGAAAGCGCCAAGGAATTCGCCGAAAAGTACGGCATTGAAGTACTTCCTTGCGCATGCGACGTAACCGACGAAGCTTCTATCGACGCTGCTATTGCCGCTGCCGACGAAAAGTTCGGCCACATTGAAGTACTGGTTAACAGCGCTGGCGGCGAAGCTGGCACGGGCACCAAGCTGGTTGAATTCACCCGCGAAGACTGGGACTTTACCATGAACCTGGACCTGACCAGCATCTTCACCATGTGCAAGAAGGTTGGCGGCTACATGCAGTCCAACATTGAAGCCGGCAAGCAGACCTATGGCCGCATCATCAACATTGCTTCCATTTATGGTCTGGTTGGCAACACTGCTATCCCCACCTGCGCATACCATGCTTCCAAGGGCGCTGTTGTTAACTTCACCCGCGCTGCCGCTGCTGAATTTGCACCGAACGGCGTAACCGTGAACGCCATCTGCCCGGGTTACTTCTACACCGAACTTACCACCGAAACGCTGGACACCGAATACTTCCAGAACTTTGCCAAGAGCACCGTTCCTATGCAGCGTTACGGCCAGGGCGGCGAACTGAATTCCGCCGCCGTGTTCCTGGGCGCTGAAGAATCCAGCTACGTAACTGGCCAGATGATCGCTGTCGACGGTGGCTACACCTGTGTGTAAGCACATGCGCTAAAGGCGTCTCGCAAATCGCGACCGCTCTCGCTGTTCAAGAAACCCTCTGCCAAATGCAGGGGGTTTTTTATAGGTTGTCGAAGAGTCGGTGAGCATTATTTCTGGCGCCATAGATTGCCCCGCCTTTGGGCTGAAGTGTACTTCGGTACACGAAGCACAAAACAAGGGGCAAGATGGGCGCCAGAAATAAGCGCAGCGTCGACAATTCCGTCGTTCGTTAGAACGACGGAATTAACTACTCGTAAAGCCAATAGCCTTCGGTGACGTTGGCGAGGACGTTTTCGTTGAGTGAACAACCCAGGCCCGTGGGGTGATCGCTATTATTGACCACCATAAGCCCACCTGAAAGTTCGAAGGGCGGACGGCAAATGTCCACCGTGAAGTAGCGGCTGCTGTCGTTAATGTCGCCCGGCAAATTCACGCCCGGCAGCAAACCAAAGGCTGCATGTAGGCGCTTGGAAATGCCCGTTTCGTACATGCCGCCTGGCCAGGCTTCAATGCCACGTTCGCGCGCCCACTTATGGAACTCCAGCGCAGCAGTTACGCCACCGAACTTGCCAATCTTGAGCGAAACACAACGCAGTTCAGGGTGGGCGTCCAAGATTTCACGCAGCTCTTCCCCGTTCGTCCAGCTTTCGTCCAGGCACACGCGCATGCGCAGTTGCGACTGCAGGCGCGCCAGGCGGTCGAACAAGTCCGTGGGGCCCACAGTAGGCGTGTAGGTGGGGTCGAGCGGTTCTTCGATGCTTTCAATATTGAATTCGTCCAGTTCCTGCAGCACAGAAAGCTGTTCGTCTTTGTAGCTTTGGTCGGCATCGAGCATGATCATAAGTTCGGGGTGGGCGTTGCGCACGGCACGCACCAGGTCCACGTCTTCGCCGGGCTTGATCTTAAGCTTCACGCGGCGATACCCCGCTTCCACCGCTTCGTCCACGGCCGCCAGCACTTCGGCCACGGGGCCCAGGCCAACCACGGCGCCGCCCAGCACGCAGCCTTCGGGCACGGCGTCGAGTGCGCCTTCTTCGGCAATGCTTTCGCGCGCGCCAATAAGCTGGGTAATGGCCCGTCCGCGCACCTTGCCGTACAAGTCCCACAGGGCATTTTCCAGGGCCGCGCGAGCCAGAGGCGCCTCCATGGCACCTGGCGCATTTTCGAAGAGTTCAGTTACTTCGCTCGGGTGCAAAAGCACGCGGCCCACCAACAGCGGCGCCAGCGCGTCGCGAATAAGGGGCAGGTCGGTAGCAATAGTTTCGGGGGTATACCAGTCGGTATCAAAAGCCACGCATTCGCCAATGCCATGGTGGCCCGCATAATCGGTTATGCGCACGACGATAGAGTCGCGGCTGCGCAGGCGCGTCTTGGCCGTGCGGATGGGTGCCACGAGCGGCAGTCGGATGTGCCAGATTTCCACGCGCGCGGGCTGCAGGCGGCCTTCCCACATGCGTTCGAGCGTACCCACGCCCACCTTGCCCACGCTCGTGCGCGGGAATTCATTCATGAACACGAATTGGTCGGGCAGGTAGGGCTTGTCCAGGCGGGTAGAGAGGCGGTTGCGCATGTCGTCGGCGGCGTAGAAGCGATTGAAGCCCGGGCGCGAAGCCGCGTCGCCCGCTT
Source organism: uncultured Coriobacteriaceae bacterium (assembly GCA_902768975.1). Lineage (GTDB taxonomy): Bacteria > Actinomycetota > Coriobacteriia > Coriobacteriales > Eggerthellaceae > CACXMZ01. The sequence continues at coordinate 211,016 of CACXMZ010000002.1, forward strand.
CCACAAAGGCCACGGGGCGGTAACCCCACACGTCGTCGGTAGCACCAAAGACGTAGGCGTCTGTCACGCCTTCGAAGGCCATAATCTTGTTGCGGATGTCTTCGGGCACGATGGTTTCGCCACCCGAATCGAAATTGTCGTTAACCGGTTCAGCAAAAACGAGCGTGCCCTGTTCGGTGGCGCGCACCGTACTGCCCGTAAGCAGCATGCCGTCGGCCGTAACGGCGGCGCGCGCGTTCAGGTATTCGGTAACCACACTGGGGCCCGTAACGCCCAGCTGGCCAAAACCTGTTGCGTCGGGCGCCACGATAGTGGTGGTGTAGCCGTCGAAAATTTCCAGTTCGATGCATTCGCTGTCGGCCAGGCGCGCCGCCGCAAAATACGAGCACGTTTCCGTGTGACCAAAAGCCATAAACAGGGAAATGTGCTGGCCAAGCGCGCGAATGAGCGTTTGCTTGTTGGGGTGCGTAGCGTCCACCAGAATGCATTCGTACAACTCCAGCGGGCTCTTCCCCGTCTTTTCCATGACTTCTTCGTTCAAGTCCAGCAAGTCCTGCAGCATTTTGTCGCCGAGGGCCAGGTGCGTGGCACTGTAGGTGAAGGCGTCGGAAAGCACGCGCGGGGCGTTGAAGCTGCGGTAGAACACCATGGCGTTGTGGTTGAGCACCGAACGGAAAAAGATCTGCAGGCCGTCCATGTGGAAGAGCGGCAAGACCAGCTGCCAAATACCCTGGCCTTCCGTGCACAGGGTGGCGTTGAAGGCGCGCGCTTCAGCGAGCAGGTGCGCCCAGGTAATGGGCACGGCCTTTTGGCGGCCCGCCACGCCTGCCTTGAGCATAACAAAGGCCGTGGCATTTTCGTCGAAGGCCCCTACCCCGCGGCGCGCCCACTGGGCGAGCACGTTGCGCGCGTTGGGGCCCGCCGTTTCCGCTTCCGCTATGAGGGCGCGGGCAGTGGATTCACTGAGCACTGGCAGGTGCTTCACGCGCATGGCTTGTTTCACGTCGGCCACGCGGCGCTTCTTTTCCGCGTCGCTTAAGTTGTTGTTCAAAAGCAGCAGCGTAAAGCCGCCGTAGGCCGCCGCCGCAATGGTGTAGAGCAGTTCGGGCGTGTTGGCCATGTCTACCGCGCACACGCCGCCGCGCACCACGTTTTGCGCTTCCAGTTCGCGCGCGAGCCACACGCCGCGCAGACGCAGGTCGAAGTAGGTACAGGTTTGGCCCGATTCCGCGTCGAGGAAACAGATAAAGTCTTGCGGTTCGTTGGCCCGCGATTCAAGAATAGACGCGAAGTTATTCTGCGTAGGAACCGGCATTAGTAATAGTAGCCGTCGCCTTCTTCGTAGTAGCCACCTTCCGTCAGGCGGCTGTCCACGCCAATGGCGTCTGGCATGCCTGCGGCCTGGGCTTCTTCGCTGTTAGCAACGGTGTAGTCCTGCACGTAAGGCGAAGGGTCTTCGCCCACGTCGATGGCCTGCATAACCTTGAGCAGGGCAGCCGTGTCGCACACCACGTAGGACGCGCCTTCATTCATGGCAACGCCCGAAGGCACCATAACGGAATAGACGGTAATGTCGTCGAAGCCCATGAAATACATGGCGTAGTCCTGAAGCATGTTGACCGTCATGTCGGTGGTCATGCACTGGGCGGCCGCTTCAATAACGCCCGGAAGGTCCGCAACGCTAAGCGTCCTGGCCTTGTCGAGCATGGCCTTAATGAGCTGGCGCTGGTTGGCACCGCGCTGGAAGTCGCCCGTGGCATAGGCGCGCGAACGGGCGAAAACGAGGGCATGTTCACCGTCGAGGTGCTGCGGGCCCGCTTCCACGGTAACGGCACCTGCGTCTGGGTCGTCGATGTACACCGGCACGTCCACGTCGACGCCACCAATGGCGTCCACAAGGGAAACCATGCCGCTAAAGTCGATGACGGCATAGTGGGAAATCTTCACGCCGAGCAGGCTTTCTGCCGCCTTAATAGCACCCGGCACGCCTTCGTAGGCATAGGCCGCGTTGAACTTTTGCGTGCCATAGCCTTCAAGCATGATGGCGGTGTCGCGCGGGATGGACACCATGGAAATGACGCCGTTTTGCGGGTCGACGCGCGCCACGATGTTGGTGTCGGAGCGCTGGGTTTCACCTTCGTCGAGCACGTCCACGCCAATAATCATCATGTAGAAGGGGTCGCGTGACGTGGTGGGGGTAAGTACTTCGCGAGCGGCAGTGTCTTCTGCTTCGCTTTCAGGGCGCAGCTGCTGGTTTACCTGTTCTTTGTAGCTGGACTTGAAAATTTGGAAGCCCGCGTAGCCCAGGACGCCCACGAGCAGCACGGCCAGGGCGGCGCCCAGAATGCGCCCCCAGGGAAGGCCCTTCGACTGCTTCTTGCCGTAATTGGCGGTATTGCGGGAATAGTCGTTATAACGGCCATTGCCCACGGCCTGGCCGGCGGAAACAACGGGGCGCCACGCGCCCACCGAAACGGGTTCGTCCAGGTCGTCGATGCTTTCGTATTCAGCCACGAGGGGCTGCGAAACATGTTTGCCTTTTAGCTGTTCGCCTTCGCGCGACGCCATGTAAATTGCTCCTAACGTAAAGCTTTTTCCCTCTACCCTATAAAAGCTTTCGTAAATTCGTACGTGGAGCGGGTGACGGGACTCGAACCCGCGAATAATGGCTTGGGAAGCCATTGCCTTACCACTTGGCGACACCCGCACGAAGAAAAATTATAGCAAAAGGCCCGCATCGAATGCGGGCCCTCCATAAGTTACTTTTACGTAAACTCTGTGTAAGTTACTTGGCGGCGCCAATGCGGCAAATGGTGGTGCCACAGTCGGGGCAAACGCCCTTGGTGATAGGCTTGCCGTTCTTGGTGGTGCTTTCCTTGGGGTCCTTCATAATCTTCTTGGCCTTGCACTTTACGCAATATGCTTCAATTGCCATGAGTAACCTCTATTCTCTCGTTTTTTTGGAGCCGCGTGGCTCCGCTCTTACATTTCAGGAGGCCTGGGGCGCTCCGTCTTGACTTTGGCAATTATACCTACACTTTTTTCTAAGGCAAGTATAAATGTGGAACACATGGAAAGGCTGTACGCGGCGCAGAGCATGCGGGGGGCGTGCTGGCGCGCGTGTTTTCCTAGATGTTCTTTATTAATTCGATGATGAACTGGGCATTTTCTGCCACTTGTTCTTCGTCGATGTTTTCAAGGACGTCGTCACCCTGGCCCAAAAGTGCGGGTTTTCCACCCTCCATACCAGCCAGCGTAAAGGCCTGCAAACCGCGTTTCATAGCAAGCGAAGCGGCACTTTCACGCCAGTCGATGCGGTCCCTGCCCGTTGCCACGCCAGTGATTTCGGTGGCCTTGTGCAGGAAGCGCTTCAGGCGCGAAGACGGCTTTTGGGTAAGCATGAGGCCTTCTTCTTCGATGAAGCTAAGCTGGCCTGCGCCCATGGCTTCGAGGTTCACGATGATGGCGCCGCGCATTTCGGCGGAGTGTTCGGCGAGGAAGGCCTTCATGCCGCCGTTGTTGGCATATTCGGAGCCCAGAGCCACGAACCAGACTTCCGTGTTGATGTCGGGGTTGCGGAAGCTGTAAACCATCTTTGTTTCTTCGGCAATGCGCGCTTCTTCGGTGGTGTCGACCAGCGGCACGGCCACGGAACTTACGCGTTCAGCCACGGGGACGTCTTCGAGTTCGATGGCCTGGGTGAGGTCGGCCGCTTCGGCTTCGACTTCGTCGACCAGTTCGCTGGCGGCTTCTTCAGCTTCGGCGTCGCCCATGAGACGGGCGCGCATCTGCGAAAATGCGCCGCCGTGCCAGCTGCGTTCTTCTTCGTCCACGTCGACGTATTCGTATTCGTCGAAGAGGCTGTCTTGGGTGCTTTCGCGGCGGTCTTCGCGGTCGTCGCGGTCTTCGCGGTCCTGGTCGCCATCGAATACGTCCTTCACACGGTCAACCGCGTCTTCGAAGGCGTCTTCCACTTTGTCCGCGGCATCTTCCACAACGTCTTCGACCTTTTCAAAGGCGTCTTCAGCGCCCTGGCGGAAGCTTTCCCACGAACCGCGGGCTGCGCCCACTTCGCGGGCCTGGTAGTTTTCGTCCACGTCGAGCCATTCGTTCGTGCTTTCTTCTTCGGGTTCGGGCTTCTTGCGGAAGCGGTTGAAGAAGCGGCTCAGGCGCGATTCAGGAATTTCCACGTAGTCGGGGCCTGCGTAGGCGCCGGTTGCCGTGGTATTTTCTTCGAAGCTGGAGTCGTCGGCGTCTTCGATGTAGCGCTCTTCGGGCTTGAGGTCCGCCACGAGTTCGTCGCCCACCGGTTCGAAGGGGGCTGCGGCACTTGCGGTTGCGAAGGAGCCAGCCTTGGCAACTTCTACGTTTTCTTCTTCGTCCTTGGGTTCAGTTACCACGATGGGGCTGAATTCGCCGGAAAGCGAAGGGATGGCGTTGCGCAAGGCAGCACGCTTTTCTTCGATGGATTCTTCGCGTTCGGCCTGTTCGGCTTGTTCGGCCACCTTGATTTCTTCCATGACCGAAATAGGGTTGCGCTCTTCGGTGGCAATGCGCGGAATGCGTTCAGACTGCAGCGGGTTGCCGTAGCGCGAAGGGCCGGTGCTTTCGTCTTCTTCGGCTTCAATGCTGGCGAGCGCAATGTCGCGGTAGCGGCGTGCGGGGGCGCCAATCTGGCTGAAGTCGTGGTCGGGCGCTGCTTCGGCTGCTTCGGGAACGGTTCCACGTGCAACACCAGACGCGGCTTCTTCTGCGGCGCCGGGGGCGGATTCGGTGATAAGGTCATGCACATTAATAGGTGGCATGGCGATGGTTTCACCGGCTACGGAGGTGGAGGCGTCTGCGGGGGCGGACGCATCGACCGCTTCGTTTAGGTCGATAACAGGAGTGTGGGCCGGCTTGGTTGCGGCTTCTTCAGCAGCCTCTTCGGCGGCTTCCACAGCTTCTTCAGCGGCTTCTTCGCCAACTTCAGTAGCCACTTCAAGTTCAGCTTCAGTTTCAAGTTCGGGCGCAGGGGCTGCTTCGGTCGTTTCGCTTGCTTCGAGTTCTTCGACCGTAGCATCCGTAGCTTCTTCAGCTTCTTCACGCGCTTCGTCGGAAAGCAAGTCCTGCAGCGGTGCGTCGTTGATCTGCGCGCCGGGCTTTCTGTTTTCGATATTGCGTTTCATTTCGCTGATGCGTTCGATGGTGCCTTCGTCGAGCATGCGCGCCGCTTGTTCAATATGAACACTGCTTGAAGCGAGGGCGGCGTCCAGCGCGTCGGCATAGCGCGAACGACGAATGGGCGTGCTGTCGAGGTTGGCAGGCTTAACGGCCTTGGCGCGGCCGGTGGTATACCATTCGGGTTCGTTGGAAGGCGGCGCCACAACAGGGGCTGGTGCAGGCGTTGCAAAGCCAGCGGCTGCCCACATATTAGTTGCTTCGCCACTTGCTTCGCCGGTGCTTTCTTCGGCGGCTTCCACGGCGGGGGCCGCTTCGGCTTCGGGGCCTTCGGTGGCTTCTTCGGCAGCTTCTTCTGCGGCCCATGGCATGGCTGCAGGGCTTGTGGCACGGCGGTCCACGAAGCTTACGCCGTCGAAGGATTCGGCTTCGGGGGCTGCTTCTGGTGCTGCTTCTGGTGCTGCTTCAGCAGGCGCTTCAACAGGCATTTCGGCTGCCGCTTCAACTTCCACGGCGGGCAGCTGGGCCGTTAGCTCTTCGTCTTCGTTGTAGGAATATTCACCATAGTCCATGTCTTCGTTGTACAGTTCGATGTCGTCGCGTTCGGCCATGGGTGTGAATTCGATCTGCTCGACGTGGTATTCGCGCAGCGGCCTGCCCGTAATACCCGCGATTGCCGCCTTGGCAGAAGCGAGGCGCTCTTCTTCGGTCTGGGCCACGCCTTCGGCATATTCGAGTTCGGCGCCTTCGGGCACCACGCCCGCTTCATAGGCTTCTTCGGCACTGTGAGCGCGATTGGCTTCCATGGCGGCAAGTTCTTCTTCAGAAACGGTGCCTTCAGAAATGATGCGCGCAACTTCGAGCAGGGTTGCCACGCCAGTGGCGTTGTTGTTGGCGGCTTCGTTGTACGTTGAAGCGCGGTGCATGAAGAAAAATGCCACGCGCACCATGGCGAGCACGAGGGCGATGGCGGCAAGTACATTAAAGAACAGTGCTCCGCCGCCGAACAGCATGCGGAACAGCCAAATTACCGGCAGGGCCACCAAGGCGATGGAAGACGCCTTGAGCAGCAGGGGGTACATACCGAAGAGGCCACCGTTGAGTTCCGACTGAACTTTGCCGCTGTCGTAGTTGGCGACAAGTATGACCTTGCGACCGCGGGCGCGTTCGTTGGCGGTGCCGGGCTGGTAGCGGGCGACCACATTTTGGCTGACGCCGCGTTCAAAGGCGTGCGAAAGCAGCGGGCGGTCGATGATTTCGAAAGCGTACAAAATAGCGCAGGCCAGGGTTACCAGGAAGGCAGGTACGGCGAGGGCGCCAATTATGATCGCGAGTAGCGAAATGATGGCAGCGAGGCCAAAACAAATCGCTTCCACCAGACCAGGCTGGGTGGCGGTGTTGAAGTCTTCGATGTTCGCCATGAAACCCGTGCGCTTTTGCATTTGGTCGGCAATATAGAGCGAAGCCTGCTGTTCTTCTTCCGTTCCTGCAGGTCGCGGGCCAATTTCTTGCGACAGATACGCAATGTCTTCCATAATTTCAGACATAGTTTTTGCCTTTCGCGTTGCTTCTGTTTTGTCTCTAGACAGTATCGGTAAGCAGTATACGCCATTTGGCAAGGAAAAATACCAGATGAAGGGTAAAATCCGCTGCTTATCCTTGATTAGTTGGCGCGCCTGTTGCGCTAGTCTTCGCCCAAGAAGGCGCGTATTTCTGCATCGGCACGGGCAGCGCGGGCGCGGGCGTCCTGGTAGGCCTGGTCGCTGGCGCCACCGATTTCGGCGTAGCGGTCTACGACGGGCTGGGCGGGGTTGGCGGGAAGTTCGGCCGCGATCTTGGCTGCTTCTTCTTCCGATTCGTTGTAGGCAGCGCTGTTCGCTTCGGCGATGGCGCGGTCCTGTTCCTGGATGGCGGCGTTGCTGGCAAGCGCATTGTGCTGGGCGGAAGCGCGCATGCCGAGGTAGTTTTCAAGAGCGGAATAGTCCGCGCGGGGGAAGGCTTCCTTAGCTTGGCGCACAAGGTCGAGCGCGACCTGGAATGCTTCCATGGCCTGGGTGGAAAGCTTGGTGGACTCTTCCAGGTTTTTGGCCTGGTCTTCTGCGAGGAGTGTTGCGGCCTGGCGGGCCAACTCATCGCCTTCGAGGGCCTTTGCCCACGCCTGTTCTACCAGTTCAGTTGCCATTTTTGCTGCAGAGCCCGTCACGAGTACGGTGCGGCCTTTTTCTATGAGGTCCTTGCGGGCCATGGCCGACTCCTTCACCGAAGCGGCCGCTTCAACGAGTTCGGAATTGTCCTGGGCGGCTATGACCTGTTCGGCGCTGTTGGCCGCGCGGTCGAGGCGCGAAGCGGCGGCGGAAAGGTCCACCATAACCTGGTCGTACTGTTCCTGGTTGCTTTCCGCGGGCGCCGCGATGGCTTCGTCGAGGGCTACAAAGGCGGCGTCGGTTTTTTCGAGCAGGGCGATGGATTCGTCGAGGGCGTGCTGGCTTGTTTCCTGGCGCTCCATGAAGTTAACGACAGCGCGGCCGCCGAAGAAGACGAGCACGCCAAGCACCGCAAGCACAGCTGCCACGTTAAGGACCTTCAGCACGCGCCGGCGCTGTTTTCGCACCATAACTTCGGCGCTTCCGCCCAGGGTGGCGCCCCCGCTCGAAATTTGGGGCGACTTCATTTTGGCGGCGCGACCCATGCCAAAGCCCGAAGCCGTGGGCGCCGCTTCCCCACTTTGCTTGCCAGGCATGGTAAACAAGGAAACTTTGCCCAGTTCAGAAAGGGTGCGCGGGGAATTGGCGGCCGAATCTTCGGAACTGTTTTTCTTCGCGTCGAGCACCGAAAAGGAAATTTCGTTCGACGTTCCTTCCGTGCTCTTCTTAATGTGCATGAAGTTTTTTCCAAATGGGAGTTTAGCCATGACGGGACTCGTACTCCTCCTTCAGGGCTTCGACAATTTCGGCCGAAGACATTATATGTATATTGCTGCTTGGCAGCGAACTGAGGAAGGTTTTGCCATAGTTTTTGCTGACCAGGCGCACGTCGGCCAGAACGAGCGAGCCCGTGTCGGTGGAACTGCGAATGAGGCGGCCGGCGGCCTGCTTGGTTTCCAGGACGGCGGCGGGCAGCACGTAGTGGGCCCAGGCCTGCGGGTCGTTAAGGGACCGTTCGCACGAAAGCGGATCGGTGGGCTTGGCGAAGGGCAGCTTGGGGATGACCACCGTTTTGAGCGTGGAGCCCGGTGCGTCGAAGCCTTCCCAGAAGCTTTTGAGGGCGAAAAGCGAAAGGTGCTCGTCGGCGAGGAATTCGTCGCGGAGGCCCTTGGTGGAAACGCCCCACTTTTGGCAGACGATGCGCAGGTCTTCGGTGGCAAGCGCGGCGCGCACGGTGTCGTAGCATTTTTCCATGTCGCGACGGTTGGTGAAGAGGCTCAAAACCGACCCCTGCTGGGCGCGGTGTATGCCGCAAAGGAGCTGTTCAAGGGCCGAAAGGTAGCCGCTCGCGTTTGGTTCGGGCAGGTCGTTTGCCACGTAGATGGTCATGTTGGTGTCGAAGTCGTAGCTCGACTCCAGCTGGGCGCTGCGCACGCTGGAAAATTCACTTTCGCCCAGGCCGAGCGCGGTCGTGAAATTGTCGAAGGAATTGGCGACCGTGATGGTGGCGGAAGTGAAGACCACGCTGTGCGTGTTGGCGAACAGCGTTTCGTTCAGGGTTTCGCCCACGGAAAGCAACTGGGCTTCGAGGGCTTCGCTGCCTGGACCTTTGCGAACAAGGTGGGCGGCGTAGGCGTAGGTCGTAGGGCCATTAAACATGATGAGGTCGCAGGCGTTGATGATTTCCTTGAGCGTGAGCACGGCGGACGCAATGTCGCGCTGGGCGGGGGCGGCGCCGGGAACTTCTTCCATGAAGGCGACCAGTTCCTGGCTTACCTTAATAAGGCGGTCGGCCGCTTCGCACATGACGCGCGCGAGCGAAGCCAGGTTGCCGAAGGAATAGCTGCCGCGCACGTCGTCGTTGATCCAGAGTTCCACGCGGTCGTAGGCGCGGCCGCTGCCCTGTTCTTCAAAGAAGAGCAGGTCGTGAATGTGGGTGCAGAATTCCTCTGCAGCCTGGGCAAACGCGTTGCCTTGGGTTTTCGCCTTGGCACACAGGGCAAGGGCAAGCGTGTCGCCCATGGAATGGCCAAGCTGGGCTTGTTCTTCGAAGTCGGCGTCGCCCATATAGGTGCGGGCCTGGGCTTCGGTGGCTTCGGTCTTGCCCACCAGCTGGCGTTCAGCGCGGGTGAATATATTGCGCGTGGGTTCGATGGCGCTTACGCGGTTGGCGAGCGAACGAATTTCGGCAGCATCGAGGCCAATGCTGAAGGCGCGGCGCGCTTCGTCTTCGGCGTTGTGGGCTTCGTCGACGACCCAGTAACGCAGGGGCGGGAGCAGACCGCCTTCTGCCGCCAAGTCGCAGAAGAGCAGCGACTGGTTGGTAACCACTATGTCGGCACTTTCGGCGTGCTTGCGGGCGCCGTGGACAAAACAGCTTGTCCCAAAGAAGGGACACTTCCTGCGCAGACAGTCTTTGCTGCTCGTAGTTATGAGGTAGCGCGGCAGGGCGCGGTAGTCTATCTTGAGGGCGTCGATGTCGTCGTAGTCGCTTTGCTCGATGAACGAAAGCAGGGCCGCGAGACTGGGCGCCTGGGAAACATCTTTGCCTTGCACGTTTACGGTGCGCACGCCCCCTTCGAGCACGCGTTCCACGCTGCGCAGGCAGGGGTAGTGCGAAAAGCCTTTGAGGCTGGCGAAGTTCAGTTCGCCCAGGGCCCCTTGGAGCAAGGGCAGTTCGCGCTGAATAAGCTGGTCGAGCAGGGCGTTTGTCTTGGTGGCCACGCCAATGCCCATCTTGTTTTTCTGGACGGCCAGGGCAGCAGGGACCAGGTAGGCAAGGGACTTCCCTACCCCCGTGCCGGCTTCGACCACGAGGTTTTCGCTTTGCTCGAAGGCGGCCGCAATGAGCTTTGCCATTTCGACCTGTTCTGAACGCGCTTCGAAGTTGGCATACATGGCGTCTGCAATGCCTTCGGGCGCGAAGGCCGCTTCCACTTCTTCAGTGGAAGGAAAGACGAGCTTGCCTTCTTCGGCGAGGGTGGCGGCGTCGGTGCGTGCTTCGGTTTGAAGTTGGGACAGGTTCTGGTTGCGAAGCGTCCTAAGCGAAAAGCTGGGTGCATCTTTTGCGGCGCCTTGTTCGGCAAAATATTGAAAGACGCGCACCGTGGGCCATTCTTCAACCGAAGCAAGGTCGGCGATGGTGGCAACCAGGGGTGCGGGCAACTTGGCAATGGCCGCCAGCAGAATGCGATAGACCGCGCACAGCGCTTCCACGTCGGCGTCGGCACGGTGGGTGGAAAGCGGCGCGTCGAACGCGCGCACGATGTCTATGAGGCGGTGCGAACGGAGGCGCGGCAAGCCAATACGGCCCAGGTCGAGCGAGTCGATCCAGATATTGTTAGCGAGGGGCGCCCCTTCTGCGTGTTTGGTGCAAAATGCCTTGTCAAAGGCCGCATTGTGGGCGACCAGGTTGCTCGTGCCCACAAATTCGGCGAGCTGGGCAAGGGCTTCCTGCGGGCCTGGGGCGTCCGCCACGTCTTCGTCGGAAATGTGCGTAAGGTGGGCAATTTCTTCCGGAATGGGCTTGCCGGGATTGACGAAGGTTACGAACCATTCCTTAATTTCGCCGCGGACCATGCGCGCTGCTGCGATCTGCGTGAGTTCGTCGTGGGAAAAGGAAACGCCCGTGGTTTCGGTGTCTATAACCACTACGTCGGCGTCGAGTTCGCCGAAGTCGGCCTGCGCAGCGTATGCGGCCAGGCCAGCGTAGCGTTCGTGGACGCGCGCGGGTGCCGTTTCATATATATATGTTTCCAGGCTTGATGTCATAGGCTTGTTTTCTGTTCCCGTTTTCTACCCGTGATATCTGCTTTTGTTTCAATCCGTGGTATCTACCCTGATTTCCACCCTTGAGCGGTAACTATTTCTATATTGTGCATCTATTTAGCGCTTTTCAGACTATCATGGTCTGAGCACTCTGGGTACGCCAAGCCGGCGAATAAGGAGAAATTATGGCAACAAGCACCTATTTTGGTTGCTACGGAACATTTAATTCCCCCGAACGCGAACAGGGCGTTCGTTTGATGAGCGCCGACAGCCTCGTGGGCGACGAACTGGAATATGCCGTCCAGCACGCTGAAGGCAAGACGAAGGTGGTGCTTTCGAACCGCTTTGGTGGTGAAATTGGCACGCTCGATGCGAAAACGGGCCACGACGTGCAGCTTTGCCAGGCCAAGGGCTGGGTGGTGCACGTGCTGCTGGCTTCGGTATATATGAAGCAGAAAGGCGAAGACGGGCGTGCGAGCCATTGGGGCGAAGTGGTGGTCCTTGCCTATGCGCCCAGCGCGGCGGCGGCCTTCGATGTTTTCACGGGAAACATTGCGCGCATGTTGGGCGAAGGCTTGCGCCCTGAAGTGGACTTGCTCGATTCGTCCGTTTCGCAGGTACTGGATTCGGGCGGCGAATGGCTGCCCAACGGGCGCCGGGCGGCGGTTTCCAAGGACGGCAATGTGCTTGTTAAGGGCCAGTTGGGTTTTAACGACAAGCTGGTAAAACAGGCGCGGAAGCGCAACCCGGGCTGCCTGGTGGCGGGCTGGGCCTTTATTGCGCTCTTGGTGTTTTTGGCTGTTTACCTAGTGAAACTCTTATTCGGGCTTTAAAGAATAACCTTAGTCTTCGAGCGCAAACTCAATAAGCTTCACGCACAATTCCGGGAACGACATGCCCGCAGCACGTGCCGCGTCGGGCAAAAGCGATGTTTGCGTCATGCCCGGGATGGTATTGGTTTCGAGCACCCAAAGTTGGCCTTCGGGAGTGACTATCATGTCGGTGCGCGACATGCAGCGGCATTCGAGGGCCTTGTGGGCAGCGATTCCCAGCTCCTGGGCGCGTGCCGTTACTTCTTCGCTCAAGGGCGCCGGGCAAATGTGCTGCGAACCACCCGGAGCATATTTCGCGTCAAAGTCGTAGAAGTCGTTGCGCGGCACAATTTGGATAACCGGCAGGGCGAAGGGTTCGGCGTTGCCCAGGACGGCCACGGTTAATTCGTCGCCCTCCACGTATTGTTCCACGAGCACGGCCGTATCCAGTTCGAAGGACCGGGCGATGGCGGGGGCAAGTTCGGCGGCATCTGAAACGATTTCCACCCCAAGCGCGCTGCCTTCGCACACGGGCTTTACCACCAAAGGCAGGCCGGTGCTTTCCACAAAGGCATTGAGTTTTTCCTGGTCATAGCCTTGCTGCAAGCAGATTGAAGCGGGCGTGGGAATATGGTCGTATTCGTAAAACAGCTTGGATTTATTTTTGTCGATGGCCGTTGCGCTCGACCAGACGCCGGGGCCGGTGTAGGGAATGCCCAGCAAGTCGAGCATGCCTTGGATGCTGCCGTCTTCCCCACCGCGCCCGTGCAGGCACAAAAAGGCCACGTCGAAGGGCTCCTGGACGAGGGTGGCAAGGTCGTCTTTGTTGGCCGGGTCGAGGCGGACGGGGCTAAACCCCGCTTCACGCAGGGCGGCTTCTGCGCCGTCGCCCGAAGCGATGGAAATGTCTCGTTCGCCGCTGGTACCGCCCGCAATCAAAGCGAGCCTAAGAGCGTGAGGATCGATTGCCATAATGCCCCTTTCACGCAATGGCCGTACAAGTTAAGAGTATAGCAAAAGGCTTTGCGCTATCATGGCACTATGACACAAGGAATTGACACCTATTCAATTGAAGGCCTGGAGGGCTTGGTTGCCGAATTGGGGCAGCCGCGTTTCCGTGCCACGCAGCTGTTTGAGTGGCTGTATGGGCATGGGGCTTCGAGCTATGACGAAATGACGAACTTGCCCGCCAGTCTGCGCACAGAGCTTGCTGCGGCGGCGCCCTTGTTGCTACCTGAAGTTATGGACAAGCGTATTTCCGCAGATAGAACGCGAAAATACATTTTGAAACTGGCCGACGGCGAACTGGTTGAAACCGTGGGCATACCCAGCGGCTCCCAGGGGGGCGCGGGCCACGAGCGCCTGACGGTGTGCGTTTCGAGCCAGGTGGGTTGCGCCATGGGCTGCACCTTTTGCGCGACAGGGCAGGAAGGTTTCACGCGAAACCTGAGTCCGGGCGAAATAGTGTGGCAGCTGCTGTGCGTGGCCAAGGATTTTGGAAAGCGCGTAAGCAATGTGGTTGTTATGGGCCAGGGCGAGCCGTTTTTGAATTACGACAATTGCCTGGCGGCGCTGCGGGTTATCAACCACGCCAAGGGGCCCCAGGTGGGAGCGCGGCATATTACCGTTTCTACCTGTGGGATACTTGATGGGGTGCGCCAGTTTGGGGCCGAGCCTGAACAGTTTACGCTGGCAGTTTCACTCCACGCAGCGCGGCAGGTGGTGCGCGACGTGCTCATGCCCCAGATTGCAACGGTTCCCCTGGGTGAACTGAAGGCGGCGCTGGTGAACTACCAGCGGGCGGCCGGAAGGCGCATAAGCTTTGAATACCTCATGATTGACGGGGTGAATTCTGCCGAAGAAGACCTTGTGGCGCTCAAGGACTATTGCGCTGGGCTGATGGTGCACATTAATTTGCTCCCCGTGAATGCGGTGCCTGGCGGCAAATATAATCCCTGTTCAGAAGCTTATATGTACCAGTGGGCTGAACGCTTGGCACAAGCGGGCATTGAGGCAAGCGTGCGCACGTCGCGCGGGTCCGACATTTACGGAGCATGTGGCCAGCTCAAAAACATGCAAGGCTAACAGTCTGCAAGCATTATTCGTTCAAAAAAGCTCAAACTCCCAAGCCTAATAGTGAACGAATCCTATTCGCGCGAACACATCCGGCCTCTCGGCCCCCAGCGGCCAACAAGCCCTGTTCGCCCGAAAGTATCCGGGCTCCCGCGCCTGGCAACCAGAAAATCTTATTCGCCGGAAAGCTTCTTGAAGAGGCGCTTGAGTTCCGCTTCGTCCTTAAATTCGATTTCGATGCGGTTTTTGCCACGGCTGGTCTTAACGCGCACATTCGTCTTAAGAACTTCACGCAAGCCCTGGGCCACCTTTTTGAAGGACGCTGGCAGGGGCTCACGCGTAGGCGCCTCGCCCGCAGGGGCACTACCACCCGAAAGCAAGCGGGCGAGCTTTTCTGCCTCGCGCACACTCAGGCGTTCGTTCATGAGGCGTTCGGTAAGCTTTCTGCGACCATCTTCGCTTGGGATGGACAGAATTGCACGCGCATGACCTGCGGTTATCTTTTCTTCGAAGAGCAGCTGCTGAGCGTCTTCGGGGAGTTCAAGCAAACGAAGCGCGTTGGCAATGGTCGAACGGCCCTTCGAAACCGCAGCGGCAACTTCGGACTGCGTCATACCCTGGCGTTCCATAAGGCGCTTGTAGCCATAGGCTTCTTCAACAGGGTTAAGATCTGCGCGTTGGACGTTTTCGACCAAGGCAAGTTCGATGGCTTTGTCGTCGTTAGCGTTCACAATGCGCACGGGCACGTTAGTAAGGCCCAGCATGCGGCAGGCATGCCAGCGACGCTCGCCTGCCACGATTTGGAAGCGCTTCCCCACGGGGCGCACTACAATAGGCTGCAAGAGGCCTTCTTTTTCAATGGATGCTGCGAGCTCTTCAATTTCTTCGGCCTTGAAAAGTGTGCGAGGCTGGTCCGGGTTAGGAATAATGTCTGCCAGGGCAATTTCGTCTGCTGCCTTAGCTGCGCGTTCAACCACGCCGCGTATTTCAACATGGTCGTCCTGTTCAACGTAAACAGGGGGCTTTTCGTCCGATTCGCTATTTATAAGCGCGCTTTCGTCTGGGGCGGCGCTGCTCTTTTTTACGGATGTAGGCGCATTTTCTTGCGTTTCCCCAGGTGAGACGGCATTTTTTGCTTCTTCAGATGTAGCTTTTAAGTCACTATCGTTCGAGGATATTTCCTCAAGGCTTTCGCCCATCAAAGAGCTGAGGCCACGTCCTAAACCACTTCGCTTATTCGCTTTAGCCACGATTAATCACTTCCTTTGCAAGGTTCATATAGGCTTGTGCGCCCTTTCCTTTTGGATCGTATTCAGTAATGGGCTGCCCAAAACTGGGTGCCTCTGAAAGGCGTACTGTACGCGGAATAATGGTTTCAAACACCTTGGAACCAAAGAAATTACGCACTTCTTCGGCAACCTGGCGCGCAAGCATAGTACGGCCGTCATACATAGTAAGTAACACTCCGAAGGTGTCTAACGCAGGATTTAGCACGTTTTTGACACGTTTCATTGAATCAAGGAGTTTTGTCACACCTTCGAGTGCATAAAATTCGCACTGTATAGGAATAAGAAGCTTATCAGATGCCACAAGTGCATTAACGGTTAACAAGCCCAACGCAGGCGGGCAATCGATAAAGATATAGTCATATTTACCGCGAAGAGCGCCCAAAGCGTTCTTAAGGCGGTTTTCACGAGCCATTTCATTTACCAGTTCAACTTCAGCACCCGCAAGGTTAATGGTGGCAGGAATAAGGTCGAGGCCTGGGCAAACGTCGGGAATAATGACTTCTTCTGCGCTTTTTTCGCCCAGAAGTATTTCGTAAACGTCTTGCTGAATCTGACCCTTATCTACACCCAAACCACTCGTAGTATTGCCCTGGGGGTCCAGGTCCACCACCAAAACAGCTTTGTCCTGCACACCGAGGGCGGCGCCAAGGTTAATGGCGGTGGTTGACTTCCCTACCCCACCTTTTTGGTTGATGATGGCAATAATCTTTGTTTCACCAATAGCATGAGTAACCGGCGCTTTTTCGCTGTAGGACTTTATGGGCGTGGCTTTGGGAGAAGGCATTTCTTGCAAAACTTCGTCCGACTCGTCTTCTTCGGCGCTGTCGTCTGTGGCTGAATCGGCGGCACTAATTTCCTGGTCGGCCTGTTCAGTGCCAGAGTCGGTTCCCTGCTCTTCGGCCTGTTCGGTCCGCTCAGCAACATTCTCCACAGATGAATCCACTGTTTCAGCATCTTCGGCTTGAATGTTTTCAGAAGCCCCTACAGGAGCGTCTTCCTTGGTTTCTACGTTTGAAACAACCACAAAAGGTGTTTCTGCTTGCTGATCTTTTTTACGTTTAAATCCATCGAATAGACCCACACGAACTCCTTTCTGTGTGTATGTGAGTATAGCTTTTGTTTTGTTTCACGTGAAACAATTTCGCAGAAAACTTTGAGCGCTCACAGATGTTTCACGTGAAACATGCATAGAACCTCAAAAACCTTCAACGAACGATATGCCATTCAGTGTTTCACGTGAAACATGTCTTGCCCTCTTAAAGACAAAGCTGTGATGCAAACCACCCACGAGTGTTTCACGTGAAACATAACCTGCGGGCCTGAAAAAATGCCAGCAGTACAGCACTCCCACGAGTGTTTCACGTGAAACAAGATTGCTCCCCTCTGAACCCAAGCCCGAAACACAAAGATGCGCGGTTCGTCGTAAGCCCGTACTGGCTACACGTTGTAAAGCTAGGTTTTGCTTATAGGGTATTACGCATAAGGGCGTTTTTGTGCCATACCAGAGCGCCGCGGGAGCTTAACCGCAGGTTCTGCCACCTTTTCAAAAACGAGAATGCTCCGGGGCGTTACGCCGTCACTCAGGACAAGGTCACGCCGCGAAATATGCTTCATTCCAAGCTTTTCTTCCAAGGTGGCTGCGCGTTGCAATTCTTCTTCGACCTTATTGGACTTATAAGCAATAAGCTGGCCACCTGTCACAAGAAGCGGCGCTGCCAGCTCAAGCAAGGACGGCAGTTCTGAAAGTGCCCGTGCGGTTGCCACCGCAAAGCAGCCCGGCTGCTCAAGCGCCAGTTCCTCTATGCGCCCCGCATATGCCTGCACGCGCGGAATCTGGATGCTTTCCACCAGGCCCATTATGGCTTCGACTTTTTTCTTTGTGGAATCAACCAAGAGCACGTCGCGCTGCGTCATGATGGCAAGGGGCACGCCGGGAAAGCCCCCACCCGTGCCAAGGTCTGCCAGCTGGCCCGCTGGCGCGCGGTTGACCTCTTCCAGGCCCACAAGCGAATCTTCGATATGGAGAATAAGACCTTCATCAAAGTCCTGAATGGTCGTAAGATTAATCTCTTCGTTTTTCTTTAAAACCGCTCGCAGGTAATCCTGGAGCTGTTGCTGCTGCTTGCTTTCCACGCGCTTCCTTTCGTATGCGCTCTAGTATACCCCTGCTTCGGCCGCAAAGAAAAGAAACACCGCCGAAGCGGTGTTTCACGTGAAACATTTTGCAGACGCTGAAGAAACGGCTGCTGCGGCGCTCGAGCCTAGTCGGGAATGACCACCACGTGGCGGCCGCCGCCTTCGCCTTCAGAAGCGGTAGAAACGCCGTCGAACTCACGAAGGGCAATGTGCACAATGCGACGCTCGTAAGGAGTCATGGGGCGCATCTTCACGCCGCGGTTTTGCGAAAGCGCGCGCTTGGCGGTAGAGAAAGCCAAGTTTTCGAGCTTCTGGCGCTGGCGGCCCTTGTAGCCTTCCACGTCCACAACAACCGGGTAGCGGAAGCCCATGGCGCGAGCCGTAATAGACGAAATGATGAACTGGAGCGCGTCCAGCGTCTTGCCGTGGCGCCCTATGAGCACCGCAAGGTCGTCGCCCGTAATGTCGAGGATAAGCTCACCTTCGTCGCCTTCGTATTCGTCGATGGTCACTTCGCCCAGCTCAAAATACTTCAGAATGTCTTCGAGGGCAGCAATGGCCGTGTCGGCGATCTGGTCGAGCTCTTCGTCTGAAACCGAAGGCTCGGCTTCACTGCCGGCGTCGTCTTCGGCGTCCTCTTCGTCCATGCCAGCATCTTCGGCGTCTTCGTCAGCTTCAGCTTCTTCGCCTTCGAACTCGTCGATGTCTTCGGGCTCCGCTGCTTCAAAGACTTCGCTTGCGGCTTCAGCTTCTTCGTTTTCGGACGTTACTTCAGGATAGTACTCTTCGGTCATAGCAGACTCCTTCGTGTCGCGTTATTGCGTTATATACCAACAGCCCCGAGCGGGGCTGCAGCTTACCAATTAGCGAGACTTCGTCGGGCGCTTCTTCTTGGCCTTGCGCGTTACGTCGACCCTGACGGGCTCGATGTCAATCATTTCTTCGGCCTTCTTTTCGTCGGCGGCCTTAAGCATACGCGTGGTAATCTGCTGCTGGGCCACACCAATAAGCGACGAAACACCCCAGAACATGAGCACGCCGCCGGGCGAAGACCAACCAATGAACAGCATAAAGACCGACATAAAGGCCGAAATCATAAGCGTTTGCCTACGCTGCTGGGAATTAGGCGCATTGATCTGCTGGAGCACCATAGGCAAGAAGGTGGCGCCCGCAAACACTACCAGCAGAATGAGGTAGGGGATGAAGGCGTTTACGCTCACGCCCAGCGCTTCAGCGGGGGAATAGGTGAGGTTTGGAACCAGGTTGTAGAATTCATAGTTACCTTCAGTAAGCCCATACTTTTCAATATAGGTAGGCATTTCACGAAGCACCTGGAAAAGTGCCATAAAAATAGGCATCTGCAAAAACAGCGGCAGGCAGCCCGCAATGGGGTTGAACTTGGCTTCCGCATAAAGCTTCTGCATTTCTTCCTGCTGACGCACGGGGTCGTCCGCAAACCTTTGCTGGACTTCCTGAATCTTGGGCTGGATTTTCTGCATCTGGTAAGACGACTTAATCTGCCCGCTCATAAGCGGAATGAGTGCGATACGGAACAATATGGTTACCAGGATAATAGCCATGCCCCAGTCACCTACGAAACCGTAAACAGCCTGAATACCCCAGAAGATAAATTCTTTAAATGCATCCCACATAATTTATTATCCTCAACTAACTATAATATAGCACTTCTGCCTTGCCTATGGAACCGGGTCGTAACCATGTGGCCCACCTGGCCTGCAGCGCAGAATACGCTTTGCGGTCAACGAAAAACCTTTGAAGAAACCGTACTTACTAAACGCCTCAACCCCATACTGGGAACACGTCGGTTCAAAGCGGCATGAGGAAGGGAAGTGGGGAGACAGAACTACCTGATAGCAGCGAATGAAGAAAACAGCCACCTGAGCTGGTATTTTCTTCACTATGTTAACCAACTGCTGCATACTATGAGTTACAATCCCTTAAGTACCCCTGCAAAAGTTTTTCGGCCTGTTCACGAACTTTACTATACATCTGCTCCGTCGTGGCACGCTTTGCAACAAATACCACATCGAAACCGTCCCACGGACCACCCAGGTTCCGTGCAATTTCGCGCATGCGGCGCTTTGCTTGGTTTCGCCACACCGCATTGCCACTTTTTTTGCCGGCTACAAAAGCAACACGACCACGAGGGTCGTGCGTACTTTCGTGAGCTTGTACCAGCAAAGTAATAGCCTGACCATTCAGACGCTTACCCGTGGCAAATATGCGCGAGATTTCTGTGCTGGACTTTATTGTTTCCAACACAAACCTGCCAATCTACACGGCAAGACGCTTGCGGCCCTTTGCACGACGTGCTGCTAAAACAGCACGGCCGCCCTTAGTGGACATGCGCGCACGGAAACCGTGCACTTTGGCACGATGGCGCGTATTGGGTTGATATGTACGCTTCATAGGTGTTTCTCCTTTTGCCTATCTTTTAAGAGTAACTTCCAAATTGTATGAATGCTGAACAGGGAAGTCAAGCATTTTTATAGTATGTAGAATAATCTCCAAAGCTGCGCCGGCGGGGCTAGAAACGCAGCAGATCTAACGGCCTTTGCCGTGTAAGGCATAATCGCGCCATTCGTAACCAATACACTACGTTTTTCCACAAAAGCGGCGCGTTTTACGGTGGATAATGTTGAAAACCTATAAAAATGCCTTGTCGCACGGTGGAAAACTAGTTTCAATAAGTGCCCTACGACGAAAAACCGCAGGTAAAACAAGCCTTTTAGCATCACAAAAACCAGGGAAAAGAAATACACCCATCACAAGCGTTTGACCTGGGCTTTTATAATAATTATCTTCTGAATAACTAATGTTTTAGGAGCTTGTGCATAATGCGTTTTTGCAGTTCACAATGTATAAAAAGAAACCGGCACAAAACAATGCTTCCATAGGAAAAATGAGGTCAAAAAATGCCCAGAATCTTAGAGTTTTCCGCAATAGCCATTAATAAAGTGCATTACTCTGTGAAATTCACTTACCAAAATTCAGGGTTTTCCACTTTTTCTGAACAAAATGGGGAAAACTCTGAATTGGACAGAAAATCATTCGTGAATTTGCAGATTCACATTCCAAAAATTACTTGAATTAGTCTGTACTTTTTTGAATATTGTGGTTAAATATACGGACTTAGCACAATTGCTCTCTAATTACACCATGAATTTAGCTGAATATTACTGAATCATTCCGTTGAAGGTGATTTAGCTGGTTTACCAGGAAGAACAGAAACAAGATTTTCGCTCATCTGCACCTGCGGAAAACTTTGACTATAGCTATGTTACTCAAAGTGCACGCGTGGCAGTTTACGACGACATGAAGATGGCGCCCCGCGTTATTAAAGTAGATCCTGCACCCACCAACGACTTTATTGAACACCTTGCAACATGCATTAACGAACAGCGCCAGGCCCTGGGTGGGGCTATCCCATACACAGCCGTTCGTGAAGTAGCCGAAAATTTCATTCACGCGCGCTTCAAGGAAATAGTGGTTTCGATTTTTGACGGGGGCAACACTATCCGCTTTTGCGACCAGGGCCCCGGCATAGTCAATAAAGACCAGGCGGTAAAACCCGGTTTCACTTCTGCCGTCGAACCTATGAAGGACTATATTCGCGGAGTAGGATCGGGCCTGCCATTGGTTAAGGAATATCTGGAAGTTTCCCAGGGCACTATTACCATCGAAGATAATATGGGAAACGGTACCGTGGTAACTATTTCGCTTAACCAGGCAAAACCCGCAATGGAAGCTCCTGTTATAGTTCCACCCTTAACCCAACGCGAACATGATGCACTTCTCTTTTTCAAGAGCGAAGGCGCTGTTGGTAACAAGGAACTTATGGAATATCTTTCTATTGCAGCATCGAGTTCCCATGCGGTCCTACGCCGTCTTGAAGAATACGGCCTTATTGAAAAAAGTTACAAATCAAAACGCATCCTTACCGACCTGGGTGCTGCTGTGGCCCAGCAAATCTAAACAAGAAATCCAGTTTTCCACACCCTTAAATCTTGCTACACTACAGGGACACTTATTCTGTTGTTCTTTAAGGATTTAAGAGACTATGCCTGCCGACAAATACACTCAGCTTTGGGAAGAAACATGGAACCGCGTGCGTTCCTATAACAATATAGACGCTGAACAAGTTAATGCTTTCTTTTCACGCCTCCAGCCACAGGCCTTCAGCGAAGGCTTTCTTATGCTTACGGCTGACACAGATTTTATTAAAAAGTGGGTCGAAACAAACTATTCGCATCTTATTAAGCAGGCCTTAGAAGAACAATATGGGGTACCTTTCACTGTTGCTATTGAAGTACATGAAAGTGCACCATATGCTCCGGTAGTTAATAACACACCAATTAATACCCCAGTTCAGAGCACTCAAAATACCCCTTTAAATACCTCACCAGTGCATGAAATAAACCATGAAGGGGTAGTGACACATAATTCAACGAAAGAAATTCCATCCCATGTTGGCAATACAGATAATGCACTTATTTCAGAATATAGTTTCGACAATTTTGTCGTGGGAGAATCTAACCGTTACGCCTATTCCATGGCTTTAAGTGTGGCCGAAAACCCAGGGCTTACTCACCTTAATCCTTTGTTTATTTATGGTAAAAGTGGCTTAGGTAAAACACATTTACTTCGTGCTATTCAAAATTATGTTGCTCTTAATTATTCAACTATGAAAACGATATACGTAGATAGCACAGAACTGGTTAACGACTATACCAATGCGGCTATTCGTGGTGGCGGGAAAGAATACAACATTTTTATGCAGCGCTACATGGACGCCGATATTGTTTTTATTGATGATGTTCAAAACCTTCAAGGTAAAGATGAAACATTAAATGCAGTATTTCAAATTTTTAAGCACTTAACCGATCGTGGTAAACAAGTTGTTCTTTCCGCAGACCGTTCCCCTAAAAACCTTTCAATAGACCCGCGCCTTCAATCGCGTTTTAATCAAGGAACTCCTTGCGACATTCAAGCTCCAGAAATGGAAACAAAGCTTGGAATTATTAAGCAATACATTGAAGATTACAAAACAAAAAGCCAATTTACCTTTGAATTAAGCCCTGAAATACAAGAGTATGTCGCTCAAATTTCTGGATCAAATATTCGTGAATTAAAAAGTGCTATCAATAGAATTATTCTCTACAGCCATAGTATGGGAAAAACAACTATTAGTATTGAAGAAGTTTCCCAACTATTAAAGGACCATTTTAGTGGTGGACCAAGTAGAAGAATTCAAGTAAGCGACATTCAAAATGCCGTCGAAGAATTCTTCCATATTAGTCATGCAGACTTAATTGGTTCTAAACGGTCGGCAAATATTTCTCATGCAAGGCAAGTGGCCGTATATTTATGCCGCACTATGATAGATATTCCTTTTACTTCCATTGGTAAAGAGTTTGGTAATAGGGACCACACCACTATTATGTATGGGGTTACTCAAATTGAAGAAAAGTGTAAAGAAAGCCAGGAATTAAACGAAGAAATTGAAATAATAAAAAAGATGATTATGGAGTAAAACTCGCTAAAGTGGAAAAGTTGATTAAGAGTAGGTAAAAAGGTGTGTAAAAATAAGTAAAGAAGTGGAAAGATATTTTTTACAATAAAAGGGTGTTGAAAGTAGAAACAAATTTTAAGAAAGTTTTCAAACTGTAAATTAATACTCTGAACTGGTAAAAGATTAATTATTAAAGTTTTCCACAGCACTTATTATTACTACTATTTAAAATATATAAAGGAGAAAGAGAATGAAATTTAGTATCAACCAATCTGAATTAAATTCTGTATTAGGAGTTGTTTCAAAAGGAGCAGCAACTCGTTCAACTCTTCCTATCCTTTCCGGTATTTTAATTAAAGCTTCTCAAGGTACCCTTACTTTAGAAGCAACCGACATGGATCAATCCATTCGTTGTTCTACCGCTGCCTTAATTGAAGAAGATGGTGAAACCGTAGTACCTGCACGTCTTCTTTCAGACGTTATTAAAAATTTACCCGACGCAGCTATTCATTTCACTTATTCAGACGACTCAGCAACCATTATTTGTGACACATCTTCATTCTCTTTAAAAACCCTCGACGCAGAAGATTTCCCCGGATTTCCTGAAATAGAAGAAGTTTCTTCCATTAATCTTCCTTTTAAGTCTTTTTCAACGCTGGTAAAAAGAATTGCTCGCGTGGTTTCGCGCGACGATTCGAGGCCCATCCTTTCTGGTGTATTAATTGAAGTTCAAGACGGTGTTTTAAAAATGGTTGCTACTGACTCTTACCGTCTTGCTTTAGAAGAAATACCAGTAGATCAAACTAATTCAGAATTTTCTGCTGTTATTTCCGGTTCCTTCTTAATTGATTTAGCTTCACTTTCACCTGAATACGAAACTATCGAATTAGCACTTTCTGAAAATCAAATAATTGCCCGTTATGGAAATTACACCTTTATTAATAGGCGTATTGAAGGAAATTATCCAAACTATAAACAATTACTTCCTGAATCTACGACCACCCAAGTAAGTTTTTCAACTAAGCAGATTTTGGATGCCGCGAAGCGCGTAAGTTTGGTAAGTAATAATACTTCTCCAATTCGCCTAGATATTCATTCAGCTTCCCAAACAACACAACTTTCTTCGACAACTCAAGATCTTGGTGCAGCTCAGGAAACTATTTCTTCCACTATTGAAGGTGAGGACGTACAAATTGCCTTTAATGCTCATTATTTAATTGATGGTCTTACTTCTTTTACCGACAAAGAAGTTCAGCTCGATCTTCAAGGTGGGGTTAAACCAGGTATTTTTAAGTCAAAAGAAGGTAGTTTTATATATCTTATTATGCCTGTTCGCCTTTCATAATTTATGGTTGAAAACAATCCACAACAGGCCCAACAATTAAAAATTACAGCACTTTCGCTGAATAATTTTCGTAACTATAAAAGTCTTAAGCTTCAGACTTTAGGTGATCTTTCCATTTTTGTCGGTGAAAATGCCATTGGTAAAACCAGCATTATTGAAGCCATTCAATTAATGACAGAACTTCAGTCGTTTCGCGCAACACATGCAAGCGAACTTATTAATTGGGGAGCAGAAGAAGCAAGCGTAGTGGTTGATATTTCAGACGGTGAACGCCAACTGGAAGAACAACTCATTGTTCAAAACAATAAGCGTCAATATTTATTTCAGGGAAAATCGAAACGAATTCAAGATTTAAAAGGTCTTTTACCAGCGGTGGTTTTTACACCCGATAATCTCGATTTAGTAAAAGGGTCGTATTCTAAACGCCGCGATGCTCTTGATAATTTAGGGGTACAGCTATCGAAGAATTTTTATACCGTCCGTGCCGACTATCAAAAGCTTATTAAGCAGAAAAACCAAGCACTTAAAGATGAAGCTGACCAGGCCTTTATTGAAAGCTTAAATGAAGTCCTTGTTAAAGTAGGGGTGCAATACATTATGTTGCGCTTTGCCCTTCTTGAATCCTTCTACCCCTATTTAAAACAATACTATCAAGGTATAACCGACGGAAAAGAAGATGTTTCACTTCAATACGAACTTTCATGGAGTGAAAAATATATAAGTGAGTTTTCCCAGGTAAATAAGGATGAATTAATTCAAAACTTCACTGAAGCACTTGAAGAACATATTGAAAAAGAACGAGAATCCAAGCGTTGTAAAATTGGTCCCCAAGCCGACCATATCGACTTTTTTATAAAACCAGTTGCTGTACAAGATTTCCGAAACGCAAGTATTTATGCCAGCCAGGGGCAGCAGCGTTCGGTGGTGCTTGCTTTTAAGATGGCCGAACTTAAAACCATCCAAGAAATTATTCATCAGAAGCCGGTGCTTTTATTAGATGATGTTATGAGTGAACTCGACGAAGCACGCCGCAGTATGTTTATGGAACTTATTCAAGGCGACATTCAAACCTTTATTACCACTACCAACCTGGCATACTTTAATGATTCTATAATTAAGCAGGCAGACATCTACACGCTTCCTTTCGAAGGTGCGCAAGAGTGAAAAAGATTTCGGGACATATAGGGCAGTCGTTTATTGCGGATGAAGAACAGGCTATTAAAATTCGTAAGGCCATTCGCGCGGGTGAAGTGCGCCGTATTTGGGAAGAGCTGGTAGAAGACTATATTTTGGAGCACACGAATGGTGTGTATATCCTTAATGAAGACGGTAAGTGCATTATGAAGGTGTATGTGGATGAAAGCATTTATGCGTCTGAGTTAAATAATCGCCGCGAACTTATCCAGCTCCTTTGCAATGAACGCTTCGGCGAAGTGATCGATGAATTTCAAATTTATATTTCTTACGGCAATATGAAAAAGGTGTATCCCTTCAGGAAGGCCGCTGAAGAAGAGCCCGACAAATTGCCTGCGGTGCCCCTTTCCGCACAAGAAAAAGAAGGTGTTGAACAGTCCAGTTCGGTCATTCAAAACGAGCGGCTGCGTGAAAAGTTCAAAGAGGCGATGATTGCCGACCTGGAATGGAAAAAGGGCAATCCGCAATAAAAATGTATATTTATATATTTTTCTCCCGCCAGAACGCCTCTAAATGCGCTTAAATCGTGCATTTTTCAAGACTTTGTGCAGTATTCTTGAGCCGTACCCAATATATGGTAGAATACATTAGTTGCCTAAAAAGGCATATTTTGCCTGATAAAACGCAGAAAAAGGAGCTAAAACGTGGCAAAAGAGAAACCAGGCCATTATTCCGGTGAAGATATCCAGGTACTCGAAGGGCTCGAAGCGGTTCGCAAGCGCCCCAGTATGTACATTGGCTCCACAGGTCCACGTGGCTTACATCATTTGGTCTATGAAGTAGTAGACAATTCGGTCGACGAAGCTTTGGCGGGTTTTTGCGACACTATCGACGTGACCATTCACGAAGACAATGCCATTACCGTCCAGGACAATGGGCGCGGTATTCCAGTCGATAAGCACCCCAAGGAAAAAATCCCCACGGTGGAAGTGGTTTTGACCATTCTGCACGCCGGTGGCAAGTTTGGCGACGGGGGCTATAAAGTTTCCGGCGGCTTGCATGGCGTGGGCGTTTCCTGCGTGAATGCACTTTCGACGCGCCTCGAAGCGGAAGTGTGCCGCGACGGTGAACTGTACAAGATGGCGTTTGAGCGCGGCAAGACCATCGAAAAGCTGAAGAAGACCGGCAAGTGTAAGAAGACGGGCACGCGCATCACCTTCTGGGCGGACCCTGAGATTTTTACCGAAACCACGGTGTATGACCGCGACATTTTGTCCAAGCGCCTGCGTGAATTGGCTTTCTTGAACAAGGATCTGAAAATCACGCTGACCGACGAACGCGAAGTGGGCGAAGACGGCAAGCCCGTGTGCGAAGTGTTTAAGTATTCGGGCGGCATTGTGGACTTCATTAAGTTCCTCAACAACGGTAAAACCGTGCTGAACAACAAGCCCATCTACTTTGAGGCCGAAGGCGAAGATGCCACGGTGGAAGTGGCCATGCAGTGGTCGGACAATTACTCAACCAATTCGGTTATGGCTTTTGCCAACAATATCAACACCATTGAAGGTGGCACGCACATGGACGGTTTCAAAACGGCCGTTACGCGTACCATTAATAGTTATGCACGCAGCAAGGGCATCCTGAAGGAAAAGGATTCCAATCTTTCCGGCGACGACTGCCGCGAAGGCTTGGCTGCCATTATTTCGGTAAAGATGCGCGACCCGCAGTTTGAAGGCCAGACCAAAACCAAGCTGGGCAACACCGAAATGAACCAGATTGTGTCGAGCGCAGTTTCGCAGGGCCTGGGTGAATTCCTCGAAGAAAACCCGGCTCCTGCCAAGCGCATTGTGCAAAAGGCAAGTGCTGCACTGAAGGCGCGCGAAGCGGCCCGCAAGGCCCGCGATGCCACGCGCCGCAAGGGCGTGCTCGACAGCTTTAGCATGCCGGGCAAGTTGGCCGACTGTGCGTCCAAGAATGCCGAAGAATCCGAACTCTTCATCGTCGAGGGCGACAGCGCAGGTGGCAGCGCCAAGCAGGCGCGCGACCGCAAGTACCAGGCTATTTTGCCCCTGCGCGGCAAGATCTTGAACGTGGAAAAGGTGGGGCAGCACCGCGCCCTTTCCAGCGAAACTATTTCGAGCCTCATTACCGCCATTGGCACCAACTTCGGCGAAGACTTCGACGCAGAAAAGGCCCGTTACCACCGCATCGTCATCATGACGGACGCGGACGTCGACGGCGCCCACATTCAAATTCTGCTGCTGACTTTCTTCTATCGCTATATGCCCGAACTTATCAACCGCGGCTACATTTATATTGCGCAGCCGCCGCTGTATGGCATCAAGGAAGGCAAGAAGAAGATCAAGTATTGCTTCAACGACGACGCCCTGGCGGAAGCCATGAAGGCCTACCCCGAAGACAAGAAGCCTACCGTGCAGCGTTACAAGGGTTTGGGCGAAATGGACCCCGACCAGCTGTGGGAAACCACCATGGAACCGGCCAAGCGCGTTATGTTGCAAGTGAGCATCGACGACGCCGCCGAAGCGGAACGCGTGGTAAGCGAACTCATGGGTGAACAGGTTGAACCCCGCAAGGAATTCATCCAGAAGTACGCCAAGGACGTTCGCTTCCTGGATATATAGTTCCGCCGTTCTTGCGAACGGCGGACTAGCCGCCGCTGCGAAACAACTACGCACCCCATCTTGCCCCTTGTTTTGCAGCTCGCGTACCCAAGTACGCTTCACCGCAAAGGCGGGGCAATATGGGGCACGGATTTGTTTCTCGCTGACTTAAGCCAAACCAGCGAGTGAAAGGAAAAACGATGGCAGACGATCGCGACGACGTATTTGACGACCTGGAAAGCTACGAAGAGCAGGTCGAAGACCAGGAAGAGCCTGGTCTGTACGACGACGAAGAAGACGAAGAAGAAGATGAAGAGGAAGAAGTAGCGGAACTGGAAGAAGGCCAGTACGCCAAGGAAGTGGTTCCCACGGACCTGGGCGCCCAGGTTAAGAATTCCTTCCTGGAATATTCCATGAGCGTTATCGTGGCGCGTGCCCTGCCGGACGTGCGCGACGGCCTGAAGCCGGTACACCGCCGCATCCTGTACGGCATGAAGGAATCGGGCATTCTGCCCAGCCGTCCGCATGCTAAGTCGGCCCGTACTGTTGGTGACGTTATGGGTAAGTACCACCCCCATGGCGACGCTGCCATTTACGACGCCATGGTGCGCCTGGCCCAGGACTTCAGCATCCGCGTGCCGCTTATCGACGGCCACGGCAACTTCGGTTCCATCGACGGCGACCCGCCGGCGGCCATGCGTTATACCGAAGCGCGCCTTTCCCGCGCGGGTTACGAAGGCCTCCTGGCGGACCTGGACAAGGAAACAGTCGACTGGGTGCCCAACTACGACGAAAGCCTGAAGGAGCCCAAGGTTCTGCCCAGCCGCTTCCCGAACCTGCTGGTCAATGGCAGCCAAGGCATCGCGGTAGGTATGGCCACCAATATTCCGCCCCACAACCTGGGCGAAACCATCGACGCCACCTGCCTCATGCTGGACAACCCGGACGTTACCACCGAAGAACTCATGAAGGTTCTTCCTGGGCCCGACTTCCCCACGGGTGGCACCATCATGGGCAAGGAAGGCATCATTGAGGCCTACGAAACCGGCCGCGGCAGCATTACCATTCGCTCCAACTGCGAAATTGTTGAAAAGAAGAACGGCAAGTACGAAATCATCGTGAAGGACATCCCTTATATGGTGAACCGTACCAAGCTGCTCGAACGCATGGGCGAACTTATCCGCGACAAGAAGATGCCCGAAATTTCCAACGTGCACGACGGCGCCGACCGCCACGGCATCGACATCATCATTGAACTGAAGAACAATGCCATTCCACAGGTGGTCCTGAACAAGCTGTACAAACACACGCAAATGCAGAACACCTTCGGCATCAACATGTTGGCCCTCGTGGACGACGTGCCACGAACCCTTTCGCTTAAGGAAGCGCTGCACTACTACATTCTGCACCAGGAAGACGTTATTACCAGGCGCACGCAGTACGACCTGAACGAAGCTGAAAACCGCGCCCACATTGTTGAAGGCCTGCTTATTGCACTCGACAACATCGACGACGTTATTCACATCATTCGTTCGTCCAAGACCGACGAAGAAGCGCGCACGAAGTTGATGAAGAACTTCAAGCTGTCCGAAATTCAGGCCAATGCCATTTTGAACATGCGCCTGCGCCGCTTGACCGGCCTGGAATACGACGCCTTGCAGGACGAATTAAAGGAACTGAAGGAGCGCATCGACTACTTCAAGCGCGTCCTGAAAGACGAAAAGCTGCTGAAGTCCATCATTAAGGAAGAACTCCAGGGCCTTAAGCACAAGTTCGACAAGCCTCGCGTAACGAAGATTTCCGACGCCAAGCCCGACTCCATCGACGTGGAAGACCTTATCGCCGAAGAAGACATGGTTGTTACCATGACCAACGCGGGCTACGTTAAGCGCCTGCCGCTGACCACCTACCGCCAGCAAAAGCGCGGCGGCAAGGGTATGCAGGGCGTCAACCTGAAGGAAAACGACTTCGTGCAAGACCTGTTCATCGCGTCAACACATGCCTACATGCTCTTCTTCACCACGAAGGGCAAGGTCTACCGCCTGAAGGTCTACGAAATCCCTGAGGCCAGCCGCCATGCGCGCGGCACCGCCATCGTGAACCTGCTGCAGCTTGACAAAGCGGCAGGCGAAACCGTGGCGGCCGTTATTGCCACGAAGGACTTCCCCGAAAACGAATACCTCATGTTTGCCACTGCCGACGGCATGGTAAAGAAGACATCCATGAAGCTTTACGACCGCACGCGCCGCGACGGCATGATTGCTATCAAGCTGAAGGACGGCGACGAATTGGTTACCGTGAAGCATGTGGCGGAAGGCCAGCAGGTGGTTATGGTTTCAAGCGAAGGTAAGGCCATTGCCTGGCCCGAAAGTGAAGCCCGCGCCATGGGCCGCGACACGAGTGGTGTGCGCGGCATGGAAGTGCCAGGCGACGCACGGGTGCTGAACCTTGAAATTGTGGAAGCCGAATCCGACCTGTTCGTTATTACCGAAAACGGTTACGGCAAGCGCACGGGCATCAGCGAATACCCCATCCACCACCGCGGCGGCAAGGGTGTCTACACCATCAAGATGACCGAAAAGAAAGGTCGCTTGGCTGCGTGCAAGGTGGTTAGGGAAGACGAGCAGCTCATCATCATTTCGAAGGAAGGCGTTGTAGTACGCACGCCGGTGAAGGGCGTTTCGCAGCTTGGCCGCGCCACCCAGGGTGTGAAGGTTATGAACATCGCTGGCAAGGACGCGGTTACGGCCTGCGGTATTGCTGCCGACTCGTCTTCCAAGAAGCGCAAGAAGGTTGGCGCCGCCGAAGGCGAAGCTGAAATCGACGTTGACGAAGATTAATTGATTCCGCTGTTTTAACAAACAGCGGAATTGCCGATGCTGCGGTTTAGTTTTGCTTTACTCTAGCCCCTTGTTTTGCCCCTCGTGTACCCAAGTACACTTCGTCGCAAAGGCGGGGCTATAGTTTTGCAAAACAAAACCTCGCTGACTCTTCGACTACTTGCGGGTCGCGCTGACTCTTCGGCCACCTACGGCTTTTCGTGCGCGCTTCACAATTTTCTTCACAGCGCAAGAATTTTCTTGCATGAATGCTCATCTGGTAGTAAAGTATTCAAACGCGTTTTTGCGCGGGCCCGTAGCTCAGTTGGTTAGAGCGCACGCCTGATAAGCGTGAGGTCGCTGGTTCAAATCCATTCGGGCCCACCAGTTGCTGATAAACGCTCCACCGTGAGCCGAGTTTGCCGGTGGAGCGTTTATTTAAAAGCTTGGGTGAAAACGCCAACCCATTATGGGGCCTTAGCTCAGCTGGGAGAGCGCGGGCTTTGCAAGCCTGAGGTCAGGGGTTCGATCCCCCTAGGCTCCACCAAACTTTCAGGTCCAGAAATCTCTGGACCTTTTTGCTATTTCAGGTCCTGCGATATGGGCCTAGGACATGGTATTCCTGAGTGGATGTGACATCCTGGAACGTCTGCTGTTGCACAGGACGGAAGCCGCCGGTTAGACGTATAATCAGCAGTGCGTGGGATTCCGGGGCCAAGTGCCCCGACTCCTTGAAAGGAAGGAAACATTATGGACCTCAAGGACCTTAGCCCTGAACTGCAAGAGAAAGCACAATCGTGTCAGAGCCCTGAAGAGTTGCTGGAGCTTGCCAAGAAGGAAGGCTACAAGCTTTCCGAAGAAGAACTCGAAAGCGTTGCCGGCGGTTGGTCTTGCGACTCGTACTGTTCTTCTTATTGCACCCCATACGGCATGGTATAGGGTAGGACAAGCTATAATCTGTCTTAATGTTTCGATATACAAGTTTGTATGGTTACCGTGCGCGCCGCGGTCTGTTTGCATCGGTTTTAGCTGAATTCTAGAAAGGGCGAACAATGAAGCATAACAATATCAGCATCAGACTTTCAAAACTGATGACCGTTGGGCTTGCGGCCGTGATGCTTTTCATAGCAACGCTGTTTGCATCCCCCATGCCCGCCTATGCGGCCGATCCGGTGTATGACATCGAGCTTTCCCATAGAGGAATCTACGGCTACGGCGTTGCCGGGTCTTTAAAAGGCAGTTCTACAGATTCAAGCCATCCCACTTTTGGAGAACGTGTTTGGGTAGGCAGTGCTGAGTTTGATTCCAAATGTTATTACGCGGCGGGTAATGACCACGTAACTATCAAACTTGTTCTGCATCGTAACAACGGTGCCCACCAACCTGGGGATAACTACGTAAACGGAACCGTTAAATATGATGGTCATACCATCAATATCACTGACTGGGGTCCTTTCGATGCAAGTAATGACTGGAACACCTATACCGATCTGAAACTCAAGAAGCGCAGCGTCACCTTCAACTACAACGGCGGCAAGAATTCTGATTATCAAGATGGACCAACGACCGTTACTTTCTATGATGACAATGATCCTAAAGACAATGACATTAGCGAGGTCTTTAGCGAGCAGCCTTGGTGGACGGCTTATGGAACCTTCGGTTCCATCTTTGACGGTTGGTACACCCAGCCAACAGGCGGAACAAAGATTGAAGAATACGACCTTAACAAGCTTGATTCTTCCATTGATAGTCTATATGCCCACTTTATACCTACCTATCTCGTCGAGCTCGTTGGCAGCATGAACGTGACGGCAGCGGGCGGAACCATAGATTCGTATGGCCATATAGACATGTATGTTCCGCAAGGTGAGGCTATGCAGACGATAACCTATACGGCGGACGACGGGTATCACTTCGATAAATTCGATGACATAGTAAGAAGCGGTATCACGGTAACCAGAGTTAGCGACAAAGTCGTGCAGGTTTCCGGCACACCTACTGCGGGGGTTTACATAACGATACCGAATAGGCATAAGTACGGAGAATGGACTCAGGTGACGGCGCCCACCTGTTCTGCGCCTGGGCAGGAAGAACGGGTGTGCTCTATCGACTCTGCCATCAAGGAGACCCGTGAGGTCGCGGTCAATCCCGACGCCCATGACTGGAGCGATTGGGTGCCGACTCCTGCCACCTGTATTTCGCCTAGCATGGATACACGCACCTGCAAGCATGACGCTAACCATAAGGAGACCCGCAACGAGGGGGCGTCCGTCGACCCCAACGCTCACGATTGGGGCGAGATCACCTACGCCTGGGCAGGTGATAACAGCATCGTGACCGCCAAGAGAGTTTGCAGTCGTGATGCAAGCCATGTTGAGGTAGAGGCGGTAGAAACTACTTCAGAAGTAACGCAAGAGGCTACCTGTACACTTGAAGAAAAGACCACGTGGACTTCCAAGGCATTTACTAACACTGCATTTACGGCCCAGGAAAAAGAAGAAGTAACCGGACCTGCTCTTGACCACAACTGGGGCGAGATCACCTACGCCTGGGCAGGTGATAACAGCACCGTGACCGCTAAGAGGGTTTGCAGTCGTGATGCAAGCCATGTCGAGGAAGAGACGGTAGAAACTACTTCAGAAGTAACGCAAGAGGCTACCTGTACACTTGAAGAAAAGACCACGTGGACCACTAAAGCATTTACTAACACTGCATTTACGGCCCAGGAAAAAGAAGAAGTAACCGGACCTGCTCTCGACCATGACTACGGCAATCCTACTTATACGTGGGCGGAAGACAACAGCAGCGTAACCGCCACGAGGGTTTGCAGCCGCGACGCAAGCCACACCGAGGAAGAGACGGTAGAGACTACCTCTGAAGTTACCACGGAGCCAACAACGACTAGCGAAGGCACGAAAACCTATACGGCAACCTTCACCAACCCTGCGTTCGAGCAGCAGACAAAGACCGAATCTATTCCTAAACTCGATCCAGAGGAGCCCATCTCCTATCGCAACACCGAGGGGGACGAAAGCACCTGGACGAAGGGCAGCACCGCAACGTGCGACTTTGTCTTCAAGCGTTCAACAAACGACGAGTCTACCTTTAGCCATTTCATGGGCATTAAGGTGGACGGAGTCGAGGTGGATGCATCGAATTATTTAGCGGAAAGTGGCAGTGTTATTGTGAAGCTGAAACCAGAATATTTGGAAACATTGGCCATTGGAAAACATACCATCACGGCGCTCTTTAATGATGGAAACACCGCATCCGCTGATTTCACCATTCTCAGCGCAGAGAACAAAGAGACAAACGGTGGTAAGCAAGATCCTACGAAGTCGCCAACCAAAACTGCTGGTAATGCCAAGGCTTCTACTACCGCAAAGACCGCGGACGAAAACAGCGTTACCCCTTGGCTGACCTTAATGATTGCCTCTCTTTGCGGTCTTTCTGCAGCGCTACGTTTGCGCCGCGAAAAGCCTGAATAGGGTGCTTGCAAAAAAGCTCTTCTATAAAGCCATCATGGTTTTATACTCCTGTTCCGAATAACACCTGAAGCGGTGTGCACGTATGGCGCGCGGTAAAGACAGGTTTTTACCGTAGTGAACAGGAGCGTAACAAATAAAATCCAGGATACTTATAGTCTATTTTACGTATAAAATAGAGGGTTGGAACGCACAGTAAGACAACGTAGGGGCACATCAAACTGGAGGCTTACCATGAGCAAGGTCTATTCCTTGAAAGCATTAAGGCTCTTTTTTGCCATTACTTTGGTCATTTCTATGATGCCAGTTGGTAGCGCATATGCTGCCGACGACTCTTCTGGTGCCCAGGGTTCGGGCGCAACGGGGGGAAGCCCGGCGCTCACAACCGATCCGTCTAATTCATCCGGAACGCGCGGCGGCTCCACCATTAACGAAGCGGACCGAGTGTACGTAAGGACCTGGCAGGAATTGCAGAATGCCGTCAAGAACTCTGCTAACAAAGGCAAGGTAATTACCTTAGAGAACGGTGTCGATGCCGAAGGTAAGGACCGTATCCTTATTAAGCAATCTCTTACTATCGACTTAAACGGCAAGCACGTCGACAGGGAGCGTACGTCAAACGACATCGACGGTCATGTGTTTGAAATACAGAACGGTGCTACGGTTACCATTACCGACAGCAGCAGGGGGACCGGTGCCATCATGGGCGGCTATGCTTCCCGCGGGGGCGGCATTCATGTGGGTAAGGGTTGCACCTGTATTGTTGAAAATATTATGCTCCTGCAGAATAAGGCAGGCGTGGATGGCGGTGCTGTGTATGTGCGTGGCAAGCTTGAAATGAGAAACTGCCTTATCAAGGGCAATAGTGCGGAAGACACGGCAGGCGCCATCTATTGCCAGGATACGGGCTCGTTTAAGTTGGACAATGTGGAAATATACGAAAACACCGCCAAGAACGACGGTGGTGCCATAATCGCCCACATGAAGAGCGACTCCTCCATCAAGAATTCCAAAATTACGAACAACACGTCGAAGACAGAAGACGGCGGTGCTATCCGTATGGAAGCATCGGAAAAAACGCTGACTATAGAAAACACCGAAATCAGCGGCAATACGTGTGAAAACGACGGTGGCGCCATTGTTATCTATAGCGGCAAGGTCAAAATGATCGGTGGCAAGATTTCAAACAACAAGTCCGAAGATGGCGGCGCTGTTTATAACGACGGAGGCACGATTGACCTTGATGGGGTTGAGATTAGTGGCAACGAAACAACGAAGAAAAGTGGCGGCGGTATAACCAATAAAAACAATGCCACGCTTAAAGACTGTACCCTCAAAGATAATATTTCAAAAGACAAGGGCGGCGCCATTTACAGCAATGACGACATTACGCTTGTGGGTTGTACTCTTGAAAGAAATAGTGCCCCAAATGATGGTGGCGCTATCTACATAAATGACGCAAAGCTCAACATCGAAAACTGCACTATCAGGAATAACACGTCTGCAAAGACTGGTGGTGGCATTCGTATCTACGATGGAACGACGAACATTAAAGGTACCACGCTTATCGAAGACAACACGGCCTACGAATACGGTGGAGGCATATATACCAACAACGGTGCCACGCTCAACATGGAAGGCAACGTAAAGATCCACGGCAATTCGGCCAACGATGGCGGTGGCGGTATGTTGGTCGGTTCGTCCGAGGGCAACGAAGTTACCATCAAGGGCAAGATTTATATTGCAGGCAACGGTGGATATAGCACCCCAAACGTCTACTTCAGGTCAAGGAACGTGTATATCGGCCAAGCGCAGACGACCACGGTTGTTACGCCGCTTACCTTAAAAGGAGCCCTGGAAGAAGGCAGCGTTATCGGAGTGGCCATCGACCACGAAATTGAAAACATGAGTGAAGTTCTCACTTCCGGATATAAGAAGTATCACGGCAACACCGACCCTGCTACGTTCTTCAGCGCAAACGCGGGGCTTTCCGTTCGGACTAATGGCGACGGCGAAGTTGTGCTTCATACATCCGATTGGCCGGATCTGCAGAGGCTTATCAACAAGGCGGCAGACAACAATGAAACACTTACGCTGGAGAAAAGTTGGACGGGCAGCGTCTACGATCTGCCCCTTACCATCCCCGAAGGGAAGACCGTCGAGTTGAACCTGAACGGGTTCACCATTAATCGCAACCTGGCGTCATCAGGGGCAAAAGAAAATGGAGAGGTTTTCAAGCTTGAAGCGGGTAGGACCCTTAGGATTACGGACAGCAGCGCAAAGCACAAGGGAAGGATTATTGGTGGGAACGGCAAAAATGGCGGTGGTATTTCGGTTGCCAGCGGTGCGTCACTTGAACTTGCGGGCGGAACCATTACGGGCAATAAGGCCGAAAACGGCAGCGGTATTTACAACGAAGGCACAGTTGTAGTTTCGGGCGGCGGCACGCTTTCTGGCAACACGGCAAACAAGGGCGGCGGCGTATATAACAAAGGAAGCCTAACCATAAGCACCAATGCCATAAACAACAACGACGCAAGCGTGGGCGGCGGCATTTACTATGCCCAGGGTGCCACGCTCAATGTGAGTGATGCGGCGGCGGTAAAAGACAACAGCGCCGCATCGGGAAAGAATATATTCATGGAGGGCAACAGCACTCTCATTACTATTACGAGCCCATTGACTGACGGCGCGTTTCTTGATGTGGTCGCCCAGAACTCCAACCCGAAAAACGAAAGAAAGCTTACGGCAGGCTGGGACACCAACAAGGGTTCGGGCGAATTTTTATACAACGGGGCGGCATACGACCCCGCGGATCCTAACGGGAAGCTCACGGAAAAGGACGGAGAACTCTGGCTTAAGGGGCTCAACGATTCCAGTATCCACTGGGTAAGCACCTGGCACGAGTTGTTCTTGGCTTTGGGCGGGGATGATTATGACAACATTGCCCTCAAAAACGATATTAAACCCAAAACCAGCGATAGGGACGATACTCGTCCTCTCATGCTAATCTCTGGAGAAACAAAAAAGCTTGATCTTTGCGGTTTCAAGCTGGATGCCGATGGTGTCTATTTTACCTACGGCGGAAGCCTTTGGCCGAGCACATCGGTAATCAAAGTATCTGCCGGCAAGCTGGAACTCAAGGACAGCCTTGGAACTGGCATGATTACCGGGGGAACAAATGGGGCAGAAAGCCAAAAAGGCGGCGGCATTAACATTTCAAAGAACGCTACGTGCGAAATTACCGACTGCGCCATAAGCGGGAATGGCCTTAAGGGCGACGGCGGCGGCATCTACAACGAAGGCACGCTCATCATGAATGGTGGTAGCGTATTCGGAAGCAAAACAAAAAAGCACAGCGGCGGCAAAGGCGGCGGCATATATAACAACGGACGTGTGCAGCTCACCAATGTCACCATCGCAGACAACTATGCAGAAGATAACGGTGGCGGCATTTATATGGATACCGGGTCCCAGGACTCTTCCATTAAGAATTGCCGCATTAGCAACAATACATCGGGGTCAAGTTACGGTGGCGGCATTTATATAAACATGCCCAAGAAGGAAATCAGCATCGAAGATTCAATTATTGACGGTAACTCTTTTGTTAATGAAGACGAAACCAGACCGATTGGGGCTACTCCGGACGGCATTGGCTATTTGAATTATAGCGGTGGTGGCATCTATTTGGAAAAGGGTACGCTCAACATGGCGGGCGGCGCCATTACCGGCAATGCTTCTGAAAACGGCGGCGGTATATACAATGCAGACGGAAGAATTACCTTAGACGGAGTGAAAATCGATGGCAATACGGCTGCGGGAGAAGTGTATGTCTCCGAAAACGAAGAATCCTCGTCCGGGGGTCTTGGAGGCGGCATCTATAACAAGAATCATATGTCACTTACCGCTTGCACCATTAGCAACAACAAATCAGACGAAAGTGGCGCAGGGCTTTGGACAAGCAACGATGTTTCCGACACAAGCACAGTGAAGGACTGCACCTTCGAGTCTAATCAGGCAATATCTGTGGGTGGCGGCATCCACCTGGCCGGGGGCAAGCTCACGCTAGAAGGAAGCGAGTCTACAGGTTGCATGTTCAAGAGCAACGAAGCCTACGAAGAAGCGTCGGGCATACAGGTTGACGGGGAACTCCATGTTAAAGGCAAGATTTTTATGCCAGCGGACAGTATTTACCTGCCTTCGGGCAAGAAGATTAAGCTGGACGCACCATTGGCTGAAGGCTCTATGATTGACGTTGCTTTGGCGAAAACCTTTGGCGTATTTACCGACGGGTTCAAGACGCATCATCCAAGCGACGACCCTGCGGACTACTTCTGTTCAGACTATGGCTATAAGGTGCTCAAGGCTTCCGACGGCGAAGCCGAAATAAAACTGGTATTTAATGAGGGCGGAGATTTTATCGACGTCAACAGCCAGATTAACGACGTGTCCAGGCTGACCAAAGGGAATTGGATGTCGGGCATTTCTGGC
Source organism: uncultured Coriobacteriaceae bacterium (assembly GCA_902768975.1). Classification (GTDB taxonomy): domain Bacteria; phylum Actinomycetota; class Coriobacteriia; order Coriobacteriales; family Eggerthellaceae; genus CACXMZ01. The sequence goes on from CACXMZ010000002.1 coordinate 249,826, forward strand.
GACCGTTATATCAACGAGATAAATCTGCCCTGTACGCACGACTCGGCGATGAAGGGCGTAATCAGCCACACCATGTCTTCGATTGGTTCTTTCTTGGGTTATCAGGGCAATGCTGAAACACAGGTTAGGCATATCGACGAACAATTAAACGACGGCGTTCGCAGGCTGGACCTCAGGCTCAACAATAGATACGAAAAGTCATATGCGCTTGGGCTGTGGATAAGCTTCAAGGACGACGGTAAAAATCTTTGGCTTTGCCACGGGAAGAGCTATATTGGCGGCACATTCTGGGCAACCGACCACGATGGCGGCAAGCTGAGCCTTACGGAAGTTTGGGAATGGGTTAAAGACTTCCTTCAGAAGCACCCGACGGAAACCATTATTTTGGACCTGGCGCCCGAACCGGTTAATTCCTGGGGGCACGACACCGACGACGACACTGACACAATCTGCAAGCGAGCCAAAAAGTTCGTCGTTGACTTTAGCAAGGAAATCAATCCTTCGACGGGCAAGCCGTATGTCTATTGGGAAAATGGTGTTGTGGGTAAAAACATGACCCGCTATCCCATGCTTAAAGAGTGCCGCGGCCAGGTAATTTTTGCGGGCGACTGTAATGTTGGCGGCATCAATAACTTTGGCCTAGGTGGAAATGTTACGACCAGGGAGCCCGAAGGCGCACACGGCGAATCGGCGGCGGACAAGATTAGGCATACCTACGAGTTCTATAACAAGAACAATATAGACACGTTCCGCCTTATACCGAAAGACGTAACTGAGCATCTGGTGGGTAGCGAACCGGACAAGGGCCTCCTCTATCGAGTGAGCGCGTTAACGGCACCACTTGGCCTTGCAGAGGTTCCCCTAGACACGCCGCTAAATGCTGCAGACCAGATACATGAAGCCTTGTATTACGCCAGCAATGACGAAACGGGCGTGTTCAACCAGAGAGGTCAATATGTGGGCTGGATACGTCAGGACGGCGTTACGGCCAGGACAAATCGCGTTATTTGGATGTCCAACTTCCCCGAAGACGACCCGACTACAAGTGAAAACGAAGGCCTGAACTACTGCACGGTAACAGCCTATTCGAATATTTCCGATGAAGACGCTCAAGCTGCGGGGCTCGACCCGAAGCAGGTAAAGGTCCAGGAATACAAGCTGCTTAAGGGCACGGAATTTACGATTCCGGGAAATATTTATGGCTACAACAAGCAATTAAAAGAGTGGGATGCCAGTGTTCCGTCTGGGTCTGAAGCCGCGGGCGAAGCATCTTATGCACCGGGCACTACGTATAGGATTATGAACGACGTTGCTTTTACGGCAGACTGGGGCACCGAATCTCATGATCCCGGTGAAACAATTACCAAGTTTAGCGCTACTTGGGTAGACCAGGACAATGCAGACGAGATTAGACCCACCACTCTGACAGTAAAGTACTTGAAGAACGGGTCTGCAGAAGAGCAGTCCATAAGCCTTCCTGTGGGCGACGCCTGGGAAAGCACGGTTAGTGGGCTCGTGACCAAAGTGATAAGCGTTTCTGACGGAGGTGTTCGGATTAAGCCCACCATCGAACACCCGCGCGGGCAGGACAAAGAAGGCGAATATTCCTATTCCGTTTCCAATAATATAGTGACCGGCTGCATGATTACGCTCTACCACACGCCGGCAAGCGACCCCGACCCCGAAGGGGAAGAACACCCCGTCTTTTTCGGCGAAGTAAGCTGGGATGACAACGAAAACGAAATTCAAGATCGTCCTGAAACGATTACCCTTCGCCTGATGAAGGAGGGCCAGGAAGTAAGCACGATAAACGTCGACGGAACGGGCTCTGGCTGGAACTGGTCGGTGGTTCTTCCTGAAGGAGACCCGACTGGCTATAGCATTGTTCAGGACCCCATTAGAGGGTATAAGACAGAAATCACGGGCAACATGACCGATGGCTTTGTTATCAAGAATACCCTTGCGCACGCAGCCCATAAACACGACCTGAACAAAGTTGGGGCCAAGCCGGCTACCTGCCTTGAAGACGGCAATATTGAATACTGGGTTTGCAACAAGGAAGCCGACCCCTGCAACCGGTATTTCGCCGACGCGGAGGGAGTAAATGAGCTTGACCCCGCCAAAGCAGCAGATGATGGTGGCATCATTCTTCCTGCCACGGGGCACGACTGGGGCGAACCAGAATATATTTGGGCAGAAGATAACAGCACGGTTACGGCCAGGATGGTTTGCAAACATGATTCGACCCACGTAATTGAAGAAGTGGTAAACACTTCTTCCGAAGTAACGCTCGAGCCCACCAAGACTGAAGACGGCGAAGAAATCTTCACTGGCATATTCAAGGGCGAGAGCATTTTCGTAGACCAGTTCAAGACGGTGAATTTACCTGCGACGGGAATCAAGCACACGATTACGTTCAAGCTCAATGGCGGCTCGTATGACGGCAATACAGACGACTTGGTCGTGGATACTTACGAGGGCGACACCATTATTGTTCCCGATGCTCCGGAAAGGGCAGGCTACACCTTCCTCTACTGGAAGGGTTCGGAATATTACCCTGGGGAAGAGTATACGGTGAAAGAAGACCACACTTTGACGGCCCAGTGGGAGAAAAATGAAGATCCTGCTGGCGATGGTGACGACCCTGACGAGGGTGATTCTGGCAAGGGCGATGGTGACGACAAGGGCGGCTCTAGTGACGACGGCAACAAGGGCAGCAGTGACAAGGGCGACAAGAAACCGAGCACCGCATCGGGAGCAAAGAGCAGCACCGGTCCTACCAGTGCCAGCACGAAGACGGGCGACGCGAGCAACCCCTATGCCCTGCTTACACTGGGCCTGGTGAGCCTGGTTGGTATAACGGCTTCTTCGCTACGCCTGAGGCGCACGAGAAGAAGGAATGACGAATAAGTGGCCTGGCCACGAGGCTGAACCGCAGTTTTACTGCTTACATAAATCAACAATCGCGACCTGATTGTTCATTGATAGGGGGACATGCGCCCCCTATCCTTTTATAGGTACAAAAAAGGGAAGGGGTCGCTATGGCCAAAGTACTAAACCGTCGTAATTTCTTGGCGCTGGGTGGCGTGGGCGCGCTTTCGTGCCTGCCCCTGTTAAGCGCCTGTTCGAGCAACGCTTCATTTGGCGCTGCTTCGCCCGCGGCAAGCTCTGCCGCAGGTGCTAGTGCCGCAACAGACGGGGCGCGCACTATAAAGGTGGGCACGCTTCCTACCGAAGACCTGCTGCCCTACTGGGTGGCTGGCGAAGAAGGTCTGTTTGAAGCCCATGGGCTGAATGTAGAAGTGGTTCCCTTCCAGGCCGCCACCGAACTTATTGCCGGCGTTTCTTCGGGCGAAGTCGACCTAGCCATGACTGACATTATGGTTACCGCCAGTATGGTTGCCGGCGGCACCGACGTGTCCATGAAGTGGGTTACGCTGGGTGCCACGCCCGACCAGGGGCGCTTCGGCATCATGGCGGGCCCCAATAGCAGCGTAAAGTCCATCGACAAATTGGCTGGCGTCCCCATTGGCGTGGGCAGCAATACCATTCTTGAATATGTCATGGACAAGCTTCTGGAAGCTGCTGGCATTACTGAAGACCAGATTGTGGTTGAAGAATTGCAGAAGCTTCCCGTGCGCTTCCAGGCCATGATGGCAAACGAAGTGCAGGCGGCGGCATTGCCTGGCAGCTTGCTGGCGCTCGGCGAAGCTCAGGGTTGCACGCTTATTGCTGACGACACCCAGGGCGAAAACCTTTCGCAGTCTGTCATGATTGTGCAAAACAGCTTGCTTGAAGGCGAAGGTGGCGAAGCCTTGCTCCAGGAACTTCAGGCCGTGTGGAATGAAGCGGTCGACCTGGTTAATGCCAACCCCGAAAACTACCGCAGCGTGCTTATTGCTAACGCTAACCTCTCTGAAGAAATTGCAGACAGCTACCCCATTTGCCAATACCCCGCAGCCCAGATGCCCACGGCAGACATGGTCGACCCCGTTTTGGCATGGATGGAAAAGAAGGGCTACCTCAGCCAACAGCTGAGCTATGACGCCAGCACCGGTGGCTTCACGGTAAAGTAGGAAGCACAACGCGTTATAGGGCAGCGGTATACGAAGCCTCTGCCCGCGCAGTTTCTGGCAGGCATTCAATGAACGAAGCAGAACACACATGGGCGAAGACGGCGGGCGGCTATGCCTTTGCCGTTGTCTTCATTGTGGTGGGGTGGTGGTTAACCGCATTGGCGCTTAACACGCCTGCCCTGCCCACGCCGCTCCAGGCCATTCAGATGCTCGTTGCCAATGCCGACCAGCTGCTGCCCTTCTTCATTACGAGCACCTGGCGCGTGGTAGTTTCGGTGGCGCTTGGCACTATTTTGGCCGTGCCTATCGCACAATTCTGCGCGCGCTCAAAAACACTCGATGCCCTGTTTGCCCCAGTGCTTTACCTGCTTTACCCCATTCCTAAGGTGGTACTGCTTCCCATACTGCTGGTGCTCCTAGGGCTGGCAGATGCACCCAAGATCGTGCTTATTACCCTCACGGTGTTTTTCCAGGTACTTGTTGCCACGCGCGACGCCGTACTCAATATTCCCGAAACCGCCTTTTGGGCCATTCGCAGTCTGGGCGGTAACCGCTGGCATGAATACTGGCACGTAGTGGTGCCGGCCACTCTGCCCGCTGTGTTTACATCGCTTCGCATTGGGGTGGGCACTGCCATCGCCGTCCTCTTCATTGCCGAAGCTATGGCGGGCTCTACGGGGCTGGGTTATTTCATCATGCAGTCTTGGTCGATGGTGAATTACCCGCGCATGTTTGCCGGCATCATTGCTATGGCTATCCTGGGCGTGGTGCTTTACGCCGCCTTCGACATTGTCGAACGCCGCATGATGGTCTGGAAGTAGCGGTGAGCAAAGGATAGCCTTATAGCTGCCACATATTGGGAAGGGGTCAAAACCCCTCCCTTCGCTGCCACGCGTGCGGGAGGGGTTTTGCACCCCTTTTCAGCTATGCTTGCTTCACTTTAAATATAATCTTTCTAGTTCAGAGCCAGCTAAAAGGGTATCCATTACCCCTTTAACCTTCAGCGCGAGAGCGGGCGTCTTTGATGGCGAAGTCGTAGACGAGGTGGGCTAGGTCTTTGGCGCTCGTTTTGCCGGGGTGGGCGAGCCAGTCGGAAATCATATAGAGCGTGCCCGCGAGCGTGTATTCCAGCATAAGGTCTATTTCTTCGTCCGAGCGTTTCCCGCTTGGCTGCAGCACGTATTCGCGCCAGAGCGGCTTGAGGTTGTCCTTCAGCTTATGCATGAAGGCACTGTCGCCCTGCTTGCCCAGCAGTGCGCGAATATAGACCTTGTTGTGTTCGTAAAACAATACAACGTCGGTGCAGGCTGCAATTTTGTTGAGCTTGCTTGCGTCGCCAGCGAGCCGCTGCATGCAGTCTTCCACGCATTCAGTCATACCAGCGAGCAGGGCATCTTCGCGTTGCGCCAGCAAGTCGTACAGGTCTTTGTAGTGTAAATAGAAGGTCCCGCGGTTGTAGCCCGCGCGTTCACACACCGCACCCACGGTGATTTTTTCCAGCGGGCACGTGGCATACAGCTGCCAAAAAGCTTGCTCAAGGTCGGCCTTGGTGCGCGCGGTCTGTTCAGGACGCTTTTTCATGGCATAAGCATAGCATGCGCCTGGCCGCACCGTCTTTTGCGGTACGTTTCATGTGTCGTTATTGGTACGGAACGGAAACGGCGGGCACGATGCCCTAAAAGCCAACCATGAGGCGGGGCATTTCGCCAAAAACAAGCAGGTGGATAATGCCCAGTACTGCAATGTGTGCAGGGTAATACAGGTAGAAGAACCATTTCAGAGAAGGGCCGCGCATGCCGTTATAAGCCATAAGCAAGGGGATGGCAGCCGTGTTGCCGGCGGCATAATACAGCACAAAGGGAAGGTTGCGCCAACTGCCTTCTGCAAGCGCGCGCGTAAAGGGGCCATAACAGCTGTAAAGCCCCATGGCAATAGGAAGCACCATAGCCGCGACGATACCCCAGGGTTTTTCACGAAGCATATAAAACAGCAGTACGAGCACGGGTCCCACGGCGCCCCAGTCGCACACCCACGTAGCTGCGCAAATAGCCAGTACCAGAACCGAACGTAGCCAGGGGTTTTCGACATTGTCCACAATCCACAGCATGGCAAGGCCACCGAGCAGAGTGAAAAGCACATTGCCTTCATGGCCCAAGAAAAGCCAGAAGGGGACTTCGGCCACCAGTGCGAAAGCCAGCAAGCGTTCGCCGTAGTTGCGCAGGTTCGAGGTGTGCACGTAGCCTTCCACAAGCAAAAAAGCCATTATGGGAAAGGTGAGACCGCCTATAGCCAGCAGGGCGCAACGGGGTTCAAAAGGGATGTGGGGGTAGAAAACGTATGCCGCATGGTTGCAGGTCATGGCGATTATAGCCACGATCTTCAACGTGAACGAGTTAAGGCCTTTTGCACTAGACGCAAGGTCCGTTTCGCCTGTTGCGGGTGCGGTGTTGGGTTCCGAAAGCATGGTAAGATGATAAACCATGGTGCGCAAAACTGTGCTACCAACACATAAAGGGAGTGCCTTGCTTATGACTGGCCCTGCTTTAGGAAATCAAGACGAAACGCGCGGCTTTTATGTTCCGCACAAAGCCTTTGAATTCACGGCCTTTAATACCATTAATACGGTTGTTGTGTATGGCGAAGAAGCGGCGGGCCTAGAAGGGGGCAAAGCGGCAGAAGAAAATGCAGGGCGGGGCTTTTTGGCTGTTCAGACCATAATCGACGCGGTGCAGGCTGCAGCCAGCCACTACGAGCGGCTTTTCAGCCATACGGACCCAAACAGTGCTTTGTCGCGCTTTAACCGCATGGGCGGCAAGCCCGAAGACCTTGACCACGAACTGGGCGAGTTAATTGACCTGGCGCTGGCCTATAGCACCGCTACCGAAGGGGCGTTCGATCCTGCGTACGACTGCAGTAAGGCGTCGGCCTTTCTTCCCATTACGTCATTGGGTGGCATTGCGAAAGGTTACATCGCCGACGCCTTGTGTGACTTGCTGAAGCGCCACGGCGTCGAGCATGGTTTTGTGAACCTGGGCGGCAACGTGAAGGTGTTTGGCGGCAAGCCCACAACGGGGGCAGCAAGCCCCGACGGCAGAGCGCCCGAAAGTACCCTTTCCGCCAAAGGAAGCAAAGTTGGGGTGCAGCCTTTTACCATTGGACTGCGTGTGCCCAAGAAGTTTTCCTTTGGCGAAGATAGTTTTGCCACCGTGCAACTTACTGAAGGCGCCGTGGTAACAAGCGGCATTTATGAACGAGGTACCCGTGCAGCCGACGGCACCTGGCACCATCACATTATCGACCCTCGCACGGGAAGGTCGGCTGAAACCGACCTGGTATCAGCTTCGGTTATAAGCGCATCCGCGCTCGAAGCCGACGCAATCGCCACCGCCCTTATTGTTATGGGGCTTAAGCGTGCCCAGGAATTTATCGAGGATACGCCTGATTGCGAGGCCGTTTTTGTTACTAATGACGGTACCGTTGTGGCCAGCTCGAACATGGGGAGCAAAGTTCCTTTTACTTTGCTATAGTGTTGCCCTAAACGAAGCTTAAACGGAAGGACAAACCCCTTGGTTACTCCACGCAAAAACCCCCAGCGCCCTGCTATACAGCGTAAAAGCGTACTTCCCCTTGTGGGGGTAATAATTGCGGTACTGCTGTGTGGTGGAATTGGCTTTGCTGCCGCCCAAGGCTTACTTCCGGACACGCAGGCAGCGCGATCGTCTTCAGCAAATAGTTCCGCGGCAGAAAGTAGTGCCGCTAAAGAAAGCTCTGACGCGTCCAGCGCCGAAGAAGCCGCGGATAAACAGCAGGCGCAGAGCGAAGCCCAGCTCGACGCCTCCCAGCAGAGCAGCCCTGAAGCAACCTCTTTGGAACAGGCCCCTTCCGAACAGACACCTTCAGACGAGGCTGCTTCTAGCACAGAAGGTAATACGCAGCCCGAAAGCACCCCCGCCAGCAGCGAATTGGCCTGGCGCGACACCGACTTTGCCGTCGACCCTGCGCGCCCCGCGGGCAGCACGTCGGACAATGGGCGCAAGGTGGTTTACATTACCATCGACGACGGCCCTTCGGCCCGCACGCCTGAAGTGCTCGACATCCTGGACAAGTACAACGCCAAGGCAACCTTCTTCGTGGTGGGCGCCGACCCTTCCAACTACCACTATATTAAAGAAGCCTACGACCGCGGCCACACCATTGGCCTGCATACCATGACGCATGACTACGCCGCCGTGTATGCTTCGACGGACGCCTACTACGCCGACCTGAACCAAATTGGCCAGGTGGTTAAGGACCAGATTGGCTACGTGCCCTGCTTTATTCGCTTTCCTGGTGGTTCTTCCAACGGGGTTTCGGCCGACTATTGCGCGGGCATTATGTCGGAACTGGTGAATAGCGTGCAGGCGCAGGGCTACCAGTATTATGACTGGAACGTTTCCACAGGGGATGGTGCCGTGCACACCGCCGAAGAACTGGTGGGCTACGTGAAAGAATCCGGGCTCGATACGAATATCGTGATGCTTTGCCACGACTCCGAAACGAAGCAGTCTACCGTGGAAGCCTTGCCGCAGATTATCGAATACTACCAGGGTCTGGGCTATAGCTTTGAAGCCATCGACCGCAACACCTGGGTACCCCATCATGGGGTCGCAAACTAACGAAGGCAGTACATCGTGAAGGAACTGCGCAGCCGTGCACCCTTGCAGTTTGCGCTGCTCGCGGCCCTTGTGGTGGTTGCCTGTTTCACCCTCATTCCGAGTGCCGCGAATCTAAGCTATGTCGACAATGGCAGCTTAAGGCAGTCGGCCATTTCAGCCGTGCTGTTGGCGGCACTCTATCTTTTTTCAGGTGAATGGCAGCTTGAAGCCACGCCGGGCGGAAAGCCCCTTCCCTTAGCGCGCACCCTTGGCGTGGTGCTACTTGCTGCGCTAGTCATTGGCCTTGCCGCGGTGTATGTGCAGGGGAGCGTCATTAGCCCGCCGCGCCATGCCATCTTAATGTTCGTGGTTCTTATGCTCGGTACCGCCGTATTTGAAGAAATCCTTTTTCGTGCCTTCTTCTTTGAAGCCTTTGCCAAGGTGCTGCGTGAACGTGGCAGCGAAAAAGCCTTGCTCTATGCCGCCCTTGCGTCTTCCGTGATGTTTGGGCTGCTTCACGTTACGAGCGACCTGGGTTCCCTCTTTCGTTTAGCGGCGTATGTTCAGGCAGCGGCCAAGGTGCTCGAGGCTGCACTTTTCGGCATGGCCATGTGTGCCATCTGCGTTAAAACGAAAAGCGTATGGCCAGCGGTGTTGGCGCACTTTGCCTTTAATCTGCTTAGTGAAGGGCCCATCTTTCTTGCGACGGGCGCTTTAAAGTTTACGTATATCACAGGCTCGCCCGCCGACATTGTGGTGCTGCTTGTTGGCTCTGCCATCTTGCTTCCAGCTGCTAAGTGGGCTTGGGACTATCTTGCCCACTAGTTTTGTGTGCCCATAACGCAACCACATGCGCAGCTCGCTGCACTCGAGAGCCAATAGCTCTCGAAAAAGGAATGGCACTAAATTTGTAGCACTTTTTGTTCACCAATTTCGCGCGAAAAATTTCACAAAACCCCAGTTTAAGAGCCTATCTCCCAAAACTTGTTTCCTTGAATCCGCCCGCGCGGCTCTTTAGCATATTACTTGGAGTTATCGGGTTCTTTTTCAGAGTTCCCGAAACAATTGACGAGAAGGAGGGATTCATGCTGAATTCAGAAGAGCATGCGGTAACACGCCGCAACTTCGTAAAAGGCGGCTTCGCCGGCGCAGTCGCAACCGCGGGTACGCTGGGTGCTGCAAGCATGTTCGGTTGCACTCCTGCCGAACAGAGCGCTTCTTCATCTGCTGCTGAAGAAGCATCAGCATCGTCGGCCGCCGAGCCGGCGACTTCGTCTGCCGTAGAGCCTGCCGCTCTGCCACAAGACGAAATCCATTGGAGCCAGTGCAACGTTAACTGCGGTGGCAACTGCATTTTCCAATGGCATTCACAGGACGGCAAAGTCCAGTACATGGAAACCGACAACATTGGTGACGACGACCTTCAGGGTCGCGCTTGCCTGCGTGGTCGTTCCATGCGTCGTTGGCTGAACAGCCCCGACCGCCTGCTGCACCCCATGAAGCGTGTGGGCGAACGTGGCAGCGGCCAGTTCGAAGAAATTACCTGGGACGAAGCCCTGCAGATCCTGCACGACAAGCTGCAATACACCATCGACACCTGGGGCAACCAGGCCATTTACAACATCTATGGTACTGGTATGTATGCCACCACAGGCCGCATCCAGAAGCGTTTCCTGAATTGCATTGGCGGCTGCATGGATCAGCGCTATGACTATTCAACGCACATGCTTCAGGCCATCATGCCGTACATGTATGGCTCCCAGTTCAGTCCCTACGACAACGTACATGCAAGCTCCTTCAGTGAAGCCGAAGCCAATTCTGACCTCGTGGTTATGTTTGGTAACAGCCCTGCTGAAACCCGTATGGGTGGCGCCAACGCCGTGTGGGACTACGCAAAAATGCGTGAAGGCGTAATGGGCCGCGGCGGCAAGATTGTGAGCATCGACTACCGCATGAACGAAAGCTGCTCCGGTCATCCGGAAGAATGGCTCCCCATTCGCCCCGGCACCGACGCCGCTCTGGCTGCAGCGCTCATTCATGAATTCATCGTTGACGAAAAGACCGACGAAGAATTCCTGGCCAAGTACTGCGTAGGTTGGAACGAAGACTCCATGCCTGAATCCGCCAAGGGCAAGAACCTGTCCTACTATGACTACATTATGGGCGCAGGTTACGACATGGTTGAAAAGACCCCCGAATGGGCCGCACCTATCACCCAGATTCCTGCAGACAAGATCCGCGAACTCGCAAAGGATCTTGAGAATGCCAAGGCACCCTTCGTGGTACAGGGTTGGGGCAGCCAGCGCCACACCAATGGCGAAGAAACCGCTCGCGCTATCTGCATGATTCCTATCGCCTTGGGCAAGATTGGCCTTCCTGGCACCAACACGGGCCAGCGCGAAGCCGAACCGCCCATCTATCTGGTTGGCTCCATTCCTGGCAACGATGCCGACGCCGACGGCAATGTGCCTGAAGGTGGCGTAGCACCTGGTTGCTCGATCCTTATCCCCGTGTACCAATGGCTCAACGCTGTTGACCACGGCACCGAAATGGGCGTTAAGAACGCCGGTATTTTGGACCCCGCTGGTGAACTCGACGACAACGACGGCAAGCTGAAGAGCAATATTCACTTTATTTGGAACTATGCTGGCAACTGCATTACCAACCAGCATGGCGACATCAACAAGGTGCACGAAGTTCTTACCAGCAAGCCCGACGATGAGCTGTTCATTCTGGTATGGGACACGGTCATGACCGACTCCGCCAAGTATGCCGACCTGCTGCTCCCCGACGCCATGCGTTCCGAGCAAATGAATATGCAGACCCAGGGCTATTCCGAGTACTGGACCATGGTTACCGTGGGTACCGCTGCTCAGACCCCTCCGGGCGACTGCCGTTCCTGCTACGACGTTCTGTCTGACCTCGCCGACTTGTTTGGCAAGAAGGCTGAGTTCACCCAGGGTCGCACGCACGACGAATGGGTACAGCATCTGTACGAAAACAATGGCGGCGAAGCCGCTGGCATTACTATGCCGAACTGGGAAACCATCAAGGAACAGGCTGTCTTTAAGCAGGCCGTTGCTCCGGCTATCGGTCTTAAGGCCTTCCGCGACGACCCCGAGGCTAATCCCCTGGGCACGCCGTCTGGCAAGATCGAAATCTATTCCGAACAGCTGGCTCAGCTCAACGACGAATGGGAATTTGAAAACGACGAACGCATCCATCCTATCCCCGACTTCCACGGTGGCTTCCAGGGCTATGGCAGCGTAAACGACGAATTCCCGCTGTATTGCTCTGGCTTCCATCACAAGAGTCGTACGCACTCTTCCTTCGGTTTTATCCCCGAACTGGAACAGGTTGCTCGTCAGCAGGTATGGATCAACCCCGCCGACGCTGAAGCTCGTGGTGTGGCAATGGGCGACAAGGTTCGCGTTAAGAGCCCCGCAGGTGAAATCGAAATCGAAGCTCTGGTGACCAACCGCATTATCCCGGGCACCATTGCTATTCCGCAGGGCGCATGGCATAACGCCGACATGACAGGCGACAAGGTGGACAAGGGCGGCTGCGTTAACACGCTTACGACCTACCACCCAAGCCCGTACGCAAAGGGCAACGGCCCAGCTCATTCCATGATCGCTCAGGTAACGAAGGCATAAAGGAGGTGCATTATGGCTCAATATGGATTCTTATTTGATAGTACGCGTTGCACCGGTTGCCGTACCTGTATGCTTGCGTGCAAAGACTATAAAGACCTTGACCAGTCACATGCGTTCCGTAAGGTGTACGACTTTGAAGGTGGTTCCGTTACGGCTGCAGAAGACGGTTCGGTAACAAGCGACGTGTTCATGTATCACGTTTCGGCTGCATGCAACCACTGCGCAAACCCAGCTTGTCTGGAAGCTTGCCCCGTGGGTGCGGTTGTTAAGGACGAAGGCAATGGCCTGGTTTACATCAACCAGGACGTATGCGGTGGCGCTCGCGCTTGCGTCGATGCCTGCCCCTACGGTGTGCCCATTTACTTCGAAGACGTAAAGAAGGCTAACAAGTGCGACGGTTGCCGCGACCGCGTGGCTGCCGGCCTGCGCCCCATTTGCGTCGAGTCCTGCCCGCTGCGCGCTCTTGACTTCGGTGAAATCGAAGAACTGCGCGCCGCTCACCCCGACGCCGTAGACGCTATTGCTCCTCTGCCCGCTGGTGATGCAACAGGCCCGAGCCTGTGCATTATCGCGGCGGCAACAGCAACGGCCGACGCCAAGGGTGTTGTCACCAACGAAAAGACAATCGCCGGCGACGAGGCTTGGGCTTCCTAAGGGGTTTTCACCCTCCTAAACCCTAGACAAGGTTAGGTCCCAGCTTCATTAAGACCCCGTTTCGCACAATTGCGGAGCGGGGTCTTTAGTTGGTGGGTGCTTTGCTTGGCGAATGCTTAAATTGCTGAGTGCTTTAGTTGGTGGGCGTCTAAATTGGATAAAGCTTTGGTTGGTGGGCGCTGTATTTGGAGAGTACAATGGTAGCAAGGAGAAAGAGTAGTCTATGCCACGAATAGTCCATAACCCTGAACCGTGCAGTTACAACGAAGAAGCGAGCGCTGAACTTCTCGCGAACGAAGACTTTATTATGGCCTTCGAAGCCAGTTTTCGCTTGCTGGGTACCCTCTTCGTTTTCAGCCCAAAGACCGAAGAATTCCAGTCCGCTTTTGCTGCGTTGAAAGCTATGGGTGGGCTTGAAAACTGGCCCTTTGGCACCGAAGAAGAGCTCGCTGAAGCTTCCAGGCTCCTAGCCCGCGCTGCCGCAGAAGAAAGCCAAAAGGATCAAGTGGTGGCCTACACGCGCTTGTTCCGTGGGCCGGGGCATTTGTATGCGCCGCCCTGGGGTTCGGTCTATATGGACCGCGACCAAGTTATGTATGGCTGGACCTGGGTGAACTTGCGCGCCTGGATGCGCGCGAGTGGCTACGCAGGCCTCTATGAAGAAAACGACCCCGAAGACCAGCTGGGACGCCTGCTTTTGCTGGCCTGCGAAATAGTGAAGACCAAGCCAGAAGCGCTCTGCGAATTCTTGGGCGACCATGTGTTGTGCTGGAGCGGGCGCTATTTGGAGCTGCTTGCCGAACATGCCGAAAGCCCCACCTATGATTTGCTGGCTGTTCTTGCGCAGGCAACTCTGGCAGATGTTCAGCAATTATTAGGAATTCGCTGCGGAACCCGCAGGCTCTATCGTTGAAACTCCTTGCCCGTCAATCTATACTTATAGTTGACGGGAGGGAAATTGAACCAGACAGAGGCTCAGACCATCACGCTGTGGTGTGCCGTGCTTGGCAAAGCAGGCAAGGGAATTGAACGGCGCATGCCCGAACGTTTTCTGCCCCTGCACTTCCGTATTCTGTTGCAGCTTACCCGCCCCGAAACCGCCGAACTCGAACTTGTCCAATTTGCACGCACGCTCATGGTGCGTCCTTCCGACATCGAAGCGGCGCTTGAATTCTTGAATACGACCGACTTGCTTGCAAGCGCCGACGGCGTTCACTATTCCATTACCGAAGAGGGCCGCGCCTTCATTGCGCCCTCCGAGCATTCGATTGACCGGTTCATGGGCAATTCCCAGGGTGAACTGGACGACGAAGAAGCCTTTGTGTACCGAGCTATGTATTACGACGCCATTGTGAAACCCGGCAGCTTTTTCGCCACCCATGCGGGCCTGCCTGACCGCGGCACGCGCCTTCCCGTGCCCTACGAAGTGACGGCCATTTATGCGCTTACGCAAACCATTGCTGCCACCGTTAAGCGCAGCATTGACCTGTCCTTTACCGACTACCGCTTTTTACTGGAGCTCCTGCCTAAAAAGCGCGACGCCGTTAAGCAGATTCGGGCGCGTGAAATGGTGAAGCTCTTGCGTGTGGGGCGTGCCTACATTACTACGGCCAGCTATAGACTGGAGGAACGCGGCTTGCTTACGCGCATCCCTGAGCCCGACGACGCGCGCGGTATCTTGTTTGAGATAACGCCCTATGGCCGCCAGGTGGTCAACGACGTAGGCGAAGATGTGTACGCGGTCTATGCGGGCCTGTTTGGCCAGGAACGTTTCGACAGCGTGCGCCGCATCCGCAACCTAGGCGCAGTCTTGCGCGGCATAGACGAAGTTTGGGACGATGTGTAATGGCTGCAACCGAAGGCTTCACGGGCGAAGTATGGCAGAGCTGCACGCTTAATTGTGGTGCCCATTGTGCGCTCAAGTTTCATGTTAAGGGCGGCAAGCTCGACTGGGTGGAAAGCGACACCCTTCCCGAAATTGACGGTGCTCCCCAAATGCGCGCCTGCTTGCGCGGGCGTTCTATGCGCTATTGGCTGAATGCACCTGAACGCCTGAACTACCCCATGAAGCGTGTGGGCAAGCGCGGGGAAGGTAAATTCGAGCGTATCAGCTGGGACGAAGCTTACGCCCTTCTGGCTGGCGAAATTAAACGCGTGGTGAAGGACTATGGCAACGAAGCGGTGTATGTGTCCTATGCTACGGGAATCTGGCCATACAATGGGTCGCCTTTCGAACGCCTGATGAACTGCTATGGCGGCTACCTGCGCTTCTATGGCGACTATTCGTCGGCTCAGCTGCAGGCGGCCTGCTTCTATACCTATGGCGACCTGGGCTACTATTCTGCTTCAGCCATTTCGGAAGCGGCTCAGGCGGATCTCGTTCTCTTGTTTGGAAACAGCCCCACCGAAACGCGCATGGGTGGGGCCAGTGCCAGCTGGGAATTTACCCGCGCGCGCGAAGCGGGCGATTTCAAGCTTATTACTATCGACCCGCGGCACAACGAAACCGCCGCTAACAATAAAGGCGAATGGATTGCCATACGCCCCGGCACCGACGCAGCGCTTGTGGCGGGTATTGCCTATGTGCTCATTACCGAAGAACTTGTTGACCAGGATTTTCTTGATACCTACTGTATAGGCTATGACGAATCGAGCATGCCGACAGGCGCTCCTGCCCATGCGAGCTACAAAGACTACATCCTAGGTTTTGGTACCGATGGCATTTCGAAAACTCCCGTGTGGGCTTCGTCGATTACGGGCATTCCTGTTTCGCGTATTGTGGAGCTGGCCCATGAAATTGCAAATGCCGATCGCGTTTTTGTTGCCCAGGGCTGGGGTCCGCAGCGCCACGACAATGGCGAACTCGCTGCGCGCGCCATCTGCATGCTGCCTTTGCTTACGGGGAATTTCGGTTTATCGGGAACAAATTCAGGCGTACGCGAACGCTTCATTCCCTTCCTGGTGGACGACCCGCCCGTTGGTGAAAACCCCGTGCAGGCAGCCATCCCTGCCTTTATGTGGAGCGCTGCTGTCGACCATGGGCCAGGGCTTACGGCTGAAAACGGGGGCGTGCGGGGCGCGGACCGCTTGCAGGTTCCCATCAAATTAATCTTGAACCACGCGGGTAATTGCTTGACCAACCAGCATGCCAACATCAACCGGACGCACGACATTTTGTCCGACGAAACAAAGTGCGAGTTTATCGTGGTGAGCGACCTCCACCTTACCGACACGGCCCGCTATGCCGACCTGCTTTTGCCCGACATTGCTCATGTCGAACAAGACAACCTTCTTTCTTCAGGCAATGGCGACATGATACGCGGCCTCGTGCGCGGCCATGCGTGGGTCGCGGATTGCTACGAGCGCAAAACGGCGCAGGAAGTCTGCGAAGAAGTGGCTAAGCGCCTTGGCATAACTGAAGAGTTTGCGCGCCTGAGTGAACAGGCAGGCGACCAGGCACGCCTTGACTACACCCACGAACGTATGGAACAGGCACGTTCGCGCACGGGAAGCGAGCCTGCCCTGCCCGATGGCTTTGAATACTACGATGTTCCTACCTTCGAACAGATTGACGAGGCAGGGCTATGGCGCACGCCCTACCGGGGTGAAACTATTGCCTATCGCGCCTTCCGCGAAGACCCACTCGCCAACCCCTTGCCCACGCCTTCAGGGAAGATTGAAATCTATTCGCAGCGCTTGGCTGAACTGGCTGAAGCGTACGAATATGCCGACGACCAGGTTATTCATCCCTTGCCCATCTATGCCCCTGAAGCGGAAGGTTATGGTGCACCCGCCATGCGCGACTTCCCCTTCCAGCTGGTGGGCTACCATGCGCGCCAGCGGACCCACTCGTCTTTTGGCAATGTTGAAGAAATCGAATCGGTTTCCCCGCATGAAATGCTTGTTAACCCCATAGACGCGCAATCGCTCGATCTGCATGCGCGCGAACGCGTGGTGGTCGAAAACGACCGCGGTGCCATTGTGGTGCGCGTGCGTATTACGCCACGTGTGATGCCTGGCGTGCTGGCCCTGCCGCAGGGTGCGTGGCATAAGGCAGACATGTTGGGCGACAAGCTAGACTGGGGCGGCTGCATCAACACGCTTACCTCCGACAGGCCAACAGCCCTTGCCCGCGGCAACGCCCAGCACACCATCTTGGTGCGCGTGCGGAAGTTGGAAGAAGGTGAAGCGCATGGCTAAGTCGCCCGAAGGCACAGCTCGCAAGGCAGCGGAAAGGCATGTGAGCCAATACGCCTTCTATTTCGACCAGCACCGCTGCACGGGCTGCAAGACCTGTGAAATTGCCTGCAAGGACTTTCACCACCTGGATGGCGAATTGGCCTTGCGTACCATCTATGAATTTGCTGGGGGCAGCTGGACGCAGGACTCGCTGGGGTCGTGGAGCCAGGACGTGTTCTGCTACCACCTTTCGCTTTCGTGCAACCATTGTACGAACCCCATTTGCGTGCGCTTCTGTTCGTCCGATGCCATCAGCAAAGACAAGCGGGGTTTCGTGACCATCGATCCGGGCCTGTGCGTGGGTTGCCAGGCATGCATGACGGCCTGCCCCTACCATGCGCCGCGCTTCGACGAAGGGCGGGGTATAACCGTGAAGTGCGACGGCTGTCGCGAACGTATTGCTGAAGGGCACTTGCCCGTGTGCGTGGAAGCCTGCCCGCAGCGGGCCCTGTGGTTTGGGCCGTACGACGACGTGCCCCACAGCAAGTACGTGGTGTCCTCGGTCGCGCCACTTCCCACGTCCGAACTCACGCAGCCCAACCTGTTCATCGACCCTTGCACTGACGCACGCACCCACACCGCCGATGCCGGCTCGGTCATGAACATCTACGAAGCATAATTGTTCCGTCGTTCTAACGAACGACGGAACTGTCGACGTTGCGCTTGGCTCTAGCACTTCATCTTGCTGCTCCAAACCTCGTCCGCGTACCGCAGGGGAAAGAAGAGGTTGGTAGCCCTAAAAGCGATGTCGTGAGTTCAAACTTTGCAATTTTCGCTGTTGCCGAAAATTGCAATTTAAAAGTTGACGAGCGTCAAGCGAGAGCGCACGAGTGCAAACAATCCAGTGAATTGTTTGCACGAGCAGTGGAAGCGGTCGCGATTTAGGGCTACCAACCCCTCTTTCGTGCTACGATACCGTGCGGCAAAAACGGAATGAAAGACTTTAATTATGCTTCAAGAGAACTTACGTAATGTGGCGATTATCGCCCACGTTGACCATGGCAAGACCACGCTGGTGGACCGCCTGCTTTATACAGCGGGCGTGTTCCGCGAAAACCAGCAGGTGGACGAACGCGTTCTGGATTCCAACGACCAGGAGCGCGAGCGCGGTATTACCATCCTGTCCAAGAATATTTCCATCACCTACCAGGGTGTGAAAATTAACGTCATTGACACGCCGGGTCACTCCGACTTTGGTGGGGAAGTGGAACGCGTGCTTAACATGGCGGACGGCGCCCTGCTTATTGTGGACGCTTTCGAAGGTGCCATGCCGCAGACGCGCTTCGTGCTGCGCCATGCACTCGAACAGGGTCTGCGCATTGTTGTGGTGGTGAACAAAATCGACCGCCCCGGTGCACGCCCCGAAGAAGTGGTGGACGAAGTGTTCGACCTGATGGTGGAACTGGACGCCACCGACGAACAGCTGGACTTCCCCGTGGTGTATACGAGCGCCATCGGTGGCTACGCACGCCTGGAACCCGAAGACGGCAACCAGAACATGATCCCGCTGCTCGATACCATCATTAATTCCGTGCCCGCCCCCGACGTAGAACCCGAAGGTCCGCTGGCTCTGCAAATTTGCACCGTGGACCATTCCAGCTACGTGGGTCGCATCGGTGTGGGCCGCCTAAGCGCCGGCAAAATTGGCAAGGGCGATTCGGTCCTCGTTATTAAAAACGACGGCAATCGCTACACCTGCCCCATTAAGCAAGTTTTTGTGTTTGAAGAACTGGGCAAGCAGGAAGTGCCCGAAGCCACCGCGGGCGACATTGTGGCCGTGGTGGGCGTGGACGACGCCGACATTGGCGACATGGTCACCGACAAGGAAAACCCCGTTGAAATGCCGCCCATCAAGGTGGAAGAACCCACAATGGCGGTTGTGTTTGAAGCGTCGAACAGCCCACTTGTGGGCCGTGAGGGCGACATTGTTGGCTCGCGCCAGCTGCGTGAACGCCTGATGAAGGAAAAGGAAAGTAATATTTCCATGCGCATCACGGAGCGCGAAGACGGTGGTATTGAAGTAGCTGGCCGCGGCGTGCTGCACCTGTCCGTACTTATGGAAACCATGCGTCGCGAAGGCTTCGAGTTCCAGGTGGGACGCCCGCAGGTTATCGTACGAACCGACGAAAACGGGGTAAAGACCGAGCCCATCGAAGAAGCCACCGTCGACGTGACTGACGAATATGCCGGCAAAGCCATTGAAGTTTTCGGCAGCGCGGGCGGCGAAATGCTCGACATGCACCAGAAGCACGACCAAACGCATTTGGTCTTCAAGATTCCTACGCGCGGCACCATGGGTCTCAACACGCGCTTGCTCAACGCCACGCATGGTGAAGCAACCATGTTCCACCGCTTCCTGGAATACGGCCCTTACCGCGGCGACTTTGTGGGTCGCACCCGCGGTTCCATGATTTCCATGAGCACCGAAAAGAGCGTGGCCTACGCTCTCGACAGCCTGCAGGAACGCGGCCGCCTCTTCATTGGTCCGGGCGAAGACTGCTACGAAGGCATGATTGTGGGCGAGTCTGCCAAGGAAGGCGACATGGTGGTAAACATTGCCAAGACCAAGGCCCTGGGTAATCAGCGTGCCAGCGGTTCGGACAAGGCCATCATGCTCACGCCGCCCGTTACCTTCACGCTCGAAGAAGCGCTTGAATACATCGAAGATGACGAACTGGTGGAAGTAACGCCTTTGTCCATTCGACTGCGCAAGCGCATTCTTTCCACGGTCGAGCGCAAAAAGGCCGAAAAGAAGTAGCACGAAAGAAGGCTTAAGGATATGCCCTCCTGCAGCCTTGGGCGGCGCAGGACACAGAAGCATACGGAGGACCACATGACACAACGTATAACTCTTCGCGAAAGCGTACTTGCCGCGTTGGGTAACAATTACGCGCTTATTCAAGAAGACCTTGGGGCCGAAGCGCGCTTGTCAAAAAAGGGCATGACCTTCGAAACCGAAAGCTGGGAAATACAAGGAGTCGGACACTTGTGTGTCATGCGCATGAACGCATTTTTTGGGCTTATGCGCATGGAAACGGCCGTTATTGCGCCTACAAACGTCGACATGCCGCTTTTCAATTTGGACTGGGTAAAGGCTTTTGGCAATGAAACCCAGATTGCAGAGCTGTACGACACACAGCTTCAGCCGCTGCCAAGTGAAAGCCATAAGGCGTTCGAGTCCGTTTGCGAACAATATGCAGACGTACCCGACGTTCCCCCGGCAGAAGCACGCTGGTATGACAACATCCTGTACCCTTGCTCGTTCCACAAAAAGGGGAAAGGTGTTACAGAGGCTCTTTCGAGCGCGGCCCAGGACTACCTAGCGGCTTACATTGAATTGCTCACGAATGCGCCAGCATGCGACTCGCACGAAAAGGCGGCCAAGGTTCGCGCGTTTGCCGAGAGGCTGTTTGCCGAAGGAGGCCCAGCGGTCGACCAGGTTACCAAGCTCTTTGGTGAGCAGACGGCCAAGCGCCTCATCTTGCAGCACATGTATGGGGTTCGGTAATGTGTGCCTGTCCATCTTAGTCTAAGGAGGCTCCGGAATGCTCTTTTTAGTCATGCTTGTGGTAGCGCTTGTGGCTAGCAGCATTGGGTTCAAAAAGTATGTCTGGTTTATATCGATTGGCTATGGCCTTGCCATTGCGGCAATCGGCGTTGCCTTGCTTGTTGTTGGGCGTGAACAACTAGACGCGGGCTTGGCATGTCTTTGTATCTTGTTCATCGTGTATGGTCTTAGGCTTGGCGGCTACCTTGCATTCCGAGAGCTGCGTTCCACAAGCTATAACTCGAAAATGAAAACCGAAATCAAAAGCGGCGACGACATGAGCGTGGTTGCAAAGTGTGCTATTTGGATAAGCGCCGCCCTCCTATACGCCTGCCAGACTTCACCAGTTACTTTCAGGTTTGCCAACGAGTCCGGAAGCGATGCCGTACTTGTGGTGGGCATCGTTATCAGCATTCTGGGTCTTGTAGTGGAAACTGTAGCCGACATCCAAAAGAACGCCGCGAAAAAAGTAAACCCAAATCGCTTTGTCGATACGGGGCTGTTCAGTATCGTGCGTTGCCCCAACTATTTTGGAGAGATGCTCTTCTGGACGGGAGTATTTGTTGGCGGGGTCACCATACTAGCGGGACCACTACAATGGATTGCTGCGCTTCTTGGCTATTTGGGCATCATTTACGTCATGTTCGGCGGAGCGCGCAGGCTAGAAATCCGTCAAAACAGGTCATACGGTAGCGACCCGGTGTACCAGCGCTACGTACAGACGACGCCCATAATGATTCCGTTTATTCCCATCTATAGCGTGGAAAAATATACGTGGCTTGTTGCGTAATCGATGTAAAGGGAACATCGGCCCCGGCGTAGCTAAAAGAAATTACCCGCACGTTTTTGGAGTTTTCTGCCGAACGAAGGCCCAGCGTTTGTAATCCTATGCAACTAATTCTTCATAATGTGCACATATAACACTTAAATTGGAATTAGGTAGAACATTAAATATTGCAATTACTATTAAAAGAAATTATAATCACGATTAGCGTATTTTAAGAAATGCGGTTTATTCTGCGTAACCGCATAAATCCAGAAAGGAGTGGTGGTGCACATGAAGCTAACAATTGGCAATATTCATGTGAAGGACGTTGTCGTTGGCTCCGAAAACTCTTTCAAAGACGGAGTTCTGACCATCGACAAGCAAGCAGCCATCGATTACCTCATGGGCGAAGACGACCATATCACCGAGCTTGATATTGTCATCGCGCACCCCGGTGACGACACGCGTATCGTGCCCGTCATCGAAACCATCGAGCCGCGCGTCCGCATGGATGACCGCTGCCTGTTCCCCGGTGTCACGGGCGACCTTGTGCCTGCTGGCGAAGGCGAACTGAAGGCATTCAAGGACTGCTGCGTAACCGTAGTAGGCAAGGAATGGGGCAGCTTCGGCGACGGTGTTATCGACATGGGTGGCGAAGGTGCTAAGCAGACCTACTGGTCAAGGCTTATCAACATCTGCCTGGTGGGCGACACCGACGAAGAATTCGAGCGCCACGAACAGCAGAAGATGAATCATGCTCTGCGCTGGGCTGGTCATCGTTTCGCTGAATGGATCGGCAAGATTGCCAAGGACCTTCCCGTGGACGACGAAGAAGTCTACGAATTCGACGCTATCACCAAGCGTGAAGCTCCGAAGAATGGCCTGCCCAACGTAGTAGCTGTTCTTCAGCCTCAGTCTCAGATGGAAGCCCTGGGTTACAACGACCTGTGGTATGGCTGGGACATGAACAAGTATCTGCCAAGTTTCGTAAGCCCCACGGAAGTGTTTGACGGCGCCATGATTTCTGGCTCCTTCATGCCTGCATCTTCCAAGTGGTCCACCTACGAAATGCAGAACTTCCCCATTTTGAAGGAACTCTTTGCTGAAGACGGCAAGGAAATCAACTTCATCGGCGTTATCATGTCGAACCTTAACGTAGCACTCGACCAGAAGGAACGTTCCGCCATCATGGTGCGCAACATGGCGCTTAACCTGGGTGCGGACTACGCTCTGGTTACCGAAGAAGGCTACGGCAACCCCGACACCGACTACGTGCGCTGCATGGTTATCCTCGAAGACGCTGGCATTCCTGTTGTGGGCGTTTCCGACGAATCCAACGGCCGCGACGGTCTGGGCCAGCCGCTCGTAGTGCTCAACGACAAGCTGAATGCTCTGGTTTCCACCGGCAACGTGGGCGAACTTTCCGACCTGCCTGCTTGTGCCACAGTTATCGGCAACCTCGAAGCACTCAACCGCGACGGCATGTCCGGTTCTTGGGGCTATGACGAAGTCCTGGGCAAGTCTGCCCGCGACGACGGCTCCATCATCATGGAAAACAACAACTGGTTCTGCGGTAACCACATCTCTGGTTTTGCTGCTAAGACCATCGTCGAGTGGTAAGAAAGGGGGCAGACAATGGCTAAGAAAGTTATTTATTACGTTAACCAGTTCTTTGGCGGCATCGGTGGCGAAGACACGGCCGACTTTGAACCGGAAATTCGTGAAGGTCAGGTAGGCCCTGCTATGGCCGCTAACGCTGCGCTGGAAGACGCTGAAGTTACCCACACCATTATCTGTGGCGACAACTTCATGGGTTCCAACACGCAAGAAGCGCTCGACCGCATTGAAAAGATGCTCGAAGGCAAGGAAATGGACCTCTTCATTGCTGGTCCTGCCTTCCAGGCTGGCCGTTATGGTGTTGCCTGCGGTAACGTCTGCAAGATGGTTGGCGAAAAGTTTGGTGTTCCTACCCTTACTTCCATGAACGTGGAAAACCCTGGTGTTGACATGTTCAAGGGTTACACCCGTATGATGTCTGGTCACAACGCCGCTGCGCAAATGCGCAAGGACATGGCTGCCATGATGGCGGTTGCCAACAAGATGCTCCGCGGCGAAGAACTGGGAACTCCTGAAGAAGAAGGCATGTTCCACTCTGGTCGTCGTATTGAAAAGTTCTTGGAATACACGCGCGAAAACACCGCTGCATACCGTGGTGTTCAGATGCTCATCAAGAAGATCAAGGGCGAACCGTACCAGACCGAACTGGAAATCCCCGAAAGGGACGTTGTTCCTATCGCCGAACCTATCGCCGACCTTTCCAAGGCCAACATCGCCATGGTTACCACCGGCGGTATCGTTCCAGTCGACAATCCAGACCGCATCCAGTCTGCTTCGGCTACTCGCTGGGGCCGCTACAACGTTGCTGGTTTGGACAAGCTGCCGAACCGCGAAGCCAATGGTTACAAGACCATCCACGCAGGCTTCGACCCGGCTGCTGCCGACGCTTGCCCCGACGTTATCATGCCTATCGACGCTATGCGCGCCTATGAAAAGGAAGGCAAGATTGGCAAGCTGCACGACTACTTCTATTCAACCGTAGGTACGGGTACCACGGAATCTGAAGCTGCTCGTATGGCCGAGGAAATCATTCCTTACCTGCAGGAGGACGGCGTAGACGCCATTATCCTCACCTCCACTTGAGGCACTTGTACTCGTTGCGGTGCAACAATGGTTAAAGTATTTGAACGTGCTGGCTATCCTATCGTTCATATGTGTAACTTGATTCCGGTTTCGACAACGGTTGGTGCAAACCGTATGGTTCCCACCATTTCGATTCCTTATCCTCTGGGCGACCCGAACACCCCAGAAGAAGAACAGTGGAAGCTTCGTTACCACCGTGTTGGCGTAGCGCTTGACGCTCTGGCCACACCAATCGAAGAACAGACTGCCTTTAAGGTAAAGATCTAGTCTTCAAAACGTAGGGGGAAGCTGGCACACGTGCCCTTCCCCCTACGAATAAGTGGGGCAAGTAGAGCGGCTCCACGGGGGTAGCCCAACTGCCCAACTTTTGAAAAATCTATTTAGGGGGACGATCATCTTGAATGCAAACGAATTCAAGAACCCGGTATTTCTTATCGGACTTATCCTGGCTGGCGGCCTGTCCATCTGGGGTATCGTAGGCACGGAAAGCTTCACCGAAGCAGCCGGTGCCATGTTCACTTTCTTTACGACTGACTTTGGCTGGCTGTACCTTATTGCCATGCTTTCGTTCGTCATTTTCGTTATCGCTATTGCGTGTTCGAAATATGGCAACATCAAGCTAGGGCCCGACGACTCGAAACCAGAGTATTCCACCGTTTCATGGTTTGCGATGCTCTTTGGTTGCGGCATGGGCGTTGGTCTGGTGTTCTGGGGTATTGCGGAACCTATTTCGCACTACATTGGTCCCATCGCCGGTATCGAACCTGGTACGCCTGAAGCTGCGCGTTTTGCTATGGAAGCATCCTTTATGCACTGGGGCATTCACCCCTGGGCTAACTACGCAGTTGTAGGCCTTGCGCTGGCATACTTCCAGTTCCGCAAGGGCAAGCCGGGTCTGGTTTCTACCGCACTCGAGCCACTCATTGGTGAAAAGAACACCAGGGGCGGCCTGGGCAAGCTCGTAGACATTCTTGCTGTGTTCGCTACCGTGGCTGGCGTTGTTACTTCGCTCGGCCTGGGTGTTCTGCAGATTAACGCTGGTCTGAATTACCTGTTCGGCATTCCCGTTGAGCTCATTATTCAGATCATTATCATCGTCGTTATTTCGCTCATCTATATTAGCTCGTCCGTTATTGGTATCGACCGCGGCATCAAAGTCATTGGCGACCTGAATCTCTACATTGCCATCGGCATTATGGCCGTGTGCTTCATCGTAGGTCCGAAGATCGACGTGCTCAACAACTTTGTGTGCGGCATCGGCGACTACATTGGCAACTTCTTCACCAGCAGTCTTGGCATGACCGGCTATGGCGACAACGGCTGGATGCTTGGCTGGCGTATCTTCTACTGGGCTTGGTGGATTGCATGGGCACCCTTCGTGGGCGTGTTTATTGCTCGTATTTCCAAGGGCCGCACCGTGCGCGAATTTATCCTGGGCGTAGTGTTGGTTCCGGCATTTGCTTCCATCATTTGGTTTGCCGTGTTTGGTTCCATGGGCCTGACCCTGGCAACTTCTGGCGCCATCGACACTGCTGCGGTTGAATCCATTGCAGCAGCACCCGAAACCGGCCTGTTCCTGGTGCTTGGTCAGTACCCGCTTGGCATGATCATTTCAGTCGTGACCCTCGTACTTATCTGCACCTTCTTCATCACGTCGGCTAATTCCGGTACCTTCGTGCTGGGCATGCTTTCCAGCAAGGGTAACCTGAACCCTGCCGCTGGCAAGAAGATCCTCTGGGGTGTTGTGCAGTCTGCACTTGCGGTTGCACTGCTTATGGCTGGCGGCCTGAAGCCGTTGCAGACCATTTCGATTGCAGCTGCCTTCCCCTTCATCTTCATCATGGTGGGCATTATGGTGGCTACCGTAAAGGCCTTTGCAAAAGACGGCGAAACCCCCAACGTGGGCGACCCGGACTTTGTGCCCGACTCACGCATGCTTGAGTTTGAAGAAGGCGAAACTGCCTAGAGTTTTATTCTGGGTAAAGAGCATTTATACTGAAGGACGGCTCGCATGGGCCGTCCTTCTTAGTAGCAAGGAGCAGAGCAATGCGCGTGTGGACACGACAGGTTTCCCAGGTGTGGGACGAAATTCAGGAGACTGGACGCTACCTGGTTTTGGAAGAATACGTGCGCGCCAAGAATGCCGAAATTTCTGACTATTACATCGAGTTGTACCGCTGGTTTACCGAAGAAGCGCGCCGCTATGCAAAGGTGCCCGCCGACGCCAAGTTCCCCATCTGGCTGACGGTTGACGAAAGCCAGAAGCTTCCACCGGCGCCCTACACGGTTTCTTTTACGTTGGAAATTCCTGAAGACGAAATGGTTGTAGTCGACTATGACAAGTGGGGTTACCGCGTAAACCATTGGTATGTGCCACTAGACGCCGAAGATGAACGCAGGTGGAACGAAGAGTTGGCACAGTATGGCATTGGCAACGAGGCATCGCTCATAACGGGGCAGCAGGGGAACTTTTACCCCATGCTCAAGCGGAAGATGCAAGCCAGCTGGGCGCGCGTGTTCGAAGCGCCCAATGAACGCATGGACTTGAACGTTGGCGCGGCGTGGGAGATTCGGCCCGAATGGGTGGTGGAAGTGGAAGAGTACGACAAGATCTACGGCGACCAATGGGCCCAAGACTTCGACGAATACGTCAAACCAGAATAGGGCTCTTTTATATGGGTTCGGATGTCATCAATCGCGAGCGCTTCCGCTGTTCGGTGAAACCATTCACTGGATGGTTTCACCTCATGCGCTCTCGCTTGACGCTCGTTCACCTAGTTAAGTGCAATTTTTGGCAACAGCAAAAATTGCGATATTTGAACTCACGACATCGCTTTGATGACATCCGAACCCATATAAAGGAAGGCCAATATGTCTGAAGTTTTGACACTTTATACGCAGCAGGCGCAGGTGGTGCTCGACACGATTGAGCGCGAAGGCACGACTCGCGTGAGGCGTGCCTTTATCGAAGCGAAGTACGGCGAAGAAGCCTGGGTCTTCCAGCAGGCGTACAGCTTCTACAACCAGCATGCGGAACAGCTGGTGCCCCGGCCCGAAGGGGCAGAGTCGGGCATTTGGTGCTATGTGGACGAACGTTGGGCGGTTTCGGGCGCTGGGGGTTACCTGCTGAAGTTGGAAGTTCCGCGCGATGCGGCCGTTCTTTTCGACCTGCGCGTGTGGAACCGCATGCTTAACTTGCAATACGTGGGCAAGGACGAAGCGGACGAAGATACCTTTGAAGCCAAGCTGGCTAACATGGGCGTAAAGAACATGGCCGAAGTTTTCAATACTTCCTTTTATCCCACCATTAAGCGCGAAGTGCAGCAAAGCTGGCAGCGCCTGTTCACGTCTGCGCAAGATTGCCCCGAAAGCTACCTTGAAGCGGGGCTATGGGAAATCCGCAAGGAATGGCTCGTTTCCGCAAAAGCCTTATAAAAATCATGATAATAAGTCCTCTGAAGTGGTATCATTAGAAAACGTAATAAGGCAATTTCAGCGAAACACGCAATCCTAACGCACTAAAATTTCGCCCGCATAGCAAGGACAGGTATGGACTTTAAACAATTGCGCTCACTCGTTGCGGTCATAGAATACGGCAGCTTTACCACCGCTGCCGAAAAGCTACGCATTTCCCAGCCTACGGTCAGCACGCATATTCGCACGCTTGAAGAAGAGCTGGGTACGCCCCTCGTCTTGCGTTCAACCAAGCGCGTCGAACTTACGGCTAGCGGCTACAAAATGTACGACCAGGCGGTTTCACTCTTGTCCATGCACGACCGCATGCTGCAGAACATGCGTCGCCGTGAAAGCAACGTGGTATACCTGGGCGCTTCTTCCATTCCTTCGGGCTATATTCTTCCGAAGATTTTGGCGGAATTCTGCGAAACCCACCCAGACACGAGCTTCGTCATTTCCCAGGATTCGAGCCAGGGCGTTATCGACAGCATGTTGGCGGGCGTGTACGACTTGGGTTTCGTGGGCATGCCCGTTAAGGAAGACACCCTGGAAGCCGTGCCCTTCTGTGACGACAGAATTGTGTTGGTTACCGCAAACAGCGAACGCTTCCAGGCCATAGATGGAAACGACGCTGAAGCCATAAAGAATTTGCTCACCAGCGAACATATTATTATGCGCAAAACGGGGAGCGCCACGCGCGCAACGGGAAGCCATATTCTTGAAGGGCTTGGCATAGAAGAAGCAGACCTCAATATCGTGGCTCACCTCGACGACCTTGAAGCCATCAAGAACCTGGTTGAGCAGGGCCTCGGTATTTCGCTTATGTCGGAATATGCCGTGCGTAATCGCGTGGCCAGCGGCTGGCTGCGTGCGTTTGACATTCCGGGCGTCGACACGTTCAGGCGCTTCTACGTGGTTTCGCGCAAGAACGTGGAACTCGGCGGGAAGACCGACGAGCTGCACCGCTTTGTTCAACAGCGAGGTCAGCGCTAACGAAGGAAGGCGCCGTTAATAAGTGCGCCACGTGCTGCCCATAGGCACGGCGCAGGCAAGAAGGAAAACTTATGGCAGAAACACCCAACACCGAACTATTGAAAAAGCTTCCGCAGATCGAAGAAGTGCTGCAAAGCCCCCTGCTTGCGGACCTTACCCATATACCGCGCGAAATCGTTACCGACGCCGTGCGGGCGCAGGTCGACGCTTTGCGCCAGCGCATTTTGGGCGGCGCGGAACCGAGCATCGAAACGGAAGAAATCGCGCGCGCGGCCGCTGCTCGTGCGGCGGGTCTGAGTAAGCCTTCCCTGCGCGGCGTTATAAATGCGTCAGGCGTTATTATCCACACCAACCTGGGCCGCAGCGTGCTCGCCCAGGAAGCGATCGACGCCGTTAATGAGGTTATCGCTGGCTATTCCACTCTGGAATACAGCACGGAAAACATGGCGCGCGGCAGCCGCCACGACCATTGCGAGCCGCTCATCTGTGCGCTTACCGGCGCCGAAGCCGCCATTGCCGTGAACAACAATGCGGCTGCGGTCATGATGGTGCTTTCTGAATTTGCCGCAGGGCACGAAGCCATTGTGTCGCGCGGTGAACAGGTGGAAATCGGCGGTTCCTTCCGCATCCCCGATGTTATGAAGCAGTCGCATGCGCACATGGTTGAAGTGGGTGCCACCAACAAAACGCACCTTTCCGACTACGAAGCAGCCATTACGGAAGAGACTGCCATGCTGCTTAAGGTGCACCCTTCGAATTACCGCATGACGGGCTTTACGGAATCGGTAGACATTCGCGACCTGCGCAGCTTGGCCGATGCGCGTAAGGCCGAAACGGGCCAGGAAATTTTGGTTTACGAAGACCAGGGCTCTGGCGCCTTCCTGCGCCTGGACGCCTTTGGCAACTACGCTGAACCGGCGGTGGTTGAATCGCTCAATGCAGGTGCTGACCTGGTGTCTTTTTCGGGTGACAAGCTGCTCGGCGGGCCACAGGCGGGCATTATTGTGGGGCGCAAAGAACTTATCGCGCGCCTGAAGAAGAACCCCCTTGCCCGCGCCATGCGCTTGGACAAGATGACGCTAGCTGCGCTCGAAGCTACCTTGCGCTTGTACTTGGATTCCGAAGGCGCCATGGAACGCATTCCTACGGTGCGCATGCTTATCGAGCCAGCTGAATGTGTAAAAGAACGTGCCGAAGCGCTGAAGGCTGCGGTAGAAAAGAAGCTGCCTAAGGGCTGTGCGGAACTCAACGTCATTCCTGAAACATCACGCGCGGGCGGCGGCGCCTTGCCCATGTGCGACATTGCAAGCTATGCGCTTGAAGTGCGTTTCCTGGCGGGTAATGCCCAGGGCTGCGAAGAATACCTGGTGCAAAAATGCCCCACGCCCATCGTGGCGCGCATCAACCAGGAAGCCGTGCTCTGCGACGCGCGTACCGTTCAAAACGAAGGCGAAATTGAAGCCATTGCTGAAGGTTTTGCGGCCTACTTCGCTGAACTTTCCAATTCGGCGTCTGAATAGACGCTTCAATTGTTTACGGACTAAACTGGAGCATCAATTAGGGATAAAGCAAAAAAGGGACAGGTAAACATGGGAGAAACGTCACACGAGCAACATACCGAAAACATTCAGCCCAACCTCGTTTTGGGCACCGCGGGGCATATCGACCACGGTAAGTCTTCACTTATTCTGGCCTTAACCGGAACCGACCCCGACCGCCTTGCTGAAGAAAAGCAGCGCGGTATAACCATTGAGCTTGGCTTTGCCCAGCTGGACTTGGGCGACGGCCGCCACATGGGTGTCGTGGACGTACCAGGGCATGAAAAGTTCGTCCGCCAAATGATAGCGGGCGCAACCGGCATAGACGTTGCCCTGCTGGTTATTGCCGCCGACGACGGCATAATGCCGCAAACCCTTGAACATATCGCTGTCCTGCAAACCCTGGGCGTGCCCACCTGCGTGGTGGCTCTCACTAAAACAGACCTGGTCGACGCCGATTGGCTTAAGTTGGCCGCGGAAGAAATTCGCTCTTTCTTGGCAGACACGCCATACGCCAATGTGCCCATCGTTCCCGTTTCTTCGCGCACGGGCGAAGGCGTGGAAGACGTGCGCAGCGCACTGGCTGAAGTCAGCAAAAACGCGGTGGCCCTTCACCGCAGTTCGGCCCTGCGCCAACCGGTGGACCGCGTCTTTACCATCAAGGGTGCAGGCACCGTTATTACGGGGACACTGTGGAGCGGGGTGGCCCATATTGGGGACAGCGTCGAAATCCTTCCAAGCGCAAAGCTCAGCCGCATCCGCAGCATTCAAATGCACGACCAGCCTGTGGAAGACGCGGCGGCGGGCAACCGTGTTGCCCTTAACCTGGTCGATGTAAAAGTCGACGAAGTTCGCCCGGGCGACTTCCTCGCTACGCCGGGTCTTATTAAGCCCACCACGACTTTCGACGTCCACCTGACCTACCTCGATACCGCCAAGACTGGCAAGCCCCTGGAAAGCGGCGCGCGCATGCATGTGGCGCACGGCACCAAGGAAGTGCTCGGCCGCGTATTGTTTGCCAATGGCCTTGAAAAGCTGGCTCCGGGCCAAAGTAGCTACGCGCAAATTCGCCTGGAGGAGCCGCTGCCCGTTTCCTGCGGCGACCGCTTCGTGGTGCGCACCTATTCACCTGTTTTTGTTGCAGGCGGCGGCCAAGTTTTGTTGGCGCACCCGCGTATGCGCACGACCCTCTATGGGGACGAAGTCATTTTCGACGCCCTGACCTCGGGAGACGTTCAGAACGCTGTTGAGCAGGCCCTCGACGTTCAGGCCGTTCCCGTTACCGCCAAGGAACTGGCTTACCTCTTCGGCATGGATCCTTCCGTTGTGCAAGGCTGCCTTGACGAAGCGGTAGAAGCTGGCCGCGTGATGGCGCTCGGGGGCGGCGGCATGTATTTCACCACGCAGGCCACCAAGCAGCGTGCGCTTTCAACATTGGAAAATGCGCTCCTTAACTTCCATTCTGAAAACCCGTCCAAGATGGGCGTGCCCAAAGAAGAGTTGCGCCAGCAGTGTTTCCCGCGCATGGACGCAGCCTGCTTCGACCTTATTCTTGCGGAAGCACAGGCGGCAAACATTGCAGCCGAACACACCGGCCTCATTGGCCACGCGTCTTCGCAAGGCGCTGCCCAGCAAGCCGAAGCCGAAGCAACGGAAGCGGTTTCCAAAGCATTGGCTGCCCACGGGCTTGTTCCGCCTGAAGTTAAAGAGCTGGCAGCCGAAATGGGCCTGGATCAGTCTTTGGTGCGCCGTGCCCTGGCTCGCTTGCGTGACGAAGGGCGCGCCATTCGCATTAACAGTGAATTCTTCTACGATGGGGAAGTGGTCGAGGCGTGCAAGCAACGCATCATTGCTCATCTGAAAGCGGGTGGTGAAGGCACCATGGCGGGCTTAAAGGAAGTTATGGGTGAAGGGGTTAGTCGCAAATACGCCATGCCCATCCTCGAGCTGTTTGATGCGCAAGGTATTACGGAACGTGTCGGCGACGCACGCGTGCTGCTTGAAAAATAATGCGAGCGTACCCGCCTTTGTGGGTGCTGCTAGTGTAAGATATTTATTGCACTTTCCTTGTGTCTGTAGGGGAAAGTTGCACAGGAAGTTTGTTTGCTAACCTTGATTAGCAAACAATATTGAAAACGGAGTCGGATGGGTCCTGGTGGGTCCCGCGGCCTTCAAAGCCGTTGTGAGGCGAGCAGAACGTCTCGGGTGTGTTCGATTCGCACACGACTCCGCCACTTGACGTGACGTATTGGCGCTCTGCCTTGTTCTTTATGACCTTTCGCCGGGCTATTAAGCCCGTTTATAAGCAAATCGTTTTTCAAATACCCTTGTAAATCGCCCTGGAATACAATATAATAATCACGATTAGTAAATATTCTAATCGCGATAATAAATTGTAATACAAATGACTTGTTTCAGAGAAGGGGGATTCAAAGTCTTTTGTATTACACGCACCTCTTGCATTATGCAGACTATTGCGGGAGGGCACGTCATGTAAACCCCGAGAAGGATCAGAGAAGGAGAAGCTATGCCATTACTTGCTGTAGTGCGGCCCGCCGACAACCAAATGACTGTCGACGAAGTCCGTGCAACGTTGGCGCGAAGGTTTGAAGCGTCACCGTATCCACCCTGTCCTGTCGACTTTGCCTCAAGCTTTGCGAGCATGTGCTCGGCGCAATCTTGTGGCAAGTGCACGCCCTGCCGCGTAGGTTTGCCTAAGCTGCATGGCCTGCTCGAACAGGTCCTCGACGGCGAAGCAACCAAAGACACCTTAAATGAAATCGAAGCACTCGCTGAAAGCATTTATCTGTCCGCCGACTGCGCCATTGGCTACGACGCCGCCTCTACGGTATGGCGCTCCATCCAAGGCTTCCGTGAAGACTTCGAGCACCATGTAGAACATGGTCAGTGCGGCCAGCAGCAGCCCTATTCAACGGTGCCCTGCATGCGCGGTTGCCCCGCTCGTGTCGACATCCCTGGCTACATCGCCCTCATTTCCGAAGGTCGTTACCAGGACGCTGTCCGCCTTATCCGCAAGGACAACCCCTTCCCTCTGGCTTGCGGTTATATCTGCGAACATCCCTGTGAAGCTGAATGCCGCCGCAACTTCATCGACGACGCCATTAACATTCGCGCCCTCAAGAAGTTTGCGGTCGACAATTCCGACAACAGCTACGAACCCTTCCACTATGAGCCCACCGGCAAGAAGGTCGCCGTTATTGGTGGCGGCCCTGCTGGTATGACGGCTGCGTATTACCTGGCGCTCATGGGCCATGCTCCTACGGTCTTTGAAGCCCGCGAGCACCTGGGCGGCATGATGCGTTATGGCATTCCTGCCTACCGTCTGCCGCGCGAACGCCTGGACGCTGAACTCGACTTCCTGGTAAAGCAGGGTATTGAAGTGAAGCTGAACACGAGCGTTCCTACCGACGTAAGTTTTGAAGAACTCAAGAGCGACTACGACGCCATCTATGTTGCCATCGGCGCTCACACCGACAAGAAGCTGGGCATCGAAGGCGAAGGTGCTGAAGGCGTTCTTTCCGCCGTGCAGCTGCTCCGCGCCATTGGCGACGGTCATGCACCCGACTTCAACGGCAAGCGCGTCGCGGTTATCGGTGGCGGCAACGTGGCCATGGACTGCGCTCGCAGTGCCGTGCGCCTGGGTGCCGACCATGTCAGCATCGTGTATCGCCGTCGCATCGACGACATGACCTGCCTGCGTGAAGAAATCGACGGTGCCATCGCCGAAGGTTGCGAACTTATGGAACTCTATGCTCCCGTTGCCATCAAGACTGAAGGTGACAAGGTTGTGGGTCTGGAAGTTCAGCGTCAGATGACGGGCGCTATCGACCGCGGTCGTCCGAAGCCGGTTAAGGCTAATGTCGACTCCGAAGTCGTTCCCTTTGACGTGGTGCTCGTGGCCATCGGCCAGGACATTGAAGCTGACCCATTTGCAAGCCTGGGCATGAACATTGTTCGCGGCAACCTGGTGGGCGATGACTTCGCACGCGTCGAAGGCCAGGAAGGCATCTTTGTGGGTGGCGACTGCGAAAGCGGCCCAGCTACGGTTATCAAGGCAATTTCTGCTGGCGCCATTGCAGCGCGCAACATCGACGACTACCTGGGCTTCAACCATCCCATCAAGATGGAAGTTGAAGTACCTGCCGCCAAGGCGGGCGACAAGGCTCCGTGCGGCCGTTGCAATACGGTCGAACGCCCCGTCCATGAACGCAGCGACGACTTTGACCTAATGGAAGAAAACCTGTCCGTTGAAGAGGCCATGCAAGAAGCTTCACGCTGCCTGCGTTGCGACCACTTCGGCTACGGCGCGTTCCGTGGAGGGAGGAAGCAAGAATGGTAAAGCTGACTATCGACCAACGCCCTGTCGAAGTTGAAGAGGGCACCACAATTCTGGAAGCCGCTAAGGCTGCCGGCGTTAAGATTCCTACCCTGTGCTATTTCAAGGACCTCAACGACATCGGCGCTTGCCGCGTGTGCGTTGTGGAAATTGAAGGCCAGGAGCGCCTGGTTTCTTCGTGCAACACGCCCGTTGAAGAAGGCATGTCGGTCCTTACCGACAGCGCCAAGGCTCGTGCGGCACGCAAGACCAATGTGGAACTCATCCTGTCGCAGCACAACACCGAATGCACCAGCTGCATCCGTTCGGGTAACTGCAGCCTGCAGACGGTAGCTAACGACCTGAATATCATCAGCATTCCTTATGAAGTTAAGTTCACCAAAGAACCCTGGAACGAAAACTTCCCGCTGCAGCGCGACTCGTCCAAGTGCATTAAGTGCATGCGCTGCGTCCAGGTGTGCGACAACATTCAGGCCGTACATGCTTGGGACGTGAAGAATCGCGGCAAGCGCACGAACATTGGTGTTGCGGGCGCGGTTCCCATGGAAGAAACCAAGTGCGTGCTTTGCGGCCAGTGCATTACGCATTGCCCCGTAG
Organism: uncultured Coriobacteriaceae bacterium; assembly: GCA_902768975.1. Lineage (GTDB taxonomy): Bacteria > Actinomycetota > Coriobacteriia > Coriobacteriales > Eggerthellaceae > CACXMZ01. The sequence continues at coordinate 285,039 of CACXMZ010000002.1, forward strand.
GCGCACTTACGGCTCGCGACGACACCCAGCGCGTGCTTGACGCCATCGCCGACCCTGAAATCACCACCGTGGTTCAGGTAGCTCCTGCCGTGCGTTCTGCTTGGGGCGAATCCCTCGGTCTTACGCACGAAGAAGCAACGCCGGGCCTGATGGCAAACGCCCTGCGCAAGATGGGCTTCGACTACGTATTCGACACCGACTGGGCCGCCGACCTTACCATCATGGAAGAAGCGACGGAATTCCTGGAGCGCGTTGAACATGCTGACCAGTATCAGTTCCCCATGTTCACCAGCTGCTGCCCCGGTTGGATTCGCTACATGAAGGGCCATCACCCCGACAAGATTCCTATGCTGTCTACGTCCAAGTCGCCACAGCAGATGTTTGGCCCGGCGGTGAAGTCGCTCTTCAAGAAGCAGAAGGACCTCGATCCTGAAAAGGTATTCTGCGTGTCCATCATGCCTTGCGTAGCCAAGAAGTATGAATGCGACGTTGAACAGCTGCGCGACGTAAGCCCCATTGGCGACGTTGACGCTTCGCTGACCACGCGCGAAATGGTGCGTATGGCTATTGCGAGCGGTATTACCGCCGAAGCGCTTGAAGAAGACAACTTCGACAACCCGCTCGGCGTTGCCACGGGTGCTGCGGTTATCTTTGGCGCAACGGGTGGCGTTATGGAAGCTGCTCTGCGTACGGCTTACGCGGTTGTCGTGGGCGAAAACCCCGACCCCGACGCCTTCAAGGAAGTGCGCGGTATTGAAGGTTGGAAGGAAGCTACCTTCGACCTGGCCGGTACGCCTCTGCGTATTGCGGTTGCGAGCGGTCTTGCCAACACCGAACGCCTGCTGCAGGCCATTGAAGCCGGCGAAGTGGAATACGACTTCGTTGAAATCATGGCATGCCCCGGCGGTTGTGCGGGTGGCGGCGGCCAGCCCATCCACGACGGATGCGAAATGGCCGAAGAACGCGGCAAGGTGCTGTATGGTTTGGACAAGGTTGCCAACCTGCGCTTCAGCCACGAGAACCCTGAGGTCGACATGATCTACAAGGAAATCTACGAAAAGCCGCTGAGCGAACGTGCCGAACACGAACTGCACACTGATCAAGCAACGTGGGATATGCTCCCTTATCGCTGCAAAAAGTAACAACAAAGTTAGCTAGTTGTTCCAATCAAGCGCCCTGCAAATTCGCGGGGCGCTTTTGGTATCATGGGTATGAAGTCGCGTGAGAAAGGAAGACCCATGGAAACTCGTGTAGCCGTTATGGCCATTATCGTGGAAGACAGCAATGCCGTCGAACAGCTGAACGCCACCCTGCATGAAGCTGCGGAATACATCATTGGACGCATGGGTGTTCCTTATCGTGCGCGCGGCATCAATGTTATGAGCATTGCGCTCGACGCCCCTGAAGACACCATTTCTGCCCTCGCTGGCAAGATTGGCAACATCGCGGGCGTTTCGGTTAAAACTGCGTATTCGAACATCTAATATTCTGCCAACCGAATAGCAGGTAGCTCCAGCCCAGCCCAAGAAGTGCGTCTAACTGAGCGCTGTATTTTTTCGTGCACGTAATACCAAGCTTCCGTATGTATGAATTACGGACCACTTGCGGCATGCGCAGTCAGCGTGGCGCTTTGCCGTGATACAATTAACCATGCCTGATAAGAAGACGGATGTCTGGCGGCAAGGCGCACATATACTTGATGCAAGCCGCGCCGTTCCTAGAGGGCGCGGTTTTTGATTATGGACGAGAAGCTTCAACATATCATTGAACAGCTGGCATGCGAACATGCACTGCCGCTGGAATCGTATGAGTACCTGGTGGCCAAGCAGAGCCCCCAGGCGGCTGCCGCTCTGGCAGAACATGCGGCTGCGCAGCGCCGGGCGCTTTATGGCAACGGTGTATTTATCCGGGGCCTCATTGAAGTGTCGAGCTACTGCAAAAACGACTGCTACTACTGCGGTCTGCGGGCATCCAATGCCAGTTGCGAACGCTTCCGCCTCAGCGACGAACAGATTCTTGCCTGCGCCGATGCTGGCTACGAGTTGGGCTTTCGTACCTTTGTGTTGCAAGGCGGGGAAGACGCGCAGTTCAGCGAAGAACGCGTGGCGGCCCTTATCTATGCGCTCAAGGAAGCCCACCCCGACTGCGCCGTTACGCTTTCCTTAGGCGAACGCCCGCGGGAAACCTACGCTGCTTGGCGCGCTGCGGGTGCCGACCGCTACCTGCTGCGCCATGAAACGGCCGACGCCAACTACTATGCCCAGCTTCACCCGGGTGGTATGTCCTTCGAGCGCCGCATGGAATGCCTGCAATGGCTGCGCGACCTTGGCTTTGCGACGGGTGCCGGTTTTATGGTGGGTGCTCCTGGGCAGACGGCTGCCCACATTGCAGCCGACCTCAAGTTCATTGAAACATTCAAGCCTGAAATGTGCGGTATTGGCCCCTTTATTCCCCATCATGCGACGCCCTATGCGAATGAACCAGCGGGTACCCTGGAGCAAACCTGCTACCTACTTTCTATCATTCGCCTTATTCACCCGCCCATTTTGCTGCCTGCAACTACGGCCCTCGGCACCATTGCCGAAGGGGGCCGTGAACAGGGCATCCTAGCGGGGGCAAACGTGGTTATGCCCAACCTTTCGCCCGCCGATACGCGTGCAAAATACGAAATCTACGACAACAAACTGGCCACGGGCGTGGAGTCCGCCGAAGGCCTCGCCGAACTTGATGCGCGCATGCAAGCTATCGGCTACCGCATTGCTATCGACCGCGGTGACCCCGTTACAGAAAAACCTGACAGGGAAGACTAGTCTGACCTGTAAGAGAAAGAGAGAAGCCATGTCATATACCTACGACCCCAAGAGCCTCCGCGCCGACGAATTCATCAACCATGATGAAATCCTCGAAACGCTGGCCTATGCCGACGCCCACAAGGACGACGTGGAGCTTTGCCACCAGATCCTGGACAAGTGTGCGCCGCATTTGCAGCCTGCTGTCGAACATGGCGCCATGATTACGCATCGCGAAGCTAGTGTGCTCTTGGCCTGCGAAGACGAAGGGGTGAATGCGCGCATTAAGCAGCTGGCCCACGACATCAAGCTGGCCTACTACGGCAACCGCATCGTACTGTTCGCGCCGCTGTACCTTTCGAATTATTGCGTGAACGGCTGCCTGTACTGCCCCTACCACGCCAAGAACAAGGACATCCCACGCAAGAAGCTCACCCAGGAAGAAGTGCGTGCGGAAGTTATTGCGCTGCAGGACATGGGGCACAAGCGCCTGGCCATCGAAGCGGGCGAAGACCCGAAGAACAACCCCATCGAATACATCCTGGAATGCATGAACACCATTTACACGACCAAGCACAAGAACGGTGCCATCCGTCGTGTGAACGTGAACATTGCGGCTACCACGGTGGACGAATACCGCATGCTCAAGGAAGCCGAGATTGGCACCTACATCCTGTTCCAGGAAACCTACAACAAGGAAAACTATCTGCACTTGCATCCTACGGGGCCCAAGCACGACTACAACTGGCACACCGAAGCCATGGACCGCGCGCAAGAAGCGGGCATCGACGACGTGGGCCTGGGTGTGCTATTTGGCTTGGACTCCTACCGCTATGAATTCGCGGGCCTCGTTATGCATGCTGAACACCTGGAAGCCGTCTGGGGCGTGGGCCCGCATACCATTTCTGTGCCGCGCATCAAGCCCGCCATGGACATCGACCCCGACGAATTTGATAACTCTATCTCCGATGAAATCTTCGAAAAGATCATTGCCCTCATTCGCATTACCGTTCCGTACACGGGCATGATTATTAGTACGCGCGAAAGCGAAGCGGTGCGTGCGGCGGCGCTGCAATATGGCATTTCGCAGATTAGTGGTGGCTCGCGTACGAGCGTGGGTGGCTACACCGAAGAAATCCGCCCCACCGACACCGAACAGTTCGACGTGTCCGACCAGCGCACCTTGGACGAAGTCATTTCGTGGCTGCTGGACAACGACCATATCCCCAGCTTCTGTACAGCGTGCTACCGCGCCGGGCGCACGGGCGACCGCTTCATGCAATTCTGCAAAAGCGGGCAGATTCTGAACTACTGCCACCCCAACGCGCTTATGACGCTGGCAGAATACTTGTCCGACTACGCCACGCCTGCAACGGCCGAGCGCGGTTGGGCAATGATTGAACGCGAGCTCGCCAAGGTGGGGTCGGACGCCACGCGTGCCCAGGCTGCCGAGCACATTGCCGCCATCAAGGCAGGCACGGGCCGTGACTTCCGATTCTAAGATTGTTTGACGTAGAGAAAGGGGGTCTGGGGAGGCATATATAGCGACCGCTTCCGCTGTTCGTGCAAACAATTCACTGGATTGTTTGCACTCATGCGCTCTCGCTTGACGCTCGTTCACCTAGTTAAGTGCAATTTTTGGC
>CACXMZ010000003.1 GCA_902768975.1 uncultured Coriobacteriaceae bacterium
AGGGATACCAGGTGATAGAGATTAGCACGATGGCGTTTATAGTACCTGGGGCATGGCTATTGTTGAGGGGTGGCTATCCTTTCTGGACGGTCTTTGTTAGTATGGCTGTGTTTGAGGCACTGAATCATGCCTGTACGGTATGGTTTGCCAGCACGAGATATGGTTTCCCGTGGCGTTATTTCATCAAGGATGTGTATCTGCCATTTGCTGTGATGACTGTCATTGCTTTCTGTATGGTCTATGGGGGAAGGACTTCTGGACTGGCAGAGTCTGCGTCTTTTCTTGAAGTGGCAGGCTGGTGTCTCGTCATTGAATGGATCATGCTGGCATTGGTAGCCTGCATTGTGCTGAAAAGACAGGAACGAGAAATGTTGTATGGCCTGCTGGCCAAAAAGCTATGGAGACGAAAGGCGTAAAGGTTTCTATCATCATACCTGTTTATAATGTGGCTCCGTATATAGGAGAATGTCTGCAGAGCGTGATGCAGCAGAGCTACAAGGGTGATGTAGAATGCATCCTCGTTGATGATTGTGGATTGGATGAAAGCATCGTCATTGCAGAGCAGATGATAAAGGAGTATAACGAGAACGAAGGACGAAGAACGAAAGACGATAACGTTAGGGGGAGGATTAGGTTTAGGATTTTACACCATGAGCGGAACAGGGGAAATGGCTTCGAAAGGTTCGAAGATGCTTGGCGGAATAAGTTCGGTGACTATTTCGGCAAAGCTTCGGTCGATAGGGAGGGTGAATTCGGCCGCGATGCTACGGACGTTTGAAAACAACAGGAGTGTCATGGACGTTGCGATAATCGCAAGGAAAATGGCAAAGACAGACGTGCCAAACGTTCGCACTTGCATGCGGCGTATGCTGGAGTCCCTCTGTGCTGTAATGTAGGCGCTGGTAAGGTTGTAGAGGAGCGAAAAGAAGGTCATGGGTGCGCCAACCATGAGTGCCGCGTTTGTGTAGAGCTTTTCGAGCGGGAAGATGTAGCCGTCAAGCAGCTCCATTTGCGCGGGGGTGTCCATAGTGGTGCGAATGTAGGCGTAGCACACAAAGGCGAGTAGCGTGGCAACGATGCAGGCGGGCAGCGACTTGTGCATAGCCCTTCGTACCGAAATGGTAATGGCGTTGTAGCCCGTGCGATAGCTGAAGTCCAGCTTGTCGTCGTGGCCCTTGAGGATTTTGTCTTCGAGCGAGTCGGCGCCTTCGGCGTAGGGGGTGAACATGCGGCCTTCGAAGGCGATTCGGATGCTCAGGTCGCCCAGCTTGTTTACGCCGGAAATGCTGAGGTCGGTGTTTTCGTCGAGGCCCCAGTCGACCAGCTTTTGCATAAGGCTTTCGAAGACGAGCAGGGCTTCGGAAGCGACTTGTGTGCTGATGTCCCTGCGGGTGAGCATGTTTTCGACAAAGGAATACGCGCCTGTGAAGTCGCCGTCTTTGATACGGAAGGTTTCGTCGTATTTCTTTACTGAAATCATAGGTTAACAATACCACGCGAAAAGGCTTTTGTCTTGACCGTGGGGTTTGCTCCAAAAGGGGGACAAGGGTACCGTTGCTGTATAATTCCTGCTAAAATATACGTAGTTTCTAATTATCTATAAAGGAAATACGCATATATGAGTAATCTATTTGACATCCAGAAGCTGCCGGGAGAAATGCTCCAAGAAGTAGCAGCCCGCGAAAAGGCGCTCCGCAAGAAGAAGGGCTTTTCTCAAGAGGAACTTGCACGCAAAGCTCGTGTTAGCCTTGGGTCGCTGCGTCGCTTTGAACAAACAGGGCGCATCTCCTTCGAATCGCTCGTTGCTATTTCGTTTGCGCTTGGCTGTGAAAACGAATTGGAAGGGCTGTTTGCCAAACCTGCCTATGCTTCCATTCAGGAGGTGATAGACGATGCCAAAAAAGCCCAGCACCATTAGCCCTGCCACTCTAAACGTGTTGCTTGACGGGGAGCACGTAGGTACGCTCGCACAAACAGTAGAGGGTCCCGTTGCCTTTCAGTATTCCGATGCGTGGCTGCAAAACGGCTTTTCAATTAGCCCGCGTAGTTTGCCGTTGGACGAAGGTGTTTTTGTTCCCCAGTGGCAGCCCTTCGCTGGGCTCTTCGGAGTTTTTCATGACAGCCTGCCAGACGGGTGGGGCGCTCTTTTGCTTGACCGCATGTTGGCCAGGCAAGGTATTGACCCTGCGACCGTTGGTCCACTTGCGCGCCTTGCTATTGTAGGCAGCACAGGCCGCGGTGGATTAAGCTACCAGCCTGAAGAAACGCTTCTACAGGAAAGCTTGCCGCTTGACTTGGACGAGCTGGCGCAACATTGCAGGCAAATTTTCGATAATGCCCAAGCGGACAATCCGGATTATTTCGATGCCGTGTACGCCGCAGGTGGCTCGTCGGGTGGTGCGCGACCGAAGGCGTATTTTGAAGACGCCGAAGGAAGTTGGCTGGTTAAGTTTCCTTCCCGCATAGATTCAGAAAACATCGGTCAACTTGAATATGATTACGCCCTTTGTGCGCAAAGCTGTGGAATAGACATGCCCGACGTTCGTTTATTTCCTTCAAAAATATGTGGCGGTTATTTTGCGTCGCGCCGTTTCGACCGCGAAGGCACGTGTCACATTCATATGCTTTCGGCTTCGGGCTTGCTGGAAGTTTCGCATCGAGTACCTGCACTTGACTACCGTAGCTTGTTCCAGCTTTCGTACTTCCTTACAGGTGGCAGCGACGAAGCGGAACAGCTATTTAGGCGCATGTGCTTTAACGTATTTGCGCACAACCACGACGACCATTCGAATAATTTCTCGTGGCTGTGTGAACAGGGCGTTTGGCGTTTGGCCCCCGCATACGATCTTACCTATTCAAGCACGGCATTTGGTGGCCACACAACCACCGTGTTGGGCAACGGCAACCCCGGTATGGAAGACGTGCTTGCTTTGGCGAAGGAAGTTGGTCTTCCGCAGGCGGCTGCAAAGCGAATCACAGAGCAAGTCCAGGAGGCCTGCCAGGAAATCATTCCCGCATAGGGGGCAAGGAGGGACGGAGGTATTTATCTCAAAACTCCTCCGTCCCCATTTGAGACAGGGTACCGTCCCCTTGTTCGTACTGTGAAAAGCCATTTTGTGTAAGTGACTAGAAATTCGCGCCCTCTGACCTGGCGTGAGAGAAATCTGTGACTTTTTTGCTTAAGTTTCGTTGACATTTCTGTGGTGCTTTTTGAGACATATTTGAGACTTATCTGTTGAGCTTTGTGAGACCTTTTATCGCTAGAGTAAATAGTGCTCAGCGGTATAAGCCCTGTGCGTAAGCAGCGCCTTCTTGCCATGGAGAGGAGGTGATTGCTCATGGACCTAGCGATTGCAATCGTTCAACTGATAACTGAGTTATTGGCGCTGGCGGCTGCCGCTGTAGGTCTCGTGACCGGGTCGCGTAAAACGCGCCAATGTAAGCGAAAACGTAGGCGTTAACCTACGTTTCTCAATTTCAACGGCGCTGCGTTCCACTCGCATAGGCAGCCGCTGAGTAGATTGTACCACATCTGACGTTCCATTCCTCATTTATTCACCGCAGTATAAAACGCAAGTTCAGGCAGTCAAAATGGCCATTGTGCAAATATGTCAATCGGCGGTTTACCTATTGTGTTGCCTTGCACAGTATCTTTTTCGTGTCGTGTTACACAACGGAAAGAAATGGGTCGAGCTCCTATTGCCTGACTCAAAGAAGAAAGGACGCATCATGAAAAAGGGACTGACCGAACTGGTATTCATCGTTGACCGCAGCGGATCAATGGCGGGGCTTGAAGCCGACACCATCGGTGGCATCAACGCAACGCTGGAAAAGAATCGCGCACTTGAGAGCGAGGCGAACGTTTCCATCGTGCTGTTCGACAACGTGTCTGAAGTGTTGGTAGACCGCAAACCCCTTACCGAAGTGGGCAACCTTACCGAAGACGACTATTGGGTGCGCGGCTGCACAGCGCTGCTGGACGCGGTGGGCGGTGCCATTAAGCATACGGCTCGCGTGCAGGACTACATGCCAAGCGAGTACAAGGCTGAACACGTCATTTTTGTTATTACGACCGACGGCTATGAAAATGCAAGCACGGAATACAGCTACAAAAAGGTGAAAAAGCTTATCGAAAAGCGCACCAAGGAAGGCTGGGAGTTTATCTTCTTGGGCGCCAATATTGATGCGGTAAGCGAAGCGGCGCGCATAGGCATTGGGTCCAAGCGTGCGGTTACTTATTTGGCCGACACGGAAGGCAGCAACATTATGCACGAGGCTGTTTCCGTGGCATGCTGCAGTATCCGCGACTGTGGTGAGCTGGATGCAAACTGGAAGGCTGAAGTTGAGGCCGACACCGCGGCGCGCGGATAGCATATAGGCGCCTCACCAATCGAGTACGCGGATAGCAGGCAGGCGTCCCAGCAATCGAGTACAATCTAATTCAAATGGCTAAGCATATGAAAGATACTATGCCTGACAGGCAGGACCAGGGCGCGATAGCACGTCACTCAGAGCGTGCGCTCGACCCTGGCCTGCGTGCGCGTCATAAGAACCGTGAACTTGACCCTAGCCTGCGTGCGCGTATTGCTGCTTTTATCGACCAGTTCTTTGAAGGCGAAAGCGAAGACGAGGGCTTAGGTCTTGAGGCGGTCGAAAGCGCTGACTTTGGAGTAGGCGAGTGCGTAGATTTCGATGAATCTGAAGGCAGCACGTTCGTCTGCCTGAGTTATGATAGCGCACTATCTGAAGAAGAATCCGTGTTTGACAAACTCGTGAGTAGTAAGCCCATGGCGGGAAAGCCTGCACGAGAAAAGGTCAAGCTAGAATCTCCCGCGCTTGGTGCAGCGCCACAGGGTTTGCGTGCGTGGCTCGACCAGGTGGACGAACCTTTCACCACCACGCTTTTGGCGCTTATCGACCACAAAGGCATGCAGGACACAGAAGTGTACAAGCGCGCGCATATCAGTCGCCAGCTGTTCAGCCGCATTCGCAGCGACGCGAATTATCGACCCGCGAAGGAAACGGTGCTGGCACTGACGGTAGGGCTGCAGTTGAACCCCGAAGAAGCCCGTGACCTGCTGGAACGCGCTGGTTTTGCCCTTTCACGTTCGAGCAAGCGAGACGTTATCGTGGAGTATTTTTTGGAAAAGGGCATATATAACATCATGGATATCAACGCGGCGCTTCACGAATTTGACCAAGCCTTGTTGTAGCGTTGGTGACGCACTAGCACGCAAGTTGGTTGACGAGATGCTCAACGATGATTTCCCCGAGTTTGACTAATTAAAAGCGAGTTTTGCCAAAAATTTGCCACACAGTTATTAAATCTCGAAAGTGCGAGCTTTTGTGTTCGCGCTGTGAAAAGCCATTTTGTGTAAGTGTTTAGAAATTCGCGCCCTCTGACCTGGCGTGAGAGAAATCTGTGACCTTTTTGCTTAAGTTTCGTTGAGGTTTCTGTGGTGCTTTTTGAGACATATTTGAGACGTATCTGTTGAGCTTTGTGCGACCTTTTATCGCTAGAGTAAGTAGTGCTCAGCGGTATAAGCCCTGTGCGTAAGCAGCGCCTTCTTGCCATGGAGAGGAGGTGATTGCTCATGGACCTTGCAATTGCGATCGTTCAACTGATAACTGAGTTATTAGCGCTGGCGGCTGCGGTTGTGGGTCTGATGGCCACGACGCGTAAAACGCGCCAATGTAAGCGAAAACGTAGGCGTTAGCCTACGTTTCACAAAAAACAAACGGCGCTGCGTCAACACTCGCATAGGCAGCCGCTGAGTAGATTGTACCACATCTGACATTCCATTCCTCATTTATTCACCGCAGGTTTCGGAAGAAATAAACTAGAACTACCTGCCTTATAGGTCGCCCGCCTGTCCTTTGCTTATTGAAAAGCGTTGCTAAGCAAAGATGCGGGAGTGGTAAAATTAGGTAAATGAACAGGCGAGAGGAGCCCATCGTGAGTCCCATTACCATCATTTTGCTCGTACTTGTTATTGTGGCAGCAGCGTTCATTGCCTATTACAACAAGTTTGTACGCATGCGTAACATGGTGGACAACGCCTGGGCCCAAGTGGACGTGCAGCTGCAGCGCCGCTACGACCTTATTCCCAACCTAGTGGAAACCGTGAAGGGCTATGCTGCCCATGAACAGGCAACGCTGGATTCGGTGACGCAGGCGCGCAGTAAGGTGGCAGGTGCGCACACGCCCACGGAACGCATGGAGGCCGAAAACGTACTTTCGGGCACGCTGAAAAGCCTGTTTGCAGTAGCCGAGCAGTACCCCGACTTGAAGGCGAATGCTGGTTTTGTGACTTTGCAGCAGCAGCTGGAAGAAACTGAAGACAAGATCAGCTACATGCGTCAGAGCTTCAACGACACTGTTATGAAGTACAACACAGCCATTCAGCAATTCCCGGGCACGCTGTTTTCTAGCCTCTTTGGGTTTGAGCGCCGTGCCAGCTACGACGCAGACCTCGGCACCGACACTGCCCCCGAAATCGGCTTCTAGCGGAAGCGGTCGCGATTTGGGTCTACGGCGGCCCTCTGGTATGCAAACGCCCCGTTGCCGGGGCGTTAGTTTTCGCTGGCGGAGAGATGGGGATTCGAACCCCAGATACCCTTTTGGGGTATACTCGCTTAGCAGGCGAGCACCTTCGGCCTCTCGGTCATCTCTCCGGAACTCTTTTGCGCAACCCTAATGGAAGCGCGACAAAGTATAATACCTCATAGCATAACTATTCTGCAAGGAGGGAGCGCGTGCAAATCACAAGGCAAGCGCAACAGGGGCAGGTCCATAATTCGCGGCTAGGCGCACATGCCATAAGGCTGCTTGTGCTTATTGCCTGCGTGGCGGCACTCAGCCTATTTGTGGCACCCGCGCCCGCCCTTGCCAAAAGCTATACCATGCCCGAAGTAAGCATTGAAGCCACGGTGAACGCCGACGGCAGTCTACACGTGGTGGAGCAGCGTACCTTCGACTTCGACGGCAGCTTTACCTGCGTGTGGTGGGAATTCAACAGGCTGTACTCACCTAAGGAACTGCAGGTCAACGGCGTGTCTTTGACGCTCGGTATGGGGTCGCCAGCAGATGCGGCCACAGCAAGCATGCCCCTTGAAGAAGTGCCTTTCAAAACCCTGTGGCGCAGCGAAGGTGGGCCTGGCAGGGCTGCCTATTCTGTGGACAAAGCCTACGACGGCGTGTACGTGTTCTTCGATGTGAGCAACACACTTATGCGCGTGACGCTGGACTACACCGTTTTGAACGCGGTGGAAGTGTATACCGACTGCGCGCACTTGTATTGGCAGTTTGTTGGGCCCGATTGGGCGGAAGACAGCCAGGATGTTGAATGCGTTATCAGCTTGCCGGCTGGCAAAACTCCTGCGGTGGAAGGCGACACGGTGCGCGCCTGGGGCCATGGCCCCTTGGATGGCGCAGTGCAGTTCAGTGAAGACGCCACCCAAATTACCTACTCCGTTCCGCGCGTGAAGTCGGGCGAATACGCCGAAGCACGCATTGTGTTCCCAACCGACTGGCTCAGCCTGCCTGCGGGTTACGAAACCAAGAACCGTGCTGGGCTTGAAAGCATTCTTGAAGCCGAGCGGGCGGAAGCGGACAAGGCGAACCGTGGGCGCATTATATCCATGATCTTCTTTGGTGTTCTGGGACTGATTTCGGCCCTGAGCGTTTTGTGGGCTGCTATTAATTGGCTGCTGTACGGCCGTGAGTACCGCCCCGACTTTACTGAAAAATACTGGCGCGACCTGCCCAACAAGGACGCGCATCCTGCAGTTATAAACCGCCTGATGAACTGGGACAAGACATCTTCCATGGACGTAGTGGCAACCATTTTGCACCTGGCTGACGAAGGGGCCATTTCCATCAATCAGGGTCCACGTATTAAAAACGACGGAACCTGGCTTTCAGGCGACGACGACTATTACCTTACGCTAAACAAGGAAGTTAGCCAGAACCTTACGAATAACATCGACATTGAATTAATCAAGCTGTTGTTTGGCGACATTGCCAAGAACAGAGACAGCGTTTGGATAAGCGAAATTGAAGCTTGGGGCGACACACACAAAGCGAGTTTCAACGGCAAGCTTTCGAAGTGGCACAAGAAGCTGGACTCCGAAGTAAGGAAGTTTGGCTATTTTGAGGTCGAAGGCGAAGAGAAGCAATATTTTGGATTTATGATTGCGGGCTTGCTGGTTTTGGTGGGCGCTTACGTTTCGTTCGATCTAGAAAACTGGTGGCCCAGTATCTTCTTTACAGTTGGCGCAGCGGTGGTAGCGCTATTTTCCATTTTTATGCCGCGTCGCAGTAGAAAGGGTGCCGAAGACTATGCCCGTGCGAAGGCGCTCAAGCGTTGGTTGAAGGACTTCACATTGCTCAATGAAAGCATTCCGACCGACGTGAAAGTGTGGGGCCATTTTATGGTGTACGCCTTCGTGTTCGGCGTTGCGGCGAAGACCTTGCAGCAGTTGCGTGGCGTGGTGCCCGAAATGTTTGCTGAAGGGCAGGGCATGGGTACAGGCGGCGGCAGTGGTTTGCCTTGGCATACCTGGTATGTTTCAGATGGCATCGGCGCATCCACGAGGCATTCCTTTGCGGACGCATTTGACAAAATGTGGTCTAACACCGCGAGCTCGGCTGCTGCAGCCGTGAGTTCCAGTAGCGGTGGCGGCTGGTCGAGCGGTGGAGGCTTTAGCGGCGGCTTTTCCGGTGGCGGAGGCGGCGGCTTCGGCGGAGGCGGCGGCGGAGCTCGGTAGTTTCGCTGTTCTAACGAACAGCGAAATTAATCGACGTTGCGGGAGCGTGTGGCACCTTATCTTGCCGCTCCAAGCCCTCGTCGCGTAGCGAAGTACGCTTCCTCGGGCTTTCCCGGCAATCTAAAGCGCCACACGCACCCTCACTGACTTAACCTAGACCCGTCAGTTACAATGTGTTGTATGAATCTACCAACTTGGGCATACAAACTCATGCTTCTTGCGGCACCTCTTATCTGGGGTGCTTCCTTTGTGGTGATGAAATACTCGCTCGACATCATGGGTCCCGCCATGCTGGTGGGTATCCGTTTTGTGGTGGCGGGCTTGCTTGTGCTCGTCTTTTTCTTTCCGCGGGTGCGCGCCAACTTGAACAAGAAGACCATTACCGCAGGCGTTATTTTGGGCGCTGTTTACTTCGCGGCATACTGGGCGCAAAACGTGGGGCTTACCGACACAACCCCAGGTAAGAACGCCTTTCTTACCGCTGCCTATGTCGTCATGGTGCCGTACCTCTATTGGATTTTGGCCAAGAAAAGCCCCAACATCTATAACATAATTGCCGCCATTCTTTGCCTTGCGGGCATTGGTTTTGTTTCGCTCGATGCGGCCCTGAACATGGGCTTTGGCGACAGCATGACACTCGTGGGCGGCTTCTTCTTCGCGCTGCACATGGCGCTCATTCCGTACTTCGCGCGCGACTACGACATTTTCACCATGAGCTTTCTTCAGTTTATAGTCTGCGGAATTTTGGGCCTTATCGTTGGCTTTGCCATAGAGCCCCTGCCGAGCCTGGCTGAGCTTGCCAACCCCACCTTCTTCTGGCAGATGTTCTACCTAGCCGTTGGTTCGTCCTTCCTGGCTTCCATGTGCCAAAACGTAGGCCAGACGCGCGTGAACCCCAGCCAGGCTTCGCTCATCTTAAGCCTTGAAGGGGTGTTTGGTGTGCTCATTAGCATTGCTTTTTATGGCGAAGTGCTCACCGTGCGCGTTATCATTGGTTTTGCCCTTATCTTTATTGCGGTTATCGTAAGTGAAGTACTTTCGACCAAGGAGATCCCATGGCAGAGAAAAGCAATCTAGTCTTGATAGGCATGCCGGGTGCAGGCAAGAGTTCCATGGGCGTGGTGGCGGCCAAGATGTTGGGTATGGATTTCATTGACTGCGACTTGCTTATCCAGGGGCGCTTTGGACGCACGCTTGCGCGCATCATTGACGAGGCGGGCGCCGAAGGCTTTATCGAAATCGAAAACGAAGTGCTGCGCGAAATCGAATGCGAAAACACGCTTATTGCGACGGGTGGGTCGGCCGTGTATTCCGAAGAAGCCATGGCGCACTTGCAAAGCATAGGTACTGTGGTGTACCTGCAGGTTTCGATTGAAGAACTGAAGGAGCGCTTGGGCGAATTGGCGGAACGCGGCGTGGTGATGCGTGGCGACTGCCATTCCCTGGAAGACCTGTATGCGGAACGCCTGCCGCTCTACGAACGCTGGGCCGACATTACTATTTCAGTCGACAACACTTCCATCCGTGAAGCCGCCGAAACCTTGGTGAATACGTTACAATAGCGCACGTGCCTCCGTAGCTCAGGGGATAGAGCACCGCTCTCCTAAAGCGGGTGTCGGCCGTTCGAATCGGCCCGGGGGCACCAGATAACTTCCAGCATGAAGCGGCCCGGGGGCACCACAATAATGCGTCTGGTGTATAGCCCTTTTTTCAAGTATTCAGAAAGCGTGTAGCACGCGGCTTTTTTCGCGAAATACCAGCCGTTTTGGTAAGGTTTGTTGTGCAGAATTGAACGAGACGAGCCCCTTGATTAATGGGCTGGGCGGACAGGATTAACTACATGGGAAAAGTCGTTCGCATAGGTACACGGGGAAGCAAGCTGGCGCTGTGGCAGGCCAATTACGTGGCCGATCTGCTACGCGCGGCGGTGCCCGACTACACCTTTGAAGTTGAAATCGTTAAAACCAAGGGCGACAAAATTCTTGACGTGGCCCTTTCCAAGATTGGTGACAAGGGTCTGTTTACCAAAGAACTTGAAGTGGGCCTGCTGGAAGGCAGTGTGGATTTGTGCGTGCATTCCTGTAAAGACATGCCCACCCAGTTGCCCGAAGGCCTGGCGCTCGTTGCCATGCCACCGCGCGTGGACCCGCGCGACAGCTTGGTGGCGCCCACTGAAGGCATGACCATTGAAACCATTCCCACTGGAGCGCGCGTGGCAACAGGTTCCCTGCGCCGCGTGGCCCAGCTGGCACGTCTGCGCCCCGACGTGGAAATCTGTGAAATCCGTGGCAATGTGGACACGCGCATTGGCAAGGTGGTCGAAGGTGAATTCGACTGCGCCATTTTGGCGGCGGCGGGCATTACGCGCCTGGGTCTGACGGAACATATTTCATCTATTATCCCTGTTGAAACCATGATTCCTGCGGTGGGCCAGGGCGCCATTGTTATTGAGGCGCGCGAAAACGACGAAGAAATTGCCCAACTGTGCGCCACTATTGCCGACGCGAATACCATGCGCGCCGTGGAAGCGGAACGCATTGTCCTGGCCGAGCTGGAAGGCGGCTGTCAGGTGCCTATGGGTGCCCACGCCCGCCAGGAAAACCGCGACGGGCACGACCTGTTTGTGCTCGATGCCTTTGTGGCTTCCCTCGATGGCCAGCGCTTGGTGCGCACCCACCTGGAAGGCAGCGCAGAAAGTTCGCAGGCGCTTGCCAAGCAGGCGGTGGCGGACTTGCGCGAACAGGGCGCCGAAGAAATCTTGGAAGAAATACGTGTGATGGAAGGTCAATAATGAGTGCAGCGTGCGTATATTTGGTGGGCGCAGGCCCAGGCGACCCAGGACTTTTAACCCTGCGAGCCAAGGAATTGCTTGAAGCGGCCGACTGCGTGGTCTATGACTATCTGGCAAGCGACGCGTGCATGCGTTTTGCCAACCCTAAGGCTGAACAGATCTTCGTGGGCAAGAAGGGCTTTTCTGCTCATGTGACTCAGGATGAAATCAATGCCTGTCTGGTGGAAGTTGCCAAGCGCTACGAAGACGGGAAGGTGGTGCGCCTGAAGGGCGGCGACCCGTATGTGTTTGGGCGCGGTGGGGAAGAAGCTCTGGTGCTTGCCGCTGAAGGCATTCCCTTTGAAGTGGTGCCTGGCGTAACGGCTGCCGTGGCGGCGTGCGCCTATGCGGGCATTCCCGTGACGCACCGGACGGTGTCTTCTTCGGTGGCGCTGGTTACGGGCCATGAAACGCCCGACAAGGACGCCCCCGTTATAGACTGGAACCACCTGGCGCAAGGCGTAGACACCCTGTGCTTCTATATGGGCATTCGCGACTTGCCTCAGATTGTGGAACGTTTGGTGGCGGGTGGCCGCAGCCCGGAAACTCCCGTGGCCCTGGTGCGTTGGGGAACAAGGCCCGAGCAGGAAACGCTTACGGCCACACTGGCTACCGTGGTGGAAGAAGTCGAAAAGGCGAACTTCCAGGCGCCAGCCATTATTGTGGTGGGCGACGTGGTGGGCCTGCGCAATTCCTTGCAATGGTTTGAAAACCGCCCGCTTTTTGGCAAGCGTTTTGTGGTTACGCGTACGCGCGAACAGGCATCTTCCCTGGTAGGAGCCCTGGAAAGCCTGGGTGCCAACGTTGTGGAATTCCCTACAATCGAAGTGGTGCCGCGTAGCCTCAACGAAGAAATTGCCGCTAAGCTGGCCGCACTTTCTGAATACGACTGGGTGGTCTTCACGAGCGCCAACGGCGTTGAGGCAAGCTTCAATTTGCTTAACGAAGCCGGCCTGGACGCGCGCGCCTTTGCCACCTGCAAGATTGCCAGCATTGGCCCTGCCACCACCAACACGCTGCGAGCGCATGGGCTGGTGGCCGACTTGGTGCCACCGCGCTACGTGGCGGAATCGGTTGCCGAAGCGCTGCTGGAAGCGGGCGTGGCCCAGGGGAGCAAGCTGTGTATCCTGCGCGCCAGCGCAGCCCGCGACGTGCTCCCTGAATTGCTCGAAGAAGCGGGGGCCACGGTGGACGTGGTGCACGTTTACGACACGGTGGCTCCGCAGGAATCTGAGCAAGCGGCGGAAGTCATCCAGCTTCTGCGCAATGGTGCCATTGACGCGGTTACCTTTAGCGCGTCTTCGACGGTGCGTAATTTCTTCAAGCTCGTCGAAGGCGAATTGGCGGAAGGCGAAACCGTACTTGCACTTATGCAGGACGTTGCGGCCATAAGCATTGGTACAATTACGTCGAACACAATCAAGGACCTTGGTCTGGAAGTTGCTGCCGAAGCCGACCCCTTTACCATTCCGGGTTTGGTGCAGGCAGCCCTCGATTATTTTGGCCGCGCCTAAGCCGCTGCCAGGACTGCTGAACAGGAAGGGACAAGCATGGGATTTCCAACATACCGACCCCGCCGCATGCGCGTAAATGAAGCAGCGCGCAACCTAATCCGCGAAACCGCATTGGACGCGGGCGACTTTATCTACCCCTTCTTTGTATGCCCTGGCACGGGCGTGCGTGACGAAATTCCTTCCATGCCGGGTGTGTTCCGCATGAGCATTGACCAGCTCGAAGCTGAAATGAAAGAGCTTCTTGACCTGGGCATTCGCTATGTCATGCCCTTTGGCATTCCCGAAGAAAAAGACGAAGTGGGCAGCGGCGCCTACGCCGAAGACGGCATTGTGCAGCAGGCGGTGCGCGCCATTAAGGTTGCCACGCCGGACATGTATGTTATCTGCGACGTGTGCCTGTGCGAATACACGAGCCATGGGCATTGCGGCTTGCTGGACGAAGCGGGCTACGTGAAGAACGACGAAACTCTGGAGTTGCTGGCAAAGGTTGCCGTGAGCCAGGTGCGCGCGGGTGCCGACATGGTGGCGCCGTCCGACATGATGGACGGGCGCGTGGCGGCCATTCGGGCAGCGCTCGACGAAGCAGGTTTCGTGAACACGCCTATCCTGGCTTATTCGGTGAAGTATGCCAGCGGCTACTACGGCCCCTTCCGTGACGCGGCCGATTCGGCGCCAGCTTTCGGTGATCGCCGTGCCTACCAGATGGACCCCGCCAATGCCGAAGAAGCCTTGCGCGAAGCCGAACTCGACATCGAAGAAGGCGCTGACCTGCTTATGGTTAAGCCCGCCTTGGCCTACCTGGACGTACTCAAGGAAGTGCGTGACACCTTTGGTTACCCCACGGTGGCCTACAACGTTTCGGGCGAATATGCCATGGTGAAGGCCGCTGCAGCCAATGGCTGGATCGACGAAAAGCGCGTAGTGCTGGAAACCTTGCTTTCCATGAAACGCGCGGGTGCCTGTGCCATCCTGACCTACCATGCCAAGGATGCGGCCCGCTGGCTGGCTGAAGGCTAATAATATACTACCTGCACACTACGTCTTTACAGCGTTTGTAGTACGCCTTTTCTCCAACTGTTAGGAAAGCGTGAAACGCCACGTCACACGCGCAAAATGCCCCCAATATTTCGCTATCTTTAGAGTATTCGTTTTGACTACAAAACGTATCTTTTTGCGATATGGCAGCGCAGGCAGACGGCGTTGCTTGAATAAAAAGGGCGCGCTGCTGCGCCGCTTGGGGAGAGAAAAGAAAGAGAGAAGCCTCCATGATTGGTATTTCGAAACTTTACTGTGGTGCCGTGGAAGCGGCCGACGTTTTGCGCTACAACCGCGAGTCGGGCAAGCTGCCCAGCCACATGCTGCAGTTTTCTGCCGACAAAAAACCCGTCGTGGTTTGGAATTGCACGCAAACCTGCAACCTGAAGTGCGTGCACTGCTACGCCCATTCCGAAGGCAAGAAATACGAAGGCGAAATGACCACTGAAGATGCTAAGGTCATGATCGACGACCTGGCTCAATTTGGTGCTCCCGTCTTGCTGTTTAGCGGTGGTGAACCCACCATTCGCCCCGACATGCCTGAACTGGCCCAGTACGCTAAGGACCGCGGCATGCGCGTGGTTATTTCCACCAATGGCACGCTCATCACGCCTGAACTGGCCAAGACATTGGCCGACGTGGGCCTTTCCTATGTGGGCGTTTCCCTGGACGGTGGACGCGAAACGCACGACAAGTTCCGCGGCGTTGAAGGCAGCTTCGACAAAGCTATTGAAGGCATTCGCAATTCGCGCGACGCAGGCATCAAGGTGGGCCTGCGCATGACCATCAACAAGCTGAACTGGCGCGACATCAACGAAATCTTCGACCTGATGGAAGAAGAGAAAATCAATCGCGCTTGCTTCTATCACCTGGTTTATACCGGCCGCGGCAGCGAACTGATGAACGAAGACCTCGACCACGCCGAAACGCGCAAGGCGGTGCGCCTGATTATGGACCGCACGCGCGACTGGTTCAACCGCGGCGGCAAGCCCGAAATCTTAACGGTGGACAACCACGCCGACGGCCCCTTCGTGTACATGGAACTGCTCCGCGAAGACCCCGAGCGTGCCGCCGAAGTGCTGCAGCTGCTCCAGTGGAACCAGGGCAATTCCACGGGCAATGGCATCTCGTGCGTCAGCTGGGACGGTGAAGTTTACGCCGACCAATTCTGGCGCCACTTTAGCTTCGGTAACGTAAAGGACCGCCCGTTCAGCGAAATCTGGACCGACGTGAGCCGCGAAACCGAACAGTCCGACCTCATGTTTAAGCTGAAGGACAAGCGCCCGCACGTGACGGGGCGTTGCGCCAGCTGCCAGTGGCTCGACATTTGTGGCGGCAACTTCCGCGTGCGCGCTGAAGCAGCCACGGGGGATTTGTGGTCGCCTGACCCGGCGTGCTACCTGACCGATGAAGAGATTAGTATTTCCGATCCTGTTGCTTTGGCTGAAGCGCATGCGCGCGCCAATGCTGAAGCTGGTCTTGAATAGAGGCAGCCATGGCGGGCGCATTGCACGACATGATGGAAGCTGCGCGCGACGAAGCAGAGCGCGCGGGCAAGCTAGGGGGCGAAAGTGCCCCTGCCGGGCATGGCGGGCACCCTGGCGGGCATCCAGCTGGTATTCCCAAAGTGGGGAAGATGCCTGACTTCGTAAAGAAGATGCTTGAAAAGGGCGAAGGAGCGGGCGGCCACCCTGGTGGACACCCTGGCGGCCACCCTGGCGGCCACCCGGGCGGGCACCCTGGTGGTGCACACAAGCATAGTGCAGCAGGGCGTGGCATGCGCCCTGGCGGCGGCGAAGCGGCCCAGGCCTACGAAGCCCGTACAGGCATTAAGGCGCCGCGCATCATTGCCTGGGAAATCACCCGCAGCTGCAACCTAAGTTGCGCCCATTGTCGTGCGGCGGCCGAATTTGGTTCGTACCCGGGCGAACTTTCGCTCGACGAAATCAAGGCGGTCATCGACGACATCGCCTCCATTACCAACCCCATCCTCATTGTGACGGGTGGCGAACCGTTCATGCGTCCCGATATTTGGGACATTATCGACTACGCGCGCGAAAAGGGCTGCATGCCCGTGGTGGGTACCAACGGCACCATCATCACCGAAGACATCGCGCAGAAGATGGCCGAACATGGCATTACGCGCATGTCGGTTTCGCTCGATTTCCCCGACGCGGAACGCCACGACGGCTTCCGCGGTCTTGAAGGCAGTTTCGACGAAGCTATTCGCGGCATAAAGCTGGCGCAGGAACATGGTGTGGGCGTGCAAATTAACACGACCGTGACCAAGCAGAACGCCGAAACACTCCAAGACATGCACGACTTAGCGTTGGACTTGGGCGCCGAAGCCTTCCATCCATTCTTGCTGGTGCCTACGGGCCGTGGCGAAAATCTGCGCGACATCGAACTTTCGCCTGAAGAATATGAAGAGGTGCTGACCTGGGCATACTACAAACAAAAGGCAAGCCCCATGCACTTCAAACCCACCGATTCGCCGCAGTACTACCGCATTGCGCACCAGAAGGCGCGTGAAGAAGGCAGCAAGGTAAGCGCCGAACAGTATGGCATGGAAGCCATGACGCGCGGTTGCCTGGGTGGCATTACCTTCTGCTTTATTTCCCATGTGGGTGACGTGCAGCCTTGCGGCTATTTCGACATGCAGCTGGGCAATGTGAAGGAACGTCCCTTCAGTGAAATCTGGACCGACTCGCCCGTGTTTGCCGACCTGCGCGACTATTCCAAGCTGAAGGGTAAGTGCGGCGCCTGCGAATACAAGGGTGTGTGTGGAGGTTGTCGTGCGCGCGCCCTTTCCGCAACGGGCGACTACATGGAAGAGGAGCCCTATTGCGCCTACGTGCCGCGTGCCCTACGCGCTGGCCAGGGCGAAGTAATGGAAGCAGCCGAAATGACCGAAGCCGAGGGGGTGGAGTCCTAGTATGAAGGATACGCTCCAGCAGCAAGTGCTCGACACCATTCAGTCGAACTTCCCTTTGGAAGAAGATCCTTACGGTGTGCTCGCCGCTCAGTTTGGCGCAACGCGCGACGAAATCCAGGACGCCGTTTGTAGCCTGTGCTTTAGCGGGGGTGTGCGTCGTATTGGCGCTTCCTTCGACTCGCGCAAGCTGGGTTACACGTCTACGCTGTGTGCTCTGGCAGTTCCTGGTGGGGAAGACGAAGTCCTGCGTGCGGCAGAAATCATTAGCACCTTCCATGGCGTGACGCACAACTATGGGCGCGCGCACCGTTACAACATTTGGTTCACCCTCATTACGCGTTCAGTGGAAGAAAAGCAAGCCATTCTGGATGCCATTCGTGAACAGACGGGCTGCGACGACTTGCTCGACATGCCTTCCATTCGCAAGTACAAGATTGCGGTGGACTTTGGGCGCCATCGTGCCAAGAGTAATGGTGGCGCAGGCGGCCACGGGCATGGGTCCAGCCACGCTTCTTCGAGCGGCCACGGGCATGGCCACGCTGCCGCCCACGGCAATGGTGCCGCCCAGTCAAGCCAGGATGCGGGCGCACCCTTTAACGCTGAAGACGCTTTCGACGTAGCCCTGGTCCGCTGGGCCCAGGACGACATTGCCCGCGACCAATACGGCGACCTTATCGACGACCCTTACATAGCGGGCGCAGCTTGCTTAAACGAAAAACTGGGGCGCAATGACGTGACCCCCGCCAAGATTATCGGGCGCCTGCGTGAACTGAAGGCCCAGGGCACCGTCCGTCGTTTTGGCGCCATGGTGCGCCACCATGTTATTGGCTTTGCCTTTAATAGCATGACGGTATGGAATGTGCCCGACGAATATGTGGACCAGGCGGGCGAGCTGTTCGCAAGCGCGCACTTTGTTTCGCATTGCTATACGCGCCATCGCATGGGTAGTTGGAACACCAACCTCTACGCTATGACGCACGCGCAAACCGCCGAAGAACTGGTAAGCAATATCGAAACCTTGCAAACCATGCTTGAAACGTCGGACATTCCCTACGAAGAACACTTCGCGCTGGAAACGACTGCAGAATTCAAGAAAGTTTCGATGCGCTATTTCCTGCCGTCGCAGGCCTTAAGCGGTGGCTTTACTGCTACCATGACTTCGCCAGCTTTGCAGGAACGCACTGCTCAAGCAAGCGCGAGCCTTGCACCCGACGCAAGCACGGTGCACGACGCGCCTACTGCTTGCCCTTATGCTGTTTAGGAGGTTCCTATGCTTGACCATAGCAAGTCCCAAGCCGACTTCGCCCATGCCCAAACACTCATCCCCGGTGGCGTTAATTCGCCCGTGCGCGCGTTCGCAAGCGTGGGTACGAACCCGGTGTTTTACGACCATGCTGAAGGGAGCCACATCTGGGACGTGGACGGCAATGAATACGTCGACTTCGTGAGTTCTTGGGGTCCCATGATTTTGGGGCATCGCCCAGCGGCTGTTGAAGAAGCGGTGCGTGCCCAGCTTGGCCGCGGTGTTTCCTATGGTGCACCGTGCGAAGAAGAAATTGCGCTCGCAGAAAAGATTATCGAAGTGGTGCCTGCGGCTGAAAAAGTTCGCATGGTTTCAAGCGGCACCGAAGCCGTTATGTCGGCCCTGCGTTTGGCACGTGGCTTCACGGGGCGCGACAAGATTATCAAGTTCGAAGGCTGCTACCACGGCCATTCCGACGCGCTGCTCGTAAGCGCGGGAAGCGGCGTGGCAACCCTGGGGATTCCTGGTACGCCGGGCGTAACGGCGGGTGCTGCGGCCGACACGGTCGTACTGCCTTATAACGACTTGGAAGCGGTTCAGCAGGCTTTCGAAGCAGCGCCGGGCGCCTTTGCTGCGGTGGTGTTGGAGCCCATCGCGGGCAATATGGGCGTGGTGCCGCCTGCGGAAGGTTACCTGCAGGGCCTGCGCGACTTGTGCACTCAGCACGACGTGCTGCTTATCTTCGACGAAGTTATTACGGGCTTCCGTGCTGCCCTCGGTGGCGCGCAGGAGCTTTATGGTGTGCTGCCAGACCTGTGCACCTTTGGCAAGATTATTGGCGGCGGCTTCCCCGTGGGTTGCTTTGCGGGCCGTGCCGACATTATGGACACGCTGGCACCGGTGGGCCCCGTGTATCAGGCGGGTACTCTTTCGGGTAACCCCGTGGCTATGGTGGCAGGCCTTGCCCAGCTTACCGAACTCGAAAAGCCAGGCACCTATGAGCGCCTGGAAGCATTGGGCGCGCGCCTTGAAGCGGGCCTGCAAGAAGCTATTGAAGCTGCCGGCATTGAAGCCTGCGTTAATCGCGCTGGCTCGGTGGCGACCTTGTTCTTTAGCGCCGGGCCTATTCGCAATTGGACGGACGCGGCGGCTTGCGACACGGAAAGCTTTGCGCGCTACTTCCGTGGCATGCTCGAACGTGGTTTCCTTATTGCGCCGAGCCAGTATGAAGCCCTGTTCGTAAGTACGGCGCACACTGAAGAAGAAATCGATGCTTTTACGGCGGCCGCAAAAGAGGTTTTGGCGAACCTGTAAGCGGCGAATCTGCAAACTGTGCCACTAACAAAAAGCAGCCCGAAGGCTGCTTTTTGTTAGTGCGTATGTGGCGCGCGGCACTAGCCTGCCGAACTGCTGCTGCTCGGGTCGTCGGGCCCTGGGTCCGGGGTAGGCGCTGGTTCGGGCGCCGTGTAGGAAAGGGTTACCACCAAGGTAAGGTCATGGCGAATGTCGGTGATCTGCCCCGAAGTCGCCGTGCCATAGTCATGGGCACCGTCCGTCACACTGGCGATGGCATAATTTGCCGGCACAGTGATGTAGTAACCTACTGAACCACCGTCGTCTACTTCGTAGCTGTCAAGCGCTACGGTTGCGGCTGCGGTAACCGGGTCAGCGTAGATTTCTGCGCGAACCTGGTGGCGGCTTGCGCCGTCGCTAATGGTAATAGAAACCGTGTCGCCCTTCTTCAGTTCAGTACCAGGACCAGGGTTCATGGCCATGACGGTACCAGCGGCATAGTCGGAGCTATTGTCGTGGTAGACCTCCACGTTGAAGCCCTGGTTGGTGAGCGTGGTGCGTGCGTCCGCTTCGCTGCGACCATAGACGTCTTCAACAGCTATCTTGCCAGAGCCCTTGGAAAGGACGTAGCTTACCGTTGACCCAATGTCGACCGAAGTGCCTGCAGCAGGGTCCTGCCTAATAAGTAAGCCCGATTCAACCGAGTCGGAATTTTCGGCGTTTTCTTCCTTCGCCTTTAAGCCCGCTGCTTCAAGGAGCTGCTTAATTTGGTCGGCGTTTTTGCCTTGCAGGTCGGGCACAAGGACCTTTTCTTTGCCCACCGAAACGAACAGGGTTACTTCGGTGCCCTTTTCTGCTTCAGCATTGGCAGCAGGGTCCGTACGGATAACCTTGCCAGACTCGACCTTTTCGTCGTAGGTTTCTTTGGCTTCCTTCACCACGAAGCCTGCGTCGGTAATTTCCTTGGTAGCTTCTTCAACGGTTTTGCCTGCTACGTCGGGAATCTTGAGGACTTCAGGCGTAGGTTCGGGGGTGTTGCCGAGCAGGAACCAGGCTGCAGCACCAAGCAGCGCAAGCACGGCAAGAATGGCTGCAACAATAGCAACGACGCGCCCCTTGCCGCTCTTTTCTTCTTCAGGTGCAATGGCGCGCATGGGTGCATAGGGTGCAGCGGCCCCGCCACCTGCGTTGGCGCCTGCTTCGAGCGTAGGCATAACGGACGTACCGTCTGCGTAGGGCAGGGGTGCGCTGTTTACACCGTAAGCTTCTGGGCTTGCCACTTCGGTAGCTACGGTGCCACCAAGGTTAACGTTGCGGCCTGCCAAAAAGTCGTTGAGGGCATGCTTCATGTCGCCCACGGTTTCGAAGCGATTGCGCGGGTCCTTTTCCAGGGCGCGCATGATAATGGCTTCAAGCGAAGGGTCCAAGTTGGGGTTGATTTGCGTGGGTGGCACGGGGAAGTCCTGCACCTGCTTGGTAGCAACGGTAACTGAGTCGGGCCCGTCGAAGGGCAGCTTGCCCGTGGCGGCTTCGTAAAGCACGATGCCCAAGGAATAGATGTCGCTGGAGTTGGTAAGTTCTTTGCCTTGAGCCTGTTCTGGGGAAATATAGTGAGCGGTACCCAGGACAGCGCTTGTTTGGCCTTGAACCGTATTCTTGGCGTGAGCAATACCAAAGTCCATGACCTTCACGTTGCCGTCGGGCTGGACCATGATGTTTTGCGGCTTAATGTCGCGGTGGATAATGTCTTGCTTGTGCGCCACGGAAAGAGCCTGGCACACCTGGGCGCCGATTTCGGCAACCTTGCGCTGGTTAATGGCACCGCGCTGCTTGATGGCCGTCTTTAAGTCGCTCCCGCGCACGTATTCCATGACGATGTAATAGGTGCCGTCGTCCTGGCCCCAGTCGTACACATTCACGATGTAGGGGCTGGAAAGGTTGGCAGCCGAAGCGGCTTCCTGGCGGAAGCGCTGGGTGAATTCTGTGTCGGCAGCATATTGGGGCAGCATAACCTTCACTGCCACCATACGGCCAAGCACGCGGTCTTGGGCGCGATACACCTCGGCCATGCCGCCAATACCTATGCGTTCTGTGATTTGATACCGGTTGTTAAAAACCCTGCCTATCATGTTCCCGCTCACGTTTAAACTCCTTTTGGACCCATGCTAGTCACACCAGTTTTATGTAGTGTAATAGCATACCTCATTTATAGGGCTCCTTGCACTTCGAGGGCCACTCTTAACACATTATTCGCGCGGGTGGCAGCATCCGCATAGTCTTCTGCACCCTGCTCGATAACAATGGCAATTACCACCTTGCTGTCTTCGGTGGGACCAAAGCCCACAAACCATGAATCGTCTACGGGCTTTCCCGTTTCGGCCGTACCCGTTTTACCTGCGATATTAACGCCATATACCTGGGCGCCCACGCCCGTGCCCGACTCCACGACCGTTGCCAAAACATTCTTCACGCGTTGGGCGGTATTTGCAGAAATAGGCTTTGAAAGAATGCTGGGTTCCGTTTTTTCAGCAAGGGCACCTTGCGAATTGTAAACACTGTCGACCAGGTAAGGCTTTTGTATGGTGCCTTCGTTGGCGATAGCTGCCCCCACGAGCGCCATTTCAAGGACGGTTGCCTGGGGGCCTGCGGGGCTAGCGTGTTGGCCAACGGGCTGGCCGATGGCGGACCAAGCGGTTTCCCACGTGGTCATTTCGTTCGGGTCTGGCATGAGTGAACGAACGGCGGGAATGTCGAAGTTGATGTCTTTGTTGAAGCCGAATTCTTCGGAACTCTGCACCAGAAGGTCGGATCCAATTTCAACACCAAGCTGGCCATAGACCGTGTTGGAAGACCACTGGGTTGCTACTTCAAGCGTTACGTTGCCCAGGGCGTTTTCGTCGTAGTTGTAGACCATGGCGTTGCCAATTTCGATTGAACCAGGGCTGTCGTAGGTGCTTTGTTCGTTCGCGATATTGTTGTCGATGGCCGTAGCAAGCGTCACGATCTTGAAGGTAGAACCCGGGGCATAGAGCGCCTGGGTGGCGCGGTTGAAGAGCGCCCCGCCTTCCTGTTCAGTGTTGATAAGGTCTTCAAAACCAGCGGCGTCGTAGGTGGGTGCGCTTGCCAAGGCAAGGACGGCACCTGTTTCTGGGTCAAGGACTACGCATGCCCCGTTGTAGCCCTCCAGGGCGTTCTGCGCAGCCTGCTGAATTTCAGAATTGATGGTGAGTTGTATGTCGTTTCCGCTGGTAGAAAGCCCGGCGTAGGAATTAAGGACGTCGGTCCAGGTGGCAAAATGGTCGTCGCCCACGAGGGTTTCCGCGTAGCTGTTTTCCAGGCCACTGGCACCATAGCGCGGCGAATAGTAGCCCACCACATGCGAAGCGAGCGTGCCTGCGGGGTAGGTGCGCGTAAAGCCGCCGTTGTCATTTTGAACGCTTTGGGCAAGTACGACGCCGTCGGCTGTGGAGATGGTACCGCGTTCACGGTTGGCTTGTTTATCAAGCGTGTGGCTGTTGGCCGGCATGCTGCGATAGCTTTCAGCCTGCACCACCATGATGAGGGTGAGGTTCGCAACGAGCGCCGCAAAAAGCAACGAGAACGCAATCATGAGATTAGTAAGACGCTTGCCCAAAGAAACGCGGCCAAGCACGCTGTTTTCAGACGGGTTGGCACGCTGGATGCCTGTGTTGACTTCAGTTTCTACGCCCGTACCTTCGTTGCCGCACAACAGCAAAAAGCCCACAGCAATAAAGCTCGCCAGCAATGACGAACCGCCTTGGCTAATGAAGGGAAGGGTGAGGCCCGTAAGGGGGATAAGGCGCGTTACGCCACCCACAATAATGAAGGCCTGGAGCACAATGGTGGTGGTAAGACCGGTAGCGATAAATGAACTCACGTCGCTTTTTGCGCGCGCAGCAGTAACGATGCCGCGAATGGCGAAGCACAGGTACAGCAGCAGCACACCCGCCGCACCCAGAAGGCCGGTTTCTTCAGCAATGGCGGCGAAGATAAAGTCGCTTTCGACAACGGGGATAAGGTCGCATAGACCTTTGCCAATACCCACGCCCAGCAGATTGCCGTCGGCCATGGAATAAATGGCCTGGGTGAGCTGGTAACCCGTGTTTTCGGCGTCGGCGAAGGGGTCGAGCCAGGTTGCCACACGCACCTGCACGTGGGTAAAGGCGCCCCACATAATAAAGGCTCCAATGCCGGCCAAGACCAAAGCGAATATGACGTAGGATTTTTTGCCGCTTGCTACATAGAGCATGGCGATAAAGACAAAGAACACCACGAGGGCCGAGCCAAGGTCTTTTTCAAAAATAACAATGACAAGCGAAATGCCCCACATAATAAGCATGGGAAGCAAGGTGCGGAAGTCGGGCAAGTGGAAGGGCCCAACCGAAACGGTAAAGACCGAAAGCATTTCACGGTTGGTGGCAAGGTAGCCCGCCAGGAATAAGACGATGAGCACCTTAGCAATTTCGCCAGGTTGGAAGCTAAAACCGGCGATGTCGAGCCAAATGCGGCTGCCATAGATTTCCGTGCCAACCACAGGGAGCATGGGGGAAAGCAGGAGCACGAAGCCAGCGATCATAAGCGTGTATTTGTACTGGGCCACTTTGTCGACGTTGCGGACCAGGGCAAGAACGAGCACCATGGCGGCAATGCCCGCGTAGAGCCACATAAGCTGGCGCACAGCAAGGGTAGGTGCGAGGCGCGTGACAAAGGCGATGCCAATGCCAGAAAGCGCAAAGCTAATGGGCAGGATGGCGGGGTCTGCCCCCGGTGCCCACTTGCGCACGGCAAAATGAGCCAGTGCAAAGGCTGCCAAAATGCCCAAGGGCACACCCAGCGTATTGACGCTGAGCGTGAGGCCTTGATTGATTACGATCATGGCGTAGAGCAGCAGCACGATGGGTGCGGCGAGCAGTAAGAGCAAGAGTTCTGTATTGCGCCGCGTCATGGGGTGTCCTTTGCAATGGCGCTGCGGTATTCGTTGACAAGTTCTTCGGCAGCTTCAAGGTTGTCGACGCGAATGACACCTTCGCTCAAACGCTTGGCAACGCCGGGCTGAAGTTTGCTAATTTCGACTTCGGTAACATGGTCGAGGTGGGAAAGCTCCATGCCAAAGACGGTGTCGGGAACCCCCTGGTAAACAGCCACTTTTCCGTCTTGCGCGGCGAGATAGGCGGTGTTTTGCGTGTAGGTGTACACCCCAAAGGCAATGGCGGCAACCACTACGGCGGTGAGCAGCGCGAGCATTACGGCACCCAAGCGGCTTTTGCGCACGGTCTTGCGCGTTTCGCGTTCCGTATTGCCTTCAATGTCGAGAACGATAACGGTAATGTTGTCGTGGCCGCCTGCCGCAATGGCTTCGTTAACGAGCATGCTGGCGGCACGTTGGGGGTCGCGCGTGCGGACCAAGATGTTTTCAATCTGGTCGTCTTCAAGCATGGTTGAAAGCCCGTCCGAACAGAGGAGCAGACGGTCGCCCGCTTTTACGTTAAGTTCGTAGAGGTCGGGCTGCATGCCTGGGTCGGACCCAAGGGCACGGGTAATAACCGAACGCTTGGGGTGGACCTTGGCTTCTTCGGGCGTTATTTCGCCCGCTTCGATCATGTCGGCCATAAGCGAATGGTCGCGCGTGAGTTGCTGCATCTTGCCTCGGTGCAAAAGGTAGGCGCGACTGTCGCCCACCTGGGCAAGGGAAAGGCGTTCGCCTTCAATGAGGGCAGCAGTGAGCGTGGTACCCATGCCAGCGCGGCCCTTTTTGCGTGCCGCAGTTATAACGGCATGGTTCGCTTCAATAACGGCATTGGCGAGGTCTTCGGAATTGGCCCCCGATGTGACCATTTCGGCGAGGGTGCGTACGGCAATTTCGCTCGCTACTTCGCCAGCGGCGTGGCCACCCATGCCGTCGGCAACGGCATACAGAGGCGGGGAAACAACCAGACTGTCTTCGTTGTGTTCGCGGAGGCAGCCAATGTCGGTGCGGCTTCCAAAGCTTGCTTTGGAGCGGCCGGGATTTGCGCTGGGGCGAGAAGCCATGCTAGTTAAACCTTACTCGCATGGCAACGTCGCCAACGGTTACGACATCCTTGTCGTGGAGGCCGCAGGGCCCGTCGATACGCTGCTTGTTAACAGTCGTTCCGTTGGTGGAACCGAGGTCTTCAACAAAAAGGTTTTGGCCCATGAGCGTGAAACGGGCGTGGCGCCCTGAAACATAGCTCGCTCCAATGACGATGTCGGCCCCAGGGTTGCGCCCTACAATAACGGGGCCATGGACGGCAATTTGCACGCCACGCAGTTCCTTGGGGCCCTGTTCAACCGCGATTGACCAGCCCTTTTCCTTCTTGCGCTGGCCGCGCACCAGGCCAATGCCCGTTTTCATAAGCGCGAGCAAGAAAATATAGAGCAGCGCAACAAAAAGCAGGCGGGCTATAAGAAGGGTGACGTCAATCACGGCAGCGCGTCCTTGTCTTTAAACCTAGCCTTCAAGGAAGAGCAGGTCGGTTGTGCCAATGGTTACGCGGTCGCCCGTGTTAAGCGTTGTGGAACTAATGCGTTCGCCATTGACCTTGGTGCCATTGGTCGAACCTAGGTCGGTAAGAACCCACACGCCCTGCAATTCATAGCGCAGTTCAGCGTGGCTGCGGCTGGCATTGATGTCGTCGATGGTAATGTCGCAGGAATGGCTGCGCCCAATAATTAAGCGGCCACCCGTGAGGCTGTAGTCGCGGTTGCTTACCGTATTTACCAAACGAGCACGCACTGCCGCTGCATTGGGGGCAGGGGTAGCTGCGCCGCCAGTAAAGACCTGCGTGTTGACTGCAGGGGCGGGCTGGGCAGGAGGGGTTTGCGCGAAGTCGCGTGAGTCGTGAGCGTAGGGACTGTAGGATTCAACGTCGAGGCCAGAAAGGTCTGCGTAGCTTGAAAAGTCGTCTTCAGGTTCTGCTGGCGTGGCAGCAGGTGGGTTAATGAGCTGGGCAGATACGCCGTGCTTTTCGTAGTCTTCAAAGTCTTGGCTGTTGAAGGTGTATTCGCCGTAGTCTATGCTGCGGTCGATTTCTTCTTCAGGCACATAGGGAAGCGGTTGCTTTTTGGGCAGGATTGCGTCGGACAAGTCGAGCGGGTCAACAATGTCGGCCGAATTCGAACGAGCAAGGCGGTCTGCGTAGGCACTGTGGCCAAAGGCGCCCGAGTCAACGCGCTGGCCGCTTGAAGGCACGGGAATAGCCTGGGCAGGTGCGGGTTGAGCCATGGGTGCTGCGGGAGCAGCGGGAGCAACGGGGGCAGGCGCTGGCGCAGCGGCGGGGGCAGCGTCCTTCTTGTTCAGCAGCCCATAGCGCTGCATTTCTTCACGACGCAACTGGGCCACAATAGGTGCCGAAACCAATTCGGCTACCACGTCGAATTTTCCGCGCTTGAGCGAGTCGTCCACAATAAAGCGCACGAGGGGCTGGCCGTCCATGGTAAGGCCTTCTTCAGTGGCACGTGCCGAAAGGAAGGTTTCCGTTTCACCGGCAATGGTGGGGTAGTAACCGAAAAGCTTCTGGTCGTCTTCAGCGTTAACCAGGACGGTGTAGAGCGTTGGCGCATACTGCTTGCCCGCGCCAACCATCTTTTCACGGCGCATGGCCTTTTCAGCTTTTTTCGAGATTTGAACTGGGGAAATAGGTGCATTGAAGATTTTGCCAGCGGCGCCTTCAAGACCGTCTTCCATCTTGTTTTCGAAACGAGAAAAAATGCCCACGAGTAGCTCCTTTAAACTGCGAATAGGGTACCTATATCTCTGTTAAGAGAATTGTGCCACAAATAGGGCTTTATGTGCGCTTTTTTATGTAATTGCCACGCAAATAGGCTTATTTGATCAAACGAACGCGAATGACTTCGCCAATGGCGCAAATAGCTTCAATGTAGGCCTTTTCGGCAGGCTGGTCGAGAGCGATAAGCGTGTAGGCGTAGTCGCCGCGGGAAGCGTTGACCATGTTGGCAATGTTGGCGCCGTTTTCACCCAGGATATTGGTAATCTGGCCCACCATGTTGGGAACATTTTTGTGGAGCACAGCAATGCGCCCGCCGTCGGCTTCCGCACTGCCCAGGGTTGCTGCGGGGAAGTTCACCGAATTGACGATATTGCCGTTTTCAATGTAGTCCACCAGTTCGTTGACAGCCATGACGGCGCAATTGTCTTCCGCCTCTGTGGTGGAAGCGCCCAGGTGGGGGGTGACCATAACGTTTTGCATCTGCATGACGGCCGGAGTGGCGAAGTCAGTGATGTAGCAAGCCACCGTGCCCGCTTCAAGTGCCTTGGCCATGGCGGCTTCGTCGACGAGGGTGTCGCGCGAGAAGTTCAAAATGACGGCGCCTGGCTTCATTTTTGCGAAAGCCGCTTCGCCAAGCATGCCCTTGGTGGAATCCAGGGCAGGAACATGCACGGTTATGAAGTCGCAGGTCTTGTAGATTTCATCCATAGTGTCCACGTGGTTGACGCGGGTGTCGATATTCCAGGCGGCGTCGACCGAAACGTAGGGGTCGCATCCGTAGACCTTCATGCCGAGGTCGATGGCAGCGCGGGCAACGCGGGCACCAATGGCGCCCATGCCAATAACGCCAAGCTTCTTGCCCATGATTTCAGAACCAGAAAAGGCCTTCTTGGCAGCTTCGACCGACGTGGCAATTTCGGGGTCGCCCGCATTGTCGCGGCACCACTGAATGCCGTCGATTAAGTTGCGGCTTGCCATAATCATTGTGGCTACGACCAGCTCTTTTACGGCGTTGGCGTTGGCGCCGGGGGTATTGAACACCACGATGCCTTCTTCTGCGCAACGGTCCAGCGGAATATTGTTAACGCCTGCACCCGCGCGCGCAATGGCGAGGGTTTCAGGACCAAATTCCATGTCGTGCATCTTGGCGCTGCGCACCAGAATGCCCGTGGCTTTCTTGATGTCGTCGGTAAGTTCGTAGCTTGCAGGAAGCTGGTCGGTACCGTGGCTAGAAATGTTATTGAGGCAATGAATCGTTGGCATCTTATGTCCTTTTCGTTGTGCGGAGTATATACAAGGTATTTATCTGGCGTCCTAGAATAACAGAATAGCGCCTTCGCGTGGTAGAATACAGCGGCAATGCACATTCTGTCCGATAAAAGAAAGGCTAATGGTTCTTATGAAAAAGATAGCGCTTGTTTTCGCTCTCGCTTTGGCGCTGAGCTTTGGTCTGGCTTCTTGTGGCGGTGCGCCTAAGGAAGACTTCACTCCCAACTTTGCTGGAACCTGGGAACTTATTCAGGTTGAAGGTGGCGACAATAGCCTTTCTCAGGACGACTTTGTAATGCTTAAGGACCTCGGCATGTCCTGCACGCTTAACCTTGCTGAAGACGGCACCTATACCTTCGACATGTTCGGCGACGTTTCTTCGGACGCTTGGGAAGCCGTTGCGGCCGACACAGCTACGCTGACCATGTCTGGCCAGTCGGTAAACGTGACACTTGCAAACGACACGCTGACACTTGAGCAGGGTGGCGACGAAAAGCTTATCTTTGCGAAGGCCGGTGCGCCAGCTGCTGCTGAAAGCAGTGCTGCTTCAAGCGAAGAAGCCGCTGCCGAAGACGAAGCTGCCGCTTCGAGCGCTGCATAAAGCGTAGGGCCTTGTGCCCTGGCTTGGTTGCTAACGAAAGCCCCCTTATAGGGGGCTTTCTTTGTCCCTTCACCAACGATTAAAAATAAAAAACACCTTGCGGTGCTTTTTTATTTTTAATGGTGCGGGTGAAGGGAGTTAGCTCGCGTCAAGGCCAAGCCGCTTCGCGGTTGCTTCGCAAGCCTTGACTCTCGCTGTTTCGGGTGTCCGGCAAGCGTACACCCGAAATGAACCCCCGGGGCTTCTGCGCCCCTTCACCAACGATTAAAAATAAAAAAACACCTTGCGGTGCTTTTTTATTTTTAATGGTGCGGGTGAAGGGACTTGAACCCCCACGGGCCGAAGCCCACTAGCACCTGAAGCTAGCGCGTCTGCCAATTCCGCCACACCCGCGTGTGTTTCGTTCGCTCGCGCGAACAGGCAAGGAAGAATGTTAGCGCAGCGGCAAGCGCTTTGCAAGAAATATTCTTTCGAATTAAAACTCCCACATTATTTCTAATTCCTAAGATGTATACTTATGCTGTTGAAGACCCTTAGCCATTAGAGCGAAGGAGAGGCCATGCCCATAGAACGGAACCCGCGCGATTCGCGCCTGCGCTATACCAAAGAATGTCTGTATGCGTCCTTCTTGGAGCTGCTTCCCGCAAAGCCCGTTTCGGACATTACCGTTATTGAGATATGCGAGAAGGCAGGCATTTCACGCAAGACCTTCTATAAGTACTACACCGACCAGTTTGCTCTGCTGCGGGGCATGCAAGAAGATCTTTTCGAAGACTACCAGGAACGTTTAGCGGGTATTCCTGAAGACGTGTTTGCCATTGCCCCTGAGCTTATTCATTTCGTTGACGAAAACCGCGTACTTATGAAGGCGGTGTTCGCTAACCGCGGGGAAGGCAATTTTGTGGACCGCGCCCTGGACGACTTGTACGAACGTTACGCGCCCGCTTGGCAAAAGGCCAACCCCAAGCTTTCGGCGGCGCAGGTTGAATCGCTGTTCTACTACGTGGTCTCAGGCCTCTTTGGCCTGGTACGCCATTGGCTCTTTGACCAACCGAAACGCAGCGCCAACGACGTCATCGCCGACGCCAATTACCTCATGAAGCTTTCCACTCCTTAAAAAAGTGGGGCACTTCCCGCTTGCTCATAGTTACATTTGACGATCGGGCAAGGGGTTCTGTAGTCATTTTTCGAGCTTCTCGTGTCGTTAAAAAAATGACCGAGAAAAATGACTACAGAGTTCCCTTGGTAATGCGTTGTGCGGGGAAAGTGACCGTTAACGATGTCGCGAGATCACATTCCGCAATTTTCGCTGTTGCCGAAAATTGCACTTAACTAAGTGAACGAGCGTCAAGCGGAGCGCATGAAAGAAAAAGCCCTAAAACGGGCTTTTTCTTGAACAGCGGGAGCAGTCGTAAACGGGCACTTTCCCGCTCTATTTCTAAGAAAGGCGCTTGTTTGCGTAGGTGTAGAGTGCGCTAATGCCGAAGCAGACAAGGCCAGCTACCACGAGCGCTACTGCGTGAGCGAGCGCATCGCCGCTGAGGTCGAAGACCGCAATCTTAAGGATGCAAAGCAGCGTGAGCACGAGGCCGCACAGGCGCAAGGGCTTTTCCCCAAACCAGAACCCTGCAGCAATAGTAACGAGGGCGCACACGATGGCAACGGCACTCCATACGTAGGGTGAAACGTATTCGAAGGGAATGCCGCAGAGGTAGTTTGTAACCACGCCCGAAAGGCTCAGGGCAAAGAGTACAGGAATGGCAGGATTCGGGCGCACGTAGCCTTCCTTGGTGCGGTCGTGGGCACGCAGCCCGGCAAGTGCTACGGCACCAACGGTGAACAGACCATAGGTAACAACGGTGAATAGGTCGGCGGCCGAAGCCAGTGACGTAAACAGGAAACCGAGCGCCGCCATGGTGAATACGACAATTTCGTTAACGCGCCATGCAGGTTGGTTGCTGTGCAGGGGCGCCGGAAGGGGGCTGCGGGCGGCAACAATAAGGATGGCAATAAGGAGCACCAACATGGCACCCTGGGCGTATTGCCAGGAACTGGAAATGCCCGCGAAGAACAGGGCAGCTTCAGAAACGAAGAAGCTTGCCAGCACCTTCTTGTGCACGTTCGCCAGGTTGGGGTTTTCAGAAGTTGCAGACTTAACGGCAAGTTTCATGCCGGTAATGCCAAGCGCAACAATATAGAGCCCCGCAAGGATGAAGGCCGCGGCCATCCAGGGCTGAAGGTTGATATTTATATAGTCGTAGCCTTCGGCCATGCGAACAGCGTCGCCTTCCAGGAAAGAAACGCCAAAAAGACCAGCGAGGGCGCAAAGCGCAATAGCAAGGGGCCAGGTGCGGGTATAAATAACGAGCGCAATGGTAACCGCCATCCAAATGCCCGAAACCACTAAAGCGGTGGTGTGGTTAAACAAGCCGAAGAAAGCCCAGCTTGCCCAAATGGCTACAAAGAAGGCTGCCATGCCACTTACAAAAAGGGCATAGGTAAACACGTTGCGGCTCTTCGTTACGAGGAAGGCACCGCCACCAGTGAGCAGAATAGCAAAGAGGAAGATAAATATTGCTTTGACCATGTCGGGAAGCTGGGGAATGAAGCTTGCGCCGAGCAAGATAAGACCAGAAAGGACGAGGAGGGCAGCAATAACGCCAACCACCTTGCCGCCGAAAAAGACTTCACTGTCTTGCGAAGGCCCCGGAATGCCTTGGCCAGGGGCAACGGGCATGTTTTGGCGGATGGGCGCCGGTTGTACGGCGGCCGGCTGCACAGGAGCAGGCTGCGCAGGAACAGGCTGTGCAGGGACCGACTGTACAGGAACTGGCTGCAGGGGTACTGGCTGTGCGGGAATTGGCTGCGCGGGGGCTGCTTGTGTTCCATAGGCAGGTACACTCGGTGCAGGAACTGCCTGCTGGGGGACCTGGGGAGCCCCCGGTGCGGGAACTGCCTGCGGCGCTTGCATGGGCGCGCCTTGCGCAGGAGCTGCTGAAGGCTGGTAGGGAGGAACAGCTTGCGCCGGCCATGGCTGAGGCTGCCCTTGGGCGTTTGCAGGGGGCTGCGGCATTTCGTGGTTCTTATTCATTGTTCCTCCTATGTATTAAAGGTAACATCTGTCTCTATTATAATGGCTTTAAAAAGGCTGTCAAGAGACAAATGTAACCTTTTTTAAATTTCTTATACTTTAGTCCGCTGTAGTAAAACTTAGGTATAATACTGAAACCTTATTTTAGCAGTGCACTATGCACGTGCTTCATAACAAATCGGGTACGTGCCAATTAATCCAAAGTGATTATTGGGAAGGGAGACATTTATGGCAAGGCTTACGAGAAGAAACTTCATTGGTTTGGGCGTAACTGCGGCGGCTACCGTTGCGCTGACCGGTTGCGGTGGCGGCGGTGGGGCTGCTGCTTCAAGTGCTGCAGCTGGTGCTGCTACAAGTGCCGCAGCTGGTGGTGCTGGCCCCATGGGTACTGGCCAGGCCCTGGAATTTAAGACCGGCGGCGAATCTGGTACCTACTATGCCTTCGGTTCGGTTATTGCCCAGCATGCCGTTAACACGGTGGGCGTAAACCTGAACGCTGTTGTAGGCAATGGGTCGCAAGCCAACGTGCAGGACCTGCAGGACGGCATTTCCGACGTGGCCTTCTGCCAGTCCGACGTGGAAGCATACGCCTTCGAAGGCACCAACATCTTTGCCGACACGGGCGCGGTTAATTGCTTCAGCACCGTGGCTTGCCTCTATGACGAACAGGTTCAGATTGTTACCTGCGACGAAAATATCAAGACGGTTGAAGACCTGAAGGGCAAGAACGTCTCCATTGGTGCGTCTGGTTCGGGCGTGTACTTCAACGCTATCGACATTCTGGGCGTATATGGCTTGAGCGAAGCCGACATCAACCCCACGTACCAGAGCTTCGGCGACTCTGCCAACGACCTGAAAGACGGCAAGATCGACGCTGCCTTTATCGTGGCTGGAGCGCCGACCACGGCTATCACCGACCTTTCCACGTCCAAGCAGGCCTACCTGGTCTCTTTGGACAGCGCTCATGTAGACCAGCTGCTGGCCGCTTCGCCGTATTACAGCAAGGCCACCATTCCTGGCGGCACCTATGCTGGCGTCGACGAAGACGTGACCACAGTTGCTGTTGGCGCGGTTATTATCGCCAACGACACGGTTTCTGAAGATGACATCTATGCTCTGTGCTTCGACATCTTCGAGGATCCGGCTGCTCTGGTTGAAAACCATGCCAAGTACGGTGAAGTAAGCATCGACAAGGGCGCTTCGATCACCGCTGTTCCTTATCATCCGGGTGCTGCGAAGTACTTCGAAGAAAAGGGCAAGAGCGTAGCCGTTAAGTAGTTTGGGGGAAGCTGCCTTCAGGAGTAACTTCTCGGAGGCACAAAACCTTCAAGGGTAGATGGTTTTGGACGCGCAGCTTTTGTTGCGCGTCCTGTTTAAGGGTACAATACAGCAACTATGCCAAATAAAGGGAAAGACAAATTTGACAAAACCTTGCGTTCTGACGAGGAAGCGAAGCTTTCGCTTATTGCCGAACCGTTTGACGGCGTGAGCCTCGTGGCAGGCGAAGCAGTGGCCGACGCGGTCGAAGACGCCACGGGCGTTATGAGCGCTATTAAAGCGGCAGACGCAGCGGCGATTACTGCGGCTAACGTCGACGCCGAAGGCCTGCGCGCCACGCTTGCGGGGCCCAATGTTGCTAACAAGGCCAAGCACCCCATCAGTTCGACGGCGGTTATTGACGAAGACGACGCCGACGTCGACGACATCATGCGCAAGTACGACCGCGAATCGAACACGCGCATTTGGGAAGGCACGGCCAAGCAGGTGGTTTCTGTCATTCTGGTGCTGTTTTCTCTCTATTGCATTGGCATGACGCTGTTTTCAACGGAGCTGCCCGAAACGCGTCTGGCGCGCTTTGTGGGTTTCATTGTCATTATTGGCTATATGATGTACCCCGCAAACAAAAAGAAGGTGCGCCCGAATTACATTCCCTGGTATGACATTGTGCTTATGGTGCTCGGCGCGGCGGCCTTCTTCTATTTTGCTTTTTATGCCATCGACATTATTAACCTGCGTGGACGCATTGAAATCCACCACGTGGTTATGGGTGTCATTGGCATTTTGGTGGTGGCGGAACTGTGCCGGCGCTGCGTGGGTGTGCCCATCCTCGTGGTGGTGGCTTGCCTGCTTATCTATGCCTTCTACTATTTCTTAGGCATGCGCGGCTTGGACCCCATAACGGCGCTTTCCCAGGTTATTAACCGCATGTTCTATAGCACCAGTGGCATTATCGGCACGCCTATTGACGTGTGCTTCAAATATATTGTGCTCTTTATTATCTTTGGTGCGTTCTTGGAGCGCACCGGCATCGCTTCCTTCTTCATCTCTCTGGCCAACCGCATTGCGGGCTGGAGTAGCGGTGGCGCCGCCAAGGTGGCCGTTATTTCTTCGGCCCTGTGCGGCATGGTGAGCGGCTCTTCCGTTGGCAACACCGTAACCACGGGTTCGGTCACTATTCCCATGATGAAGAAGACGGGCTACCGTCCTGAATTTGCTGCTGCGGTTGAAGCCGCCAGTTCAACGGGTGGGCAGATCATGCCGCCTATCATGGGCGCTGCGGCCTTCCTTATGGCTGAATACATGGGCATTCCCTATATTGAAGTAGCGGCCAAGGCTATAATCCCGGCCCTGCTCTACTTTGCTGGCATCTTTATTACGGTGCATCTGGAAGCAAAGAAGCTGGGCTTGCAGGGCATTCCGCGCGACCAGCTGCCCAAGGTGAGCTACCTCATTAAGAACAGCTACCTTATTCTGCCGCTCGTGCTGCTGGTATGGTTGGTGGCTTCGGGCACGCGCACTATGGCCGTTTCTGCTGCTATTTCAATTCTGGGCGCCATGATTATTGGCGCGGTGAACTTCTTCCTCACCGAACTGCGCGAACGCGAAGCGAGTAAATCCATGGGCGCGGTGCTTGTCGACACCGCCAAGATCGTAACAGTTACTACTTTCGAAGCCCTGCGTGCAGGTGCGCGTAGCTGTGTGGCGGTGGCGGTTGCTTGTGCCATGGCGGGTATGATTGCTGGCTGCATTACGGTTACTGGTTTGGCTTCCACGCTCATTAACGTTATCGTGAACTTCGCGGGCGATGCCACTATTATTGGCCTGGTGCTTACCATGCTTACCTGTATCGTGCTGGGCATGGGTGTTCCCACCACGGCGAATTACTGCATTATGGCCGCGACCACGGCACCCATCCTTATTCAGCTGGGTATTCCGCAGGTGGCAGCACACTTCTTCGTGTTCTACTTCGGTATTGTGGCCGACATTACGCCACCGGTTGCCCTTGCGGCTTACGCGGGCAGCGCCATTGCGAAGTCCAACCCCATGAAGACGGGCATGAACGCTGCCAAGCTGGCTATTGCTGCGTTCATCGTTCCTTATATTCTGGCTTTCAACCCCGTCATGATTTTGGAAGGCAGCTTTACCTTCCTGCAAGTTGCCCAGGTTGTTGCCACTTCGCTCATTGGTTTGTTTGGCGTGGCGTGCGCACTTAACGGTAATCTGTTTACCAAGATTAACCCGGTGTTCCGTTTACTGTTTGCAGCAGGCGGCCTTCTGATGATGGTGCCCGACACGCTAACCGACGTTGTGGGTATAGCCATTATCGCGGCCCTTGTTGGCATTCAATACGTCTTGCGCAAACGCGGAACTAGCACTCCGCAAACCCCTGCCGTCGCTGCGTAAAATCTAATCGTGGCGGATGGGTACGCCATAAATACAGAGGACCCCGCCCACCGCGAGGGGTACTAAGGCGCGCACAAAGTCGATAGCTTCTGGCATGATGGCGGCACCTGCCGTGCTTGCAGCAACATGGGCGAAGGCCGCAAGCAACAGGATGGCACCCGCCACAAGAGCACCCACAAAACCGAGCATGCGATTGGCGCGTGAACAGAAGGCAGCCATAACAGCCGCTGCGGCGACCCAGGTAATGGCGTCAATCCAGAGGCCCGGGGTCGTAAGGATGTTGCGTATAGCTTCAAAACCCAAGTTGTTATGGGTGGCAAGGTCAGCACTTGCCCAAATGGGGAGCATGTCCCAGTTGGTGAGCCCCGTTGCGGCAGATCCCGCCAGCGCAAGGGCCAATACGGCCGCAAAGGCGGCACCTATAATGGCGTCTTTTACATGTAGGAAATAGCCGCAGAGTATGGGGGTAGTGGCGCCGAGGCCGAGCAGACCCAAGGGCGCAATAGAAAGGGGAGCACAGGCGGCTTCGAAACTGTGGCGCCCGCTAAAGAACCACCATAGGGCGCCGACAACCAGGAGCACCGCACCTGCAAGGTAGGCCCCCTGGGCAACAAGGGCAAGCGAAAAGATAGCTACTGCAATAAGGGCACCTATGTGGGGTATGACCGCCGCGGCAACAATAACGAGCGCCAGGATGCCCCAGAACACAAGACCCTGCACGCCACCAATCCAGGGATGCATGCAGGAAAGCCCAAGCGCCCCCACGATGGTGCAGTTAACAACCGACCAGAGGCGCAGAAGCAGTCGCGCACGCCAAGGGTTCGTGCGGTCGAGGGCGGAAACTTCAACAGGGGCAAGTTCACTTTCTTCGGCATCGTCGGTAGCGGCACCCACCAGGCGGGCGAGCTGGCGCTTACCTGTTTTAGGATTGCCCAAGAAGGGCTGGAGTTCTTCGGCGAAGTCTGCCACGGTGGCATAGCGTTCTTCGCGGTCGGGGGCGA
This sequence comes from uncultured Coriobacteriaceae bacterium, assembly GCA_902768975.1. Classification (GTDB taxonomy): domain Bacteria; phylum Actinomycetota; class Coriobacteriia; order Coriobacteriales; family Eggerthellaceae; genus CACXMZ01. The sequence goes on from CACXMZ010000003.1 coordinate 37,035, forward strand.
GGGCATAGAAGAGCACGTCGTCCGCTTCGCTGCTTATGCCTTCCATGCAAAGTGAAGGCAAAACCAATTCCGCTTCGTCGATGGCGCGCTTGGCTCCTTTGAGGTCTTCGGCGAAGAAGGGGTTGCTGCGTGCGATCATTTCATAGGCGAGGGAAGCAAGGGCCCATTCGTCGCAGCGCACGTCTAGGGTTTGGAGCGCCATTTGCTCAAGCGGCATATAGCCAATGGTACCGCCCGCTGCCTTGTCAAAACCTTCCCTATTCGAAAGTTTGGCCAGACCAAAGTCGGTTACCTTCACGTCGCCCTGCCGCGTGATAAGCACATTGTCGGGCTTGATGTCTAAATGGAGCACCTGGTTTTCATGGGCAACCTGGAGCGCATGCGCCACGCTTTTGAAAACAGCACCCACGATTTCGGGGGTGATTTCGTCGGGGTAGTTGTGCATGAGCTGCGTTAAGGTGCAACCATCCACGTATTCCATAATGAGGTAGGCGGTCGTTCCTTCAATTTCGAAGTCGATCACGCCCACAATGTTGGGGTCGTTAAGCAGGGCAGCCGTGCGGGCCTCTTCAAGGCCAGGAATGCTGGAAACGTCGTAGGTGCCAGCGTCGCTGGTGGGCGCGGGAATAAGGCTTGGATCTACCTGGAGCATCTTAATAGCCACGCGGCGCTGGATGCGCGGGTCCCAGGCAACCACCACGGTGCCGTAGCCACCTGCACCTGCTTCTTCAAGTGGCCTATAGCGATTAAGTATGAGTTCTTCTGCCACGATTAAGCTTCCTTTATGAAACTCGGTACTCCTTATGATACCGCAGATGAAGGGCTAATTTAAGAGTTCTGCAATTTTGCCCAGCAGGGGTTCAAAACTCACGCCGCGGTTTTCAAAGTCGGGCTGCTTGGCAGAAACCACCATGGCATCTGCCGTGAAGTCGGCGGCAAAGCTGGTAGCTTCAGCAAGGCTGCGGCCCGCCATGACGGCAGCCAGCAAGGCGCTTGCGAATAGGTCGCCCGTGCCGTGGAGCATGTAGGGCAATTTCGGGTTTGTGGTTTCAATAAAGTCAGTGGCTTCGCCCCATACGTAGTTATGGATAAGCCCGTCGCCGTGTTCAATGCCCTTAAGCACGACGTTTTTCGCGCCACGTTCACGCAGGGCAGAAATTATGTCGCGCACTTCAGTTTCGGCAATGTCGGCGCCTGTCCATTCGCGACCAAGGATAATGGCCGCTTCCGTTAAGTTAGGAGTAAGGATGTCGGCATCGCAGGCAAGGTCTGCCATGGCGCTTACCAATTCAGGGGTGTAGGTGGGATAGACCTTGCCATGGTCGGCCATGACGGGGTCTACCACGCGCAGTGCCGTGGGGTAACGTTCGTAAATGCTGCGGATAATGTCCACCTGTTCGGGGGCGCCCAAAAAGCCCGAGTAGACCGCATCAATTTCAACGCCAATGCCGCGCCAGGCTTCCAGGTAGTCGGCCAGGATGTTGGTGGTGTCGTGCATATACCAGCCGGGGAAGGCGGTGTGGCTCGAAAAAAGTCCCGTGGGAACAGGGCAAACGTCGCAGCCTGCCGCCGAAAGTACGGGAATGGCAACACCGAGGCTGCACTTGCCGTAGCCGCACAAATCGTGCACGGCAGCAATACGCGGGATATAGGATTCTTGGCGTTCGTAAAGAGTGCTCATTTAGACTTCCTTTGTTTCTTCGGCGGAACTTTCTTCTTCGTCGTCGTCATCGAAGAAGGACCAGTCGTCTTCGCTTGCTTCGTGGTTCACGTAAATCTTGCGCGTACGGCGCTCCATAATGACGCAGGCGATCAAGCAAATGACGATAGTCGCCGCAAAGAGTACGCCCATACCCGCATAGGTTTCAAAAAGAAAGTGATACAGTTCGCTAATCTCCAAAGCTCAAGCCTTTCTGCGCTGATTATCTGAATCGGTTTTGAATAAAGTATACTAGCTGCATACGTGATTGCACTAATGATTTGTGTAATGCCCATACATGCAAAAACTATTCAGGAGGCACTATGCTTGACGCACGTTTCGTACGTGAAAACCTAGACCTGGTTGAAACGGCTATGAAGAACCGCAATTTTGCGTGGGATTCTTCGTATTTTGTCGAATTGGACGAAAAGCGCCGTGCGGCCATTGCTGAAGAAGAAACCCTGCAAGCTAAGCGCAATAGCCTTTCCAAGGAAATTGGTGCGCTTATGGGTGCGGGCAAGGCCGAAGAAGCGGAAGAAGCAAAAGCCCAGGTAGCTGAACTGAAAGAAGCCCTCGAAGCCTTGGGTGCTGCTCACACAGAAGCGGAAGACGCCCTCCATGAATTGCTTATGGGCGTGCCCAATATTCCGCACGAAACCACGCCTGTAGGTGCCGACGAATCGGAAAACCCTGAAGTGCGCCGCTGGGGCACCCCGCGCGAATTCGACTTTGAAGCGCAGGCACATTGGGACTTGGGTCCTGCCCTTGGCGTGCTCGACTTCGACCGTGCAGTCAAGCTTTCTGGCAGCCGTTTTGTGGTCCTGGGTGGCATGGGTGCTCGCTTGGAACGTGCCCTCATTAACTTCATGGCCGACACGCACACGGCTAACGGCTTTAAAGAATGGTGGTGCCCTTCGCTCGTAAATGGTCAGACCATGACGGGCACAGGTCAGCTGCCTAAGTTTGAAGAAGACCTCTTCAAGACCAAGGACGAAAGCCTGTACCTTATTCCGACGGCGGAAGTGCCGCTCACTAACCTGCATGCCGGGGAAGTAATCGAAGCGGCCGACCTGCCCCTGCGTTATTGCGCCTTCACCAACTGCTTCCGCGAAGAGGCGGGCAGCGCGGGGCGTGACACGCGCGGGCTTATTCGCCTGCATCAGTTCGACAAGGTCGAAATGGTGAAATTCGCCACACCTGAACAGGCCTACGACGAACTGGAATCCATGACCGAAGAAGCTGAACTTATTTTGCAAAAGCTTGGCCTGCCGTATCGCGTTATCGCATTGTGCACGGGCGACCTGGGCTTTTCTGCAGCTAAAACCTACGACCTGGAAGTCTGGCTGCCCAGCTATAACGACTACAAGGAAATTAGCTCCTGCAGTTGCTGTGGCGACTTCCAGGCCCGTCGCGCCAATATTAAATACCGAGACCCAGGCAATTTCAAAGGGAGCGCCTTTGTCTATACGCTCAACGGGTCGGGCCTGGCTGTTGGCCGCACCATGGCCGCCATTATGGAAAACTACCAAAACGCCGACGGCAGCATAACGGTGCCCGAAGCGCTGGTGGGTTACATGGGCGGCGTCACAAAAATCGAAGCGGAGAAATAGTCTGTGGCAAACACGCGCCACATGGAACCCGAAGAACTCGTCGAAGGCAACGAGCCTGAAGACGAAGGGCTTGAAGCAGCCCCTGAAGAAGACGACGCAAATGCGGACGATGTAGCGAGCGATATAAGCGAAGCCCCTGCACCGGAGCCTGACACGCAGCTTCCCGCGGGCATAGAAGAATCCCTTAGCTTTTTTTCGCGCATTAAATGGGGCCGCGTAGCCCTGGCCTGCCTTTTCGTCTTTTTGGTGGTAGCCGCCGCTCTATTCGTGTGGAACCGTTGGTATCGTTTTGACGACGCTGCCGACATTCAGGGCACATGGCGCGACGTTTATTCGGGCGCAGTTATGGAAGTGAATGCAACGCACATGAAGCTTGCCGAAGACGCTGTCTTTGAATACCGCATCGACACGACGGCTAAAACCATTAGCTATAACTTTGGCGGCAGTGAAGGCTTTTCGTCCTATCGTTTCAGCGAAGACCGGCAAAGACTCGTCCTTGAAGACGGTGCCGAAACCGACTGGAGCTTGGTGTTTCATTTCCAGGACGACCCTGGTTTTGCCGAAGGCGAACTAAGCGAAGGCATGACGCGCCTGGAAAAGGTTTCCAACGACATTCCCGAAATCAAGTTGCCAGGGGGCAACCGCCCAGCAGGTGCCCTGGTGCAGTCTGAACCACAGAAGCCCAGTGCATCTTCTTCGGCGGCTTCTTCAGGTGCGGCTGCTTCTTCGAGCGCCGCTTCGTCTAAGCCGAAGGCTTCACAAACCGAACCTGACGAAAACGGCCACATCGTGGGGCCCGACCGCAATGCTAAGGGCTATTACGACGAACAGGGCATTTTTGTTCCCGTGAGCTATGGGCATTTTGACGCGTCGGGCGAATGGGTGGACGACGGTGCCGGTGGCTATATGGACGAAGAAGGCAACTGGATCGAAGGGCCTACGGGCTATTACGACGCCAACGGGCTTTGGGTGGACTACAATGCGCCGGCACAAGAAAGCACCGGTTCTGAAAGTGGGCAAAACGCGAATGCTTCAGGGGGCACGAGCGGTTATTACGACCAGTATGGCAATTGGGTCGACACCAGTTCCTGGAACACCGATGGCACGCCCGCGAAAACACCTGAAGCCGCAGATGGTCAAGATGGTGGCGAAACCGAAGAAGCCTACGATGAAAGCTGGTAAGCTGCTTGTCGTTGACAAATTAACGGTTTACGGCGACCGTATAGTGGCTCAGGTTTCGGTTGATGTTTCGCGTACCTATACCACACCTGAGCTGGCGAAACAGGCCCTCGAGTCGCATCCTCATTTAGCACTTCATACCTGTATTAACGAAAAAGGCCCCACTTTCGCGGCCGTAATAGAGCGCACCCCCATGCCGCACTTGTACGAACATTTGGTAGTTGACATTCTTTCGCAAAAACAGGCGGACGAACTTGCTTCGGGCGAAGCTGCAACGCATGAAAATAGCGGGTCGGGCCTCGTGGTAGGTACGAGTGAATGGCTGGACCGCAAAGCTGGCACAGCTCGCGTTGAAGTTTCATATGCCGACGACCTGGCTGCTCTTGCCGCGTTTAAAGAAGCTGAAGAGTTCTTGAACAATATGACGGCTTAGTAACTTATTGCCCCAGCCTGCCCGTACAGGGACTATAATGAACAGGAAGCAAAAACGGGCGCGCAACCCCGTAAAGAAGAGGCTGCATGTGCAGTTGTTAAGGAGGCTCTCATGGCTGGAAGGTTAGGTACATTCATTATTGGCGGTATCGTTGGCGCTGCGGCTGCGCTGCTTTATGCACCGCGTACGGGCGAAGAAACTCGCGCATACGTGGCCGACAAGGCTAATGAAGCATGGGGCAATGCTCAGAATTACAGCAACGACGCTTCTAATTTGGGCCAGCAGTTCTATGGCGACGCAGTAGCGAAGAGCCAGGAAATGTATCAGAACGCCGCTGAAGTTGCTCAGCAGGCTTACACGCGTGCAGCTGAAACGGCCCAGGATGTGTTCAATAACGCTCAAAGCCGCGTGCAAGACGCAGCGGGTGGCCAGAACCCCTTTGCTGCTCCTGCTCAGAACGACGAACTGCGCGAAAAGATCGAAGCAGCTCGCGCTCGCATTGCAGCACAGGTTGCAAAGAACGCTGAAACTTCCCAGCAGGTTGCTAGCCAGATTGAAGTGGAAGCCCAGGCGGTTGTTGAAGCCGCTGGCGACGCTGCTGCTGCTCCTGCAGAAGAAGCCTAAATTCGCATGAAGACATACAGTACGCGCGACCTTTCGGGCATGCGCGTCTTGGGTGGTGGTTCGCGCGAGTCGCGTATTGGCAAGGTTGCGCGTTTCATCTTTCATCCAAGCGAAAAGCGGTGCGTGGGTTTTGTAACCAAGCGCCCAGACCTTGCGCTCATGTTCCACCGGGCCGACATGTTTGTGCCCTTGGACGCCTTTGAAGTGCGCGACGACGCAATCTACATTACCAAGGAAAGCAAAGACGCCACGGGCCCTGCTGCGGTAAAGCGGCTCGGACTCAATTGGGACTTTTGCGTAATGTGGGAAGGCATGCCACTTATTAAGGAGTCGGGCGAAGAACTTGGCCACATTGGCGACATCGTTTTTTCAGCCAAGACGGGCGAAGTTGTTTCGGTCGCCGCTGAACGGGGCGCCACCGCCAAGACCTTGCTCGGCCAGATGGTTATTCCCAAGGACCAAATCATTGGCTTTAAGCTGGGCATTGGCGTGGAATTGGCCGACGAATGGATAGAGCAAGAAGACGGCACCGAAGAATTGTTGCGTGGGGCCATCCTGGTTTCCGACAGTGTGAACTTAAGTAATACCGAAGGTGGCATTGCCGAAGCGGCAGGGCAGAGCGCGGCGCGTGCTCAAGACAAGGTGCGCAAGGCGGCGCAGTCGGTCAAGCCCAAGGCAGAACAGGCCACCAAAAAGGCAGGCGAAGCAGTAAACAAGGGGGTCTTTGCTACGGGCAGGCAGCTCGGGCGGGCCAAAGGTATGTTTTCGGCCTTTAAGGAAGAGTACGACAAAGCGAACGGAAAAAGCGGTAAGGGTAGTGGATCAAAGAAGCAAAGATAATAATCAGGGCGGCAAAACAATTCTTTTGTTTGGCCGCGAAATACCCCGGAGCAACCTCTTCCGCCTCGCAGGGCTTCTTGTCTTTTTCATCATTCTTGCTCTTTCCGTGGCCGCCGTTTGGCCCATGATAAACACTTTGCTCACTAGCGGCCCCGAACAGCTTGTCCAAGAGATTCGTTCAGCGGGGTCCATGGGTGTGCTCATGTTGCTCGCCCTGCAGTTCGTCCAAATTCTCGTTGTGTTTATACCGGGTGAAGTGACCCAGCTGGCGGCTGGCATGATGTACGGGCCATGGTTTGGCGCATTTATTATTGTGGTGGGCTGCTTGGCTTCGAGTGCCGTTATTTATCAGCTGGTACACCGGCTTGGCCAGCCCTTTGTAGAAGACATGGTCTCAACGAAATACCTCGAGAAGTTCCGTGAATTCGAACAATCGGGCAAGCTTAATACCATCGTGTTTATTCTTTTCCTTATTCCCGGCCTTCCCAAGGACGTCTTCACCTATCTGGTGCCCCTGACCAGAATGCCCATGAAAACCTACCTGACCATTATTACAATCGCGCGTTTCCCCGGCATAATTATGTCTACCTACGCAGCGTCTGGCTTTATGGATGGCAACATTGAGTCAAGCATTGCCATTCTGGTAGTCTTGGCGCTAATTGCAGGTCTTGCCATTATTTTCAAGGACAAGCTGCTTGCACTTATTCAAAAGAAAGGCAAAAACGAATAGGCCATTTTCCTTACTTTCTGCGAGTAACAGCCTGTCTACAAACTGCAGGGATGCGGCGTTCCTGGGCTATCCTTGAGCCAAGAACAAAAGAGGTGGCATTATGGCTGAAGAACAATTTGACCAGTCCAGGCAAGACGCATACGAAGCGGCCTATTATGAAGCGGCAGCCCAGGCGGCACCCGACGCGGTACCAGCTGGCACTGAAGCAAGCCAGGCAACCGAACAGTATCATGCGGACCCGTTCGTAGCTGCCATGTCGGATGCAACAACGCAACGTGCTGAAGGCAACCCGTACCAGCAGCCCTGGAGCAGTTCCACTGCTTCGGCTGGGCAGGGCTATAGCCAGCAGTATCAGCAAGCTTACCAGCAGGGCTACCAGCAGGCTTATCAGCAAAACTACCAACAGGACTACACGGGCCAGCAGTATTACACCCAGCAGGCCTATGTGCGCACCAAGGACCATGTGGCTGCGGGTTTGCTCGCCCTCTTTTTAGGTTCGCTCGGGGTCCACAAGTTTTATTTAGGTTATAACAATGCAGGCTTTATTATGCTTGGCGCAACCATCTTGGGTTCACTCTTTACCTTCGGGCTCGCCGGCATGGCCATGGGTATAATCGCGCTTATTGAAGGCATTATCTACTTAACGAAACCGCAGTCCGTCTTTGATGCGGTTTATGTCTACGGCCACAAAGAATGGTTCTAGTTTATTCCGCCGTTCTAACGAACGGCGGAATCCTCGACGCTGCAATCCAATAACGCTTCATATTTCACCCTTGTTTTGCCCCTCGTGTACCAAAGTACACTTCGGGCCAAAGGCGGGCGAACTATTTTGCGTTATTGGATTTCGCTGACACTTCGACTACCTGCGATTCCACGAGCGGGCGCATCGTTTTGCCAAATCACGCCTCAGCACTTTATTTTGTTATTGGATTTCGCTGACTCTTCGACTACCTGCGATTCCACGAGCGGGCGCATCGTTTCCCAAATCGCGCCTCATGCTTCTCCCTAAAGCTAAAAAAGAAAGCGCTCGAAAGAGCGCTTTCTTTCTTCGTTTTTTATAAGTTCTAGAAGCTTTCGCGGAGGACGTATTCGAGGTCGGTGTTAAAGACCTGGAGGGCGTCTTCAACGCTGTAGTCCGAAAGCGTAATAGCTGAAATAGCTTGCGTGAGGCGGACCGCTTCGTCGAGGCTGCGCATATGGATGTTGCGCCCGGTGGCATTGCCGCATGCACCGCCGATGTGGATCTGGTCGTGCAGGTGCTGCAGGAATTCGCCCACGTCTGCCTTGGAACCACCCGCGCACACCAGTCCCGTACGGCCTGCAGCCTGGCTGGCAATGGCCAGGTTTTCAGCACTGGTCTTGTCTTCGGTAGCCTTTGGCGGGTTTACCTTCACGAAGTCAGCACCCAGGGAAACGGCAGCACCGGCAGCGCCTGCAATAAGTTCGGGCGCCTTTTCGTCTGCCACGGCCTTGCCGCGGGGGTAGATCCATAGGACCACAATCAGGCCGGCCGCATGGGCTTCAGCGATAAGTTCGCCCGCTTCGGAAAGCATGGTAGATTCATATTCGCTGCCCAGGTAAATGGTGTAGCCCACGCCCACAATGTTGCAGCCCGCTTCCTTCATGGCAAGCACGGCTTCAAAGTCGTGGAGCTGGGGTGAATACGGGTCGTCCTGTTCGGTTTTGACCAGGTTGGTCTTGGAATTCATCTTAATGAGGTAGTTGATTTCAGGGTAGTCAGGCGCATATTGCGCAATGAGCCCGCGCTGGCCAGCCAGCACGCCGCACACACCCTGGGAACCAATTTGGAACAGGTGCTCGGGGTCGTTGTCGGAAGGGTCAATGCCTTCACCATAGAAGTCGCCATTGAGATGTTCCATCTTTTGGTCGCAGGCAAAGAGCATCAGGCGGCCCGTGCCACGCGTGGCCTTCAGATAATTAGTAATGTACTCGTCGCGCGATTCTGGCAATACGTCAGCAGGAACTCTTACGTCGTCACGTGTGATGTTAGGCATGGTTTCCTCCTTGGGGTTCAAGTCCTTGGAACCTACTACTTAATGTAGTCATTCTAACAGACTTGCAGTCCCTTGAGTCCTACAGGCGTTCTTTAGCAAGCACGGGGCGACCGCAGCTTACTTGCAGGTTTCCGTTGCGGGTACGCAGAGCGTCGAGCAGAGCCTTTTCTTGCGTGGCGTCCTTAAGCGTGATGTCGTAGGTAAGCTGGTAGAGGGCACCCATGTTGGTAGTTTTTGCTTCCGCAAGTTCTGCCTTGCTGGTGTATTGGCTAAACAGGTCGTCGAAGGTGCCGCAATAATTCAAGTCTTCGGGAATGGTTACCTTTAAGGTTTTGTCGGCCTGTTGTGTAGCCGTGCCACCCAAGGGGGAAAGCACGAAGATGACGTTGGCAATGCCTACGATGAGAGTGAAAACAATGGCAAGCCCCAGGTAGCCCATGCCAGTTGCCAGACCCACGGCCATGGCCAAAAATACGGCACCAATATCCTTGGCGGAACCAGGGATTGAACGGAAGCGCACGAGGTTAAAGACGCCCATAACGGCCACGCCGGCGCCAATGTTTCCGTTTACGAGTGCAATTACCATTTGAACAATAACTGGCAAGAGGGCCAGCGTGACCACGAAGTTTTTCGTATGTTCTTGCTTGAACATATAAATGAACGCGATAGCTACGCCAAGCGCAAGCGAAGTCAGCGAACACAAGAGGAAAGCGCTGCTTGAAATGGATACGCTTGTTTCGGTGCTGGCGAGGATACTTGAAAATAGTGAGTCAAACATAATAGTCTCCAATCGTTAAGCGACAGCTTTGTTTACAACTTGGGAAGCTGCGGCCGTGCTTGTGGCCGTAGCTGTGGTGGACGTGCTTGTGGCAGTGGCAGTAGTCGTAGCCGCGGCAACCGTGCTTTCGTCACGGGCGCCAAAGTCGCGCAATTCGCTGGCTTGTGGCGCGTGTGTCAACGCGGGCTGCGAAGGGAAGGCAGCGCGGTAGGCGCGCCCATATTTCGTGTTCGATACTGGGTAGATTTTCGCTTGGTCAAGAGCGTGAACAAGCCAGAGAGGGTAGGCGCCCTGCGCTTTTATTTCAAGGATTATTTCATTGTTGGGCATGAGCTGTTCGCCTTCAGCTTCGCCAAAACCCAAGGGCTGCGTGCGCCAGCGGGAATCAAAGTCGAAGGTCATGCGCACGCCCGAGCCGTCGTTCGTGCGTAGGCTCATGCGCTCCACGGCAATAATCATGGCGGGTGCGAGCGGCTGCCAGCGGTCGATGCAGGCGCGGATTTCGGCTGCAATTTGCCTGTCGCGCCACGTTGCTCCGAGTTCAAGGTCCTTTGAAGTAGCTGGGTAGGCAGCCATGGCTTCTTCGTAGTCCATGCCGTCCATGAAAGCCAAGGCCCCTTGTAGGCTCATGACCATGCGGCGCTTGTACACAATGCCCTTGAATTTTTTCTTGAGTTCAACAAAGGCAACCTGGTCAGGATCTGCGCTTTGCGTTTCACCCATGGTGCCGTAAACGCGTACGCGTAACTTTTCCTTGTAGAGCGGCTTTTCCATGGAGCGGTTTATCATGCGCCAGTCGGGCGTGTCGTAATACAAGCTTTCAATGTGGCTGTAGGCGTATTCGTCTTCTTCGAGCTTTTCGCCAATCAGGCCCATCAGTGCTAAATACTCACCCTGGTTAAGAACGTATTTCTTTTCTTTGCGCTTAAAGTTTGCATGTGCGTGATGTGTTGTTTGCATATCTACCTTCTTCCTTCCAACGCTTATGCACTCTAGGCTTCATTTCTTAAAAGAAACTGAAAGGCTACAGTGGGTTTTAAGCTTTGTTTCAGGTTCGCTGGTAGAATGAAGCACGTAAAAGGGAAGGACGAACAATGTACGTGTTAATTGTTGAAGACGACTTGCGCTTGGCCGACGCGGTGGCGCAGATTCTGCGTAATAACGACTATCAGGTAGATGTGGTGCACGACGGCGCCGACGGTTTGGCCTACGCCGAAACGGGCAACTACGATGCCGTGGTGCTCGACGTTATGCTGCCCAAGATGAACGGTTTTGACGTGGTGGCTGAATTGCGTCGCCGCAAGGTTGCAACTCCCGTGCTTATGCTTACGGCACGTGACGCTTTGGGCGACAAGGTGGGCGGGCTGGACAGCGGCGCCGACGACTATATGACCAAGCCTTTTGCCCCTGCCGAATTGATGGCGCGCCTCCGTTCGCTTACGCGTCGCCAAGGTGAAGTGCTTTTTGAAACCGCTGAATACGGCGACGTTAAGCTTGACCTGGACAGCTGCGATCTTATCTGCGGCGAAAAGAGTATCCACTTGGGCTACAAGGAATTCTCTATCGCCAAGATTCTGATGGCGAATCCAGGACGCGTGGTTTCAAAGGAAACCTTGATCGAAAAGGTCTGGGGCTACGACTCCGAAGTGGAAGACAACAACGTGGAAGCCTACATTTCTTTCCTGCGCAAGAAGTTCGACTTCGTAGGGTCGAAGGTCAAGATTACTACCTTGCGCAAGGTTGGTTATCGCCTCGATGAAGGGGAGTAGCGAAGGTGCTTCTTAAGCGTGGCGCAGATCCTGTTCTGCGAAGATTTCAGATCCAGTTCATTCTTGTTACGACCTTGTTCGTGGCCGTTATGCTTGTGGGCATGTTTGTTGTTGCGGCTTATGCTACCTATACCCAGCACGAGAATGACATTAACGAAGCGCTTGAATCACGCTATGTTCGTGTAGAACAGATGCGAAGTGGCTTCATCATGGAACCCAAGGACATGCATGACTTTGATTCTGGCATGCCTGGGCGTGGTCATGGTGAACAGCGCGACGCAGCCCGCGACCCCCTCGTGGTAACGTCGGCGTATTTTCTTGACACGGAATCGAATATCAAAGAAGTAATTTCCAATGAGCTAACCCTGGATGACGAAGTGGTTCAAGAAACGGTGTCGTATATTTTTGAAACCGTCGAGCTTAACATGGACGACGACGCACGGGGCAGGGTTGACCAGCTGAACCTTTACTATAAGGTGCACGCCTTTGACGATGGCTATCTTTTGGTTGTGGCTTCGGGCAACTATATCGATCGAGCTATGTATTCCCTGTTCACAACCGTTGGTTCTGTGGTGGCAGCCCTGTTTTTGTGCTTGTTGGCACTCATTATCGTGCTTTCACGCTGGGTTGTTAAGCCGGTTGAACGCGCCTGGAACCAGCAGCGCCAGTTTATTGCCGACGCAAGCCATGAATTGAAAACACCCCTTTCGGTTATTCGCGCAAACGACTCTCTCATCATGGCGGACCCGACGGCAACGGTGGCTTCGCAAATGCAGTGGATAGAAAGCACGGAAACAGAAGCAACCATCATGCAGGACCTGGTCAACGACATGCTTTTTCTGGCGAAGTCGGAAAATACGCAAAGCGAAGTGGTGAAATCGGCTGTGGATTTCAGTACGGTGGTACAAGGCGCGGAGTTGCAGTTTGAGTCGGTGGCTTTCGAACGGGGCGTGCTCATCGAGTCTTCCATTGCCGAAGGCATTCAGGTTATGGGTGAAGAAAAGAGTCTCAGCCGCCTGGTGGGCACGCTTATGGACAATGCCTGTAAGTACGCCCAAGACGGGGGCAGGGTTACCGTAAAACTCAAGCGCATGACTTCGCACTGTGCACTGAGCGTGACCAATACGGGTGAGCCCATTCCCGCCGAAGACCTCCCGCATGTGTTTGACCGCTTCTATCGTTCCGACAAGGCTCGCACGCGCGAACAGGGTGGTTTTGGTTTGGGGCTGGCCATTGCGAAGAGCATCGTGGAAGAGCATCGCGGCAGTATCGATGTTACCAGTAGCCAGGGTGAAGGAACCACGTTTACCGTAGCGCTTCCTCTTGCGTAGAGCACAATTTATGCACCCTATTTGCAGGATACGTAGCATTTTTCCCGAACTGTATGTTTATATGTGCTATGCAGGCACTATTCGGCTATAATTTTCCTTTACGTGCCCGGGTGGCGGAATGGCAGACGCGGAGGTCTCAAAAACCTTTGGGGCGACCCGTGTGGGTTCGACTCCCACCCCGGGCACCATATTACACAATCGCCAGGTAAACATGGCTAAGACGTATGGGCAAAAAGAACAAAGCAAATGGCTGAAAAGGTACAAGGAAAACATGCGGCAGGTGCTCACGCTGTGGGTGCGCAGAATGAAGGCATCGGCAAAGACGCCGAAGGCAACACGGTGCTTTGGACGGCCGACGCTGAAGGCGGCTGGACTCCTGTTGAACTTAAGAAGAAGCATCGCACGGGCCGTATAGTCGCCATTGTTCTTGCTGTGCTCCTTGCCTTGGTCGGGGCGGCATATGCTGGTGGCTGGTGGTATTTCAGCAACCACCTTTTCCCCAATACCACTATGGCGGGCACCGACATGTCGTACAAAACCACCGAAGAGCTTTCGCAGATTGCCAGCTCGCTGGGTAGCAATTACACCATGAGCATTAAAGGTGAAGGTGCCAGCTTTATGGTTGCCGCCCAGGACGTAGCGGCCGGCATCGACGGCGAAGCGGTGGCTGCAAAAGCAGTCACCAACGACACCGCTCTTCGCTGGCCCTTGGAACTGAATAAAGAGCACGACCTCACCGAAATTGTGCTTGAAGAATTTGATACGGGCACTTTTAAGACCGACCTTCGTAGGCAGATCCAGGCTTACAACGTGACGGCCAAGGACCCTGAAGACGCCTATATCGAATACGACGCTGAAAACAAGAAGTACGTAATCCGCCCCGAAGTTGAAGGAACCAAACTTCAGGTGCAGCCCATTTTGGACCGTGCCGAAGAAGCGCTTGTGGGCATGGAGGCGAGTGTCGAAATTCCCCACGACATGCTTGTGCCTGCCGAAATTCTTGCCACGGACAAGCGCCTGACCGAAGCGGTTGACCAGGCCAATAACTACTGCAAGGCCAATCTTGATCTCGTGTTGGGCGACACGGCCATTCATGCAACTACTATCGATGCAAGCCAGATTTCCCAATGGGTCACCATAGACAAAGACTACCAAGTAGCCTTTAACGAAGAAGCCATGAATACCTGGATTCAGGACCTCGCAGCGAGTCTGAACACGGTTGGCACCGACCGCACCTATGTGCGTCCTTCCGACGGTGCGGAATTTGCGGTTGGTGGCGGCACCTATGGTTGGGAAATCGACAACGACAGCCTTATAACCCAGGTGAGCGAAGGTATCAAGGGTGGTGCCGAAGCAACCATTACCGTCCCCACCTTCACTGAAGGCTATACCTGGAATGGGGCGGGGCAGCCCGACTGGGGCAACTTCGTTGACGTCGACCTTTCGCAGCAGCATGCGCGCTTCTTTAATACAGCGGGCGAATGCCTGTGGGAATCTGACTTTATTTCCGGCATGCCCGACGGCAAGCACGACACAACCCCTGGGGTGTGGAGCATACTCTATAAGGAAAGTCCTTCGGTTTTGCGTGGCGAAATGCTTCCTTCGGGTAAGCGCGAATACGAAACGACGGTGCAGTACTGGATGCAATTTACCTATACGGGTATTGGTTTGCACGACGCTACCTGGCAGTGGGCTTTTGGTGGCAACAGCTATGCCATTGGCTATGGTTCGCATGGTTGTGTGAACCTACCTTATTCTGCGGCAGAACAACTCTACGGGCTTGTCGAACCGGGCAATGCCGTTATCGTTCACTGGTAGTCGGGTAAAAGGAGGACCAATGAAAATTTTAGGTTTAGGCATTCCTGAACTCCTTATCATTCTTGCGGTTGTCCTGCTTATTTTTGGGCCGAAGTATCTTCCGAAGTTGGGGAGCGCTTTTGGCAAGACGGCAAAAAGCATGCGCGAAGGCATGGGTGAAGTTCAGAAGAAAGTCGACGAGTCCTTCGCTGACGACGAAGACGAAGAAGCAGAAGAAGCCCCCGTGCGTGCCCTTGAAGAAGCTAAGTCTGAAACGGCTGCCGTTTATGAAGCGGGCGAAGAACCGGTTGAAGACGAAGTGGCAGAAGGCGAAGCTGAATAAGCAGACCTTGAATTAGCAGAGCCTGAACAAGTAGAAGCTGAATACGTATGAAATCGCTTTTGCCAAGTCCAGCTGTTGCCATAGTTGGGCGGCACAATTCCGGGAAAACCACGCTTATCGAAGCGCTCATTGCGCAGCTTTGTGCGCGCGGGGTAGACGTGGGAAGCATTAAGCACCATAGCCACCTTGGTTTTGACATAGACATTCCTGGCAAGGATTCTTATAGGCATCGTGCGGCAGGTGCAAGTGAAACCATCATTGCTTCGCCCGACCAAATGGCCCAAATAAAAAGCTTGGATCATGAATTAGAGTGTGCGGACTTGGTAGAAAAAATGCCTGGTCACGACATTATTCTGGTTGAAGGCTACCGCAAGAGTGGTCTCCCAACCATAGAAATAATGCGTGCAGGAAATGAAGCCGACGAAGCCGTTGCGGCTGCATTTCTGGAAGCTGCAAAGGTGGGCGAACCGCTCAGTAGCGACTTTGTACAGCGAGCCCGTTGGGCGGCTTCTTACGACCCTACAGACGACCGCGTTGCCAAGATGCCCCATGCGGCTACGGTGGCGGTGGTAAGCGACATTGCCGCTGCACGTGAAGCAGCGCAGGAGTACGGCGTCCCCGTATTTGACTTGGACGACTATGCTGGCGTATGTGACTTTTTGCAAGAGCGTTTTATGCGGCCGCGTGTTACGGTAGCCATTCAAGCAGGCGGCGAATCCAAGCGGATGGGTCGTAGCAAGGCAACGGTTCCTTTCGCGGGTCGTCCTTTGATTGCGCGCATTGTCGAACGAGTGGCTCCCGCAGCCGACGAAATTCTTATTACGACAAACGAGCCTGAAAACCTGCAGTTCCTTTTCGACGAATACCCCAAGTTGCCTATTCGCCTGGTCCGTGACGAACTGAATTATCGTGGTGCTCTTCCTGGCTTTTTGACAGCCCTGAGCGCTGCGCAAACCCCCTATGTGGCTATTGTTGCGTGCGACATGGTATTCGTTTCCCCGCGCCTCATTGCGGCTGAATGTGCTGAACTTTCTCTTTCGCAAGCCGACTGCGTGGTGCCCGTAAACAAGCACGGCTTTGAACCCTTCCATGCGGTCTATAAGCGGGAAAGCTGCCTGGAGGCAGTGAAGCGTTGCATAGACGCGCAGGAACAGCGTGCGCAGTCCTTCTTTAAGGATGTAGAGCTGTGCGAATTTTCACAGGAACAAGTACTGGCGTCAGAACCTATGGGCGGTTGTTTCATTAATGTGAATACCCCAGAAGAGCTGGCCGCCATAGAACGTCAATTCCTCGACGCATAGCTCTTTCATCTGGCGTTCTTGCTATCGGCGCATAGCTCTTTCATCTGGCGTTTTCTTATTAACGCATAGATTATTCGTCTGACGCTTTTTGCGTTCTTTCTTATACGGTGCGCCTAAAAGGGCGTGCGTAAGCCGTAGCGTAGGCTCGAAAATTGTGGCTTCCATGCCATTTTTTACCTCTGGGGGACTCTTTGGTATACTAATTCGGTTGCTTTAGCACACTAAAGCATTGCTGCATTACTGTAGTAAAGTGCTTGAGTGCATAAACATGAGAAAGGGAAGGGAATATGAAAAAGAAACTAATTGCCTTGACCGTATTTACCCTGGCTGCTGCTCTGGGCGTTTTTGCTCTGGCTGGTTGTGCCGGTGGTGGTGCTGCAAGTAGCGCCGCTGCAAGTGCCGACTCCTCTGCAGCCGCCAGTGCTGACTCGTCTGCTGCTCCTGCAGCTGCCGAATTCGACGGCAAGTTCGTAGTTGGCTTCGACCAGGAATACCCGCCTTATGGCTTCGTTGGCAAAGACGGCGAATTTACTGGCTTCGACCTGGAATTGGCCCAGGAACTGTGCGCACGTAATGGCTGGGAATACAGCTGCGTGCCCATTAACTGGGACACCAAGCTTGAAGAACTCAACGCTGGTGCCTTCGTTTGCATTTGGAATGGCTTCACCATGGAAGGCCGCGAAGCAGACTATGCGTTCAGCAAGCCCTATATGGACAATGGCCAGGTCATTATGGTGAAGGTCGACAGCGACATTAAGGCGCTGGCCGACCTTGCTGGCAAGACCGTGGGTACTCAGGTTGACTCGGCGGCTCATGAAGTGCTCGAAGGCGACCAGGCCACGCTGGCTGGCACCTTTGCTGCCCTGGAAACCCGTCCCGATTACAACATTGCTGCAACCGAACTTGAGGCTGGTGCTCTTGACGCCCTGGCATGCGACCTGTCCATTGCTGCCTATCAGATGTCTCAGAACCCTGGCAAGTTCAAGGTGCTCGACGAACAGCTTTCCGCTGAACACTATGCTGTTGGCTTCAAGAAGGGCAACGAAGCTCTGGCCGACCAGGTAACCGCTACGCTACAGGAAATGGCAGCCGACGGTACCGTTGAAGCCCTGTGCGAAAAGTATGCCGAATACGGTATTAGCTTCGACAACTGGGTATTGAAGTAGTTCCGACGTTCTGACGAACGTCGGATTAGTCGACGCTACGAAGCGATGTGGGCGATATCTTGCCCCTTGTTTTGCACCTCGTGTACCAAAGTACACTTCGATGCAAAGAGCGGGGCAATCTAGGCACCCGCATCGCTTCTCGCTGACACGTCGACTACCTGCGGAAAAGACTTTGTAGAACCAAGAAAGAAAGTTGTAATGGAATTTGGCGTCATGATGGAAATGCTGAGCCGTGGCTTTATTGTCACGGTTGAGTTGTTTTTCCTTACGCTGCTCGGCTCACTGCCGCTTGGCGTCGTTATTGCGCTCGGCCGTATGAGTAAGTTCAAGCCGTTGCAGCTGCTTATGCAATTCTATATTTCCATCATGCGTGGTACGCCGCTTATGCTGCAGATGTTCGCCATCTACTTTGCGCCGTACTACGTCTTCGGCATTAACCTTACACCCGACAGTAAATGGACGGCCACGGTTATTGCCTTCATTCTTAATTACGCTGCTTACTTCGCAGAAATATATCGCGGTGGCATTCAGTCCATTCCGCGCGGCCAATATGAAGCGGCCGATGTGCTGGGCTATTCCAGCAGTCAGACCTTCATGCGCATTGTCTTGCCGCAGGTTATCAAGCGCATTTTGCCTGCTATGGCCAACGAGGTTATCACGCTCGTGAAGGACACGTCGCTGGCCTTTGCCATTGGCGTGGCCGAAATGTTTAGCACGGCGAAGGCGCTGGCGGCACGCGAAGGGAGCATGATTCCCTTCCTGCTGGCAGGTGCCTTCTACTGGGTATTCAATATGGTGGTCGAAGTGATTATGGCTCGCTTTGAAAAACGGCTTGACTACTACCACGACTAGGGGGCGCGCAAGATGACTGAAGCAAAACAACCCCTGGTAAGGCTTGAAAACGTCCATAAGTCCTATGGTGAAAACCATGTGCTACGCGGGATTTCTTTGGCGGTGAATCCCGGAGAAGTCGTGGCTATTATCGGTGCAAGTGGCGGCGGCAAGTCCACGCTCTTGCGCTGCACTACTTTGCTCGAGCGCTTCGATGCGGGCGGCCTTTCCTATGGCGACTTGGAAGTGGCGCGCGACGAAGGCGGCGTGGCGGTTTATGGGCACAAAAACGTCCTGCAGGAAGCCAAGCAGCGCTTTGGGCTGGTGTTCCAGAACTACAACTTGTTCCCGCACTACACGGTTTTGAAAAACCTTATGGATGCCCCCCTGTGCGTACAAAAGCGCGATGCTGCCGAAGTAGAAGCGGAAGCACGCAGGCTGCTTGAACGCATGGGGCTTGCGGGTAACGAAAACAAGGTGCCCTGTGAACTGTCTGGTGGCCAGCAGCAGCGCGTGAGTATTGCCCGTGCGCTTTGCATGAACCCCGACGTGCTGTTCTTTGATGAACCCACAAGCGCCCTTGACCCTGAACTTACCCAAGAAGTGCTCAAGGTAATTCGCGACCTGGCGGCCCAACACATGACCATGGTTATCGTGACGCACGAAATGGCCTTCGCGCGCGACGTGGCGGACCGCATTATCTTTATCGACAAGGGTGTTATTGTTGAAGAAGGCCCTGCTGAACAGCTTATCAACAACCCTCAGCACGAACGCACCCGCGCCTTCCTTTCCCGTTACGAAAACGGCTAGTCGAAGGGCATTCTTCTTTCTATAAAACAACAAACTCGCGTCTTAACGCCAAGCTAAGTGCGCAAATGAAGCGCGCAATAACTGGGTCCGGTTTCACCTCATCCCTCCACACTCGACCCAGTAATTAGACTAGCGCGCTTCTTAACAGCGCACTTCCATTGGCTAACGCTCCAATAGTTGTTTTACAGAAAGAAGAAAACCCTCCGGGGCTTCCTTCCCGAACGGTAGTTGTTTTATAGGTAAAAGAAAGCCCTCCGAGGGGAGGGCTTTCTGAAGTGCGGTGTGTGTTTAACAAGCAGGTTTATGCTTGAACGATCTTGCCGTAGTTGCCTTCTTCGCGTCTGTACAGAATGCAGATAACGTTGGTGTCGCGGTCCGTGTAGGCAAAGAAGTCGTGGCCGAGCAAGTCCATCTTCACGAGGGCTTCTTCTTCGGTCAGTGGTTCGAATTCCAGTTCCTTTACGCGCACGACTTCGTCGTTGGCGAGGTCTTCCATGAGGGCGTCGAGGTCCAGTTCAGTACCTTCGGTTTCACGGATGGTTTCACCTTCGGCGCGGGTCTTGCGGTCCACTACCTTGGTCTTGTATTTGCGCATCTGACGCACCACCTTGGCGGCAGCTACGTCGATGGCAGCATACATGTCGTCTTCATGTTCTTCCACGCGGATAATGTGGCCTTTAGTGGAAAGCGTAATCTGGCAGGTAGCGCGACGTGCAATCGCAGGATTCTTTTCGACCTGCAGGACAACGTCGGCCACGAGCGGATCTATGTCGAAGACCTTCACCGCATTCCCAATCTTTTCTTCTGCATAGGAGCGCAGCGGGTCGGAAACGTTCAAGTTACGTCCAGTTACTTGGATTTCCATGGTTTACCTTTCTTCTCGGGGACAAAAAACCAGCCGGAATAGTATATGGTGCGAGGTTGTAGGTACGCGCTCGCCTCCTTTCCCAAGCTGGTGCTTATAGTATAACGCAAGTTTTAAACTATTTGACGCGAACAGGGCATAGGGAAAAGCCGTGTAGGCACCTTGGTCGAATTATGGAGGGAAATAAAACCTTAAAAGCCCTTTTGGTAGAATAAATCGTTGTAATTGAGCGTAATCCGAACGAAAGGGCTTCTCGATGGTGCAACGCGCATATGCACTCAAAGCGAAGCGGACAGTTTTCGCAGCGTGTATCGCTTTTATAGCTGCTTTGACTTTGGCTTTAACGCCTTCCGCCTGGGCCGACCCTGTTGCTGAAAAACAGGCCGAAGCACAGGCTGCTCTCCAGTCATTGAATACCATGCTCGCCGAACTCGACGAAGCTAATAATGCCTATGCAGCCGCCGTGGGCGAGCAGGAACAGGCCAAGAATTTGGTTCGTCAGACGCAAACGCAGATAGACGAACAAACCTCGATTATCGAAGATTTGCAAAATCAGCTGAGCACGCGCGTGCGCAGCATGTACCGCACGGGTGCTTCGTCTTTCTTGGACGTGCTGTTTGGTTCTACAACCTTTATTAACTTTGCCACCAACTGGGACCTTCTTTCCAATATGAATGCTGAAGACGCGGCCCTGGTTTCGCAGACCAAGGTGGAACGCGACAAGCTCGACAAGCTGCGCACTACGCAGTTGCAGCAACAGCAGGCAGCGGCGGAAGCTACCAAGGAAGCTGAACGCATTCGCGACAAAGCAAATGAAACTGCTAAGCGCATGCAGGAAACCTACGACCAGCTTTCTGCTGAAGCTGAAGAATTGCTTATCCAGCGTCAGGTGGAAGAAGCCGCGGCTGCTGCAGCGGCGGAAGCTGCCTACTATGCAAACTACGACGCTGGCACCACCGTCGCCATGGAAGACATCACATATTTTGACGAAGCGACCGGCACGGCAACTCTTGCCGACGGTACGCAGACGCGTGTTGTTGGCTACGACATCAATACGGGTAACGCCATTGTGGACTTGGCGGCCCAATATGTTGGTGGCAACTATGGTTGGGGCGCGCAGGATCCGAATTCTGCAACCTTCGACTGCTCTGGTTTGGTGCAGTATGTGTATGCCCAGAATGGCATTACGGTGGGTGGTCACAACAGCGAAGCTATTCTTAATGCAGGCAATGTCATTAATTCGTCCGACGCTCAGGCGGGCGACATCCTGTGGTGGCAGGGCCATGTGGCTATTTATGCGGGTGACGGCATGATGATTTCTGCCGACAACGAGCAATACGGTATTACGTATCGAGAAGTGTCACCCGGCGCCACTTACGTGCGTTATTAATATTTGGATATTATTAATAACGCCTGACGCTGCGAAGTAATCTCGTATTTCATCTTGACGCTCCAAGCACTCGTCGCTGCACGAAGGCAGCTTCCTCGTGCTTTCGCGCCAATCTAAAAGACGAGATTCCTTCTCGCTGTTTTACCATGGGCGACCTGCGACATTTCTCGCTGGCTCTTCAATCACCTATAACTTTCACCATGGGCGGCCTGCGACATTTCTCACTGGCTCTTCGAGCGCCTGCAACTTTCACCATGGGCGACCTGCGCAATCCAAACGCTGCGTCCGGCTTCACAAGCTCCTAACAAGGTGTACACAAGTGAGCGACCCCCATATATGGGGGTAGTGGAGAAAGCGCGTTCTAGATATAGCTTTGGCTTGAAAAACCTGTGGTGAAAAGAGCATAAGTGCTGTTCAATAGCGTACTGGCCCTTCTACACAAGATTTGCCAAGTACCCCATTTTTCCCCTAAACTTTTAGCAGCGCATAAACGTAGCAAGAAGTTTAGGTGGAACTATGAACACTGAATTGAAACCGTTCCCTAGGCGTTCATTTGTAGCAGGTGCTGCAACCCTGGGTGCCTTGGCAGTTGCCAACCCACTGGTTGCCTTTGCAACCCCTACATCGGCTGAAAAGGAAGCGGAAGCAGACGCCGCCGCAGCTGAAGCTGCTGGTATTGAAGCGTCCGCGGCAGAAAAACAAGCAGAAGTCGACGCTGCTATGGCAGCGCTTGAAAACATGCAGGTGGCTCTTGACGAGGCCTCGCAGAAGTACACTCAGTGCATCCTTGACGAAGAGGCGGCACGCGCTCGCATGGAAGAATGCCAGCAGCGCATTGAAGAAAAGACCGCCGAAATGCACGAGCTCCAAGATATCCTCTCTTCCCGAGCGCGCAATATTTATAGGCAGGGCAACGATTCGTTTATCGACGTGTTGTTGGGTGCGAATTCCTTCGAAGAATTTGCAAGTAATTGGAGTTTGCTGAACTCCATTACCAACCAAGACGCCGACTTGGTGGCGCAGTCCCGTGCTGCCCGCGAAGAGTTGCAGGAAGCCCACGTTGAACTGGAAAAGCAAGAAAAGATTGCTCAGGAAAACGTGGAAGAGGCTGAAAAGGTTCGCATTGAAGCCGAAGCTATGGTGGCTGAAATGCAGACCATCTATGACTCGCTTTCGTCTGAAGCTGCTGAATTGCTCGAGCAGGCACGTATCGCCCGTGAAACCGAACAGGCTGCGCGTGCTGAAGCCGAAGAACTGGCTCGCCAGGAACAGGCCGCCCGCGAAGAAGCTGCTCGTGCGGCTGCAGCGGCTGCTGCGGCTGCAACAACCGCTTCCGGCGGTGGCGGTGGCGGCGGTGGTGGCATCGACCCCACGGGCGAAAGTGGCGGCAGTGCTGTTTACGAAGGCGGCGGCGACATCGTCAGTCGTGCCTACGCTTGCCTGGGTGCTCCCTATGTGTGGGGCGCCGTTGGCCCCTATGGCTACGACTGCTCGGGCCTGGTGAGCTACTGCTATTTGGGCACGCATGCTCGCCTGGGTACCACCTATACCTTCATGACTTACCCGCAGGTTTCCAACCCGCAGCCAGGCGACATTTGCACGCATTCCACGCACTGCGGAATCTATATTGGCAACGGGCAAATGATCCACGCATCCACCTATGGCGTGGGCGTTATCATCGGCCCAGTTCAAAGCGGTATGATTATCGTAAGGCCGTAAAACAGTCGCCGTCCGAAAGGGCGGCGATATTTTTTTACCAAGCCACGCTTTACACCCTGCAAATAGGCAGCTTTTTATTACTATGACATTTCGGTTAAATTGCTCGAAATGGGGTGTGTTGTGCTAACATATCGTGCGCTGTAAAAAGCGGGAAACGGGATGTGGCTCAGTTTGGTAGAGCGCTGCGTTCGGGACGCAGAGGTCGCTGGTTCAAATCCAGTCATCCCGACCAGTTAACGTAACAAGGGCAAATGCCCTTAGAAAGAAAGTTGGAGGCAGCATGAAAATCTTAGGTTTGGGTGTACCAGAGCTCGTCATTATTCTTGTAGTGGCTTTGCTTATTTTTGGCCCGAAGAACCTTCCCAAGCTGGGGAGCGCCCTGGGTAAGACCGTGAAGAACCTTCGTGAAGGCATGGGTTCGGCTGAAGAAGCTGCTGAAGAAGGCGCTGAAGAAGTTGAAGCTGAAGTTGAAGAAGCTGTCGACGAAGCTGCTGAAGCCGAAGCTGAAGTGGTCGAAGAAGCTGAAGAAGCTGAAACACCCTTTAGCGACCCCAACAAGCCGGCTCCTAAAAAGACCGCTAAGAAGGTCGTCAAAAAGGCCGAATAAAGCCGCATGACACTCCAGGCGCGGCATGTGAAAAAGCGTGCCGCGTTTACTTTTGTTCAAACTATTCATGATTAGTAAAAGGAAAGAAGATGTCTGAAAGCGATTTTATCCTGACCGAAGAAGGTAAGCAGAAGCTCGAAGAAGAACTGTATTACCTGGAAACCGAAAAGCGCGCCGAAGTGGGCGAGCGCATACGAGTTGCTCGCGAATTCGGAGATATTTCCGAAAACTCTGAGTATGACGATGCGAAGAACGAGCAAGGCCAGATGGAAGCGCGTATTGCTGAAATAACCCGCATCTTAGGCGACGCTACGGTGGTTGCTGCCCCCAAACGCTCTACGAAGGTAGGCATTGGTTCGGTTGTAACAGTTAAGATGGGCGACCAGGAGCGCGTGTTTAGTATCGTGGGCGCGGCTGAATCCGACGTGCGCGACGGCAAGATTTCAAACGAGTCGCCCGTGGGCGCGGCCTTGCTCGGAAAAAAGAAGGGCGACACTGTTTCGGCTCTCGGTCCTTCGGGCAAAGAAATCGAGATGACCATCGTAGATATTTCTAAGTAAGTTTAACGGCCCGCCTCAGGGCCGTTTTTATAGGAGTAGCCATGACTGAAGAACAAGTTGAAGCAACGCAAGCGCAGGAAACAAGCGCGCAGGCGCCAGAAATCGAAGACGATCCGCGTGAAGTGCGCTTGGCAAAGCGTGCGGCCCTTATTGAAGCGGGTGAAAACCCCTACGGGCATGCCTTCCAGTATTCGCACCATGTGGCACAGTTGCAGGAGCTCTACAAGGATGTGCCTGAAGGCGAAATTACCGAAGATGCGGTTGCTATTGCGGGGCGCATTATGGCCATCCGCGACCAGGGCAAAATTTGCTTTGTAGTGCTGCGCGAATCGGGCGCCGACATTCAGCTGTTCTGCCGCGTGAATAACTTGGGCGACGAAGCCTTTGCGGCCCTGAAGGACCTCGACGTCGGCGACTGGATTTCTGCTGAAGGCAAGATCATGCGCACGAAGCGTGGGGAACTTTCCGTGATGGTGGAACGCTTCGAGCTGCTTTCGAAGTCACTGCGCCCCCTGCCTGAAAAGTTCCATGGTCTGGCCGACAAGGAAACGCGTTATCGTCAGCGCTACGTGGACTTGATTGCCAACCCCGAAGTGCGCGACGTCTTCGAAAAGCGCTTCAAGATTATGCGAGCTATTCGCAGTTACATGGAAGACGAACAGGGCTATTACGAGGTTGAAACACCGTTCTTGCACAACATTATGGGCGGCGCCAACGCCAAGCCCTTCATTACGCATTTCAATGCCCTCGACAAGGACTTTTACCTGCGTATTGCCACCGAACTGCCCCTGAAGCGCTTGCTCGTGGGTGGTTTCGAAAAGGTATATGAAATGGGCCGTATCTTCCGCAACGAAGGCATGGACCAAACGCACAACCCTGAATTCACGACCATCGAAGCCTACCAGGCCTTCGGCGACTTGAATACCATGATGGACCTGACGCGTGGCATGGTGCAGGCGGCAGCTATAGCGGCCTGTGGCACACTGCAGGTGGAATACCAGGGGCAGACCATCGACCTTTCGGGCGACTGGGAAGTACGCACCATGTGCGACCTGGCCACCGAAGCGGTGGGCGAACCTATTAACACGGATCGGAGCCTGGAAGACCTGCGTGCTATTGCACAGCGCTTGGGTATTAAGGTGGAAGAGAAGTGGGGCACGGGCAAGCTCATCTCCGAAATTTTCGAAGAAGCCTGCGAAGAAAAGCTCGTGCAGCCCATTTTTGTGACGGAGCACCCGCTTGAAGTAAGCCCCTTGGCCAAGAAGTTGCCGGGCAACCCACAGCTGACAGAGCGCTTCGAGCTGTTTATCTGTGGGCACGAGTATGCGAATGCATTCAACGAACTGAACGACCCAGTGGACCAGGCCGAGCGCTTCCATGCGCAGGTAGCTGCCAAGGACTACGACGACGAAGCCATGGGCTACGACGCCGACTATATCCGCGCGCTTGAGTATGGCATGCCACCCGCCGGTGGTATGGGCTTAGGTATAGACCGCTTGGTCATGCTGCTTACCGACAGTGCGTCCATCCGCGACGTTCTTCTATATCCAGCTATGAAACCAGAGGCCGAATAGCGCGCTTGCCCTGGCGCATAACGCACTTGTTTTGCGCTGTCACGTAGCGAAGTACGCTCGGCGCAAAGGCGTGCGTACTTTTAGAGCGTGCGCCACGTTGCGAGAGATTCCAGCCCGTCTTCCACTTCGGACTCAGGGGTGTCGGAAAGGGGAAGGGTGCCCAGGCGCAAGCCAGCCTCGTCCTTGACGAGGATAAAGCCACCAATACCGCTCGTAGGCTGGTAGGCGCGTGCCATACCGCCGTCGATGCAGATGAGCTTGCCACCGCACTTCACGGGGTCTTCACCGTCCTTCACCTTTACAGGCACGTGGCCACACACCACGCGACTTGTTTCGGGGTCCATGCCGAAGTCTTCGAAAATAGCTGCCGCGGTTTCGGGGTTTTCCAGCAGCTGATAGAAAGGGTTCTTAATTTCGGTGCGCAGCTTCTTGTCTTCCAACTGGTAGAGTTCAAAGGTCGCCATCTTGCTCTTGGCAAACAGGGGCGATGCCACGCCCAACCACAGGTACCACAGCATGTCGGCACCCTTCTTTTGCGCTTCGGGGTCGCTGGCGGTGAAGGCATCGCGTACGGCGGCGTCTACCGCGTCGAAGAGGGCGCGCCCGCCAAGCGGCTTGCCAAAAACACCCGTCTGCATAATAAGGCCGTCGGCTGTCATGGGCACGCAGGCATGGAAGAGCAGGATGTCGTCAACCTGTTTGTACAGACTGCCGCGCTCAATGAGGACCTTCATATGCTGTTGCAGTTTTTCACAGCTGCGGAAGGCCTGCTGCAAGTATTCCAGCACGACGGCTTCGCCACCAGTGAAGGCGTAAGGGTCGGCGGGGTTGATGGTGGGGAAGACCTTGTCCTTCAGTTCAAAGACCATGTCGTTTAAACGAATGGTGCCGTCTTGGTAATTGATTTTGTCGAGCAGGTCGCGTGCAACGAGGCCGAAGTTCGGGTTTTCCTGGATAAGAATGTGTTCTGCCTTGAACTGGATATATGCCATGGCTTTCTGGATTTTGATGGTGGCATCCAGGTCTTCGGGGCTTAAGTCGGGCTTGCCCTTCAAGCCAAAGGCTACACAGGGGTCATCCGCGTAGGTTTCAAGAGCAAAGGCACGCAGGGGCCCAAGGTCTATGCCGTAGGTTTCTTCCAAAACAGACAGGTTGCCATAGCGCGCACAAATGCGCACCGCATGTGCCACGCTGCCTGGCTGCCCCAGGGCCGCGCCCATCCAAAGCACGTCATGGTTGCCCCACTGGATGTCCAAGTTGGGCCATGCAGCGAGCGCGTCCATGACCTTGTCGGGTTCAGGCCCGCGGTCGTAGATGTCGCCCACCATATGTACGTGCGTCCCTTCGGGTGTGTTACGCAGGATGCGCGAAAAGGTCTCGTAATTACCGTGGATGTCGGAAACAAACAGTTCAGTCATGGAAGCCTCCGTGCCAGTAGTTTCTATTCAAATACCGCCCATGCGCGTACGGGAAGGCCTGTCGCACCAGAAATGCGTGGCCAGGCGACAAAGATAACCGCACCCGTTGCGGGCACCTGGTCCAAGTTGTCCAGCAGTTCAACCTGCACGTGGCCATTATCGAGCACATAGCGTTCGCATGCCAAGTCGTCGTATTCAACGGCAACCTTGGAAGCGTCGGTATCTATGGATTCATGGCCGTTTGCATAGATGCCGCGTTCTTCGTAGAGGAACTTAATAACTTCCATCGACCACCCAGGAGCATGCTCGCCCCCTTCGGCATCGAAGTTGTTCAAGGCGTCGTTGTCGGGCCAACGCTTCGACCAGTCGGTACGAAGTGCCACGAACGACCCAGCGGGAATTTCGCCATGCTCTGCTTCGTGCGCTTGGATGTCTTCCATGGTCACGGCATATTCAGGATCTACAGCAACCTTTTCGCTCACGTCGACCACCACAAGGGGAAGTGCAAGGTCATGCGGACCCCATTCGTCTGCTGCGGCTGCATTGGGCGTAAAGTGCACAGGAAAGTCGATATGTGTGCCGAACTGCCCCGGGAATTTGAAGGTTTGAATACGGCACGAAAGCATTTCTTCTTCGTAGTCGAACACCACTTTACCCAGCTCAACGGCATCTTTGCCAATGCCGCCCCAGAAAGGGCTTTCATTGTCGAGGGAATGAGTCAGGTCTACCCAGCGGTAGTTCTTCCATTTTTCTAGTTCATTCCAGAGGCTCATGGTGCATCCTTTCATCGAATTTTGTGGGCAATATGGTGTAGAGCTTTATCGCTTATTTGTTATTATCGCATGGATTACGGCAATTGAATGTTTGTATGCCAGGTGAAACAAAAAAACGGGGCGCCTTATGAACGTGCTGGAAATAACGAGCCTCGACGATGAGCGGGTGGCTGCCTTTGCGCATTTGACTGAAGTACAGTTGCGCAACCGGCTTGAGCCCGAACTGGGTCTTTTTATTGCTGAAAGCCCCAAGGTTATTAAGCGCGCCCTTGATGCGGGCATAGAAGCCATTTCCTTTCTTACCGAATATAACAAGCTTGGCTTGGTGGAGCCCCTGGTGGAACAGGCGCAGGCACAACAGCTAGACACGCAAGAAAGGTCCTCTTCAATACCGGTCTATACGGGGGACTCTAAGCTACTTGCGCAGCTAACGGGCTATGAATTGACCCGCGGGGTGTTGTGCGCCATGCGCAGGCCCGCCCTACCGCAGCTTGAAACCCTGCTTGCAACATGCAGGGGTGGGCAGCCAGCGCGCCGCGTAGCGGTGTTTGAATCGATAGTTGATCATACGAACGTGGGGGCTATGTTTAGGAGTGCAGCAGCCTTAGGAATTGATGCCGTGCTCGTCACTCCCACGTGCTGCGACCCCCTGTATCGGCGCTGCGTGCGCGTGTCTATGGGCACGGTGTTCCAAGTTCCTTGGACACGCATCGGGCAAAGTGCAGCGGATTGGCCAGAGCCAGGCATGAAGCAGCTCAAGCAGGCGGGCTTTAAAATAGTTGCACTTGCCTTGTCCGATGCGGCACTTCCCATCGATGCACCAGAATTAGCAGCCGAAGAACGCTTGGCGCTCGTGCTGGGTACTGAAGGCGACGGCCTGGCGGCCCGAACTATTGCCGAGTGCGATTACGTGGCTAAAATACCCATGCGTGAAGGTGTCGATTCTTTAAACGTTGCTGCAGCAAGCGCCGTAGCATTTTGGCAATTACGAGCATAGGAGGACAAATGGGAAAGAAGATTGTTGCGGTCAATGCAGGGCCGTGTAAAGGCTGGAATACCGACCCTGCCGCCAATGCTGAAGCAGAAAAGGGTAAGGCACTCGTTCAGTAGGCAAGCGCCTAGCTTCAAAAAAAGATTCATATTACGAAAAGGTGACGGAGATGTGCGCCTTTAGCACTCGTGGCTAAAGAGTGCTAACATAGCCTGCAACACATTTTTTGGTACACGCCAGTTTTCTGTGCGTGCGCCCATGCAAGGAAAGTAGGAAAGCATGTCATTTGATAAGTTTACCGACAAAGCACGAAAAGTCCTGGTCATCGCCCAGGATGAGGCGCGTAATTTGAAGCAGCCCTATGTGGGAACCGAGCATATTCTGCTTGCACTTATTAAGGAAGGCGACGGTTTGGCTGCACAGGCCTTAGAACGCCTGCAAGTGAATTATGACGACGTAGTTAAAACCATTCAGGAAACCGTACAGATCGACCCTGAAGCCGACGTTTCGGGCCACCTTGGCTTTACGCCACGTGTGAAGCGCGTGCTGGAAAACAGCCTGCGTGAAGCCATGCAAATGGGGCAGAGCTATATTTCAACCGAGCATCTGCTACTGGGTATTGTCCGCGAAAACGACGGCACGGCTATCGAAGTTTTGAGCAAGCTAGGTACTTCGGGCGACGCTGTGCGTTCGGCCCTCAACGACCTGGTGGGGCAGTCGCCCGTTATGGCTGGCCAACGTGGTTTTGACGCGCCCATGCAGGGTACAAATATGCTCGATGAATACGGCACCGAGTTGACCAAGAAGGCCCTCGACGGCAAGCTAGACCCCGTCATTGGGCGTGCCGGTGAAATCGAGCGCATGATGCAGGTGCTTTGCCGCCGCCGTAAGAACAATCCGCTCATCATTGGCGAACCGGGTGTGGGCAAGACCGCCGTGGTGGAAGGTCTGGCGCAGCTTATCGCGTCCAACCAGGTGCCCGACATTTTGCGCGGCCGCCGCATTTTCACACTCGACGTGTCTGGCCTGGTGGCGGGCAGCAAGTACCGCGGTGAATTCGAAGATCGCTTGAAGAAGTGCATTAAGGAAGTCATCGATGCGGGCGACATCATTCTGTTCATCGACGAACTCCACACCGTTATTGGTGCGGGTTCGGCCGAAGGTTCTATCGACGCGGCTGCCATTTTGAAGCCGCCGCTGTCCCGTGGTGAAATCCAGATTATTGGTGCTACCACGCTCGATGAATATCGCAAGCATATCGAAAAGGACGCTGCTCTCGAGCGTCGCTTCCAGCCTATTACCATTGGCGAGCCGAACGAAGAGCAGTCGATTCGCATCATGGAAGGTCTGCGCGAACGTTACGCCACCCACCACCACGTGGAATTCACCGACGAAGCGCTGGCTGCAGCCGTGCAGCTTTCCGACCGCTACATCCAAGATCGCTTCCTGCCCGACAAGGCCATTGACGTGCTTGACGAAGCGGGCGCGCGCATGCGCATTCGCAACATGACACTGCCGCCTGAACTTTCGGGTATCGACGAAAAATTGCGTGACGTGCGCATGAAGAAAGAAGCAGCTATTGCCGGCCAGGACTTCGAAGAGGCGGCCAAGCTGCGCGACGAAGAAACCAAGCTGCGTGAAGAACGCGCGGAAGCTGAAAAGAAGTGGGAAGAAGAATCTTCCAAGGACGTCCATAAAGTAAGTGCCGAAGACATTGCCGACGTTATTTCTATGACCACGGGTGTGCCCGTGTCTGACCTTACCGAAGCGGAAACGGAAAAGCTCCTGCGTATGGAAAAGGTTCTGCACGACCGCGTCATCGGGCAGGACGAAGCGGTGACGGCCGTTTCCAAGGCTATCCGTCGCAGCCGCTCCGGACTGAAAGACCCCAAGCGTCCCGCGGGTTCGTTTATTTTCCTGGGCCCTTCGGGCGTGGGTAAAACCGAACTTTCGAAGGCGCTTGCAGAATTCCTGTTCAACAGCGAAGACGCCCTGCTTTCCTTCGACATGAGCGAATACATGGAAAAGCACACGGTGTCGCGCCTTATTGGTTCGCCCCCGGGCTATGTGGGTTATGACGAAGGTGGCCAGCTGACCAAGGCCGTGCGCCAGCGCCCCTATTCCGTGGTGCTCTTCGACGAAATCGAAAAGGCTCACCCCGACGTGTTCAATATCTTGCTCCAGATTTTGGAGGAAGGTCGCCTGACCGACGGCCAGGGTCGCAGCGTGGACTTCCGCAATACGGTCATTATCATGACATCCAACGTGGGCGCGCGCGACATTGCCCAGAGTGCCCCCATCGGTTTTGGCACCGACAACGACGGCCTGTCCGACAAGGAAATCAAGAGTCGCGTGATGAGCGAACTGAAGAAGCTCTTCCGTCCTGAATTCTTGAACCGCGTGGACGAAGTTATCGTGTTCAAGAGCCTGACCAAGGAAGAAATTGGCGAAATTGTCCAGCTGATGGTGTCTGACTTGCGCGACCGTCTGATCGCCATGAATATGACGATTAACGTGAGCGAAGCCGCGAGCGAATACATTGCCAGTGAAGGCACCGACACCACCTTTGGTGCACGCCCCCTGCGCCGTGCTATTCAGCGCCTGCTGGAAGACCCCATTTCCGAACAGGTCCTGGAAGGCAAGTGGACCAGTGGTAGCGTAATCGACGTGGACTTCGACGGCGAAGAGCTTACCTTCAAGAAAGGTACCGGCTCAATCCCCGAGCCGCGCAAGCGCGACACTATCGCCCAGGAGGCCGAATTGCTGTTGAAGGGTTATGACTTCAACAACACGGGTGCTCACCTGGGTGGGCCGGTTCAGTCAGACGGCGCCGCCGACTAATACAAGAGAGCGTATCTTTAACTATTGAAGAGGCTTCATCCCTCTAAATCGCGACCGCTTCCGCTGTTCGTTTTTGGAAGGCGCCTTATGCCCTTGTGGCTCGCTTCGGTTTTTTAACGGCGAGCAATTGCGCAATTGAAAAGCTTCGAATGGAGCGACGCATGGTTCACCTAACCTATGCATCGGTAAACTCGCTTAATTAGACTAGTCGCTTTTCTTAACAGCGCTATTGCTTTCGCCTAAAACCTCGACAAAGAGCCAAGGGCATAAGGCGCCTTCTTTGTTTCCCTTAGAGCTTTTAGAGGGATGAAGCCTCTTCAGAAGAGCGAATTCTCGTCTATAATCTTTCTTGTATGAGAAAGGTAAAGATTATGACTGCAATTATTCGAATGAGCGAACTATACGCTCCGACTTTGAAGGAAACTCCGTCCGACGCGGCCATCCCCAGCCATCAGTTGCTGCTGCGCGCGGGCTTTATGCGCAAAAGCGCCACGGGTTTGTATAGCTACTTGCCCCTGGGTTGGCGCGTGATTCACAAGATTGAAAAAATCTGCCGTGAAGAAATGGATGGCATTGGTTCGCAGGAAATCATGCTGCCCATTCTGCAGCCGGCGGACCTGTGGCATGAAAGCGGCCGTTGGGACGACTACGGCCCCGAACTCATGCGCATGGAAGACAGGCATGGCGTTGGCATGTGCCTAGGCCCCACGCATGAAGAAATCATTACCGACCTCGTGCGTAACGAACTGAAAAGTTACAAGCAGCTACCGCTGACCTTGTATCAGATTCAGGCGAAGTTCCGCGACGAACGCCGCCCGCGCTTTGGCCTTATGCGCAGTCGCGAATTCATCATGAAGGACGCCTACAGCTTCCACACCGACGCGGAAAGCCTGCATAAGACCTACCAGGACATGTACGACGCCTATGGGCGCTATTGCGAACGCGTGGGTTTGGAATATCGCCCCGTGGCAGCCGACTCTGGCCAGATCGGCGGCAGCGTAACCGTTGAGTTCCACGCTCTTGCCGAAAGTGGCGAAGCTGAACTGGTGAGCTGCAAGTGTGGCTGGGCGGCCAATTCCGAAATTGCCCCTGCCACGCCTGCCCCCATCGCTTACGAAGCTACCGAGCTGAAAAAGGTGGCAACGCCAGGCGTTCACACCATTGCCGAACTGGCAGAATTCCTGGGTTGTCCTGAAGCCGCAACGGCCAAGGCCATGGTGGGCAAGACGGGCGAAGGCAAGCCAGTGATTTTGTTTATTCCGGGCGACTACGACCTTAATGAACTGAAGGCCGAACGTGCCTTTGGAGGCTTTGAATTGCTCGAAGACGAAGAGATTGAAAAGCTTGGCTTGCCCAAGGGCTCCATTGGCCCTGTTGGCTTGCCTGAAGGCGTGCTGGTGGGCGCCGACGAAAGCCTGCGTAATATTGCTCATTGGGTAGTTGGTGCCAACGAAGATGGTTTCCACTATGTGGGCGCAGGTGTGGGCCGCGACTTTGACGTAGATGTGTGGGCCGACCTGTGCACAGTTAAGGAAGGCAATGCCTGCCCTGAATGTGGTGCACCGTTAACGGTTACGCGCGGCATTGAAGTGGGGCAGGTCTTTGAACTGGGCACCAAGTATTCCGAAGTTCTGAAGGCCACTTACCTTGACGAAGACGGCAAGGAACACCCCTACGAAATGGGCTGTTATGGCATTGGCATTTCGCGTACGATGGCCGCCATTGTTGAACAGTGCAACGACGAATACGGCATTTACTGGCCTGTTTCGGTCGCGCCGGCACATGTGTGCGTACTGCCGCTTACCGTGGGTGACGACCTCGTACAGCCTGCTGCTGAAAAACTGGCTGGTGAACTGGCCGAACTGGGCCTTGAAGTGGTCATCGACGACCGCGACGAACGCCCCGGTGTGAAGTTTGCTGAAGCCGACCTCATGGGCTGGCCGCTCCAGATTGTGGTGGGCAAGCGTGGCCTTGAAGCAGGCGAATATGAAATTAAGGTTCGTCGCACAAACGAAAAGCGCACGATGAGCTTTGACGAATACAATGAATGGCATGCCCATGCCAAACGTCATCCCAACGCCGCTGACTCCTTCTTTGAGCAGGCGGGTCTTAAGGCTTAATGGCGCCCGAAGCTAGGAAAAACATGGAGCTCCTGGCGCCCGCGGGCGGCTGGGAGCAACTCCAGTTTGCTATCCGTTTTGGTGCGGATGCGGTCTACCTTGCCACCGACAAATTTGGCATGCGGGCACGCGCCGACAACTTCCAGTTGGAAGAAATGCCCAAAGTGGTGGCTTATGCGCACGACCGCGGCGTGAAGGTGCATGTAACCGTTAACACCCAAATGTACGAACATGACTTGGAAGACTTGGCCAAAACCATGGAAGCCCATGGCCAGGCGGGCGTTGACGCTTTCATCCTGGGTGACTTGGGCGCCCTCGCGCTTGCCAAAGAACATGCGCCGCAGGTGGACATTCACGTCTCTACGCAGGCGAGCATTTCCAACACGCAGGCGGCGCTCACCTGGTATAACTTGGGAGCCAAGCGCATTGTGTGCGCGCGCGAAATGTCCCTCGCCGACATTGCCGCTATGCGTGCCGCCCTGCCTGCTGACTTGGAAATTGAAGCCTTTGCTCATGGGTCCATGTGCATGGCGGTTTCTGGCCGCTGCCTCATTAGCGACTACATGACCGGCCGAAGTGGGGTAGCGGGTAATTGTGCCCAGCCGTGCCGTTGGAAGTATGCCCTGGTTGAAGAAACGCGCCCGGGCCAATTCTTCCCCGTGGACGAAGACGAGCGCGGTTCTTACATTATGAACGCCAAAGACTTGTGCATGTTGGAGCATTTGGACGAACTGCGGGAAGCAGGCATCGACTCTATCAAGATCGAAGGGCGCAACAAGAAGGCCTTCTATGTGGCCACAGTGGTGAATGCGTATCGACAGGTGCTCGACGGGGCAGACCCAGCTGCCTTCATGGACGAACTTGACACGGTTTCGCACCGCCCCTATGGCACAGGCTTTTACTTTGGGCCCGCGCACCAGACGCCCGAAGACGACCGCTACACGCGCAACTATCAGTGGGTATTTGAGCCATTGAATTCCGTCGTCTTGACAGACGACGGAACTGCCGATGTTGCGGTTTCGGGCGAATCTTCCTATGTTGTTACAGGGCTTTGTCGCAACAAGTTTGAAGAGGGCGACACGCTCGAAGTTTTGTCGCCCCGTCAGCCCGTACGCACCGTTACCGTCCAGAACCTGCGCTATGTGGGCGTCGACCCAGACCACCCGGGTTTCCCCCCAGCGGCCGATGTTTTCCCTGGCCCCGTGGCAGCCGCCAACCGCACCATGGAGCTGTATTCTTTCACCATCCCGTTCGAAGCAAGTGAGCACGACATTTTCCGCCTCAAGAAATAAAAAATCGTGCAAAAACTCGCACAATCCTCGTCCAAAAATACGCGGTTTCCTGATATGATGAAAATATCTATTACTCCGGTTTTGGAAAGGCGGTTGCTATGGGTATTAAAGCGGAAGAAGCCTTAGAACTAGACTTTGACGGACTGTACGACTACCTGCGTCGTGAGCATTCGTGCTACATGGTTCACGACGGCAAGTTGTACTACCTGACCGACGTTAACTCCCATGCCTGGCGCGCACAGGACACCGACGTTCTGAACGACAAAGGCCATTACACCGACTGCAGCGAACTGGTGAGCACCCTTGGGGAATTTTTGGGGCTTCCGTTTGCAGACGGCAAGACGGTCAAGGACGTGTTTGCAGACGCCACATTCTATGCTTCGGTAAAGCCAGAAGCGTAACAATTGAACAACTAAATTAATGGCAATGCGGGAATCGGGTAACATGGTTCCCGCATTGTTGTATTTGGAAGGAAACGCATGGACTTCGATCCGGTTGCATATATAAACGACCCTACGTGGCACAGCCCCGTGTATGGTCTGGATCGCACGCGCGAAATGATGAAGCGCCTGGGCAACCCGCAGGACAAGTTGAAGTTTGTTCACGTGGCGGGCACCAACGGCAAGGGCAGCGTGTGCGCTTACTTGGACTCGGCGCTGCGCCAGGCGGGTTACAAGGTGGGCCTATTCACGAGCCCCTATATTGAAACCTTCGAAGAGCGCATTCGGGTCAATGGCGAAAACATCCCCCTAGACGCACTTACGCAGGTTACGCTACAGGTGCGCGACGTGGCCGAAGCCATGGCGGCTGAAGGTCCTGAACACCATCCGACCGAATTTGAAATGATGACGGCGGTCATGCTCGTTTATTTTGCCCAGTGCGAATGCGACATTTGCGTGGTGGAGGTTGGCCTGGGTGGTCGCCTGGATTCCACCAATATCATCGCAGCGCCTGAATGCTGCGTAATCGTGCGCATTGGCCTAGACCACACCGACCTTCTGGGCGAAACCACGGCCGAGATTGCCGCTGAAAAAGCAGCGATTATCAAGCCAGGTACGAGCGTGGTTTCTTGGCCCCAGGACAAAGACGCCTTAGCTGAAATCGAGGCGGCGTGTAGTGCCGCGGCGGCGCCCTTGGTGGTGGCAGACCTGGGCAAGTTAGAGCAGGAAGCGGTACGTATTGATTTGAGCGAAGATGCTTCAACAGCGCTTCCTACCAGGTCTTTTACCTATAAGGGCGAAGCCTTTGAAACTCAGCTGCTGGCAAGTTATCAGCCGGCAAATGCAACCCTTGCCATCGAAGCCCTGCGTGCGCTTCGGCAGCGTGGTTGGAACATAAGCGAAGACGCGCTTGCCAGCGGCATCCGTCTGGCTCAGTGGCCGGGGCGTTTTGAAGTTATGCAGCGAAAGCCCCTCGTTATTGTGGATGGCGGGCATAACCCCCAGGGTGCGGCCGTGCTCGCAGAAACCCTGCGTGACGTGCTACCCGAAAGCAAGCCAGTGTTCATTGCAGGCATCCTTGCCGACAAGGACTTTGGTGGAATGCTGGAAGCTGTAGTTGACTTGGGGGCCGCCTTCGTGTGCGTAACGCCGCCGAACCCGCGTGCCCTGGCTGCCGAAGAACTGGCGGCTGCCATCTTGGCGCTTGATGGGGACGCGCGTGTGCAAGTGGCAAGCAGCTTTGAAGAGGCCGTTGCCCAGGCATTCGACCTTGCAGGCGAAGACGGGGTGGTGTGCGCCTTTGGAAGCCTGTATTCTATTCACGATTTAAAGCAGGCCTTGCGTGCAAGGGAGGCATAACATGTATCAACTGAAAACCGAAAGCAGCTTCGACAGCGCTCATTTTCTCACCGACTACGACGGCAAGTGTGAAAACCTACACGGGCACCGCTGGCGCGTGGTGGTCTATATTGCGGCCGACCAGTTGCAAATGGAAGGCCAAAACAAGGACATGGTTATCGACTTCGCCGACTTTAAGCGCGCGGTCCGTGCCCTCACTGAAGAAATGGACCACATGTTTATTGTGGAAGAGGGAAGCCTCGCGCCCGAAACGCTCGCATGCCTTGAACAGGAAACCTTCCGTCTGTATACCGTGCCTTTCCGCACTACGTCGGAAAATTTCGCGCGCTATTTCGCCGAGCGCCTTGCCGAACAAGGCTTCCGAGTGTCCAAGGTAGAGGTCTACGAAACCCCCATGAACTGCGCCATCTATATACCAGAAAGCGAAAACTAAGGCGACCATCTTTCTGCAACCGCTTCTACCAATATGGGCACCTTTCACGCCACGGGCGTGCGTGTTGAACGCTAGGTTTTAGGCCTTTCGAATCATCAAAAGTTCACCGATTCCGCACACTATTTCACGCGCTTCGCTGGTATAGTGGAGTGCGTACAACAAACCATGCTCAAACGCCCCAAAACCACAGCATGCAGAGCATATGCATTACGGAAAGGCACATCATATGGCATTCGTTCATTTACACAATCACACCGAATATTCCCTGCTCGACGGCGCAACGCGCATCGACGAAATGGTGGCACGTGCCGCCGAATTAGGCATGCCTGCCGTAGCCATTACGGACCATGGCGTTATGAGTGGCATTCCCGAATTGGAAGACGCCTGCAAGGCGCTCGAAGCCAAAACAGGGCAGGTGGTAAAGCCCATCTTTGGTTGCGAAATCTACTTCACGACCGACGAAGAACTCAAGCGTGAAGGCAAGCAGCGCCTGTACCACATGATCCTGCTCGCCAAGACCAACGAAGGCTACCACAATCTGGTCAAGCTGGTTTCGCAAAGCCACGTGGACAACTTCTATTACAAACCTCGCACCACCTTTTCCATGCTTGAAAAATACAGTAAGGGGCTCATTGGTACGAGCGCCTGTATGCTGGGGCTTATTCCGCGCTTGCTGGACAATCGCCAGTTTGAAGACGCCGTGGAATGGGGCAAAAAATTTGCGAGCTTGTTCGAACCGGGTGACTTTTATATTGAACTGCAAAACCAAGGTTTAACGACCGACGGCGGCTTTACCCAGGCAGAGCTTAACCGCCAGCTGGTGCAGGTGGCTCAGGCCATTGGTTGCAAGACTGTTGCCACGAACGACTTCCACTATCTGCGCCAGGAAGACGCTCCTGCGCAGGATATTATGATGTGCATTGGTATGGGCAAAACGCTCGACGACGAAAACCGCATGCGTTTTTCCAACGACCAGTTCTACATGAAGAGCGAAGAAGAAATGCGTACGGCACTTAGCGAATGGCCCGAAGCCTGCGACAACACGGTCGAAATTGCCGAAAAGTGCAACGTGGCCTTGGAGCGCGAAACCATCCTGCCGCGTTTCCCCTTGCCACCAGGCGAAACCGACGAAAGCTATTTCCGTAAGCAGATTGAAGCTGGCTTGGAAAAGCGTTATGGGGCCGACTGGCGCAACGTGGAAATTGCGGGCATCAACGTGGCGGAGCGCTATGAATACGAGGCAAGCATTATTATTCAGCAGGGCTTCCCAGCCTACTTCCTCATTGTGCAGGAATATATTCAATGGGCGAAGGACCACGACATTGGAGTCGGACCTGGCCGTGGGTCGGCTGCAGGCGCTATCGTAGCCTACGCCTTGGGCATTACCGACTTGTGCCCGCTCGCCAATGGCTTGCTGTTTGAACGCTTTCTTTCAGTTGAACGCGTGGAAATGCCTGATATCGACGTCGACTTCGACGACCAACGCCGCGACGAAGTAATCGACCATGTCCGTGAAGTTTATGGCGAAGACCATATTTCGGGCGTCATTACCTTTGGCACGCTGAAGGCGAAAAACGCCGTGCGCGACGCCGCGCGCGTGCTGGACAAGCCCTATGCCTTGGGCGACAAGCTGTGCAAGACCATCGGCGACGAACTGGGCCTTACCATTCCGCAGGCGCTCGGCCTGAAGAAGAACAAGAAGGGCGAAGACAAAACCAACCCCGACCTGGTCGAACTTTACGAAACCGACGAAGAGTCGCGCCAGGTGCTCGACGCTGCCATGTCCATTGAAGGTGGCGTGCGCGGGGAAGGCGTTCACGCCTGCGCGACCATCATTTGCCGCGACCCGCTTTCCGACCATATCCCCGTGAAGCGTGAC
Source organism: uncultured Coriobacteriaceae bacterium (assembly GCA_902768975.1). Lineage (GTDB taxonomy): Bacteria > Actinomycetota > Coriobacteriia > Coriobacteriales > Eggerthellaceae > CACXMZ01. The sequence continues at coordinate 76,552 of CACXMZ010000003.1, forward strand.
ACCAAGGGCGGCGGCATTATCACTCAATTCGACGGCCACTACACGCCCGAACTCGGCTTGCTCAAGATGGACTTCCTGGGCTTGCGCAACTTAAGCGTTATCAACCGTGCCTGCAAAAATATTGAAGAGCGTCACGGTGTGAAGATCAACCCGACCGACATTCCGCTCGACGACGAAGCGGCCTTTGAACTCATGTGCAACGGCAACATGGACGGCCTGTTCCAGGTGGAAAGCGCCCTCTACGTTACCTTGTTTGCGCGCATGAAGCCTTCGCGCTTTGAACATATTGTGGCATCCATCGCCCTTAATCGCCCCGGCCCCTTGCAGTCGGGCTTCGTGGACGACTACGTGAAGCGCATGACGGGCGTGCAGCAGGTGGCCTACTACGACGAACGCCTGCGCCCCATTCTGGAAGAAACCTACGGCACCATTGTGTACCAGGAACAGATCATGCAGATCTCTATGGCCATGTGCGGCTTTAGCGCCGGTAAGGCAGACAAGCTTCGTAAGGCCATGGGCAAGAAGCAGCTCGACGTAATGATGGCCCTTAAGGACGACTGGAACAATGGTGCGGTCGAAAACGGCTATTCGCTTGAAGTGGCAAAACGCATTTGGGACGACGCGGAAAACTTCGCTGAGTACGCCTTTAACAAGAGCCACTCTGCTGCCTATGCCGTAATTGTTATGCGCACGGCGTACCTGAAGGCGCATTACCCCAAGGAGTTTATGGCAGCTGTGCTGTCGAGCTTTATGGACAAAAATGAACGCCTCATTCTGTACGTGGCCAGCTGCAATGCCACGGGTTTGAAGGTGCTTCCGCCCGACATTAACTCGTCGAACCTGGAATTTACGGCAGTGGACGAAGGCATTCGCTTTGGTCTAGCAGGCGTGCGCGGAGTGGGCGAAAAAGTTGTGGCATCCATCGTGGCCGAACGCGAAGCAAACGGCCCTTATACCAGCCTACATGACTTTGTGGCACGCCTCGACTCCAAGTGCTACAACAAGAAGACGCTTGAAGCCCTCATTAAGGCAGGCGCCTTCGATTCGACGGGCTACACGCGCAGGCAGCTCATGTATTTCGTTGAAGAAACTCCGCTTTTGGAAGACGCTGCCAAGCGCCAGAAGGACAAGGACATGGGGCAGGTAACCATGTTTGACCTGTTCGCCGACGACGAAGATTCAGGCTTTGCTATGGAAGTGCCGCCGCCCGACGGCATTGAATGGGACAAGCGCTTCCTGCTGGCGGAAGAAAAATCCATTTTGAACATCTATGTTTCAGACCATCCCTTGTCGCCCTATGCCGCCAAGCTGCGTGAACTTACTAAGTTCAGACTTGGCGAACTGGCCGACCGTGAAGACGACACGCCTATCGCCACCTTTGTGGGCATGATTTCGGGCGTAAACACGCGCCTGTATGGTCAGCAGAATAAGCGCATGGCCACCTTTAGGCTTGAAGACATGACGGGCGGGGTGGACTGCATTTGCTTCGACATCGACTCCGACCGCAAGGACAAGGAGTCGGGGCGCCTGTTGGTGGACCGCGACGCCATTGAAGAAGACTGCATCGTGAGTATTCGCGGTAAGTTCGAAAAGAACGAGCGGGGCGACCAGCTGATGGTGCGCGAAATTCGCCGCCTGGACCTGGGCGATGCGGACGGCATGCGCAAGCCGCGGACCCTTGAGATTTCGGTCATGCAAGCCGACATGAGTTCAGCCACCATGCAGTTCCTCGACCAGATCTTGCATCGCTACCCAGGAACCGACGGAACGGTCCTGTTTGTGCGCCAGGCAGACGGGCGAAAGTTCCGCGCGGAACTGCCTACCACGGTGGACGCCTATAACGACGCCCTGTATTCAGACTTACGCGCCCTCTTTGGAAGAGAAGTATGGCGGTAGTATCACTCACAGTTTCGTATAACGGGGCGCCGTTTGCGGGTTTCGCGCGGCAGCCCGACCAGCTGACCGTTCAGGGCGAACTGGAACGCGCGCTCGAGCTGCTGTATAAGCGCGAAGTGGAAACCACCTGCGCGGGTCGTACCGACGCAGGCGTGCATGCTTTGGGCCAGGTGGTTAGCTTCGAGCTCGCCCCTGAAGAATGGGCAGGGCGGGAACCGCATGCCTTGCTTCGTTCGCTCAATGCCATAACGCACGAAGCCATTTCCATTCACGAAGTGCAGGAACGCAGCGACGACTTTTCGGCACGCTTTTCCGCCAAGTCGCGTGAATACCACTATTTCATTTCGACAGCAGCTGCTCCGCCCCTGGTCATGCACGATTTTTGCTGGCACAAGGCGGGCGACTTGGACGTGGCTGCCATGAACGAAGCGGCACAGTACCTCATTGGTGAACACGACTTTAAGAGCTTTTGCTTGGCGGCTTCCGCTGAAGGTAAGCCCACGTGCCGCAACCTAATGGAATGCAAGGTCGAGCCCGTTGAAGTAATGGGGGAGCCGCTCCTGCGCGTGCGCGTGGTAGGCAGCAGCTTCTTGCATTCCATGGTACGCACCATCGTGGGAACGCTTGTGGCAGTGGGGGCCGGCCTGCGCGAACCGGCCTGGGTAGCTGAAGTGCTTGCCGCCTGCGACCGTTCTGCCGCAGGTGAAAAGGCGCCCGCATGCGGTCTTATCTTCGAAAAAGTTGAATATTAAGCCTATTGGTTGTAATCTTATGTATTCGCAGGTAAGCATATGGAGTAATACGTATGAGCGAAGTCGACAACAGATTACAGACATTTGATGAAAGCGAATTACCCGACTGGGCTATTCACGAAGACGACCAGGAAGGCCTCAACGCTTTCTTCAATGAACCCGCCGACCGTGGGGAGGCTGAAACCGCCTTTGCTATCCCTCGAGGGGAAGCTGGTGCACCCGTGCCCGAGCCCAGCCCCGAGCCCGAAGCAGCTACTGCGCCCAGCCCTGAACCGGAGCCCGCTGCGGTGGCCGAACCTACGCCCGAGGCTACCCCCGTGCCTGCCCCCGAGCCCGAACCTGAGCCTGAACCCGAAGCTATGCCTGAACAGGAACCAGCTTCGGAGCCCGCGGACCCCGATGAAGAACCCGAAGCTGCGCACAATGCCGCCGCGCCGCGCCGCGCTGACTTCGCCAAATTCCGTTGTATCTATGAATCGCAAGACGGCCAGCTGGCGCTCTATGAAGACGAAGACGGCCACCTGACCGCCGTCAATACCAACCGCTTTGTATAGTTGTTTCGACGTTCTAACGAACATCGAACTTGCCGACGCCGCAATTCAACAACGCTTCATGTTTCACCCTTATTTTGCACGTCGTGTGTATACCCACTCTGCGGCCAATGCTGCTTCATTCTACAAAGAATCCTTAACCATTTAACCTTATTGCGCACTTCGTCGGTCGATTTTCGCGTATACTCTTATGCTTCATGCATAAATGGAGGTATATATGGAAACCAATAACGCACATGCAATGCAGGCTACCGAAGTAGCACCCGATGTCATTGATCCCGCCATGCCGGACTTTGCCGTGCATCCAGGGCGTTCGTCCTGGTCGGGCAAGTGGATGTTTATCCTGTCCGCTGCGGCTTCTGCGGTGGGCCTGGGTAATATGTGGCGCTTCCCGTACTTGGCTGCTAAGTACGGTGGCGGCACCTTTATCTTTACCTACCTGGTTTTGGTGTTCACCTTTGGCATTTCCTTGCTTCTGCTTGAAACTTCGCTTGGCCGCAAGACGGGGCAGTCGGTTATTGGCGCCTATAGTAGCTTCGGCAAGAAGTACAAGTTTATTGGCGTGCTTTCTGCTGCCATTCCCTTCATCATCACCCCGTACTACTGCATTATTGGTGGCTGGGTTGCCAAGTATTGCGTGTCGTATATAACCAATGCCCCGGCCGACATGGCCGACGGTGGCGACTTCTTCGTGAGTTTCATTACGTCAAACCAGGCGAGTTTTATTTTCATGTTGCTCTTTATGCTTGCGGCATTTTTGATTGTGTCGCTGGGCGTGAAGGGTGGCATCGAAAAAGCCAACCTGGTCATGATGCCGCTTTTGCTGGTTTCCGCCATTGGCATTGCCATCTATGTGAGTACCTTCCCGGGTGCTGCTGCGGGCATTGCCTATTACCTGACGCCCGACTTCAGCAAGTTTTCGCCTGAACTGGTCATTGGTGCGCTGGGCCAGATGTTCTACAGCCTTTCGCTTGCCATGGCCATCATGGTTACCTACGGTTCGTACCTCAGTAAGAAGGAAAACCTGCCGAAGAGCGTGGCCTGGATTGGTGGCGCCGACCTGCTGGTTTCGACCATTGCGGGCCTCATGATTGTGCCTGCCGCCTTTATTGTGATGGGTTCCGCCGAAGCGGTGGCCGCCAAGTCTGGTCCTTCGCTTATGTTTATTACGCTGCCTACCGTCTTCCAGGAAATGGGCGGCGTCGCTCCCATTATTGGTTTTATCTTCTTCCTGCTCGTGCTGTTCGCAGCGCTTACCAGCGCCATTTCGCTTATTGAAGCCTGCGTTTCTATTATTGCCGACGGCGCTGGTGTTTCACGCCGCCGTGCCCTCACCATTTCGGTCGTCATCATTGTGATTGCGGGTGTTTTCATCAACCTGGGTTACAACGGGCTGTCCTTCATTCAGCCGCTTGGCGAAGGTTCGTCGTTGCTCGACCTGGCCGACTTTATCAGCAATTCGGTGCTCATGCCTATCGTGGCGCTGCTGACGGTTATCTTCGTAGGCTGGATTCTTAAGCCGCAGGCTCTTATCGACGAAATCAAGATTAGCTCGCCCTTTGCAGCCGAAAAAGCTTGGGTCATCATGATCAAGTATATTGCGCCTGTGCTGCTGGTGGTTATCTTGGTTGCCTACGTGGCCATGCAGTTCGGAGCTTTCTCGGTCTAGCAGTTGCAGGCTGACGCGCCTCGGCTGCCACTCTCGCTGTTCGTGAAAACAGCGCATTAAGTGCTGTTTTCACTCATGCGCTTCGTTGCGCTGAACTTAGCTTTTAAAGCATGAATCGCGCTCACGCGATTCATGATATTTGACGTTCAGAGCCAGCCAGGCACGTCAAACTGCAACTGCTATACTCTTCTAGACCAAAGGAGTTAACTATGTCGCTTTCGATAGGTATTGTCGGGCTGCCCAATGTGGGGAAGTCAACGCTGTTTACGGCGCTCACCAACAAGGGTGGGCTGGCTGCGAATTATCCTTTTGCCACCATTGAGCCTAACGTGGGTGTGGTGCCTGTACCCGACGCTCGCATGGACCGCCTGGCGGAAATCGACCACCCCGCGCGCGTGGTACCGGCTACGGTGGAGTTTGTGGATATTGCCGGCCTGGTGGCGGGTGCTTCGCAGGGTGAAGGCTTGGGCAACCAGTTCCTCGCCAATATCCGTGAAACCGATGCCATCGCCGAAGTGGTGCGTTACTTTACCGACGAAGACGTGGTACACGTGGAAGGCCGCGTGGACCCCGCAAGCGACGTGGACACCATCAAGACCGAACTGGTCCTGGCAGACATTGCCACCATAGAAAAAGCCCTGCCTCGCCTGGAGAAAGACGCGAAGCGCGATAAAGCTTTGGCACTGAAATTTGAAACGGCCAAGAAGGTGCTTGATGGCCTGAACGAAGGCCATCGCGCTCGCACGCTCGACCTGTCCGAAGACGAAACGGCAGCGCTTTACGATCTGCACCTGCTTACCATGAAGCCCATGCTCTATATTGCCAATGTAGACGAAGACGCGGTGGGCGCTTCGCTGGACGAAATCGACGGCTGCGTACCCGTACCCATTTGCGCCAAAGTGGAAGCAGACCTGGCTGAACTCGACCCCGCGGAAGCCAAGGAATACTTGGCGGCCATGGGCCTCGAAGAGTCTGGCTTGGTGCGCCTAATTCACGAAGCTTACCGCTTGCTCGGCCTGCAAAGCTTCTTCACCACGGGCGCCGACGAAACACGCGCCTGGACCATTCCTATTGGGGCGAAGGCACCGCAGGCAGCGGGCACTATCCATACCGACTTCGAACGTGGCTTCATCAAGGCGGAAACCGCCAGCTTCGAAGACTACGACCAGTACAACGGTGAAGCGGGCTGCCGCGAACACGGCCGCTTGCGCCAAGAAGGCAAGGACTACGTCGTCCAAGACGGCGACATCATGCACTTCAAGTTCAACGTATAAGGTGTCATAAAAAGCATCTCGGCTCATTTACGCAGGGTAGAAGAGCCGAGATGTGCGCTGATCCAATACTTGTGACACATAGACGCCCTTTCCATTTGCTATCATTACGAAAGAAGAATCGCACTGAAGGAACGTATTTGCTTTTGAGGGGGTAACCCGTGCTGGACGCAATCAGGAAACATGCAACCGTTAAGAGCATTCTTGGCATCGTGTTGATGCTGCTTTTGTTTTCGGCCATCGTTTTGGTCATTGGCTTTCGGGGTTTTACTGAACAAAATCTGTCCCAATATTCGGAAGGCGCCTTCCTTACGGCCGACACAGCAGCAGAAATTGTCGACGCAGACCGCATAGAGGCTTATGCGCAAAGCGGGGGCAAGGGTGAAGAATATGAAGCGGTTTGGAACCAACTCGATTATTTGTGCAACGTAACAGGCTCGACTTTTGTCTACGTCATTATTCCCGACCGTTCAGACTATGCTCATATCACGTTTATCTTTTCTACCATTAATCATAAGAGCGACTTTTCGGTCTATGACTTTGGCTATGTGCGCGATACCACCAACGATGAATATAAGCAAAAGTATGCTGCTATTTATGACTTGAAAAGTGAACGTGAACTGGTCATACGTGACCGTGGCTACATAGAAACCGATCCTCATATTACCGCCATGATAGGCCTTAAGGGTTCGGACGGGCAGGTTAAAGCCATACTGTGCGTTCAGCGCCAGATGGACGTACTCGCCCAGGCGCGTCAACGTTATATCAACAGCGTTTTAATTACGCTCGTGGTATTGGCCCTGCTGTTCATTTCCTTGCAGGTATTTTTCCTGAACAAGATGCTCTTGAACCCTTTGAAGCAGATTTCCAATGAAGCAGCCCGCTTTGCAAAGGAAAATGTGCCTGCCACCACAAAGTTGGCCGATACGGTTACAAACACCGACGAGATAGGGCAGCTTGCCGCAGATATCGACCTTATGGAAGAACAAATTCACGACTACGTCAACGACTTAATGTCGGTAACAGCGGAAAAGGAACGTATTTCTACGGAGCTCGACCTTGCAAACCGCATCCAAACGAGCATGTTGCCCAGTATCTTCCCGGCCTTCCCCGACCACGATGAATTCGATATCCATGCGTCTATGGACCCGGCGAAAGAAGTAGGCGGCGACTTCTACGACTTCTTCTTTGTTGACGACAAGCGCCTTTGTATGGTCATAGCCGACGTGAGCGGTAAAGGCGTGCCTGCTGCCTTATTTATGATGGGGTCTAAAATCCTTCTGCAGAATCTTGCTCTTGTGAAGCGCGGTCCAGCGGAAGTCCTTGATGCGGCAAACAATCAGATTTGCCGGAACGAACATGAAGATATGTTCGTCACCGTTTGGATTGGCATTCTCGACGTTACGACGGGCAAGCTGACCGCAGCGAATGCGGGGCATGAATATCCGGCTCTTAAGCACGGGGACGGTAGCTTCGAATTAGTAAAAGACAAGCATGGTTTGGTAGTGGGAGTCATGGAGGGTGTGCCCTACACGGAATACGAAATTCAGCTCGAACCAGGTGACAAGCTGTTCGTGTATACCGACGGCGTTCCTGAAGCCACGAATGCAGAAGAAGAGCTGTTTGGTACCGACAGAATGATTGATGCGCTCTCTACGGCCAACGATGAAACGCCCCAGAAGGTACTTGAAACCGTGAAGAGTGCTGTTGATGAATTTGTTGGCGAAGCCGACCAGTTTGACGACATTACTATGCTTTGCTTGCAGTACAAGGGTGCCCCCACGGCATAATTTTTCCATTTCCCCAAAGGGTTACAGGAGGGCGAGGATGGCGGACTTGGCTTCCAGGAATTCGGGAGTCAGGGAGTAGTCGTGGACTGGTATGCCGTTGGATCTTGTGTAGTCTTCGGAAGTAGTTTCGCTTGGATGCTGGGGTATTATTTCGCCCGCAATCCTGCTGTAGACGCCGTGCACTTCGCTTTTCCCGAGCACATAAATGCGGTCGGCAAGAAGGGTGGCTTCGTCGGGGTCGTGCGTAATCATAAGCGTTGAAAGCCCCAGTTCAGCAACCATTCTTTTGAACCAGGTACGGAGGCTCGTGCGGGTGATAGCGTCAAGTGCGCTGAAGGGTTCGTCGAGCAGCACCACGCTATTACCCTGCAGGTAGGTGCGCGCGAAGGCCACGCGCTGGCGCATGCCGCCCGAAAGCTGCGCAGGCCACGCATCGGCAACCGAAGCAAGGCCCAAGTGATCGAGCAAGGCAAGCGCTTGGTCGCGCGCTTCACTCTTTGCGGTACCGGCGAGCACAAGGGGAAGGGCGGCGTTGTCGACTACCCGCAAGTTGGGAAGAAGCAGGTCCTTCTGAAGCATATAGCTAATGTGACCAGGCTTACCCGTTATGTCTGCACCGCGCAGAAGCACCTGGCCTGCCCGGGGGGCTAGCAAGCCAGCAAGGGCATGTAAAATCGTAGTTTTGCCCATGCCGCTTTTGCCCACCAGGCAGACCAGTTCGCCTTCGCGCACTTCAAGGCTAAGCCCGTCGACAATAAAGTCGTCTTCGTGCCATGCAAGCGTAAGGTTTTGTGCTTCCAGAATGACAGACATCTTAGTGTTCCAGGTACTCCATAGTGAAGCCAGCCTTGGGGTCGAAAGGCTTTTCAGATAGCTGGTAGTCGTTAATCCACTGATAGAAGCCACTCCAGCGCTCTTCGTCGATTACGCCCCAGCTGCTGGCATCGGCAATATATTGCGGGCTGATAATGGCCTGGGCTTCCTGAATCAAAGCAGGGTCCAGTTCGGGCACAGCCTTGCACAGCAGATCGCCCGCTTCCTTGGGGTATTCAGCGGCATATTCGTAGCCGCGCTTTGCTGCACGCAGGAAGGCCTTCACGAGTTCGGGGTTTTCGGCGGCCCAGGTGTCGTTAACCGCAATGACGGGAGTGTAGAAGTCAAATACGGGGCTCATGTCGCCAAAGGCAAAATAATTCACGGGGTAGTTCTGCAAATTGGCATTGGCAACCGCCCACCATTCATACACCCAAACGCAGTCGTAAAGGTCGGCCTGCAGGCCCATAACGTCGTCGTCCACTTCGTAGGGTACGAGTTCAACGTCGTCAAAAGATGCGCCGTCGTCTTCCACCAGATGCTTGATAGTAGCCTGCTCAACAGGAAGATTCCAGGTAGCATAACGCTTGCCAGCCATTTTGCCCGGGCTGGTAATGCCGTCTTCAGCGCGGCTCATGATGCCACTCGTGTTGTGCTGCACCACGGCAGCCACCGCAGTGTAGGGCATGGGTTCGGCGGCGCCAAGGCTGTTGGCGATGTAGTCCTGGTAGGTCATGCCCATGTTGGCACCACCAGAACCTATTAAAGCGTCGCTGCCGTCGGCGGGGCAGGGCACCAGTTCAACTTCGATGCCCTCTTCCAAAAACCAGCCGTTTTCAATGGCGGCATAGATGCCGGTATGGTTTACGTTGGGGGAATAGTCAAGCACGAAGCTCACCTTGGCGGGTGCTTCATTCACCATGCCTGGTTTGTCGGTTGGTTGGCAGGCGCTTAAGCCCAGCACGCCCGACAAAGCCAAAACGGCCGCAGTCATAAGAGCAATTCCGTTGTTGCGTTTCTTCTTCATGTTTTTCCTTTCCGCAGCCTTCCACGGCATGCTTATTTTTTCGAGCACTCCCACGAGCCACATAAGGGCAAGCGAAAGCAAGCTAATAACCACAATCGACGCGAACATTTTGTCGTAGCTAAAGGACTTGCGTACACGCGTCATGTACACACCCAGGCCCGAAAACCCGCCAAGCCATTCAGCAATGACGGCCGCCACAATGGCATAAGTCGCGCTAATTTTGAGCCCCGCGAAGAATTGGTCACCCGCTGCTGGCAGTTTCACATAGCGGAAGATCTGCCAGTCGTTGGCACCCATGGTATGCATGAGGTCAATCTCGTCGGGGTCGACGCTGCGGAAGCCCGAAATAAGCGAAACGGCAATGGGGAAGAAGGTTGTAAGTACGATAAGCACGACCTTCGGAAGAATGCCGTAACCAAACCACAGGACGAGCAGTGGTGCGATGGCAATGGTGGGTACCGTTTGCGAAACGGTCAGCAGTGGCTGGAAGGCAAGGTAGAGTATTTCGATGCGGTCCATGGCCACCGCGATGGCAAAACCAAGTATTACGCCAACGCTCAGACCAATGGCAGCTTCCAAAAGCGTCGTGCCAGAATGCTTGGCAAGCAATGCTGCGTCGCCCACGAGTGCGGCAATCACCTGGGTGGGGGCGGGCAGCATGTAGGAAGGCACGAGCCCCGTGCGGCATACCACTTCCCAGGTGCATAGCAATATAAGCACCGCAGCGCTTGGCACCAACCATGTTTTCGTAGATGAGTTCATACGTACTTCCTACGCCGGCATTATCCGGATCAGGTTCTTCGGGTCGTGGCATTTGCGGTGCCACCTCTCAGCCAGGCCAATTCCTAGCTCCCCCTGGGGTAGACAGAGTATAGCACATGCCTTATTGCGTACATGCGGTGTATCGACAAAGGGCGAGGGCTTCGTTGAAGCGTTTATTCTTTGCCAGACATAATGCGAAGCAAGTTTTGTTCAAAATGTGGAGATATAGATAATATATTAGCCAAAACTATTGCAAAGGGCGCAAATATGGGTACTATATACCTCATGAATGCGCCTCTCTTATCGCAAGAAACGCCGCATAAACACACTCACGCGATAGCTCAGAGGATGCGCGCTCGGAGAAAAGAGGCGCATTTATCACAAGCGCAGTTGAGCCAGTTGTCCGGCGTTAGTTTGGGGTCTCTAAAGAGATTCGAACAAACGGGGGAAATTTCCCTCTCATCTCTCGTTGCGCTTTCTTCCGCCCTTGAATGCGAAAATGAACTCACCACGCTCTTTGCCCCAGAAGGCTTGGGTGACGTGCGCGCGGCCTTGAAGGTTATCGAAGAATACGTCGAATCCCGCGCCAGCTAATTCTGTGTGCAATCTTGTTAAGCCGTTACAATTAGTGAGAACATTTTTGAGGAGGCTGGCATGGATAAAGCGCGTGCAAAAGAACTCTTGGAAGCAGTGGCGGCGGGCAATCTGAAGGTCGACGAGGCACTGCTTCAATTTCAAACAGCAGATGTAACGGATATTGGTTATGCGCAGGTGGACCATTCACGTGCCATGCGCCAAGGTGTGGGAGAAGTGGTCTACGGCGAAGGCAAGACGGCCGACCAGATTTGGGGCATTTGCAAAACCATGCTTGAGGCAGGGCAGGAGCGCATCCTTATTACGCGCCTCGATGCCGCCAAGGCCCAAGAACTTGCCGGCGTGTTTGACCTGGACTACCACGAAGCTGCACGTATTGGCATTATTGGTGGGCTACCCCAGCCAAACGGTAATGGCACTATTGTTGTAGCCTGCGCGGGCACAAGCGACTTGCCGGTGGCTGAAGAAGCGGCGCTCACGGCTGAAGTGCTCGGCAATGAAATAGTGCGCCTGTTCGACGTGGGCGTAGCGGGCATTCATCGCCTGCTTTCTCATACCGAAGACATAGCCCGCGCTAACGTAATTATTGCGGTGGCGGGCATGGAAGGTGCGCTGCCTTCGGTGGTAGGGGGCTTGGCGTCCTGCCCGGTCATCGCCGTGCCAACGAGTGTGGGCTACGGCGCGTCCTTCGACGGGCTCGCGGCCTTGCTTGCCATGCTCAATAGCTGTGCGAGCGGCATTTCGGTCGTTAATATAGACAACGGCTTTGGCGCTGGCTACCAGGCTTCCATGATTAATCACGTTAAAACAGGGCGGGGGGAATAAGTATGCCAACTATGCACTGGGACCTTACGCAGTGGGCCACGCGCGCCTACCTCTTCGACGAAGTTTGCGCAGGCGAAGATGGGCTGGCGGAAAGCATTCGTGCGCAGGCTGCAGAAGCCGGTGTGCCGCAGGAACACCATCATCACCTGTCTGACATTTTGAATACTATCGACAACTTACAGGGCGTGCCCGAACAGGTTCAGGACGACATGCGTGCCATTTACCAGGTGCTCGCCGAAGCAGAAGCGCAGGTGCACGGCAGCGAAGTGGATCATATGCATTTCCATGAAGTGGGCGAGGGAAGCCATATTCAAAGCGTACTGGAGATTTGCCTTGCCATTCGCTCCCTGCAGCCGCAGCGTATCACGTCAACGCACGTGCAGGTAGGAAGTGGCCAAGTGCAATGCGCCCATGGTCTTATGGACATTCCTGCACCAGCCACGGCAGCTATCCTTGCGCGTGGTGTTCCTATTTTCGAGCCGCGCCTTGAAGGGGAGCGTTGCACGCCCACGAGTGCTGCGGTCATCTTTCACTTTGTGGATGAATTCATCTAGGCAGTGTACCCAATCAAGCAGCTTGCTGCATTGCGTATGTATGACGGGGTTGTTTGGGTAGTTCCGTAGCGCCTAGGCAAACGCTGCGCCCGAATCTTGCTTCTGGCGGCGGAAGAACACCAAACGCTCTACCATGCCACAGGCAACCAAGGCGACGGTAAGCGGTAGCACGAAGGGCGCAAAGGGGTTGTCCGCGAGGACTTCCTTTATCTCTTCCTGTTGCGGAATAACAGAAAGCTTGCGCCAGCGCTGACCAAGTTGGCCAGTCGTTTTCTCTTCTTGAGCAGCCACTTCTTCATTGATCTTTTCGGTAACTTCTGGGTCAACCTGGATATTGAGCCCAGGTGCTTCAGGGGCAGGCGTCGCTTCGTCTGCCTTGGTAATGCTGTCGATGGGAACCAGCTGGCTTGGCTGAGTGGGCGTGTTCTGCGGTGCCGGCGTCGGGCTTGAGGGCGGCTGCTGGCTGGGGGGCTGGGTGTTTTCTTGCGAAGGGGCAGCACCAGATTCTGAACTGGAAGAATCGCCTGCTTCTGAACTGCCACCTTGTTCACTTGGGCCTGGTTCGCCAGAGCCGCTTGAACTTGAATCGCCAGAACTGCTCGAGCTTGAGTCACCAGAACCTTCGCCGCCTGGTACGCCCGAACTAGAGCTTCCTTCGCTGGGTTCAAATTCAGACGGGTCCGCGTCGGAAAGCGCTACCAGCATTTGAATATTAGTGCACGCGACATTCGGGTCACAATCGCATTCGTCACCATCACAGGTATTCGAAGAACCTGCACCGTTTGTGCGCACCTTTACGCGATACCAGTTGCCCATGGTGCTTTCATCCGTGGGAACCTTGTAAGAGCTGTCGTGTGCGTCGGCAATGGTTGTCCAGGTCCTACCGTAGTCGGGGGAAACATACCATTCGTAAGTCACGGCCGACTCCTGCTTATTGAGCAGCTGGACCGTGAACATGGTGTCGGTACCTTCCCAGGTCGGTTCATATTCAAGCACGGCGAGGAATTCGTCTTCGCCTGCTGCTCGAATAGTGACAGGCTCTGAAGTAAAGGTGTCAACTATGTTGCCGTCGTCGTCTTTAAAACTGCTATCCAGAATACGGACGTTTACGCGGTACTGCCATCCGATGGTCTTTTCAGTTGTAGGAACTTGCATGACCTGGATGTTTTCGTTTGGCGTATATTCCCAGCTAGCGCCCCCGTCAGTCGAAACTTCCCATTCGTAGTAGAAGGTGATATGCCCCACATCGGCAAGGATGGGGGTAAGGAATGCATTGAGAGGTGGATCTTTTAAGGGCGCGGGGATGTAGCTGATTCGCACAAGGCCTGAACCCGTGTCGTCGGAGCTGGGCTCCACCCATTGGGCATACAGAGTAAGACTCAAAGGCCCTGTGGCCGCTTCGCTTGAAGATGCTTCACCAGCGTGGGAGGAAGCTTCTCCAGGACTGCTGGATTCTGCAGAACTTGGAGCCATGCTTTCGGTCGGATTGGTTCCTTCGCCGTCGTTTTCGCTACCTTCACCTTCGCTTGGCGTTTCGTCGCCAGTAGACTCTGCTGCCGCGGCGGCTGCAGCTTGAACGTCTGCAATCGTTGCAGCATTCACACTTGCACCTGGCGCAAAGGAACTCCCTTTGCCGTCGGCTTGGGTGTTCCAGCCCCCAAAGGTTTTGCCTTCAGGCGCCTCAACTCCTTCAGGAATATTTGCGACAACCGCGTTGCCGTTTTCGTCGCTATTGGTAGGTGCAAGACTTCCTTCCACCCCGTTAAGATCATAGGTGATGATGACTGCTGCTACGGGAGCCGCTGGGTCCGAAGAACTTGAACTAGAACTTGAATCTTCCGATTCGGAGTCTGTTGAAACCACGTCAATCTTGTTAGAAACATGAGCGGAGCCATAGACACCCTTGTCGGAGTAGGCACTCACGTGGATGCTGAGCCCTGCCTTAATGGTAAGTACACCCGTTTTTTCATCGATATGTGCCTGCTCCTTGGGGACGGCATGTTCTTCAGTGCTGCCTTCAGTAGTGGTGTAGATCTTCCACTTAATATCTTCGTCGGAAAGTTTGCCTTCCGTAAGCGTGCTCAAGTTCGTTTTTGGCGTAAGGGTTACTTCCTTTGTTTCAGCCGAATTTGAGTCGGGCACATAGACAATGCGAAGTCTAAATTCATACTTCGCTTCTTTGTCCTTGTCGTTCTTTATTGTGAGAACTTCGTTGTTGCCGAAGGTTTCTTTTTCGTTCTTATCAGGGTCCCAGGTACCTTCAGCCTTGAGGATTTCAATGCTTTTGATATAGGCATAAGATGCCGGCGGTGTGTCGGGAACGTCTTCGCTGCTGCTGGGGTCAGGGTTTGGATTGGGGTTTTCGCCAGGGTTGTCGCCCGGGTCGGGGTCTGTACCTGGGCCAGGGTCGTCTGGGGCAGGGTCGCCTGGAGCGGGGTCATCGGGAGGTGGGGTGTCGCTCGAAGATGCCGCGCCCCCTTCGCCTTCTGGCGGGGTGCCCGTGTCGCCCGCTGCATTTTCATCTGTGGGTTCAGCACCGTAGGCAAAACTGTATTCCAGATGCCAGGTGAACATAAAGGTCAGCGAAAAGACCAGCAGAATTCGGAGTATTTTCGAAGCAACCCTGCTCATAAAACTTGCGTGCGTTTCCTATTCTTCAACCAGGTAGTATTGCCCAGTTTCGGGATCCATATAAACGCGACCCATTTCAACATAGTTCGAGTCGCTTGCACCTTCTGTCTGGGCGCTTTCTTCGAGGCTTTCAATTTCTTCGCCCAGCTCAACCTGCGAAAAAGCGCCAAGGTCAACGCTCCAGGCAACAATAAGAGCTGTCATAAGACCGCAGGCAAACACGAGCATAACGTCGCCGATGCCGCTCATGGACGTCATGGGGTCAACATCTTCTACGGCCGTGTTTCCTCGGAAGGATGAACGTGAATCGTAGTAGCTCATAGTTCCCCCTTACTGGCCCTGGTTGGCAGGAGGCTTAGCCCCTGGACTAGCTGGTGCGTTTGTGGTGGCCGCCCCTGGTGTTGTAGCTGGTGAAGCTGAAGGGGCGGCAGGTGAAGCCGTCGAAGGTGCGCTTGCAGGACTTTGGCCTGGAGTAGCGGTGCCTGCTTGTGTACCCGTTGGGGTCAGGCGCATGTAGCCTGGCGTGGGCGCACCAACGCGTACATCGCTCGAAGAAGCAACGCGGGGCGTTGGTGAAGTGGTTGGTTGCGCCGCTGGTTGGGCAACCGGCGGCGTTGCCGGCTGTGCCCCTGGGCGTGTTGCCTGCTGAACTACTGGCTGCACTGTTAGCCGTGCGGCTGCAGAAGTTTCTTGCTGCGCTGCCGCGCCTGTTGCAGCTTCGGTATGGGCAGGTTCACTCTTGCCCTTCTTCAGCCCCTGTTCAAACATGAAGGTGTAGTTAGAAGGCTCTTTGGCCACAATACTACCCGCAGCGCGCATGTCTTCAATCTTCTGCAAAAGGGTAGCCATGCCACTGTCAAGCGCAGAAAGATAGTCGTTATACCAAACACTGCGAATCTTACCCACCGCCAAGCAAACCGCGGCAACGGCCAGGCCGGCAACGGTGGTGTCGAAGGCGATAAGCAGTGAACTCGAAAGAATGGTGGGGTCTGCCTGACCAAGTGCCGCAACGCCTGGGCCGAGTGGAATAAGGGTACCCATCAGGCCGAGCATGGGGCTAATTTTTGCTGCCATGTTGTTGCGGCCCGTAATGCGGTTGTAGTGCGTTTCTTCGGTGTTGACCGTGCGGCGGATAAGCGCGAGCAAGGCGTCGCCTGGCAAAGTGCGATAGTCATACACGGTTAGCAGAGCGCTCTTTTGGCGATTGAGCAGCTGCGACGACCGAATAACTTCAGGAATGGTATTTTCTTCAGCTGCCATAAGGGCTGCCAGGAATTCTGGCATGGCCACTTTGAAGTTACGCCGTTCAGTAAAGTATTCCATAAGCACACTGCCAATACAGAACAGGGCATAGCCTGCGAACAGTAGCAACAGAATAATGTCGGGCACAAGTAAGGCCTGCGCCAGTGCATGAAGTACGTCTGTTAAGGAAGAAAAAGTTGAAAGAAAGTCCATTACGTTCCCCTCGGTTATTTACATTTCCTTTATTGTACCGCTCGGGGCTTATAAGTGTCTTATTTGTGGCGTAGTCTTCACGTTCTTGTACCAGCTTGTTACTTTTTGTTTTCGCAGTAAACGAAAAGTCACTACATGTCGAACAAAAAATCATTACAAAATGAAAAAAGCCTTGTTAAATGTGACATTGTTGCATTCTTTGGGGCGTGCGACGTGCGATAATAAGCACAAAGAGAAAGGAAGAACCATGACTTTTGACAACATGTATCTGTATGTACTGCCCGGCTGCCCGTTTTGCGCTAAGGTCGACCGCTTTATGAACAATGTCGGCATTGAAATGGAGCATCGCGACGCGAGCGACCAAGCCATTGCCGACGAACTGGTGGCCTTGGGCGGCAAGCTGCAGTGCCCATGCCTCGTGGTGGACGACAAACCCATGTATGAATCCATGGATATTATCAATTACCTGAACGAACAGATTAAGAAATAGCACCCTAGGGAAACCCTATTGCTGAAACGACGAGGCCCCGCTCATGCAGCGGGGCTTTTTTGTGGGAAAGAAGCAGGGCGGGGTTCAATCTAGTATTATGAGCAGGTATTTTTTTCGCAAAGGAAAACCATATGAGTGAACATGTAACTGAACAGGACGTGCGGCGCATTGCTGAATATGCGCGCATTGGTTTAACGGACGACGAACTGCCGCAAATGACGGCGGATCTGAATTCCATTATCGACAGCCTGAAGCCCATTACTGAATACGACCTCGAAGGCGTGGAGCCAACCTTTCATCCCATTGGCGACTTGTCAAACGTCATGCGCGAAGACGTGGAAGGCACAAGCTTTACGCAGGCTGAAGCGCTTTCCAACGCGCCAGCTAAGGAGAATGGTAGCTTTCTTATTCCGTCCATTCTGGGCGGGGGTGATGCCTAATGGCTTCCTTCGACTATTCCGCACTTACGGTTGATGGCATTCGTGCCGGCCTCGCCGCAGGCGACTTTAGCGCGCGCGAAATTGCCGAAGCAGCTCTTGCGCGCATTGAAGCGGCAGATGCCAAGGTGAATGCCTTTTTGCAGCTTATTCCCGACGCTGCCCTTGCGGCGGCAGATGCAGTGGACGCAGCCGTGGCAGCGGGTAAGTTGAATGAGCTCGGCCCCTTGGCGGGCGTGCCCGTTGGTTTCAAGGACAACATGAACCTGCTGGGTACGCGCACCACCTGCGGTTCCCACATGCTAGAAAACTATGAAAGCATGTATACGGCAACCTGCGTGCAGCGCTTGCTGGATGCGGGTGGTTTGCCCATGGGCAAGTTGAATATGGATGAATTTGCTTTCGGTTCTTCAACGGAAACAAGTGCCTTTGGTACAACGAAAAACCCTTGGGACTTGGAGCGTGTTCCCGGTGGGTCTTCGGGCGGCAGTGCTGCCGCGGTGGCCGCTGGCATGCTGCCTATAACACTCGGCTCCGACACGGGTGGCTCCATTCGCCAGCCAGCAAGCTTCTGCGGTGTCGTGGGCGTGAAGCCAACGTATGGCCTGGTCAGCCGCTATGGCGTGGTGGCCTTTGGTTCTTCCTTGGACCAGGTAGGCCCCTTTGCGCGCACGGTGCGTGACGCTGCTCTTGCTATGAACGCTCTGGTGGGGCACGACCCACTCGACTGCACGAGCCAGCCTTGCACAACCGACTTTACGGCCAATCTGGAGCAGGGCGTGGAAGGCATGCGCATTGGCGTAGTCCCTGAATTTATGACCGCCCAGGGCCTGGAACCCGAAGTGGGTGAAGCGGTCCTGGACGCTATTCAGAAATTGGCGTCTGCCGGTGCCGAAATCGTAGAAGTGGACCTGCCGAATGCAGCTGCGGCCATGAGCGCCTATTACGTCATTGGTCCGAGCGAAGCCTTCAGCAATTTGAGCCGTTTCGACAGCGTACGCTATGGTTTGTGCGACCCCGGCCATGCCGACTTGGGTAGTCAATATGAAGCGAGCCGCAGCAGAGGTTTTGGGCCTGAAGCGCGCCGCCGCATTATGCTGGGTAGCTACCTGCTTTCGGCGGGCGTCTATGACACCTATTACTATCCCGCCCAGCAGGTGCGCACCCTCATTACCGACGACTACCGCATGGCCTTTGGCGAATGCGACTGCATCCTGGCGCCGGCCAGCCCGCGTACCGCCTTTAAGTTTGGCGAAATCACGGACCCCACAACCATGCACCTGTCCGACATTTTCACCATCAGCATTAACATTGCGGGTAATGGTGGCATGAGCGTGCCGCTTGGCTTGGGCAAGGACTCGAAGCTGCCCGTAAGTGCCCAGCTCATTTGCCCTTGGTTCCAGGACGAAAACATGCTGCGCGTGGCTGCCGCCCTTGAACGCGAATATGGGGCAGCAGAACTTCCCCCTGCCTTCGCCAGCGGAAGGGCAGGTGAATAGCATGAAAACTATGGAACAAGTTTTGCAGGACTGGGAAGCGGTCATCGGTTTGGAAATCCATTGCGAACTGACCGAGCTTGAAACCAAGATGTTCTGTGGCTGCAAATTGGAATTTGGCGCCGAGCCCAACACCCATACTTGCCCGGTATGCCTTGGCCTACCGGGGGCTTTGCCTGTGCCCAACAAGGCGGCTATCGAAAGCATTGTGCTTGCGGGTTTGGCAACTAATTGCGAAATCGAAAAGCATACGATGTTTTACCGCAAGGGCTATATGTACCCCGACATGGCCAAGAATTTCCAGACCACGCAGGGCCCCAAAGCTTTCGCCATGCGTGGCTGGCTGGACCTCGACGTAGACGGCAAGGGCGCTGAAGAGCGCTTGGACATGCGCGACCTGGCTGTGGGCGAAACGCATGAGTCTGCCACGCGTACCGAAACGGGTTACACCACCCACATTGGCATTACGCGCATTCATATGGAAGAAGACGCCGGCAAGATGATCCACGTGGGCGGCGGGGAAGGCCGCATCGACGGTGCCACCCACAGCCTGGTGGACTACAACCGTGCGGGCACGCCGCTTATGGAATTGGTCACCGAACCCGACCTGCGTACCCCCGAAGAAGCCCGCCTCTTCATGCAAAAGCTGCGCCAGGTGTACTTGAGCTTGGGTATTTCGGACTGCAGTCTTGAAGAAGGCTCCATGCGTGCCGACGGCAATATTAGTTTGCGCCGCCGGGGCGAAACGGAATTCGGCACGCGCACCGAAATGAAGAACATCAATAGCTTCAAGGCGCTTCACGATGCCTTGGCTTACGAAATTTGCCGCCAGGCTGAAGTCCTGGAAAAGGGCGGCACGGTGGTGCAGGAAACCCGCCACTGGGACCCAGCTGCCAAGCACACCATTTCCATGCGCGTGAAGGAAACGGCGGACGACTATCGCATGTTCCCCGACCCTGACTTGGCGCCCTACGACCTAAGCGACGAATTCATTGAAGGCGTGCGGGCGAAGCTCCCCGAATTGCCCGACCAAAAGGTGGCGCGCTTCCAGCGTTCCTGGGGGCTTTCGGCCTACGATGCCCGCCACGTAATCGAACATCGGGAAACCAGCCAGTTCTTTGAAACGGCTATGGCGCAAGCCGGCAGTGAAGCTGAAAAACTTGCAAAACCCCTGGCTAACCTGGTCATTAACGACTTGACTGCACGCATGAATGCCGACGAAAGCTTCGACCTGGCAAGCTGCGCCTTAACGCCTGCGCGTGCCGTTGAACTGGTGGCCCTGCAGGCGGCGGACACTATTTCGTCCAAGCAGGCCAAGGAAGTACTTGAAGTGGTGTTTGGAGAAGACAAAGACCCTGCCGCCATCGTGGAAGAACGCGGCATGAAGCAAGTGTCCGACACGGGCGCCATCGAAGCGGTGGTCGACGCGGTCCTGGCAGCCAATCCCGAAAAGGTAGCGGAATACCAGGGCGGCAAGACAGGCCTGCTCGGCTTCTTCGTGGGCCAGTGCATGAAAGAAATGAAAGGGCAGGGCAACCCCAAGCTTATCAATCAGCTTCTGGAAGAAAAGCTATCGAGTTAATATGGCAAAATGGATACAATACCAGCATGAATATGGACTACGAAAAAACTATGCCTGAAGACCTGCGCGCATATTTACACGCCGCCCGTGGGGCAAGGCGCATTACTTCCCTGGTGGGGCTTGTGGCTCTTGCGCTAATCGTGCTTGCTTTACTTCTTACTGGTTGCGGGGGTGGCGGCGCTGCTTCGGGCAATGAACGCGGAATAAGCTACGACGGTGAACTCAAGGTTGAATTGGTTGAAAACGAGCTCGACGGTGTGACCGTGCGCTTTACCAACACCGACGAAAAAATGAGCAACATCTTTATTGTGCGCCGCGTTGAATTCGACGGTTATGCGGCACTCGTGGAAGACGACCGCGTTACATCAACTGTCAACAGCAATAAAGACGGCGAAGACGGTTTCTTCTTTGATCTTGCGCCTGGCGAAAGTGTGGACGCCACCTACTATCTGGACAAGCAGACCTGCGTTTCACTTGTGCTTTTGTGTAGCGAAACGCTCTACGTTGAAGGCGGCACGCCCTACCAATACGACGACCTGCGCCTGGAAGCCCACGCCTAATTTAACAACTAAGATTCCTGTCGCTCTTCGCCGACGAGGTCTTATTCGTCATTCAGCTTTCTGCGTCGTGCAGCTACGAGCGCGCAGACCAAGGCTACCATGGCTAAGCCTGCAAGGGCTCCCATTTCTTGCGGGCCGATGGCATCCGCCGTCCCAGCAGTCGTCTTGCTTGGCGTTGCTTTCTTAATCTTGGGAATGGGCCGCGTTTCCTTATGGCTGGGGTCGTGTTCGCACACGCGGGTTTCTTCACCTTCGGCCGTCGTGGTCGGCTCCTTCGTTACCTTCCAGGGGCCCCACTTGTGGCCATGTGCCTTAATGACCGTGTCGCCGAGGTCGATTTCCTGGGCCGCCTTTTCGTCGGCGAAGTATATACCGCATATGCTGCACTGCCAGTATTCGGTATGGCCGTCTTCGGTGCAAGTTTCCGGAACAGCTTCCGTGTGCACAAGCTGGTGCAGATGCGCGGGGTAGGCACTGTCTTTGGCCAGCATCCAAGCCAGGTAGTCTTCGTTGTAGTGGGCCGAAGAAACCTTGTTTGCCTGCGCAATGAGGGTGGACGCCGTGCGCATGTTGTTTTCCGTGCTGAAGGGCGCGCCTTCGGTGTAGAGGACGAGGTACATGAGCAAGCGCCTCAGCTGGGTCACATGGTCGCGCATGGTGGTGAAGTGGTTCTGAATGTCCTGGTAGTAGGGGCTTCCGGCGTCATAGCGCCCTGAATTCAGAATGGTCGTTTCAGCTTGGTTGAGGACCGCTGTCATCCCTAAATCAGCTGCATCATTGATGTCTGTAGCTCCTTCGGGTGCCAAAAGCGTAGTGAGAACACCAATTATTTCGCTGGCAGCATGCGTTCCGCCATCGGCCAAAGCGTCAACGATAGGCTTATATTTTTTGTCGGAAAGAAGAGAGCCAATTAAACCATAGATGGTCACGCGCATCTCATGGGCTTTTTCGGGTGTTCCAGGTTGTTCTTTGTCGCCATCACCATAGATACAGGGTTTTAGTAGTTGGTACAGAGCCACGCGTGCCGTCTTAAGGCCTTCTTCAGTTGAAGGATCTATGCCACCGCCAGAAAGATTGGCGAGCGCTTTGGCAAGAGCATCGTAGACCATGCCCACTGCTTTTGAGCTAAAGGAAACATCGACCGGAGAAGTGCCGTCGTACACCGGATTGCTGCCGTTACCAAGCCACTTCAATGCCAGGTAGATTGCGTCGTCCACCGTGGGTTTGGCTGGTGCTTTTTCTCCCGTGATGTATTCGAGGGCGTCTATCAGTGCTGCAGCAGCGGCCTCGTTTTCGTCAGTGATGCCCCGTTCTTCTGCCAGGCGTTCCGCCGCGTAGGCCAGGTAGCTAAACACTACAGCCTTAATGGTGTTGGCACGAGCACCTTCGGGTTGTTCGGGCGCCCAGACATCAAGCGTGGCTAACAACTTTTCATTCATGCCAAAGACACCCGCAAGTGCTGTGAGCGTGTCTTGCCAGCCCCCATTGGCGTATTCCGTGTGCGTAGGGGCATGGTAAATGAGTGCTTTAACGCGCTGCGCAAAAAACTGCGCCTGTGTGATGCCGCTTGCGGGGGGATTGGGGTCGTCAATAAACGAAAGGCTTTGAATGTCGAAGGTCTTGTAGCCAAAGATGGTTTCATCGCCTGGCTTTATAGGAGGGTCGCTACTTTCGTTGCCCACATAAGCGATATAGGCAAAGGGGTCCAGGTCCGCGAGCGCTGCCAGGTAAGCTTCGCGGCTGCCATCGGTGAGTTCGAAGTAATTGCCAAAATGGGTAAAGCCCCAGCTCGATGGGGGGAGAAGCGTAATAAGGTCGAAATCGGGGACGGTGTTATGAATGCCGGCAAAGGGGCCTTCATGAGGGCTGATGCCTTCACCTGCGTCAGCACCCGTGTATGGCGCGGCGTCGCCCGGCGTGTCATTTTCGTAGCGCGCGTCTTGGCTGGTGCGGGGGCCGCCTTCCACGGAAAGCAGATCAGCCTTGGTGGCGCCAGATTCCAGCACGTTGGTCGGGGTGGCAAAGGTGTAAGCGTAGACGTTTTCGGGTGCCACGGTAACGCCGTTCAGGTAATGGCTGGCTCCACCGGCTGCGAAGAAGGCACCAACAAGGTTTGCCAGCGCGCCGCCGCGGCTGTGCCCGCAGGTCCATACCTTTATGTCGCCAGCAATTCCATGCTCAGACACATACTGCTTCACAAAACGCAGGATTTCGTCGCGGCCAGCCTTGAAACCTTGGTGGATGCTGCCACTGCCTACGGTGAAGTTGCCATCCCATTCCTGCTTGTAGCCAGCACTGCGCGGAACAATAGCGAGCACGGTGTATTCTTCACCAGTTTTGGGGTCCTTGATAGTCTTGTGCCCCACCGCCACGCCAGTTGTGTTGGGCATATTTTCCAGGTTATATTCGGCGTTTACGGCCACGTCTTCAAAAGCAAGCGCTTCGAGGAAGGGAATAACATTCTTGCTGTTGTTGGTATTGTCGCGTTCGTCGGCTGCGGGGTAATAGCTGGTAGACGTTTCGCACGCGATGGCCGAAAGCGTAGCAAGATGCTGGTTGAAGGTGCTTGCCGGACCCATGAACCATTCGTCGTTATAGGCGAAGGTGTGGGTACGTTCAACGGAAGGCCCGCCAGGGGTAAAGCCTTCGTTGGAAACAAAGGTGTATTCACCTACGATGGTGGAGCAGTTGGTTTGCGGATTGGCTTCATGGGTCGCAAATGCTGCCGCCGGGAAAAGGCCAACAACGAGTACGAAAGCAATAAAAAGGTGCAGGCTGCGTTTAATAGTGTGTTTCATTTAAGCCCCTTTATAAAATTTGTTGCAGATATTATACGTGAAAGCCTGCGAAAAAGCCTGTTTCGCTTCAATAAGAGAATGCCACCAGCAAAACAGGCGGGAGCCGCATCAAAGGCAGGGAATATTGTCCTATAACCCTATTGTTCAAAAGAGAAGAGTCCTGTTTCAAAGACGGGGGAATCCTGAAGACAGGGGGTCCCAAAGGCAGGGGAGCGTTGTCTTAAGTGAAGAGTTTGTGACTGCTATACTTTAGCACTCTACTGTGCTAAAGTATAGCGCGTTATCCATTGGTACAATAGGCAGGTTGAAAAGGAACGAAACGAAATGACTATGGACTTTGTAACACCTATAGGCTTCCGCGACATTTTGCCCGATGAAGCCTTGCAACGCGAACAAATTTCCCAGCGCGTTATGGCGCGCTTTTCTGAAGCGGGCTACGTGCCCATTGAAACACCCACCCTTGAACGCATGGACGCCATGGATGCGGCAGGCCGCATTCCTGGCAAAACCTTCAAGTTGTTTGACGCAACGGGCGAACTGCTGGCCCTGCGCCCCGACGTAACCATGCAGGTGGCACGCATTGCTGCAACGCGCCTGCGCGGCCAGGGTGGTGTGGCGCGTTACCGTTACATGCAGCGCGTGTTCCGCGACGTGGACCTTCAGTTTGAAGCGCGCGAAATGACACAGATGGGCATTGAATGCATTGGTGAAGGCGGTGCCGCGGCCGACGCTGAAGTGGTGGGCCTCTTTGCCCAGGCCTTGCAGCTGGCAGGGCTGGAACGTTTTACCATTGCGCTTGGTACGGTGGGCGTGCTGCGCGCCTTGCTTGAAGCTTGTGAAGCGGAAGGCGCCTGGAAAAATGCTGTGTTGGCGGCTTACCACGCTTCGAACTTTGTGGAACTCGATGAACTATGCACCCAGGAGGGCGTGCCTGTTGAATATGCCCAGGCCATCGACGCTTTGCCGCGTATCCGTGGTGGGCGTGAAGCCATAGACGAAGTACGTGCCCTGGTTGAACCGCTTGGTTGCGTGGACGGCTTGGATGCCTTTGCGCAGGCTTTTGATGCCCTGGCAGAAGCGGGCTTGGCAGACGCCCTGTTGGTGGACTTTAGCATCATGAGTAGCTTCGACTACTACACGGGCATTGTGTTTGAAGCCTACGCGCCCGGCATGGGCGAACTGCTGGGGTCGGGCGGGCGTTACGACACCATGCTCGAAAGCCTGGGTGCCGACGCGCGCCCCGCAGCTGGCTTTTCCTTCTACCTAGAACAAGTCATGGAAGCGCGCGAGCAAGGAGTGGAACAGGGGACGGGTTTTTGTTCCACTTCTGCTACTGCGTCCATCGCGCTTGAAAAAGAAAAAGTGGAACAAAAACCTGTCCCCTGTTCCACAAACCGTCCTCTGCGGATTGCAGTGCCGAAGGGTTCGCTCAACGAAGGGGCAATCGCTGCCCTTACCGCAGCAGGTTTGGACACGACGGGGTTGGACAATCCCGGCCGCCAGCTGATTATTTCCAACCCAGGCGTGGACTATATTATCGTGCGCCCCACCGACGCCCCGGCCTTTGTGGCGCTCGGTGCGGCCGACTGCGGCATTTGCGGCGAAGACAGCCTGGTCGAAACGGGCGCCGACGTGGTCGAACTGGTCGACTTGGGCTTTGGCGCCTGTCGCTTTATTGTGGCCCAACCCGCCGGTACGACCGAAGCGGTGCAAGAGCGTTACCGCAAGTTGGGTTCCATGCGCATTGCCACCAAGTACCCCAATATCACGCGCCGCTTTTTTGGGCGCCAGGGCACGCAGGTGGAAATCGTGGAACTGCGCGGCAACATTGAACTGGCACCCATGGTGGGCATGGCCGAACGCATCGTGGACATTACCGCCACGGGTACCACGCTGCGTGAAAACAATCTTGAAATCGTAGACGAAGTGCTTGAATGTACGGCGCGCTTCTTCGCTAACACGGCGGCCTTCCGTATGGACGAACGCGTAGTGGAATTGGCGCGCGCATTAAAGGAGAACGCATGAGAAGAATAGTCTTACCAGCGGGGGAGCGTTTTGACGAAACGCTGCTTAATCGCACGGGTGCTTTTAACGCAGAAGCCCTGGTCATAGCCACCAATATTGTTGACGACGTACGCACTCGTGGCGACGCAGCCTTGCGCGAGCTTACTGCTAAGCTCGATGGCGTGGACCTTGATGATTTCCGCGTAAGCCAGCAGGCCATCGATGAAGCCCTTGCGGCCATCGAACCAGCCTTGGCCGAAGCGCTCGAACATGCTGCGGCCCAGATTCGTGAATACCACGAACGCCAGCTTGAAAAGGGCTGGACGTACACCCGCGAAAACGGAGCACTGGTAGGCTGCAAGGTGGAGCCCATTCAGGCGGTCGGTATTTATGCGCCCGGCGGTCGTGCCTTGTATCCGTCGAGCGTGCTTATGAATGCCATCCCGGCTTCCGTGGCGGGGGTCGAACGCATTGTGTGCACCACGCCGCCTACTAAGGACGGCACGCTGGACCCTTCGCTTGTGAAGGCGTGCCAGATTGCGGGCGTGAGCGAAATTTATTCCGTGGGTGGGGCGCAAGCTATTGCGGCGCTGGCCTATGGTACGGAATCCATTGCGCCCGTTTCAAAGATTACGGGCCCAGGTAACGCCTTCGTGGCTGCAGCCAAAAAGATTGTTTCGGGCGACGTGGGCATCGACATGATCGCTGGCCCTTCTGAAGTGTGTGTCTTGGCGGACGAAACCGCCGACCCCGCGCTTGTTGCCATAGACCTGATGGCCCAGGCCGAACACGACCCGCTCGCGAGCAGCTATTTGGTGTGTTTCGACGAAACCTATGCCGACGCCGTGGAAGCTGCCATTGCTCAGCACCTGCAGCAGTCTGAACGCGCCGAAATTACCCAGGCGTCTTTGGACAATCAGGGTCTTGTCGTGATTGTGCCTAACCGCGACGCTGCCCTGGACGTTATCAACACTATTGCGCCCGAGCACTTGGAACTGCACGTGGGTTTCGCCGAAAGTTTGCTCGACGGCATTCGCAATGCGGGCGCCATCTTCATGGGCGAGTGGACGCCCGAAGCGGTAGGTGATTACGTGGCGGGGCCAAACCACACGCTTCCTACGGGTGGGACGGCGCGTTTTTCGAGCCCGCTTTCGGTGGACCAGTTCACCAAGAAGAGCAGCATTATTCGCTATACGGAAGAAGCCTTGCGTGACGACGCTGAAGCCATCATGACCATCGCGAAGCGCGAAGGATTGTGGGCTCACGGTAAGAGCGTCGAACTGCGCCTGTCTCAGGCGGGGACGGAGTAACAATGGGACAAAACCTGCGTCCAACTAACAAGAATCTTGACGGCGTCGTGCCCTACGACCCGAAGTACTTGCCTGCGCGCCTCATGCTTTCGGCCAATGAAAACCCCGGCGGTCTGCCAACGGCGGTAGCGGGCGAAGTAATTGTAGCTTTGTCAAAAGTCCAGATGAACCGCTACCCGGACCCCTTGGCTAATGACCTGCGCGACCTTATTGCCCAGCAGTATGGTCTCGTGCGCGAAAACGTTATGGTAGGCAACGGTGGCGACGAACTGCTGTTTAACATTGCTTTTGCTTGGGGTGGTGCAGGGCGCACCATGCTCGACTGCCCGCCGACCTTTTCGGTCTATGCCGCCAACGCACGCCTTTGCGGCACTACGGTCGTAAACATCGACCGCAAAATTGAACAGGTGACGGGTTTTTGTTCAAATGACAGAGTGGCAAGTATTGCGCTCGGTTCGGCTCTTGGAGCATTCCCGGTTAATGAAGAAGCTGTCCTCGAACGCGTAGCCCAGGGCGACATCGACTACCTCACCATTTGCACTCCCAACAACCCCACGGGCGACCTTTCGAGCGTGGACTTTATCGAGCGCTTGCTCGACGCGACTGATGCTCTTGTTGTGGTCGATGAAGCCTACGGCGAATTTGCGCCCGAAGGTTCGAGCGTCGTGCCCTTGCTTGCCAAGCACAAAAACCTGGCAGTTCTTCGCACACTTTCCAAGGCCTATAGCATGGCGGGCGTGCGCTTGGGTTACTTGCTGGCCAACCCTGAAGTCATTACGGAATTGCAAAAGGTGCGCCAGCCTTATTCGGTCGATTCGCTTTCGCAAACGGTGGCGAAAGAAGTGTTTAAGTTCCTGGACTTGTTCGAAGCTCGTACTGCCTTGCTCGCTTCGGAGTGCGACCGCGTGTTCGAAGCGCTCAATGCCATGGACGGCGTGGTGGCCTATCCGAGCGCCGCGAACTATATTCTGTTTAAGCTCGAAGAGGCCGACGCGGGCGTGGTGTGGCAGAAGCTCTACGACGCAGGTGTGCTGGTACGCGACTTTTCGGCAAGCCCGTATACGCCTAACAGCCTGCGCGTGAGCATGGGCATCCCTGAACAAAACGACGCGTTCCTGGCAACACTTGCGTCAATATTGGAAGAAGAAAAAAGCAACTCAGAGCTCCAGGGCTAATATGTTTCCAAGGGCGAAGAATCGAAGCAAAAACTAAGAAGGGAAAGCATGAAGGGTTCAACTATAAAAGACTTTGAAAACCTACCCGACCAAGTGCGCGAAGAGGTAGTGGACGCTGCCGAAAGCCCTGCTTCCCGCACTGCACCTGAAAGCCCGCGCACGGCAGAGGTGGTGCGCACGACCAAAGAAACCGACATCAAGTTGGCCCTGAATTTGGACGGAACGGGTCAGGCCAAGGTCGCAACGGGCGTGCCTTTCTTCGACCATATGCTGGAAGCCTTTACGCGCCATGGTCTGTTTGACCTGGACGTTCAAGCCACGGGCGACATCGACGTGGATGCCCACCACACAGTTGAAGACGTGGGCATCGTGCTGGGGCAGGCCTTTGCGCAGGCACTTTCCGACAAGCGCGGCATCGTGCGTTTTGGTAATAGCTTCTTGGCTATGGACGAAGCCCTCGTGTTGGCTGCTGTAGATATTTCAGGGCGCGGGCAGCTGCACTATGCGGTGGACCTGCCTATTGAAATGGTGGGCTCCTTCGACACGACGCTTGCCAAGGAATTCTTTATTGCCCTTGCCGCCAACGCGGGAGTGACCTTGCATATTCGCAGCTTCAGTGGTGAAAACTCGCACCACATTTTGGAAGCAGCCTTTAAGGCAGCTGGTCGTGCCCTGTGCGACGCCACACGAGTCAATCCACGTATCGCCGAAGAACTACCTACCACCAAAGGAGCATTGTGATTGTAGTAGTCGACTATGCGAAAGGGAATTTGCAGTCCGTTGAAAAGGGGCTGGAAGCAGCGGGTGCGCGCGATGTGCGTATCGTTACCACGCCCGAAGAAATTGCAGCGGCTGAAGCAGTGGTGCTTCCCGGCGTGGGTGCCTTCGCCGACGCATCCCGCTCTATGATCGAAACAGGCCAGATGGATGCCGTGCGCGAAGCCATTCAAGCAGGAAAGCCTTTCTTGGGAATTTGTCTGGGTCTGCACCTGTTGTTTGAAGCAGGAACTGAACATGCCACAGAAGGTGAGCTCCTGCCACAAGGTTTGGGCATCATTCCTGGCGTGTGCGACATTATGCCCAAGATTGATACTGTGGGGAATGCCTATAAAGTACCCCAAATGGGCTGGAATTCCGTAGATTTCGCGGATGGCTGCAACACAAAGCTGCTTGACGGCATTCGCGAAGGGGAGTTCTTCTACTTCACGCACAGCTACATTGCTCCGCCTTCGGAATACACGCAGGCAACAACCACGCACAGCATTACTTTCCCATGTTTTGTGGATGTGGGTGGTACCTGCTTTGGCGTCCAGTTCCATCCTGAAAAAAGCTCCGATGCGGGCATCCATGTCCTGCGCAATTTTGTTAAGGTAGTTGAAGGTCGCTGAAAGGTGGCGACACGATAACAGAACGCCAATCGAGAGATGCTAGAGCGATAGTTGAAAGGTAGTCCCATGTATCTGCTTCCCGCAATTGACTTGTTAGATGGCATGGTTGTGCGCTTGAAAAAGGGCGACTACGACCTCATGACCGTATATAGTTACGACCCTACTGACCAGGCGAAACAGTTTGAAGCGGCGGGCGCGGAATGGATCCACGTGGTGGATTTGAATGGCGCTCGTGACGGCGAACAAGGCAACCTCGACCTTATTGAAGACATCGCCAAAAACACGAACTTGAAAATTGAAACTGGTGGTGGTGTGCGCGATTTCGACGCCATCGACCGCCTGCGTAATGCGGGCGTTTCGCGCGTGGTGCTGGGTACTTCGCTTGTTACTCAGGTCAACTTTGCCGCCGAGGCATTGCAGATGTATGGCGACTTGCTGTGCGCTGGCGTGGATGCGCGCGCTGGTAAAGCAGCTATTGAAGGTTGGCACAAGGAAGGTATGGATGCCGACGAACTGGTGGGCGAAATGGGCACCATGGGTTTCAGACACTTGGTTTACACCGACATTTCGCGTGACGGCATGCAGACTGGCATCGACGTGGCAACCTATGAACACGTGGCCAAGTTGTTTGGCGGTCCTGTTATTGCGAGCGGTGGCGTGACCAATATGGACGACCTCCGCAACCTCGCCACGGCAGCAGATTCCATCGAAGGCATTATCACCGGGCGCGCCATTTACGAGGGCACTTTGCCCCTGGAAGAAGCTCTTGCCTTCTGCAAAGGCCTTGCTTAGTAGGGGACTGCCGAAAAGGTCTATTGGCGCTAATTACTATGCAAACACCCAAGGAAGCAATGAGCAATAACACAAACGACAGTCCTTCTGCGGCAAAGCTAGGTGCCCTGCTGGTGTTTTTGGCGGGGGCTACCTGGGGTTGCGTTGGCCTGTTTATTCGCCCTCTTGCCAGCATGGGCTATAGTAATTTTCAGCTTGCCTGGGTGCGTGCCCTTATCACTGCAATTATCTTTTTTATCTATATCATGGTGCGCAAACCAGACGCCCTGTACGTAAAGCCGCGCGACATCTGGTGCTTTTTGGGCACAGGCCTTGTGAGCGTGGTCTTCTTCTGTATTTGCTACTACACCACCATTTCGTTCACGTCGCTTTCGGTGGCGGCAGTGTTCATGTACACGTCTCCTGCCTTCGTGCTCATTCTTTCGCACTTCTTCTTTGGCGACAGCGTGACGCCGCTCAAAATAGGGGCGGTCGCCCTGGTTATTGTGGGTTGTACATTTGTAAGTGGTCTTGCGGTAGGTGTGCCACAGCTGCCCCTGATTGGGGTACTTACAGGTCTGGGTTCAGGCATAGGTTATGCGTCCTATTCCGTTTTTTCGCGCTTTGCCATCCAGCGCGGCTACGAGTCCATAACCATAACCTTTTGGACCTTCTTTATTGCTGCCATAGGGGCATCTTTTATTAGTAGCCCTGGTGCTGCGCTTGCGCACATGTTTTCAGCGCCGGAAAGCATTCCATGGCTCGTGGGTCTGGCGGTTTGTAATGCCGTTATTCCCTACGCGCTGTTCACGGCGGGACTTAAGTATGTCGAAAACAGCCGTGCCGCCATTATTGTGTCCGTTGAAGTAGTGGTGGCTTCACTCGTGGGCACCTTCGTGTTCGGCGAACCCTTCATGTGGTTTAACGGGGTGGGCATGGCACTCGTTCTGTTTGCCGTGGCCCTCCTTGCCCGCGAGTAATAGACTAAAGAACAGTATTAATCATACGAAAGGATTGCAATGTTTCGGGAAATGCGCAGAAAGAAGCAGGAGCTAAGCCGCGAAGAAAGCGAGCGCATTTTGCACGAGAGCAGCTGGGGTACCTTGGCCGTGTTGGGCGACGATGGCTACCCCTATGCGGTACCGCTTAATCATGTGTTCTACAACGGGGCAATCTACTTCCACTGTGCGCAAGCGGGGCACAAGTTAGACGCACTACGCGCGTGCGAAAAAGTAAGCTACTCGGTGGTCGAGCGCGATACGGTGGTGCCACAGGAATATACGACTTACTACAAGAGTGTGGTGGCGTTTGGCCGTGCCCACGTGGTGGAAGACGAAGCCGAATTGATAGAGTCCTTGCGCGCTATCGGTATGAAGCACCACCCCGACAAGGAACGCACCGATGAAGAAATTGCCAAGTCGGGCGCGCATTTGTACATGGTACGCATCGAAATTGACCACCTCAGTGGTAAACAGGCAAAAGAATTAGTCGGGAAGGACTAGCTATTCAGCTTGGTGCAGGGTAGCAATACTGGAGCAGGCTAATCGTTTATTTGAAGCTACGGTAGAAACAAGAATTGTTGCCCGTATGGCACGCTGGCCCTATACACAAATAACCGCCCTGTTATTTACAGATATCTCTAGATATCTTATAATTACCTTGTCTCAAGGAGCAAACTATGCCTGTTTTAGAAAAACCGCAAATATATACCGAATTCGACACCAAACTGTGCGAATGGGGCACTTCGCAAGCTGTGCGTATTCCTAAAGTGGCTTCGCGGGCTACTCGCAATGTTTGTATAGGCACCAGCTTCCACGCTGAAGTAGGAAACGACGCTGAAGGCGACTATATTTTGCTTCGCCCCCAGGTTCAAACAGGTGGCAAGTTAAAGTTAGGACTTGCTTTGGAAATGGGCCTTGTGCGCCCTTGGGACGAAGATGCCTTTGAGGCATTAGATGCCGAAATTGAATCCATGTTTGAGGATGTAGACTAGGTGCGATACCTCCTAGACACACATATACTCTTTTGGCTTCTTGCGAAACCTGACGCATTGCCAAAGCGGGCTCAGGATATTATTGAAAATCCAAGTTCGTTTTTTTCGTTTAGCCAGATTAGTATCTGGGAGGCCGAAATTAAAGAAATGGCTAAACCCAGCTCTATTCCCATAGCTCCTACGGATATTCCGTCTGTATCAAAAGCCGTTGGTCTAGAGGAGCTTATTCTTAAAAACAGTCATATTTTTTCTCTTCCGAAGCTAGGTTTACCAGGTGAGGTGCGCGGCCACAAAGACCCTTTCGATCGCATGCTTTTGGCGCAAGCCCTTTCGGAAGACATGGTATTTTTAACGCATGATGCCAACTTGTCGTACTATCGAAACGTTAAAGTCGAATTGGTGTAGAGGGCGGAGGTTGCCGTGCTAACAAAGCGAGTAATCCCTTGTATGGACGTTAAAGATGGCAGGGTTGTGAAGGGCGTCAACTTCGTGAACCTGCGCGATGCGGGCGACCCAATTGAGCTGGCCCAGCGCTACGACGAGCAGAAGGCCGACGAAGTCATCTTTCTGGACATCACCGCCACCCATGAAGGCCGCGAAACTACGGTGGCACTAGCGAGCCGTGCGGCCGAAGAACTACACCTGCCCTATTGTGTGGGCGGCGGTTTTCGCAGCGTGGCCGACATTCGCACTATGATTGCTGCCGGCGCCGACAAGGTTTCCGTAAACAGTGCGGCGGTAAAAGATCCCTCAATCCTTACGGAAGCGGCTGAAGCTTTTGGTAGCCAGGCCATCGTGTGCGCCATCGACGCCAAGCAAATTCAAACTGGCTTGGACAAATGGGAAGTTTACGTGCGCGGTGGTCGTGAAGCTACCGGTATAGACGCCGTGGAATGGGCACGCGAAGTGGTTAAGCGTGGCGCGGGCGAAATTCTGCTTACCAGCATGGACCGCGACGGTAGCCAGGACGGCTTCGATTGCGCGCTTACGCGGGCGGTGGCACGGGCGGTGGATGTTCCCGTTATCGCCAGCGGTGGCGTGGGTAAGCTCGAACATTTCGCTGAAGGTATTTTGGAAGGTGAAGCCGACGCAGTACTTGCCGCGAGCGTTTTCCATTTTGGGACCTATACTATTCGTGAGGTAAAAGAATACATGGCAGCGCAGGGCATCCCCGTGCGTTTGTAGGAGAGCCGCTATGACTGAAGAACAGCAAAATGATGCTATTCGGGAACGCCATAAGCAAGCCGTTAACGAACTGAAGGTGTCCGACACGTCGTATAAGCCCCAGTTGGTTATGGGCCTGGCCCTCGTTGCCCTTCTGGCAATAGTTGTAGGTGTGGGCAGCATGATGGGCGGCGTGTCTTCGTCGTCTTCTGCGAATGAGCAAAGTGCAGCCACGACGCAAGCCGTTCAAACGGCAAGCGCAGAACCGGGTGCCGTTCAAGACAAGGCTGCGGGTGCTTCGAGCAGTGAAGCTTTCCAGCTTTTGCCCGACCTGCCACCATTCCCCTTTGAAATCATGGGCGAAAGCACCATTTCGCCAGACACCATGGCAGCCCTCTACAACAAGCGCGGCGTGGAGTATCCAGCCGAAGAATTTGCTGAAGACGGGGCGGCAACTATCGAAGAGTATTGCCAGCTGTGTGCCGAAGAAGCTGCCGCCGAAGGCGTGCGCGCCGAAGTCTTGTTTGCGCAGGCCATGCACGAAACAGCGTGGTTGCAATTTGGGAACCAAGTTTCGGCCGACCAAAATAATTTCGGTGGTTTGGGCGCTGTAAATTCTGGCGGCGAAGGGGAACGCTTCCCCGATGTGCGCACAGGTTTGCGTGCGCAGGTGCAGCACCTGAAGGCCTATGCAAGCACCGAAGATTTGAAATACGAAATTGTGGACACACGCTTTGAATTGGTCGAGCGTGGTTGCGCCCCCACGGTGCATGACCTGGGCGGCCGCTGGGCCTACCCGGGCGACGGTTATGGCGAATCCCTCGTTGTTATCATGGCCGACCTGTATGAAATTGAATATGGGCAGCGCCCCGAAATACCAGCCATTGACTAACGGTTCGCTTACTTTAAGCGCTTCATGCACAGAAAGGCGAAGGCTATGTCGCTCGAAACTGAAAACCTGAAACCTGAAGAGTTGAAGTTCAACGAAGCGGGGCTTATCCCTTGCATTGCGCAAGACGCGCAAACACGCGAAGTGCTCATGATGGCCTGGATGAATGAAGAAGCGCTTGGGCTCACCCTTGAACAGAGCAGCATGTGGTTTTGGTCACGCAGCCGCAAAGAACTGTGGCATAAGGGCGCTACGAGCGGCAACACCCAAGAGCTGGTGGAGCTGCGCTACGACTGCGATGCCGACTGCCTGCTTGCACTCGTGAACGCGGCAGGGCCAGCGTGCCATACGGGCAACAATTCTTGTTTCTACCGTAGCCTGTAAAGAGGTGTGTACACAATACAATCATGGAGCAGGTGTGGAAGACCATCTGCGGTTTCTTTGTTGCGCTATACTTCCCACTTGCAACTTAATAATAAAAGCTATGACGAAGACAGTGCTTGGCACGGTGGCTGGACTTAAGAGAAGAGCGCAGAAGTTGTAAAGCTCGGAAGGCTCGCCAGGCAATTCACTTCACCAGCTGCGCGGCTGAACGGAACTGCAAAGAACCCAGTAGGTGGCGTCGGGGGCTCCCGTTACAGAGCAACAAGAGTGGGCAGCACGTGCAGGCGCAGGGCTGCCAACCAGGGTGGTACCGCGAGAGGCTCTCTCGTCCTTGGATGGACGCGAGGGCTTTTTTGATGAAAGGAATGAAAGATGGCGATTGTTGACGAAGTTCGCCAGGTTGGCGCCGAAGCGCTGGCCCAGATTGAAGCAGCGGGCGACACAGCGGCACTCGATGCTGTGCGCGTGGCCGTGGTGGGCAAGTCGGGCACGCTTACGGGTTACCTGCGTTCGATGGGCCAGGTGCCCGCAGAAGAGCGCGCCGAAGTGGGCAAGACCGTGAATGCCGTGCGCGAAGAAGTGGAAGCGGCACTTGAAGCGCGCAAAGCTACCTTGGCGGGTGCCGAATTAGCGGCCAAGATCGAAGCGGATGCGCTCGACATTACGCTGCCGGGCCGCGCCCAGCAGGTGGGTACGCGCCACCTTATTTCGCGCATCACCGACGAAATCGCTGAAATCTTTTTGGGTATTGGCTACACCGTGGTTTCTGGTACCGAAATTGAAACCGACTACTACAACTTCGAAGCGCTGAACACGCCTGCCGACCATCCGGCCCGCGGCTTGCAAGACACCTTCTACGTGGTGGACCGCAGTGGCGACGTGGCTGCGGTGAAAGGCGAATCCGACGTGCTCCTGCGCACCCAGACTTCTGGCGTGCAGGCCCATGTCATGGAAGAACAAAAGCCGCCCATCTACATTATTGCGCCGGGCAAGGTGTACCGCCGCGACGTGGCTGACCCGAGCCATCTGCCTCAGTTTAACCAGGTGGAAGGCCTGGTGGTGGACAAGGGTATTACCTTTGGCGACCTGAAGGGTACGCTGGAATATTTCGTTAAGCAAATGTTTGGCGAAGACCGCAAGACGCGCCTGCGCCCGCATTTCTTCCCGTTTACTGAACCTTCTGCTGAAGCCGACATTAGCTGCGGCATTTGCGGCGGTGAAGGCTGCCGCTTCTGCAAGGGTACCGGCTGGGTGGAAGTGCTTGGCTGCGGCATGGTAGACCCCAATGTGTTCGCTTACGCGGGCATCGACCCCGAAGTGTATTCGGGCTTTGCCTTTGGCATGGGTGTGGAACGCATCGCCTGCCTGAAGTACAACGTCCCCGACTTGCGCATGCTGCTTGAAGGTGACATGCGGTTCTTGAAACAGTTCTAGGTAAGCACTTCGTTAGCTTAGCTTGACCTACGATTTGGAGAAATAAAAATGAAACTAAGCTTGAAATGGTTAAACGAATATGTAGATGTACCGGCCGACACGAAGGCGCTTTGCGACAAGTTCGACCTGACGGGTACGGGTGTCGAAGGCGTGGAAGTTGGCGGCGCTGGTTTTAGTGGTGTCTACACCGGCCAGATTGTTGAAAAAACAGCCCACCCAGACTCCGACCACCTGTGGGTGACACAGGTAAATGTGGGCGAGCAGCACTTGGGCGAAGATGGCCAGCCTGAACCGCTGCAGATTGTGTGCGGCGCTCAGAATTTTGAAGCGGGCGACAAGGTGGCCGTGGCCTTGGTGGGGGCGGTCTTGCCGGGCGACTTTGAAATTAAGAAGTCTAAGCTGCGCGGCCAAACCAGTAATGGCATGAATTGTTCTTCGCGCGAATTGGGCTTGGGCGACGACCATGAGGGCATCATGATCCTGCCTGAAGACACGCCACTCGGAGTGGACTTCGCCCAATACCTCGGTCTTTCCGACCGCGTGCTCGACTTGGAAATTACACCCAATCGTCCTGACTGCCTTTCCATTGAAGGCATGGCGCGCGAATTGGGTGCCATGTACAAGCTGCCCGTGAAAGACGTCTGCGAAGGCAGCGAACTGAAGGATACGGGCGCGCCTACGGCCGAAGCCGTAACGGTTGAAATTGCCGACCCTGAACTGTGCCCGCGCTATACCGCGCGCCTTATCCGCGGCGTGAAGGTAGGCCCAAGCCCCGACTGGTTGGCCGAACGCGTGCAGGCAAGTGGCACCCGTTCTATCAATAACGTGGTCGACATTACGAACTACGTCCTGTACCTGCTGGGCCAGCCCCTGCATGCCTTTGACTTCGACAAGCTGGCGGGCGCAGACGGCAAGGCCCACATTATTGTGCGCGCCGCCGAAGAAGGCGAAAAGCTCACAACGCTCGACGAACAAGAGCGCGCGCTCACGCCCGACATGGCCGTTATTGCTACGCCCGAACATGCGGTGGCCCTAGCTGGTGTTATGGGCGGGCTGGACACCGAAGTAACTGAAGGCACCACGAACATCTTGCTTGAAGCTGCCACCTTTAGCCCAGGTCACACGAGCCGCACGAGCCGCAACTTAGGCCTGTTCAGCGAGTCGTCCATGCGTTACGAGCGCAAGGTGGACGCTGTACCCATTGCACGCAATGCCGACTTCGCCGCGGCACTCATTGCCGAAATCTGCGGCGGGGAAGTGGCAGAAGGCATTGTGGACGAATGGCCCGTAAAGGAAGAAGCCGTACAGCTGCAGCTGCGCGTGAAGCGTTGTCAGGACATGCTGGGCGAAGTAATTCCTGTTGAAGAAATACAAGACATACTCCGTCGTTTAGGTTGCAAGGTTTCGCCGGCAGAAGAAGGCGTGCTGTATGTGGTGGTGCCCAGTTTCCGCCCCGACCTGGAGCGCGAAATCGACCTCTACGAAGAAATCCTGCGCCTCTATGGTATGGAGAATATTCCGTCCACTCTGCCGGGCGGGCGTGAACGCGTGGGCGTGCGCAGCTGGCACGAACAAGTGCTCGCGCGCCTGCATGGCACCCTACGTGCTTCGGGTTTAAGTGAAACGCAAACCTATGCCTTCGCCAGCCCCGAAGACCTCAAAAATTTGCGTATGGACGCAGTGGCTGAAGGTGAAGCGGTTGAGCTTATCAACCCGCTTAACGCTGAACAGTCTGTCATGCGCCAAACCCTCATTCCCAACCTACTGCGTAGCGTGGCCTACAATCAAAACCATGGCGTGGCCAACATCGCCCTGTACGAAGTGGGCGACGTGTTCAACACGGCCGAAGGGCGCAAGCAGCCCAAGGAACGCGCAAAGTTGGCGGGTGTTTTGGCAGGCGCAACGGATGCCAGCTGGAACCGTGCGTCGCAGGCCTACGACTTCTTTGACGGCAAGGGCGTGGTCGAAAATATCGTACGTGAACTAGCCATTCCTAAGCTGCGCTTTAAGGCGCTCGAAGCCGAAGAAGCGCCGCAGCTCCAGCCTGGCCGCGGTGCCCAGGTGTTAAGCGGTGGCAGCGTCCTTGGTTGGGTGGGTGAAATCCATCCGCTGGCTGCGGCTGCCTTCGACGCACAAGCCCCCGTGGTGGCATTTGAACTCGACATGAACGCGCTCGAAAAGGCTGCGACGGTTGAACGTGAAACCCAGGAAGTCAGCCAGTTCCCGCCCGTTACCATGGACGTGGCCTTCGTGGTGGATGAAGCGGTCACCCACGAAAAGCTCCTGCAGACCATGTGCAGTGCAGGCGGCAACCTGCTCGACAGCGTCCAGCTTTTCGACGTGTACCGCGACGAAGAACGCCTGGGTGTAGGCAAGAAGTCCATGGCGTATGCGCTGGAATATCGTGCGCCTGACCGTACGCTCGAAGGCGAAGAAGCGGAAAGCGCTCATGCGCGCCTCGTGAAAAAAGTCTGCGGGGCAACGGGGGCTGAAGTTCGCGCCTAAAGCAAGCAACCAATACATTACGAAAGAGGCCCGTATTCCCACCCCAGCTGCCACGCCTGGGGCGGGAACACGGGCCCTCTTTCTAAACCCATACGTCACGGAAGAGGCCCGCATTCCCGCCCTAGCTGCCACGCTTGGGGCGGGAACACGGGCCCTCTTCAAGCTAGAACAAGGTTGGCTCGTAGCGTTCAAGTGCGTCCACAAGGGCAGGGTATTCAATTAGGATACTTACGGCAGGCGGGTTGGTCTTTCGTATGAGCACATAGTGCCCCGGCAGGGAAATAATGTGCAAGTTTTCGAACTGACCTTCGCCCACCATAATGGTATTGGTCCCAAACTTGCGGCGGAGCCCTTCAAGGACTTTCTCTTCTTTTGCCTGGTCTTCTTCGTGAAAAACGCGCAACAAGGGCTTGGCCATGTTCAAAAGCTGCTGGGCGCGAACGCGCGCATACTTCACGTCGGCCGAAGCCTTTGAAACAATATAGCGGCCACTTCCTTGGTCGCCCACAACCGCTTCGCCCAGGCACGCAACGCCCCCTGCAGAACGCACGAAGTGCAGAAAAGCCATATTGGTCGGCATAGGCAGGTAGTAGGATTCCATAAGCCCGGTCATATATACCGGTATCCAGCCTTCAAGCCCGATGTAGAGTTCTTGAATGGGGCGATGTATGTCGTGAATGCTTTTCAGGCGCACCCCTTTGCGCACGAGCAGGGCAATACCCATCATAATCTTGCGTGCGAATTCCTTGTCTTCGGCCATTTCTTCAAGGGGCATGTCGCTATACATAATTACGTCTTCGGTTGAACGCCCAAGCACCGCCGCTTTAAGGAAGTCGAGTTCCGCCTGCTTCATTT
The DNA here is from genome assembly GCA_902768975.1 of uncultured Coriobacteriaceae bacterium. Lineage (GTDB taxonomy): Bacteria > Actinomycetota > Coriobacteriia > Coriobacteriales > Eggerthellaceae > CACXMZ01. The sequence goes on from CACXMZ010000003.1 coordinate 116,377, forward strand.
CTTCGATGCCCGTATAGGTTTTCGTGGTAGGCAGGCTGAAAGGCATGCTGGGTACGTTCAGGGAATTGAAGTTGATTTCTTCCTTAAATGCATTCAGGTCGAATTCATCGAGCGAGCGAAGGAACTGAGTAAGTGGCTTAAAGCTCGCTGGTTTCTGTACTGCAGTTTCGGAAGACCCGAGGTAGGTTTTAATAGCGGCCTCGCATTTTTCGGGAACGGCTACATCTTTAACACTGGAGCCCGTGATCGCCGCTATGAGTTCAAGCTGTTCGTAGTTGGTGAAATGGCCTGCTATGTAGCGTGCTACGCCGTCCATAAACTGCGCTTCGTCGCCTGGGGTCCTTTCGCCCGTGCGAATGCGTGAAATATAAGAAGGGTCGAAGTCTAGAGCACGCGCAAGCTTATTGGCATTAACACCAAGCCCTACTATGAGGGTATTAAGTTTGTCTGCATTCATATGGCCGCCTTCCTGCTTTTGCATTCAATTATGTTCATTTACGATCAAAGTTGCCCCGATTTGTCAATGACAAAACAAAGACGTTGCTTTTTTGAATGCTATGGTACCTGTAACTATAAGTATGAAAGGGGCTGTTTGTTGAAAAGCAGACAGTCCTTTGATGTAGGGTTGTGTTTAAGGAGCAAAAATGGCGTTAAGAACAACAAGGTTCATGAATGTGGTGCTGGGCGTTGTACTCGCGGGGGTCCTGGCTTTCCTGTTCGGGCTTGCTCCGCAGCAAGGCTACGCAGACGACCCTGCATTTCTTACCAATAACCCCAGTGGCAACAACCCGCCTGCTGGCCTCCAGGAAGACATTAACGTGACCTTCACTTTTGAAGGTACCACGGGCGAAGTTGTTATTAACAACAAGCGCGTCCAAGACGGCGAAGCTGCGTCTGGTTCTGGCGTGGTGCAGGGTACTACCGATTCCACAGGAACCAATACCTTAAGCATTGCATCTTCTTTTGGCGAACCGAAAATGGTAAAGGTCGTGGTCAATGGCACCGAATACCCCGTGGACCCTGAAAGCGACCAATTCAGCACGGAAATACCCGGCGCCAGCTCCTACACAATTACTATTACCGCGTCTGGCAGTGGCAAGGTTGACCGCACAATTATCTGGGCAAATGTTGATGCTGATCACAGCGCCGACAACTTCGACCCCGACATGCTTCTTGAACATGGGAAGGGCGCAATCATAGGAATATACGGCCCCGACGGAACTAAAAAGCAAGGTGAAATCGACGTAGATGAAAATGGCATGGGCTGGGCTACGGCCGACCCAGGCGACCGGATAGTTTTTCAATTTGTGCCTGACTATGGTTACCAGCTTACGCAGGTGCTAGCAAACGGCCAGCCCCTTGAACCGCAGGAAGCTACCAACCAATACACTTTCATCATGCCCGATGCCAACGTGCATTTTGCCGCGCAGTTTTCCGCTGTTAAAGACAGCCTGAAGACGGCCGCAAGCGCAGTGGAAGCTGGCACGGTGGACCTTGGCTCCAATGTTTTGGCAGGCGGTTCGGGCCAGCTGAGCGTCGAAAACATCGAGCTGTCTGAAGCCAAGATTGAAGGTTTTGAAAATGCCGCAGGTGCCTATTCGATCGACCATTACCTCAACATTAATTTCTACAACGTTTTTTACAAGGGCAAGAACGACGCCGACGATGTTTGGTCAGAAAAAATTGAAGAGCTGGACAATGAAGCAATCATTACTATTCAGCTTGCTGAAGGCGTCAACGGTAACGAAGTAGTCATTGTGCACAATGTGCACGACGGGGAAAGCTACGAAATCATTCCTATTGAATCGTACGACCCCGCTACGAATACCATCACGTTTAAAACGAAGAGCTTCTCGGGCTACGCCATTGCGTCGAAGACAACAAAGGCTGCGCCATCAAGTGCTCAGAAGACGCAAGATAAGACGACACCCACAAAGTCAGCGACCGCAAAAACGGCCGACACTAACCCAGGTGCCCCGATTGGCGCAGTTGCCCTGCTTGCGTTGTTGGCAGCTGGCTTCGCGGCAAAAGCTAGCAGAAAAGCCTAAACCTATACGCTACGAAAGAGGCCCGTATTCTCACCCCAGCTGCCACGCTTGGGGCGGGAACACGGGCCCTCTTTTGCATGCTAGATCAAGGTTGGCTCGTAGCGCTCAAATGCGTCCACGAGGGCAGGGTATTATTCGGCATCTTCGACTTCCATGAGGGAGATTTCGAAGTTCAGGTCCTTGCCTGCCATTTCGTGGTTCATGTCCAGCGTTACCACGCCATCGACAATTTCCACAACCTTAACCGGCAAAGGCTGGCCAGCGGGCGTTTGCATGAATACGGTTTGGCCTACAGGTAAGTGCTCGCCGTTGGGGATTTGGTCAACCGGAATGCGCTGCACCAGTTCTTCTTCGTAAGGACCATAGGCGTCTTCAGCAGGAATGCGCACATACTTTTTCTGCCCCACGACCATGTCTTCCACGGCCTTGTCGAAACCAGGGATCATCATGCCGGCCATGCACACGAATTCAATGGGCTCCCCGCGTTTTATGGAAGAGTCGAATTCGGTGCCGTCGTCCAGCGTGCCCACATAGTGTACTTTGACCTTTTTACCTGCGTTTCCCATGTGCGTCCTCCCAACAATTGAACTTGGTGCTAGTGTACAATAGTACGCTATGAATTTACAGATTACAAAACGCACGGGCTTGCTTTTAGCCTACGACGTAGCCGCCACTTACCTGGCGTATTTTTTGGCATCGGTACTAACCGTTGTATTCCGCGAAGTGTTCGCGGACAACGAAATCTATTTCGTGCTGGGCATTTTGGCGCTGTTTAACATTGCGGGCCTTGTGGTATTCCGCATGTATAACAACCTCTGGGAATACGCGAGTGTCGACGAAGCGGTGAAGATTGTGGTGGCGCTGGCGGTTTCTACGCTGTCGGGTGCCGTATTCCTATGGGTTATTGGTACACGCCTGCCCATCCGCGTGTTTGTGGTGGCATGGTTTGTGCTCGTGTTTTTGTGCGGTGGCGTGCGCGGCCTGTTCCGCGTGCTGCGCCGTCGTAATCGCAATAGTGGGGTAGTGCCCAGCGACCAAACGCGCCTGCGCACGCTTGTGGTGGGCGCGGGTGAAACCGGTTCGCTCGTTATAGACCGCATGGTTACCAAGGACCCGCTTATGCCGGGCCTGCCCATGGTGGCAACCGACGACAACCCCGACAAGCAAGGTTCGCGCATTCACGGCGTGAAGGTGGCCGGTGGCAGCGACGACATCCTGGACCTGGTCCGTGAATACGACATCGAACAGATTGTTGTGGCCATTCCTTCTGCCACGATGGAAGAGCGCAAAAAGATCTACGACATTTGCACGAAGACCGACTGCAAGCTGCGTACCCTGCCCAATGTGCGTGAGCTGCGCGTAGACGAACTCGACGACGTGGCCTTGCGCGACGTTGAAGTGGCCGACTTGCTGGGCCGCGAAGAAATCATGATGAACGCTCGTTCCGTGGCGGGCTATATTGCGGGCAAGACGGTGCTCGTAACGGGCGGCGGCGGCTCCATTGGTTCGGAGCTGTGCCGGCAGCTGTGCACGGTGGCGCCGGCCCACATTGTCATTTTTGACATGTATGAAAACGACGCCTACATGCTGTGCAACGAATTGCTTTCGCACTATAGCGACATTAAGGTCGACATTGAAATTGGCAGCGTCTGCGACGCAGCGCGCCTCGAAGACGTTTTCAAGCGCCACCACCCGTCCGTGGTCTTCCATGCGGCTGCCCATAAGCACGTGCCGCTCATGGAAGTATGCCCGCGCGAAGCCCTGCAGAACAACGTCTTTGGCACGCTTAATACCGTGCGTGCGGCCGACGCATTTGGCGTGGAGCGCTTTATCTTTATTTCGACCGACAAAGCCGTAAACCCCACGAGCGTTATGGGCGCCACCAAGCGCATGGGCGAAATGGTGGTGCAGTATTACGCGCGCAATTCCAAAACCATTTTTAGTGCGGTGCGTTTTGGCAACGTGCTTGCTTCAAGCGGGAGCGTCATTCCCGTGTTCAAGCGCCAGATCGCGGCGGGCGGGCCCGTTACCGTAACCCACCCTGATATCGAACGCTACTTCATGACCATCCCCGAAGCAGCGCGTTTGGTTATTCAGGCGGGTGGTTTGGCCGAAGGTGGCGAAATATTCATCCTCGACATGGGCGAGCCTGTCAAAATTGTTGAACTCGCAAAAAGCCTTATCCAGCTTTCGGGCAAAACGCTTGGGGAAGATATTGAAATCGTATTCACGGGCTTGCGCGAAGGCGAAAAGATGTATGAAGAACTGCTCATGGACGAAGAGTCCACGCAGCCAACATCGCACAAGTCCATCATGATTTCCAAGGGCGTGGAAATTAGCTACGACGAAGTGGCGAAGAAGCTCAACGAATTGGAAGCGGCCATTAGCGGCACCGACGAAGAAGCTATTGCTGTTCTCGAATCTGCTGTGCCCACTTACCACCATACCGTTAACCGATAAGGTCCGTGTGCAAATAATGCGCAGGACGTGGCAAAAGCGCAGGTAGCGTTGTATTATGATAGCTTGCACTTTAGTGCGGAAAAGTAAAACGAAGTGTGCCCTTAGGGGTGGGCTTCAACCGAAATTCAGGAGGTGTTTAACATGGTTATCGATGTTGCCGTAATCGGTGCAGCTGGTTATGCAGGGGCGGAACTCGTCCGACGCCTTGTTGAGCACCCTAAATTCAACCTGAAGGTTATTACGAGCGACTCCGACGCGGGCAAGCCCTTGGCAGAACTGTACCCTGCCTTTACGGGCCTTTCTGACCTGGAGTTTTTGTCCCATAATGCGCCTGAGGTAAAGCAGTGCGCCGCCGCATTTTTGGCGGTGCCGCACAAGGCTGCCATGGCCATGGTGCCAGGCTTGCTTGAAGCGGGCGTGGCGGTGTTTGACCTTTCGGCCGACTACCGCCTGAAAGACGCGGAAATCTATACGCAGTGGTACGGCGTGGAACACACGTCGCCCGAACTGCTGGAACAATGTGCCTTTGGCCTGCCCGAACTGTTCCGCAAGGACCTGAACAAGGTGGCGTCTAATAGGTTGAACAGAAAGCCTGCCTTGGTGGCTTGCGCGGGTTGTTACCCCACGGCCACGAGCTTGGCTGCCTTCCCCGCAGTGGATGCGGGCTGGGTGCAGGCGCCTGTGTACGTGCAGGCCATTTCTGGCGTGACAGGTGCGGGGCGCAGTGCAAACGAGCGCACGCATTTCTGCCACGCAAACGAAAACGCTGAAGCCTATGGCGTGGCCACGCACAGGCATACGCCCGAAATCGAACAGATCCTGGGCCTTCCTGGTGGTGTGTTGTTCATCCCGCATTTGGCACCGCTTTCACGCGGCTTGCTTTCAACCGTTACCATGCGCTTGACCGCAGAAGCGGCGGCAAACTTTAACTTGCAGGCAGCTCATAAGCACTACGTAGACTTCTACGAAAAGGCCCCGTTTGTGCAGGTTATGCCCTTGGGCGTGCAGCCGCAAACCAGAAACGTGGCGGGCAGCAATTACGCCCAGGTGGGGTTGGCCTACGACGCGCGTACGCAGACGCTCGTTGCAACTGGTGCCATCGACAACCTGTGCAAGGGTGCGGCAAACCAGGCTATTCAGTGTGCCAATATCGTGTTCGGCCTGGACGAAACCACGGGCCTCGAACACATGGCCAACCCGGTGTAGGGGGCGCATATGAACGTAGAATTGAATCCCATACCGCACGGCGGTATTACTGCCGCTGCCGGTTTTAAAGCAACAGGAATTCACGCCGGTTTTCGGCGCAACCCCAATAAGCTCGACATGGCCTTGCTTGTGGCGGATGAACCCTGTGTGGCGGCGGGCGTATTTACGCAAAACGTGTTTTGTGCGGCGCCCGTGCAGCTGTGCAAGGACCGCCTGAACGGCGAAGGCTATGGCACGGCGCGTGCTGTGGTTGCGAATTCGGGTAACGCGAATGCCGCGACGGGCACCGTCGGTTTGGACGTGGCCTACCGGGCTGCCGAACATGTTGCCGAAGTGGTGGGCTGCCTGCCCGAAGAAGTGCTTGTGGCTTCCACGGGCGTTATCGGCGTTCCGCTGCCCTTTGAACCCTATGAAAACACGGCTGCAGCGCTTGCCCAGGCCGGCACTGCGCACGAAGCGGGCCATGCGGCGGCCATTGCCATTATGACCACCGACACGCACCCCAAGGAATATGCTGTGAGCTGGGAAAGCAAGGACCCAGCTTTTGCGGGCATTACCTTTACCGTGGGTGGTTGTTGCAAAGGCTCTGGCATGATTATGCCCAACATGGCTACCATGATTTCACTGGTTACGACCGACTTTCCTGTGACGGGTCCCGCGGCTTATGCGGCGCTTAAGGCGGCGGTCGACGCGGGCTTTAACAAGGTAACGGTGGACTCCGACACGTCCACCAACGACACCTGTATTTTGCTTGCGAATGGCGCGGCAGCACCGCATTCCTACGTGGCTGACGGTGTGGCCTACGAAGAATTTTGCACCGCGCTCACGGCAGTGTGCATGGAATTGGCCCGCAAAATTGCCATCGACGGTGAAGGTGCCACGCGCTTGGTAACGGTAAATGTTACCGGCGCCGCGACGGATGCCGATGCCGACCTTGCCGCACGCGCCATTGCCAATTCGCCGCTGGTGAAAACAGCCATTGCCGGGCGCGACGCCAACTGGGGCCGCATCGCGGCGGCGGCGGGTAAGAGCGGTGCCACCTTCGAACAGGAAAAGGTGGACATCGACATTATGGGCATGCCCGTGATGCGCGCTGGCCTGCCGGTATCGTTTTCTGAAGAAGAAGCCCTACGCCGTTTTGAAGAGCCCGAAATTGTGCTGGACATCAACCTGGGTGCAGGGGAGTGTGCAACGCGTATTTGGACCTGCGACTTCACCCACGACTACATTTCGATTAACGGCGACTACCGAACTTAGCTTGCGTAGGTGCGCACGCTAGGAAGTAACTATATTCGATTACGGAGAAAGACATGATTCTTAAAAGAGATGACATACCCGCCAATTCCGACCTGTCGCTGAATGCCGATGTGCTTTTCGAAGCCCTGCCTTGGATCAAGGCGGCGACGGGGCGCACGGTGGTCATTAAATACGGCGGCGCAGCCATGGTGGACCCTGACCTGCGCAAACAGGTCATGAGCGACATCGTGCTACTGAAGCTTATTGGCGTGAACCCGGTTATCGTGCACGGCGGTGGCAAGGCCATTAACGAAGCCTTCGAAGCCTACCAGATTCCCGTTGAATTCAAGAACGGCCTGCGTGTTACGACCGATGCAGCCATGGACGTGGTGAAGATGGTGCTCGTGGGCCAGGTGAACCAGGACCTCGTGCGCGACCTGAACAAGCACGGCGACTTGGCCGTGGGCCTTTCGGGCAACGACGGCGGCACGCTGGTGGCTACCCAGCTCGACCCTGAACTGGGCCGCGTGGGTGAAGTGGTGCGCGTGAACACCGAACTGCTCAACAAGCTGATAGCCGACGACTATATTCCCGTGCTGGCCACGGTGGCCCTTGGCGAAGACGGTGGTTGCTACAACGTGAACGCAGACGTAGCGGCGGGCAAGGTGGCGGCGGCGCTCGACGCCTACAAGACCATCTTCCTGACCGACGTGGACGGCATGTACCTGGACTTTGAAGACAAGACTTCGCTCATTTCGAAGATGACGCGCGAAGAAGCCCAGGGCATGATCGACGACGGCACGGCTTCTTCCGGCATGATACCTAAGCTCGAAAGTTGCATTGCTGCTATCGACGCGGGTGTGCCGCGCGCCTTCATTATTAATGGCACCACCCCGCATGCCTTGCTGCTGGAACTTCTGACCGACAGCGGTGTGGGAACCATGGTCTATGGCGAGCGCGACTCCATGGCAGGTGGCAAGAAGTCACTTTCAACGCTTGCAAGCAAACTGCTGGTTAACCAGTAGTTTTGAACAGGGGTCAGACCCCTGTTCAAATATCGTTCAATGGGAAGGTAGAAGGAAAAGGATGAGTTTCGAAGAACAAAAACAATTGGACGAAGCCTATGTCATGCCCACCTTTGCACGCAAGCAAGTATGCTTTGTAGAAGGCGAAGGCATGCGTTTGCGCGACGACGCGGGTAAGGAATACCTCGACTTCCTTTCGGGCATTGGCGTGTGCTGTTTAGGGCATTGCCACCCCAAAGTGGTGGGCGCCATAGAAGCCCAGGCTAAGCGCCTTATCCACGTGAGCAACTATTACTACATCGAGCATCGCGGCGAAGTGGCTGCCATGCTTTCGAACATGCTTAACGGTTGGCGCGGTGAAGACGCAAGCGGCGCCTGGCAGACTTTCTTTGCGAATTCAGGCGCGGAAGCCAACGAATGCGCCATGAAGCTGGCACGCGTCTGGTCGAAGCGTTTCAGCCACGGCGGCAACATTATCATTACGCTTGAAGGCAGCTTCCATGGCCGCACCATGGAAACTATTGCGGCTACGGCCCAGTCCGTTAAGCAGGAATTGTTTACGCCGCTGCCCGAAGGTTTTATCCATGTGCCTTTGAACGACATCGACGCCCTGCAGGCTGCTTTTGAAAAGCACCCCCAGCAGGTGTGCGCCATTATGCTCGAGCCCATTCAGGGCGAAAGTGGCGTGCACCCCTGCACGCAGGAATTCATACGTGTCTGCGAACAGCTGGCGCATTCCAACGGCGCTCTGCTCATAGCCGACGAAGTGCAGACGGGCATTTGCCGCACGGGCAGGCCCTTTGCCTTCCAGCACTTTGGCGTGCAGCCCGACATCGTTGCCATTGCCAAAGGCGTGGCGGGCGGCTTCCCCATGGGGGCGTGCGCCGCACGCGAAGAAGTTGCGGCGGCCTTCCAGCCGGGCGACCATGGCTCCACCTTTGGCGGGAGCAACTTGGCCATGGCAGCAGCTCATGCTACCTTGCATGCTTTGCAGGACGAACACATTGTGCAAAACGTGGTTGAGGTAGGTGCCTACCTTGAAGAGCACCTGGCGCAGCTTCCGCACGTAACTGAAGTGCGTGGCCTCGGCCTTATGCTTGGGGCCGAATTGGACGAAGCCATTGCGCCTGACGTGGTTGCCGCAGGGCTTGAAGCTGGCTTGGTCCTGAATGCGCCCAAGCCCACGACCTTGCGTTTCCTTCCGCCGCTTATTTGCACGAAGGAAGACGTGGACGAACTTATTGAAAAACTGACGGGTATTCTTTCCTAGGTAAAGGGGACAAACATGGCAAAGGAAAAAGTAGTTCTTGCATATTCGGGTGGCCTGGACACGAGCGTTATCGTGAAATGGCTTCAGCTGGAAAAGGACATGGACGTGGTTGCTATCTGCGGCAACGTGGGCCAGGACGAACGCGACTTGGAACCCATTCGCCAGAAGGCGCTCGACATTGGGGCCGTCCAGTCTGAAGCGGTGGACATGCGCGAAGAATATGCCCAGGACTTTTTGACGCGCGCCATTGCTGCGAACGCCTTGTACGAAGGCGTGTACCCGCTGCTTTCTGCGCTTTCGCGTCCGCTTATTTCCAAGCATTTGGTGGACATTGCTCATGCCACAGGCGCCCGCTATATTGCCCACGGTTGCACAGGAAAGGGTAACGACCAGGTGCGTTTCGAAACGTCCATCAAGGCGCTCGATCCTACGCTGGAACTGGTGGCGCCCGTGCGCGAATGGGACCTAGGCTCCCGCGAAGAAGAAATGGAATGGGCCGAAGCCAACGGAGTGCCCGTGCCCACGACTAAGTCCAAACCTTATTCGATCGACGACAATCTGTGGGGCCGCGCCATTGAATGCGGCGTGCTTGAAGACACGTGGAACAGCCCACCTTCCGACATCTGGACCATGACGGTGGACCCGCAGGCGGCACCCCATGAAGGTGAGGAAGTCGTTATTGGTTTTACGGCTGGTGTGCCCACGTCTATTAATGGCAAGGAAATGCCCCTGCTCGACTTGATTATCGAAGCCAATGCGATTGCGGGCCGCAATGGCTACGGCCGCTTGGACATGATCGAAGACCGTGTGGTGGGCATCAAGAGCCGCGAATGTTATGAATGCCCCGCGGCGCTGCTGCTTATTAACGCGCACAAGAATTTGGAGATGCTTACGCTTTCGGCTGAAGTGCTCAAGGAAAAACAAAACCTGGACCTGAAGTGGGCAGACCTGGTGTATAGGGGCCTGTGGTATTCGCAGGCACGTGAAGCAATCGACGCCTACAATGCCTATACCCAAGCCCACGTGACGGGCGAAGTGCGCATGAAGCTGTGCTGCGGCAGCCTGTTTATGGATGGCATCCGCGCCGAAGCGCCGCTCTATGACTATAACCTGGCAACCTACGACGAATCCGACACCTTCGAGCATGCCCAGTCGGAAGGTTTCATCTATGTGCACAGCCTTCCGCACATCACCTGGTCCCGCCAGCAGGGCCCTGGCAGCAGGCAGTAGCGCTCCGTCGTTCTAACGAACGACGAAAGCGCTGACGCTGTGAAGCAGCTTTGCACCTATTCTTGCCCCTTGTTTTGTCGCTCACGTACCAAAGTACGCTTCGCGCCAAAGGCGGGGCAATTCTAGGCGCAAAGTTGCTTCTCGCTGACTTTGCTTAGACCTATAATTAAAACAATGTTGAAAGGAAAACGATATGGCATTGTGGTCTGGAAGATTTGAAGACAGCCCGAGCGAATTTGCCCAGGCATTTGGCGCGTCGCTCGAAACCGACTTGAATATGATCCACGAAGACCTGGCAGGGTCGGCGGCACATGCGCGCATGCTGGGCGAACAGGGCATCATTTCGCCAGAAGACGCGCAGGCAATTCTCGAAGGTCTGGAAGCCATTCATCACAGCATGCACGACGGTACCTTCGAAGTGGACCCTGCGGTCGACGAAGACATTCACATGGCCATCGAACGCATCCTGACAGAACGCATTGGCGAAGCGGGCGCGCGCCTGCATACGGGCCGTAGCCGCAACGACCAAGTGGCCCTGGACACGCGCATGATGGCAGCGAATCTGGCAGACGAAATCTGGCGTGCACTCTGGACGCTTGAAGGCGTGCTCATTAGCCTTGCTAAAGACTACGACGACGTTGTTATGCCTGGTTACACCCACCTTCAACATGCCCAGCCTGTGCTCTTTAGCCACCACATGCTGGCCTACTTCTGGATGTTCGCCCGCGACTTCGACCGCATTACGGAAGCCTACAATCAGGCCACGCTCAACCCCCTTGGGGCCGCGGCCTTGGCAGGTACCAGTTACCCCATCGACCGGTCCAAGGTGGCCGAAGACTTGGGCCTCCCGGGCGTTATTCCGAATTCTCTCGACGCCGTTTCCGACCGCGACTTCTTGCTCGACCTGGAATATGCCTGCGCGGTGGCCATGATGCATCTTTCGCGCCTGTGCGAAGAAATCATTCTGTGGAGCACCCAGGAATTCAACTTCATCAGCCTGCCCGACACCTGGTCGACGGGAAGCAGCATTATGCCGCAGAAGAAAAACCCCGACTTTGCGGAACTTGTGCGCGGCAAAACCGGCCGCGTAGTGGGCGACCTGGTGGGACTGCTCGTGCTTATGAAGGGCCTGCCCCTGGCTTACAACAAGGATATGCAGGAATGCAAGGAAGGCGCGCTGGACGCGGCAACTACGCTTTCGGACTGCCTGTTGGTTATGGCAGGCATGCTGGCCGACATTACGGTGAACGCCGAAGTTATGGAAGCCGCCGCCGCCCAGGGCTTTACGGCCGCAACCGACGTGGCCGACTACCTGGCCAAGCGCGGCATGCCCTTCCGCGAAGCACACGAAGTAGTGGGTAAGCTGGTGCTCGACTGCGAAAAGCGGGGCATAGGGCTGGAAGATTTGACGCTCGAAGACCTTAAGGCTGCAAGCGACCTGTTCGACGACGACATCCTGGGCACGCTTGATGTGCGCAGCGTGGTTGAAGCCCGTACGAGTTTTGGTGGAACGTCGAGCGCTTCCGTAGCGCAGCAGCTTGAATTTGCCGAAGAGCGCCTGGCCCAGATGCGTTCCCTCGTTGAATAGTTACACACCGGATTGTTCCGCGCGATTCTTTCGTTTAGCTGCATAGTGGTCTGTTCTGTGTGCTTTCCCTCAACGCTTCACCATTCGCGTGTCTTAAACAGCCAATTCAGGTGCATAACGGCTTCTTCACAAACTTGTGAACTTCCCGAGCAGCTATTTGCCCAGATGGTAGAATACGTAAAAGCTCGCTAGGAGGTTAATCGTGTCACGAGCTTTAAAACGCCGTCAAGGTACACAAAACAAGCGCAGGTATCTGCCGCTTTTCTTTATATTGACCGCTGTCGTGACTTTGGTCGTGGGCGTGTATTCGTCTGCCTATGCACTGGGTGAAAGCTGGCTGCAGGACCTTCCCGACTATGAAGACTCTTCTGCCTACAACCTTGCCCAAAAGACGCGCGTGTATGCGTCCGACGGCACTACCTTGTTGGCGGAATTCTACCTGGAAGACCGCGAGCCGCGTTCTTCGCTCGACCAGATTTCCAACTGGGTAGTTAAGGGCACGGTCGACACCGAAGACGAACGTTTCTATGAACACAACGGCATCGACATTCCCGGTATCGCACGTGCGGTGTTCGTGAACATTTCGGGTGGTGCCCTTGAAGGTGCGTCCACCATTACCCAGCAGTTTGTGCGCAATACGGTTCTTGCAGGTGAAGCCCAGGAAACCACGCTCAAACGTAAGCTGCGCGAAATGTATATCGCGTTGAAGCTGGAAGAAACTTTCAGCAAGGACGACATCCTGCTGCTCTACCTGAATACTATTAACTATGGGTCGGGCGCCTACGGTATTGAAGCGGCCGCGAAGCGCTACTTTAGCGTGGGCTGTAATGAACTGACTCTTGCCCAGGCTGCTACGCTCGTGGGCATTCCGCAGTCGCCTTACTACAACAACCCTATCGACTTCCCGGACGCGTGCCTCGACCGCCGCAACTTGGTGCTTAACCGCATGCTTACCAACGGCGACATTTCGACCGAAGAATACAATGCCGCCATTGTTGAACCCCTGGGGCTTAACGTGAGCACGCCCGAAACTCAGGGCATTTACGCATACCCCTATTTCACGAGCTATGTGCGCCAGTGGCTGCTTGAAAACTATTCTGAAAGCGAAGTGTTCAAGGGCGGCCTGCGCGTAACTACCACGCTCGACACCACGGTGCAGGAATACGCCGAAAATGCGGCGCGCCAGAAGGAAGCCGAAGTCGACGAAGACATGGAATGCGCCATGGTGGTTATTGAACCGAGCACCGGTTTTGTGAAAGCGCTGGTGGGTGGCAAGGACTACTATGCCGACCAGTACAACCTGGCGACGCAGGCTACGCGTTCACCGGGTTCTTCGTTTAAGACCTTCACCCTGGTGGCCGCCATCGAAAATGGCATTAACCCTTCGACCAATGTGAATTGTGCTTCGCCTATTACTATCGACCAATGGCGCGTTGAAAACTACGACGGCGCTTCGTATTCGACGCAGTCCATTTCGAGTGCTTTTGCTATTTCTTCAAACACGGGCTTCGCGCGTCTTTCCACGCTTATTACGCCTGCTAAAGTGGCCGAAATGGCCCGCCGCCTTGGCGTTGAAACCGAACTGATGGGCTATCAGTCCATTACGCTGGGTGCCGAAGCGGTTACCTGCAAGGACATGGCAACGGCCTATGCAACCATCGCTTCGGGTGGCATCCGCCATGACGCCGTTCCGGTTATGAAGATCGAAGACGTAAACGGCAACGTTATTTTCGAGCCCGACACCACGGGCACGCGCGTCATTAGCCCTGAAGTAGCCAACGCTGCTGAAAAAGTGATGGAAGGCGTGGTCAAAAACGGCACCGGTACGGAAGCAAACCCCTGGAATGGCACCGTTTTGGCTGGTAAGACGGGCACGTCTGAAGACTGGCACGACAGCTACTTTGTAGGCATTACCCCGCAGTATTCCGTGGCCATTTGGTTGGGCACGCGCGAAGAGCGCCGCTTGTATGCTGGCTATACGGCAGCAAGCGCTTTCCGCTATTTCATTGAGCCAGCGCTTTGGGACCGTGAATTCCAAGACTTCCCCATGGCGGGGGCGAGTGCGCCCGTGTATAGAACGCTTACAAGTGCTGAAACGAATACGCTTCTTACTGGCTACGGCCAAAACAGCGGCTGGTATCAGCAGCAGGAAAAGAAGGACGAAAAACCCAATACCGATCCTATCAATAACAATACGCCCGACGTAAAGCCCGAACCCGAGCCTGAGCCTACACCGGAGCCAACGCCAGAACCAACGCCCGAGCCTACGCCGGAACCTGAACCAACGCCCGAGCCCGAACCTACTCCACAGCCGGACCCTGCGCCTGAAGAAAGTTCGGAAGCGGCGTAGCTAAAGCACGTACCCATAAAGGAATGAAAACAATGCGTACACCTGCCACTACTTTGAATAAGATTGTTGTCCTGCTTGCATCGCTGGCAATTGTGGGCCTTATGGCTGGCTGCAATATTCAGCCTGCTGGCACTTCAACCGACGAACATGCGGTAGAAAATCGCCAGTACATGGCCTTGCTTAATACCAAGACTGGTGAACTTAAAGACGTACTGACTCAGTTCCAGACGGCCGTTGCCGCAGGCGACGCGGTGGGCATGAAAGCTGCCGCAAGCGACGCGTCGAAGATTGTCGAAAGCATTTCAACGACTGAAGCGACGGAGTCTTTGGCGGAAGTGAAGGATGCCTACGTGGCGGGGCTTACCGACATCAATACCGTGATGAACGACTACGCGGACCTGTATACCCAGGTTTCTAACGGCACGGTTGACAAGGCAACGTTCGACCGCAAGGTTAAAACGGTTCAGGCTTCCTACGACCAGGCGGTCGAAAAGCTTACGGCGGCCGACGACCTTCTTACCCAGCTCGCCAACGAATAGGCGAAGGCGCGGGCAACATCGCAGCTATGGATTCCGCATTGCACAGTGCGTCGCTTGCTTCGGCATCTGCCTCTGAATTCTTGTCGCCCGAAGCTGGTGGGCAGCCCGGCTCTGCTTCACGCGTTGGGCAGCTTTCTATTCCTGAACTTTTGGCACCTGCGGGTAATATGACCTGCTTGCACGCTGCAGTGCGGGCGGGTGCAGACGCGGTGTATTTGGGCGCGGGCGACTTCAACGCGCGCCGTGGCGCCGACAATTTCACAATCGAAACTTTGCGTGAAGCCTGCGACTGGGCCCACGTGCGCGGCGTGCGCATCTACCTGACGGTTAACATTGTGGTGCTGCCGAGCGAAGTGGACGCGGCCTTGAACTTGGTGCGCGACGCATGGCAGGCGGGTGTGGATGCCTTCATCGTGCAGGACGTGGGTCTTGCCCTTGAAATAGGACGGCTTCTGCCTGAAGCTGAAGTGCATATTTCTACGCAGATGAACACCCACAATACAGCGGGCGTGCAGGCAGCGGCTGCCTTAGGTGCCACGCGGGTTACCTTGGCGCGTGAAATGTCTTTGCCCGAAATTGCCCAGGTGTGCGAAGCGGCTCATGGTTTGGGCATGCAGGTGGAAGCCTTTGGGCATGGGGCGCTCTGCGTGTGTTATTCGGGCCAGTGCTTTATGTCTTCACTTGTGGGTGGGCGCAGCGCCAACCGCGGCATGTGCGCGCAGGCCTGCCGTTTGCCTTACGAATTGCATAGCGCCTCCTTGCGCAAATCCATCGACGTGCCGGGTGAACACCTGCTTTCGCCCAAGGATTTATGGACCATCGACTTGCTGCCGCAGCTTGCGGAGGCGGGCGTGGATTCACTCAAGATTGAAGGGCGCATGAAGTCGCCCGAATACGTCTATGCCGTGGTTTCGGTTTACCGCACCGCCCTTAACCGCCTGAAAGTGGAACAGGGGACGGGTTTTTGTTCCAAAGTGGAACAGGGGACGGGTTTTTGTTCCAATCTTGCGACGGAAGAAGAAAAACAGCGCCTGAGCGAAGCCTTTTCACGGGGCTTTACCACCGCATACCTCACGGGGGAAACGGGCCAGTCCATGATGAGCTACGGGCGCCCCAACAACCGCGGGGTGCGTGTGGGGCGCGTGAGTGCCGTGCGCGACGGCCTGGTGGAAGTTGACTGTGAAACCCCGCTCGTCGTGGGCGACGTTATTGAATTCTGGACGAACAAGGGGCACTTTGCCCACACCATTAGCGCGCTTGAAGCGCGAGGTGGGAACACGGTAGCCCTGGTGGTACCCAAGCCCGTAGGGAAGGGCGACCGCGTGTTCCGCGTGCGCAGCGCCGAAGCTGCTTTTGAAGACAGCGCCCAGGACCCGCGTGTTCCCGTGCAAGGAAGCATTGAGCTGCGCATTGGCAAACCTGCACGCTTGACTCTAGGGCTGCCCTCCCCGGTTGGTGGGTTTGTCGACGAGGTGGTTGTGGAAGGCCCCATCGTTGAAGCGGCGCGCACCAAGGCCATAAGCGCCGAAGACGTGCGCGACCACATCGACCGCTTCGGTACTACGCCCTTTGAACTCGAAACCCTGGACGTACAGATGGACGAAGGCGTGGGCATGGGCTTTTCGACCTTGCACCACCTGCGTGCCGAAGCCGCTGAAAAGCTGCAGCAGAAAATTCTCACGTCCTTTGCAGGTCGCCGAAATAACAACGAGGGTTTCGCGGGTGCCCAAAGTTCGGCAAATAGAAAACAGCTCTTCCCTCAAGCGCGCCAGCGAAGTGTTCAGGTATGCGCCTGGGCAACCAACCCCGCGTGCGCCCGCGCGGCACGCAAAGCCAAGGCCGATGCCATCTATGTGCCCGCCCTCAATTACAAGCGAGGCGAAGCGGTGGTGGCTGGCCAGCGCACGCACACGGCAGAGCAGGCGGGCTACCCCAAGCAACTTACCATCGCGCTTCCAACTATCACCCACGAAGCTATAGAAGGTTCGCGCGAATTGGCACACGGCTTTAACCCCTGGAAATATGTTTCGGCAGGGAAGCCGGTTTTTGCCGACAATCTAGGCGACGTATTCCGCGCGCTGGCGGAAGGCATGCAGGTTGAAGTGGGCCCGCACATGCCGGTAACCAATGCGCTTACCGCGCAATACTTCGCCGATCTGGGCGTGGCTCGCATTTGGCTTTCGCCCGAACTCACCCTGGGGCAAATCCAGCGTATTACCGAAGTGGTCGACGTGCCCTTTGGTCTGTTCATTTCTGGTGCTGCCGAACTCATGGTTACCGAACATTGTCTCCTTCAGGCGGAAGGTCCGTGCGCACAGCAATGCGAAACTTGTCCGCGTCGCACGAGCCCGCATTATCTGAAGGACCGCAAGGGTTTTGAAATGCCCGTTATTACCGACTGCTGTGGCCGCAGCCACCTGTACAACGCGGTGCCGCTCGACCTGGCGCACCTCATGCCCGACCTGGTGGGTGCAGGCATTACTGCCGTTATGGTGGACACCACGTTACTGAACACCAGTGAAACGGCCGACGCGGTGGCGCGAGCCGTCCGTGCCCGCGACCTTGTCCAGCGCACGGGCGATTCAATAGGCAAGCGTGAAGGCACTACCACGGGCCACCTGTTCCGCGGCGTTTCTTAAAACTTCGTCTCTTCGCCCCATTCCCCGCCTGCCTTATTTCCCGCTGGCCCCATTTTCTTAATCCCATCTCCCCCTGTTTCATTTCCCTTCCGTCTCCAAATGAGGCGGGTTCCAAACGAGACCTTTTGTTGGCTGTGCTAGAATTTCGCGTACGTTATATAAAGGTAGGGAAGACATGCTCAGTGCTGAAGAACAACTACGTATTATTAAAAGTGGGACGGCGGAAATCGTTCCTGAAGAAGCTTTGCTCAAGAAGCTGAAAGAAGGCCGCCCCCTTAACATTAAGCTGGGCGTGGACCCCACGGCGCCCGACATTCACTTGGGCCATGCGGTGCCGCTGCGCAAGCTGCGCCAGTTCCAGGATCTGGGTCATCAGGTCACCCTTATTATTGGCGACGGTACGGCCCTTATCGGCGACCCGTCCGGCCGCAACGACACGCGCCCGCAGCTTACGTCCGAACAGGTGGCTGCCAACGCCCAAACCTATGTCGACCAAGCCTTCAACATCTTGGATCCTGAAAAGACCAAGCTCGTGCACAACGCCGACTGGCTGCTCGCCTTAGACCTTGAGGGCATTTTGAAAATCGCGAGCAACTTCACCGTGGCGCGCATCTTAGAGCGCGATGATTTCCATAACCGTTACACCAGCCAGCAGCCCATTGCTGTGCATGAATTTCTGTACCCCATGTGCCAGGCTTACGACAGTGTCGAAATTAAGGCCGACGTTGAATTGGGCGGCACCGACCAGCTGTTCAACTTGTTGGCCGGCCGTGAACTCATGGAAAAGATGGGCATGGAACCGCAGGTGTGCCTCACGCTTCCTTTGCTTGAAGGTACCGACGGCGTGCGCAAGATGTCCAAGAGCATTGGCAACTACATTGGCCTAACCGACGAACCCAACGAAATGTTTGGCAAAGTCATGAGCATTCCCGACGAACTGTTGGTGAAGTACTTCCGCCTGGCTTCCACCTTGTCCGTGGATGAAGTCGACTCGATTGAGGCTGCGCTCGCCTCAGGCGAAGCCGACCCCAACCAGACCAAGCGTATGCTCGGGCGCAATATTGTGGCGGCTTACCATGGCGAAGAAGCGGCCGCGTCAGCCGAAGACCACTTTGTGCGCACGGTCGTGAATAAGGAAGTGGACGAAGCCGATATCGTGGAATTCGCCGCCGACCTGACGCCCAACGAAGAAGGCCTGGTGTACTTGGCCAAGTTGCTTGTGGACTGCGGTGCGGTAACAAGCACGGGTGAAGCACGCCGCCTTATCGACCAGGGTGGGGTAAAGGTTAACGACGAAGCCTTGCCTGCGAAGTCTTATAACGTCGATCCTGCGCTTCTGCAAGGCGCCGTCATCACCGCCGGCA
This sequence comes from uncultured Coriobacteriaceae bacterium, assembly GCA_902768975.1. GTDB lineage: Bacteria > Actinomycetota > Coriobacteriia > Coriobacteriales > Eggerthellaceae > CACXMZ01. The sequence continues at coordinate 135,332 of CACXMZ010000003.1, forward strand.
AACGCAAGCACTACCGCTTCGCCTAATCGATAATCATGCCGGCTGTTAAATCATATAGTGGGTCGAATAACTACATTTTTGTGAGTTATGCTCATAAGGATTCCGACCAGGTTGTTCCCATCATTGCCTACCTTCAGAGGCGAGGCTATAACGTATGGTTCGATGAAGGCATTAACCCTGGTCGAGATTGGGCAGAAACTTTAGGGGCTCGAATAGAGAACTGCTCGTGCTTTTTGGGCTTCATTTCTATGAGGTCGATTCTTTCTAAGGAATGCGAGAAAGAAATAAGGCAGGCCATTGAGTCTAAAAAAAGCATGGTGAACGTTTTTCTCGAGCCCATCGATTCCTCGCATGGTGTTGCAGAAGAATTGTTGCGGATTCAGGGAATTGAGAAGTTCAAGATTGAAGATGATTCGAGCTTCTATCTTAAGCTTCTTGAACATGGCTTATTCGAACCGTGTCGAGATACTGAAGAGTATCAAATTATTGAGGACAGCCTGGTGCGCTACAACGGCAGTGCGAGTTCGGTAGTAATACCCGACAATGTGACAAAAATAGGGTATAACGCATTCGAAGGCAACAATGAACTGCAATGGGTCTATATACCTGCCGGCGTTGACCGCATCGGCAAGTTTGCGTTTAGCGATACCCCGGCGCTCCATGAATTTTCTGTTGCCGAAGATAACGGATTCTTTTCTTCGCCTGATGGCATTTTGTTCAACAAAGGTGTTCATTATCTGCTTTGCTACCCGTCTGCGCGGCAGGGAGAATCCTACAATGTGCCTGAAGGGGTTACCCAGATTGCCATGTCTGCTTTTTCGCATGCGAATGTTCTTGCGCATGTTTCTATACCCGACAGCGTATTCCAGATAGGCGATCGCGCTTTTGAAGCATGCCGCAATCTCGTTGAGGTAGAAATAAACGCTCCGTTGAAAAAAATTCGTCCCTATACCTTTAGCCGCTGCGCATCGCTCGTATCCTGCAATCTTCCAGACTCGTTAGAGAAGCTTGGCGACGGGGCATTTTCGGGCTGTACAAGTATGACCGAAATCAAGCTGCCAGCTTCATTGAGGAAGATTGGTGAAATGGGGTTTGCACATTGCGAGTCTCTTAAAGAAATTTCGGTAGGACAGAATGTGCGCTACATTTCTGAATACTGCTTCCACGAGTGCAGTTCCTTGGTGCGCGCCGACCTTTCTTATGCGGAAGCTGTTCGGCAATACGCTTTTAAAAACTGTGAGTCGCTCGAGACGGTCGTGTTTTCCGATAACCTTGCATTAATTGGGCGTGCAGCTTTTTCGGGGTGCGCGAGCCTGGAGTCTCTTTCTATTCCTGGGAGTGTCGAAACGATAGACGACTACGCGTTCGATCGCTGCCCAAAGCTCAAGAACGTGGTTTTTGGTGACGGCGTGAAGCGTATTGGCAAAGGGGCCTTTGAAGATGACGTCGAGCTTAAGCATATCGTGCTGCCGTCTTCAATCGAAGAAGTACACCCGCAAGCTTTTCCAGAGTGGACTACGATTACTTACGCCTAGTCAGCGAGTATGCTCTGAAAGCGTTCTGTTTGAGCAAGTTCGACCATGCGGTCATGGAGCGCTTCGGCATCATCGCTTGTAAGCGGTTCGAAGGAATCGTAGAATCCTGTGTCTACGTAGGGTAGATGCAAGGCCTGGCCGTATTCCTGGTGCTTTTCATTTCGTGTGCGCCCATAGATATGAATGTGTAGGACAGGTGTTTCGTTTCTCACAAAAGCCCAGTTCCCGTTGTCCTGGTAGTTCAAGCGGTACAAGTCCAGCCCGCGCGAGGGCATTACATCCCAATATGCCTGTCCGGCAAGGGCAGTCAACCAGGCGAGTTCGATAATTTGTTCCGGGGATAGCTGACTGCGCTCGGCGATGCTATGGTCGTTAACTTCGATAAAGATATGACCGCCATCTTCCCGAGGTACGTGGGGAGTGCTCGCAAGCTTAACGGTGAAGTTGTTGCTTTTAAAGAGAGTAGTTTCCATGCAACAATTATAGCTCTAGATGTTTACAATGATTGTTGACGTTGGGTAGATAGCGGAGCTGTTGCTCTTATGGTCTAAGCTAGCACAAAGCTTTCAGGCTTGCTAAGCATAGTTGAAAGAGGCTTAATATGGATGCTGCGCAATTAGATAATCCAAATTTGTTGGTTTTTGGTTGGCTGCTATCAATTGTAGCTATTGTGGCAACAGCGTTTTTTGTTGTGCGTTTATATAACAAGCGCAATAAGACAGACGCCCCAGTATCGTCGTGGGTTGCCTATACGATTGGCATGTTTGTTGCAATTTTCTTCTTAATCTTTAGCCAAGAATTAGCGGGCCTCGTTGGCGCGGAAGGGTCGCCCAAACTTCTCGATTCTTTGTTTGCAACACTTCAGATGTTTGGCATGAATCGTGATATTGAACTCGATACTGGAATGCTTGGGTTTTTGGGTGGCCTACTGCCCTTATATCTTGTTTACAACGCTGTTATGCATTTGGCGGCTCCTGTGGGTACCATCGGTACCATCTTGTCGTTGCTTGGCCAGCTCTTTTCGACTTTTCGTTTGATTCGCCTAGCAAAACGTAAGGACGTGTTCGCCTTTTCGTCGCTCAATAACGAATCGTTGGCATTGGCAAAAAGCACGCAGGAAACATACGAGCGAGATAACAAGGACTGCTTGCTTGTATTCGCAAATACTGAAGAAGAAGCGGCACTTGCTGGTGACGCCAAGGGTGCCGATATGATGTGTGTCCCTCAGTCAGTCGATTTCATTGCCAAGCATATCAAAGGGAGCCAAACTGCGCACTCATTTGTGTTTTCCGACCTGAAAAATGAAGTGGCGAATTTGAGCGATGGCGTAGATTTGGCGACTAATCTTTCTAAGGATGATTACCGTTCCGCACAAGTGCCACAGGTGCTGGTTTTTTCAAGTTCGCTCGTTGGTGGGCCCGTTGTCGATGCGGCAGCTATTGAAGCAAACGCCGACGCTCAAGATGGCATAAACGTGATGATTAAGCGCGTCGACTGGGTGCGTAGCACAGTGAATACTTTGCTTGATCGCTATCCCTTGTTTACGACTGGCATTGTTGAACCGGCCTTGAAATCCTCGCAGTATAAGACAAAGTTGCTTTTCGATCCCGACATATCTACGCGTCGCATTCTTATTGTTGGAGACGGCGTGTTTGCCAAGGAGTTTTTGAAGGGCGCTTTGTGGGCCATGCAGTTGGGCGACGTTATTACTACGCGCATCGACGTTATCTGTGCCAGCGCCGACAAACTGCAGCAGCAGTTCGCATTTGACGCGCCTGAGTTCGCTGCTTCTGACGGGCGCCCTTATCAGGGCAGCTACAATCTTTCTTTTTATGGCATCGACCCTGAAGAAGGGGAGTATCTCGACTATCTTCGCGAATCGTACTACCGCGATGGAAATCCAACCTATGTACTCGTTGCTTATGACGACGATTTGTTATGTGCCAAGGTTGCACGTAGGACGCGTGAAATACTAGAGCAGGAACGCTTGAGGAAAGATGATGGCAGCGCTCCAGCTTTCGTGGCCGCTGTGATTAATGACGCCGAGTTGTCCAAGACGATACTGCGCATGAAAGCGCGCGACCGTCTTTATGCTATTCAGCCTGTAGGCGATTTCGATAGCATTTATAACTACGACAACATTTTTTCGTTGCCGTTGTATAACTCTGCGCGTAACCTTAACCGCATGTATTCTTGTAGCTGGCAGAGGTTGAGTGGCGATGAACTAAATCAGGCATTTGTTGAGGCTGACCGCAGTTTTGCGAATTCCGAATATAACCAGCTTTCTTCAATTGCGTCGACTTTGCATCGCAAGTATTCTCTCTATTTGTATTGTCTTAAGGAACAGCCCGAAAGCCTCGGTGTTGTGGACTGGGAAAAGACCCTGGTGTTAGGGTCGGAGGGTTCAGCATCGTTTTCGCAGGAGCTTTCGGACATCATTGATGCTTACGACGCCTATTTTGAATCGGGGGATGCAAAGTGGCTATCCAAGGTCGAACATGACCGCTGGGCTGCATACGTGAGCACCGAGGGGCATGAATGTGTTCGCTTTGGCGACTTGGAGAAAATCTACGAAAAAGAGAACCGTCATGACTATGCGCTCGGTCGTTTGCACCCTTGCCTTACTGGGTTCGAACAACTTCCCAACCTTGATGGCAAGGTTAATGAAATAAAAAAAGCGCGCCTAAAAGATGGTGAGGAACCTAGACCCGTCAATTTCCAATCAATTGACGATGCGGTGCTCATGAATACACGCCTTATTATTGCCGCCGATGAAGCCGCATTCCGCGCCGAATGGGACAAGAAATTCGGCAGTAGTGTTGACGACGTCTAGGAGGCTCTTCATGTCAGACTTAAAAGAGATCAAGATTTTCTTGGCATCGTCAATCGTTGAGTTCGACCGCGAGCGCGACGAGCTGCAGACCTACATCACGCGCCTGAATAAAGAGTATATGCCCCGTGGTATTTATTTTGACTTAGAGGTGTGCGAGAACGTCTCCAATGCGCTAGCCGCGACGCGCAAACAAGACGAGTATAACGATATCATCCGCGCCTCGCGTTACGTCTACCTGCTAGTGGGTGAGCGGATAGGTCAGTACACCGAAGAAGAATTCGATGTTGCGCTCGATCAATTCCGAGAGACAGGCGCACCGTTCATCTACACCTACTTCAAGCGCATGCCTGATGGTGGCACCTCGCAAGATCAAAGCGTGCTCGCGTTCATGCAAAGGCTGGGCGAAGGAATTGGTCACTACTGGAGCGAGTATACCGATTTGGATTCAATCAAACTCAATATCATCCTAGAGCTCATGCGCGACCCCGAGGTGGGCGGTGTGGTGCAGTTTGAAGATGGTCAAGCCCTGCTCAACGGCGAGGCGATGGTTTCACTCGAGAACGTGCCCATCTATAGCGGCAACGATAACCTGCAAGTGACAAAAGATGAACTTGCCGCCATTGACGAAAAGCGAGCTGAGCTTCAACAGAGAATAGCGGAAGAGACGGCAAAAGGTTCGTTTGATGCGGAGCTTATGGGCGAGTATGCCGAACTGTGTACTCGTCGCGAAGAGCTTGCGAGCCAGGTCCATCAAATGGAAATGGCGATGCTGGACAATTTGAATGCCATTGCTTCAAAGTCACGCTCGGGAGATGAGATTGATCCTCGCGAGCGCAAGGCAGCCGAACTCACTAGCGCAGGCAAGTACGAGGAAGCCAACGTTGTTCTTTCCAGTCAAGACTGGGTCGAGGAAGTAGACAGCATCAATGAAGTGATGGAGGGCTTGCGCGAAAAGATCCGCCAGTATATTTCAGGTCAACGTGCGCTAATTGCAAATCTTGAAACAATGGGTATTACCAAAGACTCTGTACCTGTGATTGCAGATGCATACAAAAAAGCCTGTTGTTTGGCGATGAAGTGGCTTATTGAACTTGATATAGTATCTGAATATGCACAGTTTTTAAGAAGGCAGAGGCGCTTTGGTGAAGCTCTTGAAAAAGTAATTTGGATAACCGATGTAGGGCATATCACCAACGTTTCAGCGTTCACTCTTGCTAGAGCGTATGTGGTCATGTCTGATCTTTGGCTTTTGAAGAAACAGTATGCAAAAGCTGAAGAGGCCAATAATTTCGCCATCAATCTTTTCGAAAAAAATGCTGAAGAAGGCTCCAACGAAGAGTTGGAGCTTGGGCACGCCTATGTTAGACAATGTGAAACTCTATATGATGCTAAGCGCATTGTCGAAGCAAAAGAAGCAGCGGAAAAAGGATTGGTGATTTTAACACGCCGCGAAAGAGAGTCGCTAAGGAATTTGGGTTATGCGTATAACATGCTGAGCCTTATCGAACGTGATCAGGGGAGATTTGACGAAGCGATTAGCCTAATGCGGCGCGCCATTGAGTATCGTGCCAAAGTTGCAGAGTCTGGCAAAGAGCAGCACCTCAGGAGCCTCTCGATATCGTATGGCAATATTTCATCGCAGTATCGAAAAATGAAAAAGTATGATGAGGCTGAACTTTTTTGTAGGAAGTGTTTAGAAATACGCGCAGATTTGTTGAAGCAAAACCCCGTTGCTCACGAAGCGAAATATTCTCTCGTTCTTAACAATTATGCAAACTTACTTATCGATATGGGTCGGTACGATGAAGCCGAAAAGTATGTCGACGATGCGATTGCGATAAGAAGACGTCTTGCCGAAGATAGTCCTGATGTTTCGTTGCGCGGCCTGGCAGTGCCGCTTCATACTAAGGGTTGGCTAATCGTTGCCGCAAAATGGGAGGATAGATACCAGGAAGCCAGAGACTGTCTTGAAGAGGCATACGGTATCAGAAAAAAGGCGTATGAGGAATCACCCCAGGCAAGTGCTTTAGTGTTTGGCCAGACATGCGAGGTATTGGCAAGATTGTGTAGCGAATTGGGCGAGCATGAGAGTGCGAATGGGCATTTTAACGAAGGAGTTGAGGCGATAAAACTAAGGCGCCAAGATAATCCACACAGCTGTTCTGTTGAATACTCACAAATTCTATGTGGGTATGCACTGTTTCTTCACGAGCAGGGCGATAACGAGCGTGCAGAAGAGCTGATACGGGAGTCATTCGAAATCCGCAAAAAGCTTTTTCAGGAGTATCCCGAAATATATAAAGAGGAATTTGAATATACCAAGAGCTTCCTAGACGACCTTGCTGCTGGGTAATAAGTGGAACGGAAGACCATAGGCAAAGACTGTAATGACAGTAATAAAGCCCAAAAGCTTTCTATGCCCGAGTTACTGTTTGGGCCGTTTTATGCATTCTTGCGTAGCCAAGGCATAAAGTTTCATGTTGTTACCACGGAGGGAACGCCGGGCCGGTCTGAGGCTGTGATTGGCGTGTTTAGTTCTGGGGTAGTGCTGTTTTGTATGAGCGAACACTCTCGTCATTACAGGTGAAATCACGGCACCCTCATGTAAATAGTGAACCTACTACTTCACTATTATTTCACTATTTTAAGTTCGGGTGAATCCTCAACCGCAAGATTCGTTGGACTACAAACATGGCGGGCACGTTCCCCGAAGAGCACGCTACACTCATTTTGGCAGCGGCAAGGCCGTGGTTTTCACGTAGTGCCTACTACTCCCACAGGCGTAGTTTTGGTATAATTCATTCGAAAGAAAGGGTGAATATGTCAAAACTGATGCTTTATCATGGTTCAGACAAAAGAATCGAGCAGCCCGTCTTTGGTGCTGGCAACCTTCGTAACGACTATGGGCGAGGCTTTTACTGTACTGAACATATAAATATGGCCAACGAATGGGCCGTGGAGCGCGACCGCGATGGTTTTACCAATTGCTACCACTTGAACACAAGCGGGCTTTCGGTTCTTAACCTGAATACCAGCGAATACACTATTTTGCATTGGCTGGCAGTATTGCTCGAGAATCGCGTGTTTGACCTTGCGGCGCCCTTGCCCCTGGAAGCACGCGAATACCTCTTGGCAACCTTCTCTGTTGACTATGAAAACGCAGACATCATGCGGGGTTATCGCGCTGACGACTCCTATTTTTCCTTCGCGCAGGATTTCTTAAATGGCCTCATTTCGTTCCAACAGCTTTCGCGAGCAATGTATTTGGGCAATCTCGGTGAGCAGATTGTTCTTAAAAGCGAGGCGGCATTCGATAGCATAGAGTTTGTGTCGGCAAACCCGGTGGCCGCCAGCGAATGGTTTCCACTGCGCGAGGCGCGAGACTCGCAAGCACGCAGGCAGTATTTTGACGTAGAGCGCAACCGACGCAGCCCCGAAGACCTTTATATACTCCACATTCTTGATGAAAGGATAGGCCCCCATGATCCACGCATACGAAGCTAATATGCGCCCTAAGGCCCAGGCCACACTTGGACGCGCACTCGACTTCGCTGCATATGAAATAGGCTATTTGCCTGAAGACTTCCTTTCTTTATTTATAGAGTCGGGTCTTGCGAAGCGTTTCGGTGAAGGCGATCCGTCCATCATAATGGGCAAGAGCGGGGTAGAGCTTGCCTTGCTCGTAATGGAAAAAACTATCGGGCTGCAGCGCCCCGTACGCATTCGCTTTTCGCTTGAACGGAGCAAAGAATACTGGATGGGGTGGGCCTTGGCCTACTACCAATGGGAAACGGGGCTGAGCTTCCAGACTATTTTCAACACCATTCCGCTGGAAACCATCAAGGGCATGTATTTTGTTTATCATGAACTAGACATTACGCATTTCGTTGAGCACATGAATGGCTTGTATCTTCAGCATTGCCCCCATACCAATCTCAAGCGCTTGCGCAAACAGCTTGGTCTTACGCAGGAAGAGCTTGCTGAAGCTTCTGGAGTTTCCGTTCGCACCGTGCAGCAATACGAGCAGCGCCGCAAAGACATTAATAAGGCTCAGCTTGAAACTGCAGCGGCCCTTGCCCAGGCTTTGCACTGTCGCCCCGACGACTTGCTCGAGCGCATTGCTTCGTAGGGCAACCTGCTTTAGCGCCCTGTAGTCATGTACAAAGTGTGAGCATACAAATTAATGCTTGCATACTCTATTACTGCTTACTAATATGTATAAGCTGTCTTCGGACAGGGGATATACACCACGCGCTTAGGCGCAAACGCACGTAAAATCGCACCTAAAATGTACGAATTGTGGAGAAAAGAACTTTCTCGAAAAAGTTCTTGACACCCTTGTGCGTGCTCGGTAATATATCCAGTTGCCGCTTCTTTCGGGGAGCGACAGAATCAGGGTCTAAAATCCCTGATGAGAACCTTGAAAACCGGATACTGCGAAAGATGAATTTAAGCTAGATAAACCTCGTCGATTCGCTTCGTTCAAGAAATTGAACCGAAAAGAATAGACGTTAAACCAGATTTTCAAATTTTTTGTTTGTGACAAGTTCGCAAGAACTTGTTTTTAAACGGAGAGTTTGATCCTGGCTCAGGATGAACGCTGGCGGCGTGCTTAACACATGCAAGTCGAACGATTAACCCATCTTCGGATGGTTATAGAGTGGCGAACGGGTGAGTAACACGTGACCAACCTGCCTTTCACATTGGGATAACCCAGGGAAACTTGTGCTAATACCAAATACTCCGGTACTTCCGCATGCTAGTACCGGGAAAGCTCCGGCGGTGAAAGATGGGGTCGCGGCCCATTAGGTAGTTGGTGGGGTAACGGCCTACCAAGCCCGCGATGGGTAGCCGGGTTGAGAGACTGATCGGCCACATTGGGACTGAGATACGGCCCAGACTCCTACGGGAGGCAGCAGTGGGGAATTTTGCGCAATGGGGGCAACCCTGACGCAGCAACGCCGCGTGCGGGATGACGGCCTTCGGGTTGTAAACCGCTTTCAGTAGGGAAGAAATTGACGGTACCTACAGAAGAAGCTCCGGCTAAATACGTGCCAGCAGCCGCGGTAATACGTATGGAGCGAGCGTTATCCGGATTTATTGGGCGTAAAGCGCGCGTAGGCGGCCTTTCAAGCAGGATTTTAAACCTAAGGGCTCAACCCCCAGTCGGATCCTGAACTGTTAGGCTCGAGTTTGGTAGAGGAAGACGGAATTCCCAGTGTAGCGGTGGAATGCGCAGATATTGGGAAGAACACCGATGGCGAAGGCAGTCTTCTGGGCCATAACTGACGCTGAGGTGCGAAAGCTAGGGGAGCAAACAGGATTAGATACCCTGGTAGTCCTAGCCGTAAACGATGGGCACTAGGTGTGGGGGAGCCTTTCCTCCGTGCCGCAGCTAACGCATTAAGTGCCCCGCCTGGGGAGTACGGCCGCAAGGCTAAAACTCAAAGGAATTGACGGGGGCCCGCACAAGCAGCGGA
>CACXMZ010000004.1 GCA_902768975.1 uncultured Coriobacteriaceae bacterium
TTCCTGTGCGCTCCCGGCGAGGGTGCCGCGATGCTCGTCGTGGGCGACTGCACCCATGGTGTAGTTGGCGGTGGCTTTGTGTATGCCAACAAGGAAAGCGTTTCGTTGGGCTTGGTTGCCACCATTTCCGAAATGGCGAAGGCCAATACCACTATCTATCAGGCTATGGACGATTTCAAAAAGCATCCGGCCGTGGCACCTATTATCCGTGGCGCAAGCATGGTTGAACATTCGGGTCATATGGTTTCCGAGGGTGGCGCCAATATGACGCCAAAATACGTTCACTCAGGAGCGCTCATTGCCGGTGACGCTGCCATGCTATGCATGAACTTGGGGTATATGGTGCGTGGTATGGACCTGGCTATCGCCAGCGGTCGTTTTGCTGCGGAAGCCGCCTGCGACGCCATTGACGCTGAAGATGTGTCTGAAGCTGGGCTGTCATCGTATAAGACCAAGATGGAAGAGTCCTTCATCATGAAGGATCTGAACACCTTTAAAGCATGGCCGCATACCATGGAGCACTGGGATGCCATGTTTAACGACTATCCTAAGATGGTTGGCGAAATTTTTGACTCCATGTTTATTGTGGATGGTACTCCGCAGACGCACTTGCAGAAGCGCATTATGCCCATTGTGAAAAAGCGTGGTCTGTTCAAGCTGGCAGGCGATGTCCGTCGTGCCCTGAAGGCACTCTAGGAAAGGGGAGGTGCTACCATGAACTTGCCCGAAATTACCGTTAATGTTGACGAACTTATTGGTGTTAATAAGTACAACGTCGATGAAGATAATGCTCATATTGAATTAGTGGGCGACAGCATCGATGCTGTGGACGACGCCGAATTTGCAAAGCTCGTGCGTGTATGCCCCGCTGCCCTCTACAAGGTGGACGCTGACGGCCACAAGACCTTTGATTATGCGGGCTGCCTCGAGTGTGGCACCTGCCGTATTGCATGCGGGGGCACTATTATTGCCAAATGGGAGCAACCTGGCCCCACCATGGGAATCCAGTATCGCTTTGGATAAGTATGGTGCGCATTGCCGCTCCATTACTCCTCGAGCGTTACGCGCGCGAAGAAGGTGCGTATGTAACACGTTGGGCGGGGCATTATGTCCCGCCCTTTTTACTCGTTTTGACCATGAAACTTATGCAGCAGGGATATATGTTTGCCTACCCACAAAAAGGTGAAGACCCTGTGTGCTTGTTTGCATAGCCACCTGCACTTTTGCTAACATTATCGGTCGCTGTGTAAAAGGCAAAACGTATGGAGGATTGCTTTTGAGCAAAGAAGATGTCATCGAACTTGAGGGTACCGTTCTCGAGGCCCTCCCAAACGCAATGTTTAGGGTTGAACTGGAGAATGGCCACAAGATATTGGCACATATCTCGGGCAAAATGCGTATGCACTACATCAAAATCTTGCCCGGTGACAAGGTGACCGTGGAACTTTCCGTATACGACTTGGAACGCGGTCGCATTACCTACCGGTACAAGTAGTGCCGGTTTTTGCAGGTTTTAGGGCCTGCAAACGTGCGGATTTTGTGAAGATTCACAAGGGGTTTTGGCTGCCCTTCGCACAAAAAGTCACCTGCGCTTGAGCCGAAGCGCAGCGCAACGAAGAAAGAAATCACCTGCGGCTGGGTGTGGCGATATAGAAACACATACATTACCGAAAGGAATTAACTATGAAGGTACGTCCTTCGGTCAAGAAGATGTGCGACAAATGCAAGATCATTAGGCGTCGTGGCAAGGTTCTCGTTATTTGCGAAAACCCCCGTCACAAGCAGCGCCAGGGTTAAAGGAGGGTAAAACATGGCACGTTTAGTTGGTGTTGACCTTCCTCGTGAAAAGCGCATCGAGATTGGCTTGACCTACATCTACGGCATTGGCCTGACCACGGCCAAGAAGATTATTGCAGATACCGGTGTCGACCCAGACGTCCGCGTTAAGGACCTTTCTGAAGACGACCTGGCAAAACTGCGCGACTACATTAATGAAAACCTCACCGTTGAAGGCGACCTCCACCGCGAAGTCAGCCAGAACGTGAAGCGCCTGATGGAAATCGGTTGCTATCGCGGTCTGCGTCATCGCAGGGGTCTTCCTACCCGCGGTCAGCGCACCCACACTAACGCTCGTACGCGTAAGGGCCCGCGCAAGCAAATCGGCGGCAAGAAGAAGTAGGGGGCGCGTAAATGGCTAAGAAAAACGTACGTTCACGCATTAAGCGTTCAGAACGCAAGAACATTGCTGTGGGTGCGGCTCACATTAAGTCCACCTTCAACAACACCATCATTTCGATCACCGATCCTGCGGGCAACGTGATCTCTTGGCAGTCTGCTGGCACCGTTGGGTTTAAGGGCTCCCGTAAGTCCACTCCCTTTGCTGCCCAGATGGCCGCTGAAGCTGCAGCTAAGATCGCTATGGAACATGGCCTGAAGAAGGTTTCCGTGTTCGTAAAAGGTCCTGGCTCCGGCCGCGAAACCGCTATCCGTTCTCTGCAAGCTGCAGGCCTGGAAGTGGCTTCCATTCAAGATTGCACGCCCATCCCGCACAACGGTTGCCGTCAGCGCAAGCGTCGTCGCGTCTAGTCTGAGGAGGAGTGGTAGAAATGGCAATTAACAGAACTCCGGTTCTGAAGCGTTGCAGGCAGCTGGGCATTAACCCGGTAGACCTTGGCTACACTTCAAAAGCCAAGACGGAATCTATCCGCCAGCCCCGCCGCCGCCGCAAGGAAAGCGAATACGGAATGCAGCTTCGCGAAAAGCAGAAGGCCAAGTTCATCTATGGCGTTCTGGAAAAGCAGTTCCGTGGTTACTTTAAGCGCGCCAAGAGCATGCCTGGCATTACCGGTGAAAACCTGATGGCGATCCTGGAATCCCGTCTGGACAACATCGTGTTCCGTCTGGGTTTTGCAAGCACGCGCAAGGAAGCACGCCAGACCGTTACCCACGGCCACATTACCGTGAATGGCAAGCGTGTAGACATCCCATCGTATCGCGTTCGCCCCGGCGACTTGGTTGCTGTGGCACCTAAGGCAAAAGACCTGCTGGTTATCAAGAGTGCTCTGGTTTCCAACGAGCGCGTTCAGGTTCCCGCATGGCTCGAAGTGGACATTGAAAAGCTGCAGGGCAGCGTTCTTTCCCTTCCGACCCGCGACCAAATTGACCTGGATATTAACGAGCAGCTCATCGTCGAACTGTACTCCAAGTAGTTTCGATTTATTGACACCTGTACGCGGTATTTTAAGGAGGCTATACACCTATGACAGAGTTCATGAGGCCTACTATTACAACAGAAGAAGTGAACGACACCGTTTCGCGTTTTATCGTTGAGCCGCTCGAACGTGGCTACGGTGACACGCTGGGCAACAGCATGCGTCGCGTGCTGCTGGGTTCCCTCGACGGTGCCAAGGCTACCGCTATCCAGATCGACGGTGTGCAGCACGAGTTCACCACGGCCGAAGGCGTCATCGAAGACATCACCGACATCGTTTTGAACGTAAAAGGTCTTGTTTTCCAGGCGCTGAACGACGAAATCACGGAAGCGACCGCGCATGTTTCGGCTGAAGGCCCCTGCGTGGTAACCGGCGCGGACCTGCAGGTTCCCACCGAGTTTACGCTTATCAACCCTGAACACGTTATTGCAACGGTTGCCGACGGTGGCCAGCTCGACATGTCCATCCGCATTGGCGTTGGCCGCGGCTACGTAGACGCCGCCGACAACAAGCGCACCGAAGACCCTATTGGCGTTATTCACGTCGACAGCCTGTTTTCGCCTGTGCGCCGTTGCGCCAAGTCGGTTGACGACACCCGTGTGGGCCAGCGCACCGACTACGACAAGCTTATTCTGGAAGTGGAAACCGACGGTTCCATCACCCCGACGGAAGCAGTGTGCCGCGCGGCAAACATTGTGTCCCAGTACATGGGCGCATTCCTGAGCCTGAACGAAACTGAAGAAGACGAAGAAGTGGAAGTTGTTTCCATCTTCGCTCCTGAAGGCCAGGAAACCAACGCCGACCTAGACAAGCAGATTGAAGACCTGGACCTTTCGGTTCGTTCCTACAACTGCCTGAAGCGTGCCGGCATCCATTCGGTGCGTCAGCTGGTCGAATTCAGCGAAAACGACCTGCTGAACATTCGCAACTTTGGTGCGAAGTCCATCGAAGAAGTGAAGGACAAGCTCATTTCCATGGAACTGAACTTAAAGCAATAAGAGACAAGGTATATAAAGATGAGACACTACAAGAAAGGGCGCAAACTCGGTACCGATGCCAGCCACACTAAGGCCATGAAGAAGAGCCTGTGCGTGGCGCTGTTTACCAACGACCGCATCAAGACCGTAGAAGCTCGCGCCAAGGAAATCCGCCCCGATGTTGACCGCATCATTACGTGGGCAAAGCGCGGCGACCTGCATTCCCGCCGTCTGGCCATTGCGGCCCTGGGCGACGCAGAACTGGTGCGCGAAGTGTTTGAAAAGGTCGAACAGGGCCAGTTCAAGGACCGCGAAGGCGGCTACACGCGCATCATGAAGCTGGGTAACCGCAAGGGCGACAATGCCCCCATGGTCATTCTGGAATTGGTAACCGAACCGGTAGCCAAGAAGGAAAAGAAGAAGGCAGAAAAGCCCGCCAAGGAAGAAAAGCCTGCTAAGGCTGCTGCTGCTGAAGAAGCTGCCGAGGCGGCCGAAGAAGCCACGGAAGAACCAGCTGCCGAAGAAGCCCCTGAAGCAAGCGAAGAGGCTCCGGCTGAAGCCGCTGAAGAAGCCGAAGAAAAGGCTGAATAGCAACACGGCTTTATTAAGACTGAGAGCGGGGGTTGGGGTTCCAGCCCCCGCTTGTTTTATGGCCAGCCTTTCGCGTAGCTGCGCTACCATGAGTAATTCAACATGCCCGTAAACATTACGACATACAATCCCCGTCCGACGCCGGTGCACGCGGTGGACGCACGCGTAAAGATAGTGCTCATGCTTGCCTATTCCATCGCGCTGTTCTGCGTGCATTCCTGGTGGGGTATTGGCCTATTTGCTGCCATAGCGGTACTTGTCGCCATGCTGGCCCGCCTCGACGTTCGCCGCACCGTTCATACCTTGTTGCCACTCGCTTTTATCTTGGCGGTAAGCCTGATTGCTAATTCTTTCGTGCTCGACGTGCGCAGCTACGACCCCGCAAACATGCCTGGCGCTGTTTCTGCGGGCATATTTGCCCAAAGCCCCGCCATTGCCCTTGTGGGCGCCTTTGGTTTTGTCCCTGCTGGCTTTGTGCGTGGTTGTTATTACGTCTTGCGCATTATTCTGCTGCTCGTGGCTTCGCTCGTGCTTACCACGACTACGTCTTCGACTGAAATCACCCAGGCGCTAAAAAGCTTCCTGCGGCCCCTTGAACGCTTCGGGGTTCCCACGCACGACCTTGCCACGGTGGTTTCCATTGCTCTGCGTTTTATTCCGGTAAGCATCGACGAATTCCAGCAGATCCGAGCAGCCCAAACGTCGCGCGGGGCAAGCTTCGACACGGGTCGCATTACTGCGCGCCTTAAAAACTGGGCAACGGTCCTGGTGCCGCTGTTTGTGGGGCTTTACAGGCGCGCCGACACACTCGCCCTTGCCATGGACGCCCGTTGTTACGGCAGTGCCCGCGCTACGCAGCTCAATGTACGCACTTTTGCTGTCGAACAAAAAGCCCTGCTCGGGGCAGGGCTCTTGTTTTGCCTGGTGGTAGCGCTTTTCGGCTAGTAGGCTTTTTGAAAAGCTCCTCGCAAAGCCGCCAGTAACCTTCCTAGAAAGACTCTTAGAAACGCCTCTAGAAAGGCCTCTAGGAGTGCTTCCGGAAAGGCTCCTAGAAACGCGGCGGCATTTTGTTGGGTTCTACAAAAAGCAGATAGGTTTCTACGCTCAGCGCATCGGCAATTTTTTGGATATTGTTCAGCGAAATGCTGCGCTTGTGGCGCTCAACTGCGCTGATGTAGGTACGATGTAAGCCGCATTTTTTGGCAAACGCATCCTGCGAAAGCTTTCGTTCTATGCGGTAATGACGTACGTTGTCTCCAAAAACTTCAAGAATGTTCATGGTGTGATCCCGTCTATACTGTTCAGCCAAATTAACAGGCCTACTTACCGCTATTCAGTATAATCTGGCAGACAAAAAGCCTATATGAGAAGCGCTTTGTTTGGCTAAAGCGCACAAGTTCGCTTTTAAGTTACATTTTCCACCTGTGTTCCCAGCTGGGCTTGGGGGGTTTATACTGAAAGCCAGCAAAAAGAAAGGCATGCTGTGCAAGAAGAATCTTTGAATGGTTTTACGGGTTTTGCGCGCAAGAATCAGCCGCAATTCCAGTATTCGCGCGACCAGGAAGCTGCCCAGGTGGCTGCCGAAATTGCGTTTGAAGACGCAAGCCTTGCCGCTATTCCTGCTTGGGACCGGCGCTGGGCATGGCTTGAAATAAACCTGGAAGCCATTGCACACAACGTGGTAGAGGCCAAGCGTTTCTTGCGCCCTGGGGTTAAGCTCATGGCTGTGGTGAAGGCCGACGGCTATGGCCACGGCGCAGTTGCCTGTGCGCAAAAGGCCTTGGGTGCCGGGGCGGACCAGCTGGGCGTTGCTACGGTGGACGAAGCGCTTGCCCTGCGTGAAGCGGGCATTACGGCACCCATTCTTATCCTTTCGGAACCACCCATAACCGCAGTGCCACTTTTGCTGGCTAAGCACATTACCCCTTCGGTTTACACGGCTGAATTTGCCCTGGCCTATGCCGAAGAAGCGGACCGCCACAACATGAAGGCCCCCTTCCATCTGGCCTTAAACACGGGCATGAACCGCATTGGCGTGCGAGCCGAAGACGTTATTGCCTTTGAACAGCAGGTGAATTTCCACCGCGCCTTGGTGCAGGAGGGGACGTTCACCCACTTTGCCACGGCCGACAGCACCGACACCATCGACTTCAACAGCCAGGTGCGCCGTTTCATTAATGCTATTAGTGCCCTGCGTACGGCGGGCGTTGACCCTGGCGTGGTGCATGCGGCTAATTCGGCGGCCTTGTTCCGTTACCCCGACGTGCAATTCGACATGGCGCGCCTGGGCATTGCCATGTATGGCTGCCACCCCTGCGAACAAACGCGCGGCTTGGCGGACTTGTGGCCTGCCATGGAAGTGAAGGCGCGCATTACCGACGTGAAGACGGTGCCCATGAGCGAAGGCGTAAGCTACGGCCTGCGTTATCGTAGCCCTGGGAGCGTGAAGATTTGCACTGTGCCGCTGGGTTATGCCGACGGTCTGAGCCGCGCACTTTCGGGCAAGTGGGACTTTATCCTGGGCGGCCAGCTGGTGCGTCAGGTGGGCACCATCTGCATGGACCAATGCATGTTTGAAGTGGACATGCGCTCCTTTGGTTCGCGCGTGCGCCTGGACCCGCAGGTGGGCGACGTGGTAACCATCGTGGGGCGCGAAGGCGAAGCGATGACGACGCTCACCGAAATGGCCCGCACCATTGGAACGATCGACTACGAAGTGGCATGCAATTTTTCGCGCCGCATGCCTCGGGTTTATAAATAATGCCGCAAGCCCTGGAACAACTACGTGTTGAAGTGGAAGCCTGCCGGGGCTGCACTTTGTGGCAGGGCCGTGCGAACTTGGTCTTTGGCGTGGGCAACCCGCAGGCGCGCGTGCTCGTAGTGGGGGAAGCACCCGGGGCT
This sequence comes from uncultured Coriobacteriaceae bacterium, assembly GCA_902768975.1. Taxonomy (GTDB): domain Bacteria; phylum Actinomycetota; class Coriobacteriia; order Coriobacteriales; family Eggerthellaceae; genus CACXMZ01. The sequence goes on from CACXMZ010000004.1 coordinate 7,682, forward strand.
GAAGAAGACGCCCAGGGCGAACCTTTTGTAGGCCGCAGCGGCAAGCTGCTTACCGAAATGTTCGCGCATGCAGGTCTTGCGCGCGAAGACGTCTACATTGCCAATATCTTAAAATGCCGCCCGCCGGGGAACCGCAACCCGCTGCCTGAAGAAATCCAGGCATGCACCCCCTGGTTGCGCGAACAGACGCGCATTATCAACCCGGAATTCATTGTGACGGTGGGTAATTTCGCTACGCAGTTCATCTTGAAGACGGACCTCGGGGTGACGAAGTTGCGCGGGCGCGTCCATGAAGCAGGGCGCTTTAAGGTCTACCCCGTGTTCCACCCGGCATATGCTCTGCGCAACCGCAACACCGTTTTGCCGCAACTCGAAGAAGACTTCCGCACCCTCGGCCAACTCCTTAATGCTAAAGGGGCTTAATCCCTCTAAATCGCGACCGCTTCCGCTGTTCGTGAAAACAATTCACTGGATTGTTTGCACTCATGCGCTCTCGCTTGACGCTCGTTCACTTAGTTAAGTGCAATTTTCGGCAACAGCGAAAATTGCGATATTTGAACTCACGACATCGCTTTTAGAGGGATTAAGCCCCCAAGGTAAAAGGAGGTCGGGTGTTCTGTTGCGTGCTTTGGTCGAGCTTTTAGGCGAAAGGAAGCGCGCTTTTAAGAAGGGCGCTAGTCTAATTACTAGGCCGAGTGTGGTGGGATGTGGTGAAGAGTGCCCTAGTTATTGCGCCCTTCATTTGCGCGCTTAACTCGCCGTTAAGAAAGCGAAGCGCACGCAATAGAATACCCGTCCTTTTAGGCCTTGAGAAAAAGTGTCTTAGGCTTCAATGGTAAGGGTGGCGACGGTTGGTTCGCCGGAAAAGTTGATTTCGCGGGTGATGACGCGTGCGTCTTCGAGCGTGAAGTTCGTGGTTTCGAAGCGCTCGATTGCTTTGCCCGCCGCAACGATGGCTTCCTGGTAAATGTCCCAGAAGGAGTCGGTGCGAATTTCGCCCGTGTGGGGGTTTGACCAGGGCCTACGTTCGGAGTTTGCATACCAGGAGTCGTGGACTTCTTCGCCCTTGTAGGCCATGGCCTGCAGGAAGGAATGCGAATTGGTGCGCACCTTGCGTTCAACCATGCCCAGCAGCGCGCGCTTAATGCCCAGCGGTGAATGCAAAAACGAAAGAGCCATGCGGTAGTTCGCCACCGCCAAGGAAAACAGCCCACCCTGGATGATTTCGCCATAGACCGTAAGCGCAATATAGGCATACATCTTTTGTACGACTTCAAGCACATACTCGTTGGCTTCGAGCGTGTTTTCAACAGGCGGATAGACGCGCGTGGTTTGGCCGCGCTTGGCATAGAGCACCATTTCGTCCAGCTCGCGTTCAATTTCGGCATGCACTTCATGCCCGTCGCTGCGTTCCAGGCCGACTATGCCGGCGTCGCAGATTGCATGTTGGGTGGCATAAATGAGCGGGTGCTCCATGGAATCCAAAACGTAGTGGCACAAAAAACCGAGCGCGTAGGCATGGCCAATTTCGGCTTCTTCGCCCTGCAGAATTTCAAGCGAACGAGCCAGCGCGTGGAGCAGTTCGGTCGGCTGCTTCTTGTGCATGGTCGAGCCGAGCTTGCGCCAGGGCATCTGTGTGGGTGTGAGCACCAAAAAGAACAGCGGATCGGGCCCTTGGTTGCCCAGCAAAAAGGCGTCGCGCTCGTTGAGCGTGGCCTTGTCGAGACTGCCAAAGGTTTCGAGCACGTCGCGGCCGAAAAAGTCATGTGTAAGCACTGCAGGCATAGGCAAATAATACCCGTTTGCCCCGTATTTGTGTGCCTTTGCGCAGCAATTCCGTGAAGAAGCGCGATTCACCTGCTTGCCTGGGCGCATGCTGGTATGATTATGTGTCGCATAAGAAAAGGGGACTAGTTAAACCAATGAGTCTTATTGTTGCAAAATTTGGTGGCACGAGCGTTGCTTCGCCTGAACGTATTCAGATGGTGGCAAAGCGCCTGGTAGCCATGAAAGAAGCCGGCAACCAGGTTGTCGCGGTGGTTTCTGCCATGGGCAAGACCACCGACGAACTGGTGGGCCTCGCGCGCGCCATTTCCAAGAATCCCCCGAAGCGCGAAATGGACCGTCTGCTTTCCACGGGTGAACAGGTTTCCATGACGTTGCTTGCCATGGCCATTGAAGTGCTGGGCCATAAGTCCATGAGTTTTTCGGGGCGCCAGGCGGGCATCCAGACGTCTGACGAACATTCCAAAGCGAAGATCGAACTGGTCCACGCCGACCGCATTAAGCAGGCCCTCGACGCGGGCTGCATTCCGGTGGTCGCGGGCTTCCAGGGCATAGACAAAAACGGCGACATTACCACGCTGGGCCGCGGCGGTTCCGACACCACGGCGGTGGCGGTGGCTTATGGCATTGGCGCCGACGTGTGCGAAATCTATTCCGACGTGGACGGCGTCTATACGGCCGACCCGCGTGTGGCTCCGCGCGCCCGCAAGCTGGACGCCATTAGCTACGAAGACATGCTCGAACTTTCAAGCGCGGGCAGTGGCGTGCTGCAAAGCCGCGCCGTGGAATTCGCGCGCAAATACAAAGTGGTTATCCATTCCCGTTCGGCCTTTTCGGAAAGCGAAGGCACGTATGTAAAGGAGGCCGATTCTTCCATGGAGAATGCGGTTATTTCAGGTATTGCCCACGACACCAGCGAAGTGAAGATCACCATCCGCGACGTGCCCGACTCAACGGGCATTGCTGCGCGTGTGTTTAGCGCCCTGGCCAACAATTCCGTGAACGTGGACATGATCATTCAGAACATTTCTGAAGACGGTCGTACCGACATTACCTTTACCTGCCCCGAAGCAGACCTTGAAAATGCCGAAGAAGCCACTAAGGCGGTCATCGAAACAATTGGTGCGCGCGACTACGTGGTAGACAACAACATTGCTAAGGTAAGCGTGGTGGGCACGGGCATGAAGAGCAGCCCCGGTGTTTCGGCCAAGGCTTTTACCGCGCTGGCCGACGCCAACGTGAACATTCTGCTTATTTCTACGAGCCCTATTCGCCTTTCGGTAGTTGTGGCGGCTGACCAGGTAGAACTGGCCGTGCGCGCCCTGCACACCGCCTTCGGCTTGGACTCCGACAAGGTCTTTGAAGAAACCATGCTTTCTGCCGAAGAACTCGAAGCCAAGAAAAATAAAGGTCGTTAATTATTCCGTCGATATAGCCTGTACGAGAGAAAGGTAGAGCAATGAAAGCTAATCCAGTTGTTGCAGTTTGCGGTGCTACCGGTGCTGTTGGGCAGGAATTTTTGAAGGTCCTGCATGATGTTGATTTTCCTGCGAGCGAAGTGAAGGCGCTGGCAAGTGCGCGTTCCGCTGGCATGCAGGTTGAATTTGAAGGCTGCGGCCAGGTGCCTGCGGGCCCCATCACCATCGAAGAAATGAAGCCCGAAAGTTTCCAGGGCGTCGACATTGCTCTGTTTTCGGCTGGCTCCGACGTTTCCAAGGAACTGCGCCAGGCCGTGGTGGACGCCGGCGCGGTTATGATTGACAACTCCAGCGCCTTCCGCATGGACGACGACGTACCGCTGGTGGTGCCCGAAGTGAACCCCGAAGACGTGGAATGGCACAAGGGCGTTATTGCCAACCCCAATTGCTCCACCATTGAAATGGTGGTGGCTCTGGCTCCGCTGGCTAAGATTTCGCCCATCAAGCGCGTGGTGGTTTCCACTTACCAGGCTGCAAGTGGTGCGGGTTACCCAGCCATGCTTGAACTGATGGAGCAGACGCGTGCCTACTTGGCCGACGAAGAAATGGTCGCCGAAAAGTTTGCGCACCCGCTGGCCTTTAATTGCATTCCGCGCATCGACGTGATGATGGAAGACGGTTCCACCAAAGAAGAGTGGAAGATGGTCGCCGAAACGCAGAAGATTATGCATGCTCCCAATTTGGGCGTAAATGCTACCTGCATTCGCGTGCCTTCCATTCGCTGCCACGGCGAATCTGTGAATGTGGAATTTGAAAGCCCCGTGGGCGTTAACCAGGCGAGTATGGCGCTGGCCTTTGCGCCTTCCGTTGAAGTTATGGACGACCCTGAACAGCACGTATACCCCATGCCCGCTATGCTGGCCGGTAAAGACTATGTGTACGTGGGTCGCCTACGCGAAGACAGCAGCAACCCCAATGCGCTTTCCTTCTGGCTGGTTATGGACCAGATTCGAAAGGGAGCCGCCCTTAACGCCGTGCAAATCGCTCAGCTGCTTCTGCCGGCAAACTAGCCGCTCCGCGCTCCACTGCGCGTAACGAAGTACGTTCATTTCGCGCGTCGGGGCTATTTCGCTCGGCAGAAACAGCTGGAACTGTTGCTTCCAGTTGCTCTTCGACATCCTATATCGATAGTGCGTTATTTGCGCTTGTGTTTTTTGGTGCCCTTAGAAGCCTTGCGTACGCGCGAAGCGGCTTCGCTGCGTTTGGCGGCTTCGGCAATTAAGCACTCTTGCGCGTTGAACGGGCGCTTGCCCTTTTTGCCGCGGGTTAAAACGCCCAGGCCCGTCCACTTTTTGTTGCTCTTCAGCTCGCGCAGCTTCACGGTGTCGGCTAGGCAGGTGTCGATGTATTCGAGCACCTGGCCCTTTACGAAGTCGTCTTCCACAGGCCACGCAATTTCGATGCGCTTGTCGAGGTTGCGCGTCATAAGGTCGGCGCTGGAAAGGTAGACCTTGCAGTTGTCCTTGGGCCCAAACATGAAGATGCGGCTGTGTTCCAGCAGGCGCCCCACAATGGAAACCACGCGCACGTTTTCGGTATGGCCCTTCACACCAGGCACGATGCAGGAAATGCCACGCACGAGCATTTTCACGGGTACGCCCGCACGGCTGGCATCGGCAATCTTGTTAATGACGTCTTTGTCGGTAACCGAATTCGTCTTGAAGAACAAACCGCAGGGCTTCCCGGCTTTCGCAAGCTTAATCTGCTCGTCGATTTCAGCCAGGATGTTCTGCTTAATTTGCAGCGGTGCCACCCACAGATGCTTGTAGGCGCGGCTCGTGTTTTCCAAGTTCATGTTGCGGAAGAATTCGACCGCGTCCTTGCCAATGTGCTTGTTGGTGGTTATGAAGCTGAAGTCGGTGTAGAGGCGGGCTGTCTTTTCGTTGTAGTTGCCCGTGCCCAGCTGCGTGATGTACTGGAGGCCGTCTTCGGTGCGGCGCACGATGCTGCAGATCTTGCTGTGCACTTTGCAGTCCGCAAAACCGTAGATAATCTTGGCGCCGGCGTCTTCAAAGGCCTGTGACCATTCGATATTGTTGCTTTCGTCGAAGCGGGCGCGCAGTTCAAACAGCGCCAAAACTTCCTTGCCATTTTCTGCCGCACGAATGAGTGCGTCGGCCAGGCGGCTTTGGCTGGCCAGGCGGTAGAGCGTAATCTTGATGCTGGTAACAGCAGGGTCGACCGCGGCTTCTTCAAGCAGCTTCACGAAGGCGTCCATGCTTTCGTAGGGGTAGGAAAGCAGCACGTCTTTCTTCTGCACCTGTTCGATGATGCTCTTTTCCTTGTCGAAGGAAGCAGGCCAGGCAGGGCTGAAGGGCTTGCTCGTAAATTTGGCCGCGATGCGTTCGTCCACCATGGAAGGCAGGCCAAAGGAATAGCCCATGTCGAAGGGCACGCCCGTCACGAACACCTGGTCTTCCCGAAGCGAAAGGCGCTTGAGCAAAAATTCGCTGACGACTTCCGAAAGCTTACGCTTGGCTTCCAGGCGAACGGGCAGCAGGCGCGCACGCTTCTTCAGGATTTTCTTCATGTAGGAACGATAGTCGTCGTCGGATTCGTCCACGCCTTCGTTCACGTCGATGTCGGCGTTGCGCGTGACGCAAATAATGTTGGTGTGTTTCACCTGGTACATGGAATACACCTGGGGCGCGTATGCTTCCAGGGCGTCTTCAAGCAGGATGTAGTGGAAGCCCTTGCCCGGCAGTTCAACAACGCGGCTGGCCTGGTGGGGCATGGGAATAATGCCGAGCATGGTACCTTCGGCGCCCAGTTCCTTGGCCAGGCGGCGCGCTTCCTTGCGTGCTTTTTGTTCGGCAGGCGTCATGTCCTTGGTGGGCTTGCTTTCAACGAGGCGCACCACAATGTAGATGGCGCCATCTTCGAGGTGCGGGAAGGGGTGGCGCGAGTTAACTACCTGGGGGGAAAGGTAGGGCAGTACGTCGGTTTCCATGAAAGCGTCCAGGGTGGCGCGCTGTTCTTCGTTGAGGGTTTCAGCGGTATGGCGCACCACGCCGCCCTTGGCAAGGCGCTCTTCAACTTTGTTAAAGATTTCTTCTTGGACAGGGTAGAGTTCGTGGCAGCGCTTATAGATGGCGTCCAGCTGCTGGGCGGGAGTCATGTTCGACTTGGTGTCGCGAATGTGCTTGTTTACGATGGAAAGGTCGGTGAGGCTGCCCACGCGCACGCGGAAGAATTCGTGCAGGTTCGAACTAAAAATGCTTACGAATTGGAGGCGCTCCAACAATGGGACACAGCCTTGGCGGCCTTGGTCTAGCACGCGCTCGTTAAAGGTAAGCCAGGATAGTTCACGGTTTTGCATGTATGGTACGTAGGCTTTTTTGCTCATAACTCCCCCTAGAGGACTCATTCCAAACACTGTTTTAGAGGAAAGGAAATGATACCACACAGGTGTTTAAATCGACGACAAAGGGTCTAAGCGGTTTGGAACAGGGGACGGGTTTTGTTCACGGGATAAAAGCCCTTGTGGGCATTCGGGGCTGGCTCATCTACGAGCCAGCCCCTTGTATTGTTCTGCGGTACAATGCTTTTCGGATCTTTTGAAGGAGCATACGAGTGATTATTGGTATCCCTAACGACTGCGTGCGCCAGCCCCTTGCGGCGGCTACGCCCGACACGGTAGCCAAGCTCATCAAGCTTGGTTACGACGTGCGTGTGGAAGCAGGCGCGGGGGCCGCAGCCAGCTATTTTGACGCGGCCTATGAAGAAGCGGGCGCCAGCATCGTCGAGCGCGAAGCCGCCTTCGACGCCGACATAGTACTCGCGCTGGACACCCCAGCCGCCACCGACCTGGACATCATGCACGCAGGTTCGGTGCTCATTTGCCGCATGAACCCTTTCGGCAATCCTGAAATTGCCGAAGACTTTGCCCAACGCAAGATTACTGCGCTGGCCATGGACGCTATTCCGCGCTTGAGCCGCGCTCAGTCCATGGACGTGCGTTCTTCCATGATGAATATTGGTGGCTACCGTGCGGTTACGGAAGCTGCTTCGGCTTTTGGGCGCACCTTTGGCGGCCAGGTTACGGCGGCGGGTAAGACCAAGCCCGCGCGCGTCTACGTTATAGGCGTGGGCGTGGCAGGCCTTGCGGCCATTGGCCAGGCAGCGGCCATGGGTGCGGAAGTGTTCGCGACCGACGTGCGCGCCGACGTGGCCGACCAGGTGGAAAGCCTCGGCGCGACCTTCGTGGAAATCCCCGTGAAGCAGGAAAGTGCCAACGGCTATGCGCGCCCCTTGACCGAAGAAGAACAGGCCCAGGTCCTGCAAGTTTATGCAGACCAGGCAGCACAAAGCGACATCGTCATTACGACAGCTGCGGTGCCCGGGCGTGCTGCTCCGCTCCTGCTTACTGAAGAAGCAGTGGCAGGCATGCAACCCGGCTCGGTCGTGGTGGACATGGGTGCCAGCAGCCTTGGCGGCAACTGCGCCCTTTCGCGCCCCGACGCGCGCGTGCTCACCGAAAACGGCGTCATCATCTTAGGCCCGACGGACCTGCCCGCCACCATGCCGGCGCAGGCTTCGCAGCTTTACGGCCAAAACATTGTGAACTTCCTGAAGCTGTGCACGCCCGCTAAAGACGGCAAGCTGGAACTCAACCAAGAAGACGACGTGGTCCGCGGCGTTACGGTGGCCCTGGACGGTGAATCTACCTGGCCACCCCCCGAGATTTCCGTGTCTGCTCTCGCGAAAAAAGACGACAAAGCCAGTAGCGATGCCGCCGCTTCTGAAGCTGCCTCAGGGGACGGAGCAAAAGCAGGGCAGGGCGCGGAACAAGGCGCAGGGCAAGGAACCGCGCAGGACGCCGCCCTGCAAGAAGGCGCAACGAAGGGCCTAGCTGCTTCAACGGAAGCAGGCGCCATCGCCAAGCACTGGTGGAAGGTAGCCGCCGCTGCTGTTCTTGCAGCGCTCGTTCTTTTGGCACCCCCTTCCATGACGGTGCACTTTACCGTGTTTGCCCTGGCCTGCGTGGTAGGTTTCTACGTTATTACGGCGGTGGAGCACAAACTGCACACTCCGCTCATGAGCGAAACCAATGCCATTTCGGGCATCATCATTGTGGGTGCAATTCTCCAGATTGCCATCCAGGGGAATATGCTCGTGTCCATTCTGGCCTTCATCGCAGCCACGATTGCTGCCGTCAACATCTTTGGCGGTTTCTACGTGACTGCCCGAATGCTTAAGATGTTCGAAGGGAGCTCTGAATAATATGCCTTCCTTCGAAATGCTCGCTTCATTCCAAAGCCTTGCCTACATTGCCGCTGCGCTGCTGTTTATCCTTGCGCTGGCGGGCCTGTCTAAGCAAAAGACCGCGCGCCGCGGTAACATCCTTGGCGCTTGCGGCATGGGTCTGGCCCTGCTTGCCACCATTGCGGTTGCAGCAACGGGAAGCGCAAACCCAGGCTTCGTTATTGGCCTGGTTGTTGCAGCCCTCGTTATTGGTGCTGTGTTTGGCCTGTGGCGCGCGAACAGCGTCCAGATGACGCAGATGCCCGAACTGGTGGCCATGCTGCATTCCTTCGTGGGTGCTGCCGCCGTGTTCGTGGGCTGGAATTCTTTCATCACGCAGCCCGGTGGGGCCTTGCCCGACGCGGCGGAAAACGCCTTCCATCTGGGCGAAGTAGGCCTCGCGGTGTTCATCGGCGCCGTTACGCTTACCGGTTCGGTTATTGCTTATCTGAAGCTTTCGGGCAAGATGGGCGGCAAGCCCCTTATGCTGCCGGGGCGCAACTGGATCAACCTTGCGGCGCTCGTGGCATGCATTGGTCTTATCGCTTGGCTGGTGAATACCCAAGGTATGTTTGGCGCGGTGCCGCTTCTGCTTATTACCGTCATTTCGCTTGCTCTGGGCGTGCACTTGGTGGCGGCCATTGGCGGCGGCGACATGCCCGTGGTGGTTTCCATGCTCAATTCCTATTCGGGCTGGGCGGCTGCCATGGCGGGCTTCACGCTGGGTAACGACCTGCTCATTATTACGGGCGCCCTCGTGGGCAGTTCCGGCGCCTATCTGTCCTACATTATGTGCAAGGGCATGAACCGCTCCTTCATTTCCGTTATCCTGGGCGGCTTTGGCGACGGTGCGCAAGCAGCAGGTGCAGCTGAAGGCGCGGCTTCGCAAGACCTGGGCGACTACAACGAAACGACTGCCGAAGAAGTGGCCGCCATGCTGCGCGCTTCTAAGAGCGTCGTGGTGGCGCCGGGCTACGGCATGGCAACGGCGCAGGCCCAGTTCGCTGTGGCGGACCTGGTACGCAAGCTGGCCGAACACAAGGTCGATGTGAAGTTTGGCATCCACCCCGTGGCGGGCCGCATGCCGGGCCACATGAACGTATTGCTGGCAGAAGCCAAGGTGCCCTACAGCATGGTCTACGAAATGGACGAAATCAACGACGACTTCGCCGATGTGGACACCGTCCTGGTTATTGGTGCCAACGACACCGTGAACCCGTCAGCCGAAACGGACGCGAGCAGCCCCATCGCTGGCATGCCCGTCCTGCGCGTATGGGAAGCGGGCAATGTCGTGGTGTTTAAGCGCAACATGGGGTCCACGGGCTATTCCGGCGTGGCCAACCCGCTGTTCTACAACGAAAATAGCCACATGCTCCTTGGTGACGCCAAAGCATCTGTCGAAAACATCCTCGCCGCCTTATAAACAGCGTCGGTCGGTATGCCATTTTTCTCGGTCGCCACCTTATAAGGGGCTGGTCTCTCTAAATCGCGACCGCTTCCGCTGTTCGTGCAAACAATTCACTGGATTGTTTGCACTCATGCGCTCTCGCTTGACGCTCGTTCACCTAGTTAAGTGCAATTTTTGGCGTTCACCTAGTTAAGTGCAATTTTTGGCAACAGCAAAAATTGCGATATTTGAACTCACGACATCGCTTTTAGAGAGACCAGACCCCTTGATAAAGCGGCGGTGCGGTATGCCATTTTTCGAGCTTCTCGGAGCTTTTAGGCGCAGGAAGTGCGCTGTTACTGAAGCGCGCTAGTCTAATTACTAGGCCAAACAATGTTGGGATGTGGTGAAGAGTGCCCTAGTTATCGCGCGCTTCATTGGCGCACTTCTCGTGCCGTTAAAAAAGCGACCGAGAAAAATGGCATACCGACCGCCGCTTCCGTAGGGGCTGTTTTAGGTGGCTTCGTGGAGGATGCCGTTTTCGTCGATGGTGATGTTGGTTGAAATGGCTTCGATGTAGCGGAAGATGCGGTCGCGCTCTTCGACCGTGGACGCATAGGCCGTGTACACTTCCGACTGCGTGCCCGGGTGCAGCACGAGTTCAATCTTTCCTTCGCGTGGCTTGCTGCCGATTTCCCCGGTGAGGCGCACCTCCGCTACTACCGTGTCGACAACGTCGTAGTCGTCGAACCAGAAGTTACCCAGGTTGTAGAGTATGGGCTTGCCGTTGTAGTATTCCATGCCCTGCAGGTTGTGCGCGTGGGCACCGATGACCGCGTCGGCGCCGGCGTCTATAAAGGCGCGTGCCCCTTCGGTCTGTTCCCAGGTGAGTTCCGTGGAATGTTCCGTACCCCAATGGGGAAGAGCAATAACGAAGTCGGCATTTTGGGCGGCCGTCTGAATGTCTTCGATCATCTTGGTGGTGTCGTAGCACCATGCGATGCCCGGCTCTTCACCTATGGCTTCAGGGGTGTAGATGGTGTATTCGGCGCTCGAAGCGTTTACCAGGGCAATCTTAAAGCCCTCCACGTCCAAATAAACCGGGCCGCGCGCTTCCTTTTCGTTGCGCCCCGCACCCGTGTAAGGGATGCCGGCGTCTTCGAGCGTTTGGAGGGTGTCGAAAAAGGCCGCTTCGCCGTAGTCAAACACATGGTTGTTCGCCAGGCCCACCACGTCTATGCCAAGGTCGTGCAAATAATGCACATTCTTAGGGCTTCCCTTAAACGTGAAGGCCTTGCCTTCAAGCGCTTCGCCTTGGTCGCTGAAGACAAATTCGTTGTTTGCCCACATCAGGTCCATCTTTTTCATAATCTGAATAAAGACCGGGTCGATGCCGTCTGCAATGTCGGTGGACCCAATTTCAGCCAAATGTTCCATGGGAATGTAGTTGTCGGCCAGGCAAATGTCGCCGATAAAGCCCAGCGAAAGGTGGTACGACGTGGGTTCAGATGCCTGGATGCCACTGGCCGCTGCGTCCGAACTGCTTGAAGCGCCGCCCGGCTGCGGCTGCGCACAGCCAAACAGTGTACAGATGGCGCAGAAAAGCACCACTGCCAGGTATATAGGGGCAGGTTTTTTCATCATACGTTATGATAAAGGTATCAATTAGCCTATACAAGCGAGAAGGTATCTATGCTGGGAAAAGTTGACTTTAACGTTTCTGATATTTCAAAAGACGAATACAAATCGGTATACGACGACCTCATCAAGCGCCTGGTGGTGTTGCAGCAGCAGGCCCACGAAAAGGGCATTGGCCTGGTCGTACTCTTTGAAGGCTGGGACGGTGCTGGCAAGGGCGGCCGCATTTCGGACTTGCTCTACAAGCTGGACGCGCGCCATACCACGGTCCACGTAACGGAGAGTTACAACGTTAAAACGGCCAAGAAGTTCCGCACGGGCAAGCTGGGCGCTTCGGACTTTTTCCCTCCCATGCAGCAATTCTGGAAAGCGCTCGACATGCGCGGCAACATGACCATCTACGACCGCGGCTGGTACACCACGGCCATTCAGCACGAACTGTATACGTCAGAAAAGACCTTAGCTGAAATCGACATGGACAATATCGACCCCAAACATCTGGAACGCATTTTGGGGCGCATTAATTCCATCGAAGCATTCGAACGCCAGCTGGTCGACGACGGCTACATTGTGGTGAAGTTCTTCCTACACATTCGCCGTAAAACGCAAAAGCAGCGCCTGAGCCGCCTGGCGGCCGACCCGCAAACGTCCTGGCGCGTAACGGCTGAAGAACTTGCCCACCTGGACGACTACAAGCGCAACTACGAAATCTACGACCGTCTTCTGCCGCGCACCAATTTCGACTTTGCGCCTTGGGTGGTACTTAACGCCGAAGACAAGCGCCGTGCCAATCTGGGCGTGGTGCGCACGCTGGTGAACGCGCTCGACGAAGCCATCAACAAGGCACCCGACGAAGAAGCCGAAGCCGCCCTGGCGAAGGCCCAAGCCAATTCCGCAGGCCTTATCAAGCAAGACGAAAAGGACGAACGCACGCGCACTGCCAAGCAGCAGGCCAAGGTGCGTGAAGAAAACGAAAAGCTGGCAGCCATCCAGGCGGCAGCCGCGCCTAAGGAGTCCCGCTTCAAGATTGTTTCGGGCTACCCAACGCTTAAGGGCGTGGACTACCACTTGCGTCTCGACCCCGAAGAGTACCGCCGTCAGCTCAAAGAAGAGCAAAAGAAGCTTTTCGAACTGGAAATGCAAATGTACCTGGCCCGCATCCCTATGATCTTGATGTACGAAGGCCAGGACGCGGCAGGCAAGGGTGGCTCCATCAAGCGGGTAGCCCAGGCCCTCGACGCGCGCAGCTACACCATTTTCCCCAGTCCGGCGCCTACCAAGCCCGAACTCATGCATCCGCATCTGTGGCGCTATTGGTGCCGCCTGCCCAAGGCTGGTCATGTGGGCATTTACGACCGCAGCTGGTACGGCCGCGTGCTCGTGGAACGCGTGGAAGGCTTTGCTTCCCCTGCAACCTGGGCGCGTGCCTACGACGAAATCAACGAATTCGAACGCGACCTGGTGGACTGGGGCGCCATCCTGCTGAAATTCTGGGTTGAAATCGACCGCGAAGAACAGATGAAGCGCTTCACCGCCCGTGCGGAAGACCCTGCCAAGCAATGGAAGATCACCGAAGAAGACTGGCGCAACCGCGACAAATACCCGCAATATCGCGAAGCCGTGGAAGACATGTTCCGCCTCACTTCAACCGAATTTGCGCCGTGGATCATCCTGGAAAGTAACGACAAGCTGTATGCTCGTGTAAAAGCCCTGCGTATCATCAATCAAGCCCTTGAAGAGCGCCTAAAAAAGGCATAATAGAAGCAACACCATAAGCGTTTGCACAGAAAAGGGGCGTTGCACATATGGCTTCGCATTCAAAGGAAGGGCAGCAGGCTGAATCTGCCTACGTTCCCGTTCAGGAAGCAAATAAGAAGAAACGCGGCCGTAGCATTTGGCGGGTAATATTCTGGATTTCCTTAATTGCTTTCTTGGGGGCCATGGCAGCGCTTGGCTATATTGCCTGGGGCTATTTTTCTTCCGACCAAGGCTACAAGCAGGTTGCTTCGAGCGCCTTTGTGGTTTCCGATTCAACGGAAGAAGACGTTACCGAAGAAGGCCTTACTTTGGCGGACCTGGAAGTGGACTGGGACTATTTGAAGTCCGTCAATTCCGACGTGGTGGCCTGGGTTTATATGCCGGGCACGCGCATTAACTACCCGGTGGTTCAGGGCAAAGACAATGAAGAATACCTCTGGACCGACTTCAACCTGCAGTCTTCGCGCAATGGCTCGGTCTTTTTGGATTCGGCCAACAACGCAGCCTTTACCGACATGAACAACGTGCTTTACGGGCACCACATGAACGACGGCTCCATGTTTGCCTGCATTTCGAACGACTTTGTGAATAGCGAAGAATTCAACAAGCATCGCACGCTCTACGTGCTTACGCCGCACCTTAACTACAAGTGCACGTCCTTTTCCGTGGTGGTTACCGACGGCTGGGACTTGCTCGTGCAGACCAGCTTCAAAGACGAAGAAGACCGCATGAGCTACGTGCAAGACAAGATAGACCGCAGTGCGGTTCAGCCAAGCGAAGGCATGCCGAAGGCGGCGGACGTGAAGCAGCTCTTTACGCTTTCTACCTGCGACTATACGCGCGACAATGGCCGTGCTGTTCTGTTTTCGCAGGTGGTCGACACAGCCGTGCCCAAGAGCGCGCCTGCAGGGAGCAGCGAACATGTCGAAGTTTCTTCAGAAGACCTCGAAGCGCTTGAACAGGGTGTCTCTGCTGCCGAAGAATAATTCTTTGTTCCGCCGTTCTGGCGAACGACGGAATTTTAGTTGAGAAAGGACTCTTATGACTGAGCGAATTCAGGTGAACGCAGCTTCCCGAGACGACGCCCCCAATCTTCCCAGTTGGGTGGCTGAAGACACGGTGACCTACGCGGCTGCTGGCGTAGACACGGCCGAAGGTGCGCGCGCGGTGGACGCCATTAAAGACGCAGTGCATTCCACCTATCGCAGCGAAGTGGTGGGCGACATTGGCGGCTTTGGTGGCCTGTTTTCCATCGCGGCTGCCAAGGGCATGGAAGACCCGCTGCTTGTGTCTGGCACCGACGGTGTGGGCACCAAGCTGCAGGTGGCGCGCCTGGCTGAAAAGCACGACACCGTGGGTATAGACCTGGTAGCCATGTGCGCCAACGACATTTTGGCCACGGGCGCGGAGCCCCTGTTCTTCCTGGACTATATTGCGGTCGGCAAGCTGCAGGCTGAAGCGGTGGCCGAAGTGGTTGCCGGCATTGCCGAAGGCTGTCGCCAGGCAGGTTGTGCCCTCATCGGTGGCGAAATGGCCGAACACCCCGGCGTTATGGAAGCCGACGACTACGACCTGAGCGGCTTTTGCGTGGGCATCGTGGACCGCAAAGCCATGCTCGACCCGGCAGCGGTGCGCGAAGGCGACGTGTTGCTGGGCCTTGCTTCGAGCGGCCTGCACTCCAATGGCTATTCGCTCGCGCGCAAGGTGTGCGTGGAAGGCAAAACGCACTACGAACTGCGCCTGGAACGCCCCGAATTGGGTGGCGCCAGCGTGCAGGACGCCTTGCTTGAACCCACCCGCATTTACGTGAAGCAGGTGCGTGCCGCCATTGAAGAAAACCCGGGCGCTGTGCATGCCTTTGCTCATATTACGGGCGGCGGCATTTCAGAAAACCTGAACCGCGCCCTGCCAGAAAACCTGGACGCCTTGGTGGAAGTGGGCACGTGGGACATGGCACCCATTCTGCCCTTCGTCTGCCGCGCGGCGCGCCTAGACGAAACGGAAGCCCTCAAGACCTTCAACATGGGCCTTGGCGGCGTGCTTATTGTGGCGCCTGAAGCGGCGGATGCCGTGCAAACCAGCCTCGAAGCAGCGGGCGAGACAGTCTACCGCGTGGGCAGCATTGTGCCTGGTAGCGGGGAAGTTCGCTATGAAAACATGGACGCCCTGTTTCCTGCATTAAGCGTGTCAGAAGAAGAGGCGGCACCCGCAGTTGCAGAGCGCACCACCGACCGCGACACCTTCTACGAGGAGGACGAAGATGAGTAGTGAAGCCAACAACAATGGTGAAGCCTTAAAGATTGGCGTCCTCATTAGTGGCGGCGGCACGAACCTGCAAAAGATTATCGACGAAATTGCTGCGGGCAGCCTAAACCTTGAAATCGTCCTCGTGCTTTCTTCGCGCCCCGACGCTTACGGCCTCGTGCGCGCTTCTGAAGCGGGCATTCCTACCATGTCGCTCAACCGTGAAGTCTACCAAGACCCCGACGTGGCCAATGAAATTATTGCCACCGAAATGAAGCGGGCGGGTGCCGAATACATCGTCATGGCAGGCTATATGCGCCTCATTGGGGAAGCGGTCTTTGCTGCCTACCCCGACCGCGTCATTAACCTTCACCCAGCGCTTCTTCCCAGCTTCCCCGGTGCCCACGGCATTCAGGACGCTTTCGAAGCGGGCGTAAAGGTGACGGGCGTTACCGTACACTTCGCCAATGAAGTGTATGACGAAGGCCCCATCATTGCCCAGCGCGCCGTTCCCATTTTGGAATCCGACACGCTCGAAAGCCTGGAAGCGCGCGTGCATGAAGCGGAATACGAAATTTATCCCTGGGTGCTGCGCCACCTGGCTGCGGGCGACATAAGCATCACGCCCGAACGCACCGTGCGCATTGCCAACGCAGACTAACACCACGCTTTGTGGTGCACAACGTAAAAGCATGTAAGGGGCTGCCAATGTATAGGGAAGTGGTAACACGCATTATCGACGCCTTGAAGGCGGGTGAAATTCCTGAAGTTTCAACCGAAGACTTCCGTTGCTTTTCGGAAGAAGGTCTTAAAGCTAATCCCCACCTGGGCCCCGACGCCCTCAAGTGGCTCGTGGCTTCGTGGATAGCTGAAGACATTCCCACCTTCGAACGGGCCTTGCAGGCCATAGACAACAACGAAATTGCCTGGCTTGGCTTCAAGATTGTCTACGATGAACCGGCCGCCATCGCCAACACGGGGCTGGGGAGCATGGCAAAGTTTGGCGAAGTTGGTTCGGCCGACGCCCAGGACGCAGTCTTCTTTTGCAACGACGCTAGCGAAATTGTAAGTGCACGTGAACCTTCGCCGCGCGACGTCTTCCAAATGAAGGACGCCACGCGCGGGCCCAGCATGCATGCCGACCAATTTCCTGGTTTGACCTGGGCATCTGTTGCCCTCTTTGAGTCGCCCGCGGTGTGGCTTCTGGGCGCTTCGGACATTAGTATTGAAGTGGCGCAGCTCGCCCGCCATGTGGGTTTCGACGTATTTGTCGTCGACGAAGACGCCACCTATTTAAACGAAGAGCGCTTCCCTGACTGCGGGCACATCCTTTTGGAAAACTACGAAGACATTGGCGAAATTCGCGCACGCCGTGGCGACTATGCCTGCGTGCTTACCATTGGGCACGTGCGCGACGCCGAAGCCTGCCTGTGGGCAAGCAAGCAGAACATGCACTACATTGGCATGTTGGGTAGTGCGGGCAAAAACGAAGGGGTTGCCGCGCGCTGCTTTGAAGCGGGCATGACCAACGAACAATGGGACGCCATCAAGCGCCCCATCGGCTTGGACTTCGGCGCCAAGACGCCCGCCGAATTAGCCATAGCAATTGTTGGTGAATTAGTAGATGTGCGCTACAAACAGCGTTATAGTGAACAGGAACGTGCAAGACACGATGCAGACCTCGGAAGGGAATAGGAGAAAGACCATGGCAGACCCAGTAGTAAAGCGTGTACTCATTTCGGTAACCGACAAGACAGGCGTGGTTGAATTCGCCCGTGCCCTGTCCGAAGAATTTGGTGCCACCATTATTTCAACGGGCGGTACAGCCCGCGCCATTGCTGAAGCCGGCGTGGCGGTTACGCCCATCGAAGACGTAACCGGTTTCCCCGAAATGATGAACGGCCGCGTAAAGACGCTGCACCCCAAGGTACACGGTGGCCTGCTGGCCCGCCGTGACGTGCCTGAACACATGCAGCAGGCGGCAGACATGGGCATCGAAATGATAGACATGGTAGTGGTAAACCTCTATGCCTTCGAAAAGACCGTTGAGTCTGGGGCGGACTTCGCCACCTGCATTGAAAACATCGACATCGGTGGCCCTTCCATGCTGCGTTCTTCCGCAAAGAACTTCGAAAGCGTAGCCGTGGTAACCGACCCTGCGAGCTACGACACCATTCTGGAAGAAATGCGCGCCAACGGCGGCGCCACCACGCGTGAAACGCGCCAGAAGCTGGCCCTGCGCGTGTTCCAGACCACGGGTGCCTACGACACGGCCATCGCACAATGGATGGAAGAGCAGATTTAAAGGCTGCAAGTAGCTAGAAGCACCGAACAGAAGGCAGTTTAGGAACAAGCATGGCAATAAAGCGACCTGAAGGAACCAAGGATCTTCTCCCAGCTGAAGCGCAGTTTTGGGCACATTTCCGCAGTACCGCATTCGAACTGTTTGCACGCTATGGCTATGTGCCCCTGGAAACGCCAGTCTTTGAAAAGACTGAATTGTTCGTGCGCGGCATTGGCGAAGCGACCGACGTGGTTAGCAAGGAAATGTATAACGCCATTTCGGGCGGCAACCTGGCGAAGTTGGTGGCGGGCGAACACGTCCGCAGCGACTCGCGCTTTTCCTTGCGCCCCGAAGGTACGGCTGGCGTGGTGCGCGCGATTGCTCAAAATGGCATGCTGCAAGAAGGCGGCGCGCCGGTAAAGGTTGCCTATGCAGGCCCTATGTTCCGAGCTGAACGTCCCCAAAATGGCAGGCAGCGCCAGTTTAACCAGGTGGGCATTGAATGCCTCGGAACGGACGACCCGAGCGTAGACGCCGAAGGCATCATCATGCTCATGCGCTTCTTTGAAGCCATCGGTATTCCTGCAAACAAGATGACGCTGCTCATTAATACCCTGGGCGACGAAAGCTGCCGCCCTGCTTACCGCGAAGCGCTCAAGCAATACATCGTGGACCACAGCGCGGAATTGTGCGAAGACTGCCAACGCCGCGCTACCACTAACCCGCTGCGTGCCCTCGACTGCAAGGAAGAAAGCTGCACGCAGGTGATGGCAGGTGCTCCCCGTATTGAAGACTTCCTGTGCGACGCCTGCAAAGAACACTATGCCCAGGTCAAGGCCTATTTAGACGCTGCAGGCATTAGCTACGTTGAAGACCAGACGCTCGTGCGCGGCCTGGACTATTACACCCGCACGGTCTTCGAAGTGCAGGTAGGCGTGGGCATGGACAACAACCAAAATGCCATCGGTGGCGGTGGGCGTTACGACAAGCTCATGGCTGAAATTGGTGGGGCAGACACCCCTGGTTTTGGCTTTGCTTTGGGTTATGAACGCTGCCGCATTGTCTTGGAGGCTTTGGGCATGCAGATGCCAGAGCCTGCCGCACCTGCCCTCTATATTGCTTGCGTGGACGCTGCCCAACGCGCCCTGGCTTTCCAGCTGGCCCAGCAGTGCCGCGACGCGGGCATTTCCTGCGAATTCGACCACCAGGGACGCAGCTTAAAAGCCCAGTTCAAGCAGGCCGACAAACTTGGCGCTTCCCAGGTGGCCATACTCGGGCCCGACGAAGTTGCAGCTGGTATTGCAAAAGTGCGCGACATGGAAAGCCACGAAGAACGCGAAATCTCCCTCAGCGACTTCATTTCATCGATTAAAAAGGGCCGTTAAGGTCCTTTTTTTAAATTTAAAGACGGAATGCGAAAGTTACGCGTATAAGGTACGTAAAGTAACGGTCGTCGCAATGCATGAGGGAGCAGCTGTGGACGAGCAAAGGCTCGAACATATTCTAGAAACGCATATGAAGCAGGACTTTTCGCACGGCACGGAAGCATTCCGTGACGAACTTCTTGCGCGTTGCCTAGAAGCTCTTTCCGCGAGGGGCGACGAAGCGCGCAGTGAAAACGGCGAAGACATTGACGAAGAAGACCTCGAACTTCTTGCTGCGGCTGGCATTTATCTTCCGCCACTTTCTGAAACTACCAGCTAGACTCGCATTTTTGCTAAACCAACAATTCTGCTTCAAGCAAAAAAACCCTACCGTTGAAGGCTATTGTTTTGTATCATGGAACAGTAGTTTTTTACATGTGGGAGCCTGTTACGAACGTACATCATAAACATCACGCCCATCTGGCAGCTTCAGCGGTCCATACTCGTTCGTCAGAGCAGGAATTTGAACGTCTTTATTTGGACAGCTACGGCATGGTCTATGGCTATGTGCGTTCCCGTATGGGGAGCGACGCGGAAGCGGAAGACGTAGTGGCCGAAGCCTTCCTGAAGGCTGCGCGCGCCTTCGACTCCTTCGACCCTTCGCGCGCCAAATTCGGAACCTGGGTCACCACCATTGCAAAGAACTGCATGGCAAGTTACTACCGCAAGGAACGCCCTTCCTACGACCTGGAAGACGTGCCTGAATCGGTCGTAGCAATCGAAGGCGACCAGGACCATGTGGACGACGCCCTGCTCGTGCGCCAATTGCTTACCTGCCTTAATGAAGAAGAGCGTGAAATTATCGCCTTGAAATACCGTGATGGCCTGCGCAACGTAGACATCGCCGAAACTTTGAACATGAACGCATCGACCGTGTCGACCAAGCTGGCCGCTGCACTTACCAAGATGCGCAGTATGGTCCAGAAGGGTGCATAAAATGGCAGAACCCGACAGCAGTATTTTTAATAAAAAGGCGACGGAAAAACTCCGGAGCCCCGACGACCTCGACAAATACGTTCGCGTTACCAACCCCAGTGTGTGGTTGGTGCTCGTGGCATGCCTGGCCATGCTCATTGGCCTGCTTGCCTGGGGCATTTTTGGTGCCGTAACCACCAGCGTGGCCACAACGGGGACTTGCGTGGAAGGGAAGGCGGTTTGCTTCCTTTCTGCCGACGACACGGCTAAGGTAAGCGTTGGAAACGTTGCCATGGTTGGCGGTGAACGCATGACGGTTTCTTCGGTTTCTTCCGTTCCGCTTTCGATCAGCGAAGCTTCTTCGGTTCTGAAAAGCGACTACTTAGTGAGCACCCTTGTTCAAGAAGATTGGGCCTACCAAATTAATTTCGAAGGCGACACGTCTGAACTTTCAGAAGGGGTTCCCCTGGTTGTAAACATTACGACTGAACGCGTTGCACCCATCACGCTCATTCTGGGGGGCAACAGTTGATCAAAGGCACTAACATGCGCGTACGCCCTGAAGTAGGAAAGGGCGGTTTTTTCTTATATGCCTAGTGGTGTGGCAAAAGTTCCCCAGGTCATGCAAATGGAGGCGCTGGAATGTGGCGCCGCCTGCCTTACCATGATACTGGCCTACTATGGGCGTTGGGTACCGCTTGAACAAGTGCGCGCCGACTGCGGTGTTTCGCGCGACGGCTCTAAGGCTTCGAATATATTGAAGGCGGCACGTAGCTATGGGCTTACCGCCAAAGGCATGACCTTTTCTGCAAACGCTATTCGCAAAAAGGCGAACTTCCCCTGCATTATTTTTTGGAACTTCAACCACTTTGTGGTTTTGGATGGCTTCAAGGGCAAGTATGCCTACTTAAACGACCCTGCGCGTGGGCAAATCCGCGTGACCATGGAAGAGTTTGAGCAAAGCTTTACGGGCGTCGCTCTTGTGTTTGAAAAAACCGAAGCCTTCGAAGAAGGGGGCGTCAAGCCCGACCCTATTGCATTTGCGCGTAAGCGCATGGAAGGCCTTGGTGGGCCCGTGGGTTTCGTCATGCTTTCGGCGGCCATCGTTTCCTTTGTGGCGATTTTAAACACGTCCCTCGGGCAGGTTTTCCTGGACCATATTCTTACGGGCGAAGACCCTGAATGGCTGCCACCCTTCTTGGCTATCATGCTCGTGCTTGCCCTTATAACGGGCGTGGTTTCAATTATGAACGCGGTCTATTTGGTGCGCATCCAGGGCAAGATTGCCGTGGTTTCGTCTTCGCGTTTCATGCGGCATTTGTTGCACCTGCCCATAGGTTTTTATTCCCAGCGCATGGTGGGCGACCTTCAGCAGCGCCAGTCTGCCAATGAAGTTATCGCCTTTTCATTGGTGGGGCAGCTGGCACCTGTGCTCATTAACATGGTCATGCTTGTACTGTACTTGCTTATCATGCTGAACTACAGCGTGGTGCTTACGGTCGTGGGCCTGCTCACCGTGGTAGTCAATGCCTTCCTGGCGCGCTATATTTCGAAGAAGCGCGTGAATATTGCGCGTGCCGGTGCCGCCAATGCCGGCAAGCTCTATGCAACCACCATTGGCGGTATCGAAATGATAGACACCATCAAGGCAGCGGGTGCCGAAAATGGCTATTTTAGCCGCTGGGCGGGCTACCAGGCGTCGGTCAACGAAGCGCAGGCAAACACGACGACGCTGAACACCTACCTTGGCGCGCTGCCTGCTTTCCTCACGCAGCTTGCTAACATCCTTGTGCTTGTCTTGGGCATTTTCCTTATTGTTCAAGGGAACTTTACTCCGGGCGCCTTGCTGGCATTCACGGGCTTCCTCACCGCGTTCATGAACCCCATGAACCAGATGATCAACCTGGGTCAAACCATCCAAGAAATGCAGACGCAAATGGAACGCGTGGAAGACGTTATGCGCTACCCCGTGGACGTTCCCGAAGACCATGAAGATGCGGGCGACGTCGAAGACTTTGAAGGCGAAAAACTAAGCGGCCAGGTAGATTTGGAAAACATCACCTTTGGCTATTCACCACTGGAGCCGCCGCTTATCAAGGACTTCAGCCTTCACCTGGAACCCGGCCAGTGGGTTGCCCTGGTGGGTGGTTCCGGTTGCGGTAAGAGTACCATCGCCAAGCTGGTGAGCGGTTTGTATGAACCATGGGAAGGCGAAGTGAAGTTCGACGGCATTCCCATTAAAAAAATACCGCGTTCCGTTTTGCGCGGTTCGCTGGCGGTGGTCGACCAAGACATTGTTATTTTCGACGATACGGTTTCGAACAATGTCATGCTGTGGGACAAGTCCATTGAAGACTACGAAGTTATTCTTGCCTGCCGCGACGCGGGTATTCACGACGTTATAGCCCAGCGCGAAGGCGGTTATTCGAGTACCGTTTTGCCTGGTGGGCGCAACTTTAGTGGCGGGCAGCTCCAGCGTTTGGAAATCGCACGCGTCCTTGCCCAGGACCCGACGGTCATCATTTTGGACGAAGCCACGAGCGCCCTCGACGCCCAAACGGAAGCCGAAATCATTACGCGTATTCGCGACCGCGCCATTACCTGCATTGTGGTGGCGCATCGCCTTTCTACCATTCGCGACTGCGACGAAATTATCGTGCTCGAAGACGGCGAGGTTGTCGAACGCGGGACCCACGATGAACTGCTTAAAAAGAGTGGTGCATACGCCGAATTGGTGAGGAACGACTAGCTTGGGTTGGATGGAATCACAGATCGAAACGCGGGAACGCTTAGATGCGCAGCTGACGGAGCGCGCCTACGCTGAACTTGCGGCAAGTGTGTACGACTCGAATCGTGCCATTGCGTTTACGGTCGACGACATCGAACAGGCCGACGGCGCCATTAAGACCTGCCTCAAGCACTGCCGTGTTGAAGCGGGCGTGGTGCCAGCGGGCGACCTAAGCCTTGAAGACCGCATAGACTGCCTGTGCCGCCCTTCGGGAACCATGCATCGCAATGTGACGCTCGACAAGGGTTGGCATTTGCGCGCGTTCGGCGCCATGCTGGGCAAGCTTGAAAGCGGGGAATCCATTGCGCTTTTGCCGTGGGGTGTGCGCGGTTATTACTACCTGGAACCCGGCACGGGGCGCAAGGTTAAGGTGACCGACGAAGTCGCCAAGCAAATTAGCGAAGAAGCCGTTTTGTTCTATCGGCCCCTTCCCGCGAAACCCTTGGGCATTACCGACTTGGTGCGTTTCATCTTTAGCATTTTCGACCGCAACGACTACTTGCTTGTGTTTGCCGCTGCCATAGCCATGATGGTTATTGGTTTGGTACCGGCGTGGGCCCACCAGATAGCCTTCGGTACGGTGGTTCCCAGCGGGCATGTGGGCCTGGTCCTTCCCGTAGGTATTTTGCTGCTTGGCGTGGCCATTTCGACCGCGCTCATTGGTGCAACACGCGCCCTCATTATGAGCCGCATTACCATTAAGCTTGACGTCATAACCCAGGCAGCTACTTTTTCGCGTTTGCTAGCCCTGCCTTCAAGCTTCTTTAAGCAATATTCTTCGGGTAATTTGGGCAACCGCGTTGCCAGCGTTGCCATGCTTGCCCAGGAACTGGCTTCGGTTTTGTTGGGCAGCGGCCTCACGGCTTTGCTTTCTTTAATATACGTGGTCCAGATTGGCATTTTCGCACCTGCGCTGGCAGTTCCCGCCTTGGTGATCATGCTGGTACAGGGCGGCTTGACGGTGGCAGCAGCCATGCTTATAAGGCGTTACGAACAGGCAACCATGAAGGCCAACGCGGCCCTTTCGGGTACCGTGACGGCCCTTCTTAATGGCATTCAGAAGATCAAGCTTGCTGGTGCAGAAGACCGCGCTTTTGCCCGTTGGGCCCGCGGCTATTCCGAATATGCCCGCACCGCCTATAACCGCCCAGCGCTTCTGCTTGCTCTTCCGGCAATCGTGGCCTTGGTGGCTTTGCTTGGCAATATTGTTTTGTACTACTTGGCGGGAACGACGAATGTTTCGGTGGCAAATTACATGGCCTTTACCGCTGCGTATGCCCAGGCTTCGGGCGCTATTGCGGCACTCGCGGCTATCGCTGGGCAGGTAGCGCAGATCCAGCCCATGCTCGAAATGATAGCGCCCATCCTGGAAGCAACGCCGGAAACGGCAGAAGACAAACCCGTGGTAGCTTCGCTTTCGGGTGCCATTGAAGTTTCCGGTGTGTGGTTTAGCTACGGGGAAAACAGCCCCGCCGTAGTGAAGGACCTTTCCTTTAAAGTGAAGCCAGGTGAATACGTGGCCTTGGTGGGCAAGAGCGGTTGTGGCAAGTCCACCATCATGCGCCTGCTTCTTGGTTTTGAAACCCCCGACCGCGGTACCATTTTCTATGGCCCGCACGACGTGCAAAAGGTCGACCTGCGCAGCCTGCGCCAGCATATTGGCGTGGTTATGCAAGACGGCAAACTCTTCATGGGCGACATTGCGAGCAACATTACTATTTCTTCGCCCCAGGCGACGGTCGACGACGCGTGGGAAGCCGCCGAAATTGCTGGCATTGCGGAAGACATTCGCAAGATGCCCATGGGCATGCACACCTTTGTGACCGAAGGCGGCGGCGGTGTTTCGGGTGGTCAGCGGCAACGCCTGATGATAGCGCGCGCCGTGTGCGGCAAACGCAAGATTCTTATGCTTGACGAAGCCACGAGCGCCCTCGACAATAAGACGCAAAAGCATGTGTCGGATTCGCTCGAAGCCCTTCAGTGCACGCGCGTGGTAGTGGCGCATCGCCTGAGCACCGTGCGTCATTGCGACCGTATTATGGTGGTGGACGAAGGGCGCATCGTTGAACAGGGGACGTACGACGAGCTCATTGCGAAGAACGGCATCTTTGCTGAACTGGTAGAACGCCAGCGCCTGGACAAAGACGCCTAGGCACGGGCAGTTTTAATGCTTGGAAAAACTTTCGGTAAGAAAGGGTAGATATGGAAATCAGGACAACGGTTGAAGGGACTCAGGCAACACTTGAAGCTGAAGGAAAGCTAACGGTTAATACGTCACCAGACCTGACCGCTGCCGTTGAAGCACTCCCTGAAGAAGTGTGCGACGTGAATATCGACCTTTCGAAACTGGACTATATCGCGTCTGCCGGCTTGCGTGTTTTTGTGGCAACAGAAAAACTTGCGGCTGCGCGCGGTGGTGCACTCCATTTGCTGCATCCTGTCGACGAAGTTATGGAAGTGCTTGAAATGACGGGGCTTACCGAAGTCTTCGACATCGTTCGCTAGAGCAGAAACGTTACGCATGGTACCGATGAGGCAAAACTATGAACTACGAAGAACTTCTTGCTAACGACGCAACTTTAACCGACGAACTTATTTTGGTTGACGGGCTCGACCGCGCCATAGGTGCAGCCAGCAAGTGGCAGACTCATGTGGACGGCGCCTTGCACCGCGCGTTTTCGGTAGTGCTTGTGCGCGAAGGGGAAGAAGGCCCCGAACTTCTGGTGGCTAAACGTTCTTTGCTCAAATATCATTCGGGTGGCCTGTGGGCGAATTCCTGCTGTTCGCACCCGCGTGTGGGCGAAGAAATCATTGAAGCTGCCTACCGTCGCGTGCCCGAAGAACTGGGTTGCACGGCGGCTGAACTGCATGAAATTGCCGCCTTTGTATATCGCGCCGAATTCGAAAATGGCTTATGCGAATACGAATATGACCATGTGGTTGTGGGGCAGTGCGCCAGTGAATTGGAGCTGAACCCAAACGAAGTGAGCGAAGCGCGTTGGATGAGTTTCGACGCCCTGGCGGAAGAGCTCGCGCAAGAGCCAAAGCATTTTGCCGCTTGGGCCCCAACGGTGTTCACCTTAACCATGAATCATTTACGTTAACACGGACGGAGGAAGCATGACTACTGCAGGCGAAGCGGGCTGGCATGCATCGCGTTACAATTTGCAGGCTCCAATGCCCGACGGAAAGTACGTGGCTATTGCAAATATCTTCAAGGGCAATTGCGCCCTTTATACGCCCATCGAACTCTATTTACTTTCCGTTGTTGAAGAGCTCGACGAAAATCACCCTATAATCGAGCGCTTTGCGAAGCGCGGGGTAATTTGCAATTTCGACGAACGCGCCGCCTTGCAAACCATGTCGCGCGCTGCTTGCGCGGCTGTGCACGGAATAGGTTTGACCATCTGCCCGACCATGGGTTGCAACTTCGACTGTCCGTACTGTTTTGAAGACCATGGCCGTGGGAAAATGTCGCCCGAAGTCCAAGACGACGTTGTGGCGCTTGCCGAACGCATGCTGGAAGCTTCCAAAGCCACCGACCTGAGTGTGACTTGGTTTGGGGGCGAACCCTTGCTTGCCCCCGACGTTATTGAGTCGCTTACGCAGCGCCTGATGGCCCTGGTTGAAGAACGCGGGGGAACGTATTCTGCGGGCGTTATTACGAATGGCTACTTGATGGACCAGGCCATGGTAGACATGCTCGAACGCTGCAAGGTCGAAACGTGCCAGGTTACCATCGACGGCCTTGAAGACACCCATAATGCCACGCGCGTTTTGGCAGGGGGTGGCCCCACCTTCGAACGCATCGTGGCCAATCTGCGCAATTGCAAGATTCCTTTTAAGGTGAACATTAGGCACAACGTTCATGAAAATAATCGCGCCGAAATGGAACCCCTTAAGGAATTCATCGACCAGCTGGCAGAAGAGTCGGGCAATACCCTCCAGTATTACCCTGCGCCTGTTTCAGGAAGCGAAACAGCCGACGAGCGTGGCAGGCAGGTCAACTTGCTCTGTGAAAGCAACGAAAGCGAAGTGAGCATTACCCAGGAGTCTCAGCGTTTCCATAAGGGGCGCGGGCATTACTGTGGCGCCCATACCCTGTGGAGTCTGGGCATTGACGACGCAGGCAACTTGCAAAAATGCTGGGAAAGCGTGGACAAGGCCGACCATTCTTTCGGCACGGCACACGACTGGGACCCTGCCGACCCGTTTGAGACTGCGGCGCATGCCGACAAGCTCACTAGCTGGCTGAATACAGCGGGTGCCCTGGACGACGAAGAATGCCAGGAATGCATATGGCTGCCCACGTGCGTAGGCGGCTGCCCGTACAAGCGCTTGTACGTAGAACGCAAATGTATTGCTTTCAAGGATAATCCTGAAGAATACGTGCTTGCCCTTGCTGCCCGCATCGGTGAAGAAAAATCAGAGCCTGAAAGCGTCGAGGAAACTAAGGACGATTCAGACGAATAGTTGGGTTTTTCGCTTAGGCGCGGATGCTATCCATGGCAACCGGGAAGCTGAAGTAAGTGTCGGGGTAGGGTTCGTCAGCCAGCGTGAAGTGCCACCACTCATTTACCATGGGCACAAAGCCACCACGCTCCATGGCGTGGGCCAGCAGCGTGCGCATGCGGCACTGTTCTTTAGTAACGGCTTCGCCTTCATAGTCAGGGTGCGAAACTTCGTCGAACAAGTCGAAGGGGCTGCCCATGTCCACTTCGCGGCCCGTCGTCATGTCGAGCAGCGTTAAGTCAACCGTGCTGCCGCGGCTATGGCTGGACTGTGAAGCAATGTAGCCCAGCTTGAAGGTGTCGGTCTTGTCGATATTGGGGTAGAAGAATTCCTTCATGCGCTGGTCGCTGTCTTCGATGCCCCAGAGCATAAAATGCTTGACCGCCGTGGTGGGGCGGTAGGCGTCGAAAATCTTCAGGCGGAAACCTTGTACGGCCAGTTCGTTGGCAACCACCTTCAGCGCGCGGGCGCATTCCAGGGTGCATAACGCAATAGGCTCTTCATAACCATCGATACGTTCGCCGATAAAGTTGTAGGTGGTGTAGTAGCGAATCTCTTGAACGATGCTTGGGACGTAGTCGGCCAGAAGAACAAAGCCAGATGCATCGAGTTCGAGTTCAGGTTTCTTCATAATATGCGTTGCCTCCTACGTACATACCTACGTGCTGTTGCCTGCTTCAATACGTTAATTTGTTCGTTACAAGCATACCATTAAAAGCACTCTAAGATGCACTCGAAGCGGGGTAGTTTGCTTTTGCCTGGCGTGCTTTTGGGCGGGTGTTTTATTGGATAAAGATGACGTCTGTTCTGCGCAGCGAAGTGGCAATGTGGCGAATGGCCGAATAGGCCATACCAATACTGAAGACAGTCATAATTATGTCGTCATTGCCAATCGAAACAACGCAGGCAATAACCAGCAGGAGGCTCACAATACCATGGGCTAGGCTCGTGCCCCATTTCAGCCCAAAGCGTCTGCCTTCGATAGCGCGTAGAATGCCCGATACTCCCATAATGCCGAAATACGAAATGAGATAGATAACAATCGGAATATGCGGTTGATCAAGAAGCGTAAGGGAAAAGGCGCCCAGGTCAATGGCGATAATGCCCACAAATAAAAGTGAATATCCGCCTACCATGTGCCGTGCCATGGTGAAGTAATAGATAATCTTTTGAATACCGTACACGACC
Organism: uncultured Coriobacteriaceae bacterium; assembly: GCA_902768975.1. Classification (GTDB taxonomy): domain Bacteria; phylum Actinomycetota; class Coriobacteriia; order Coriobacteriales; family Eggerthellaceae; genus CACXMZ01. Next base: position 36,327 of record CACXMZ010000004.1, read on the forward strand.
AACATCGAACTGAGGATAGCGGCAACAAGCGTGGCCCCTTCTTTAGGAATGGCAGCAAGTAACAAGGCGCACAGCAACATTATGATGCCCAGTAAGGCATGTCCAAGACGCGCAATCCTACCCATTTTCGCCACCAACTTCACTTGTTTCGGCGCAGACCTTTTCTTGCGCCTGTTCACGGGCGGCGCTTATGGGGGCAACGCGTCCGTGCGCAGCGTTTTCAGGGGTAAGGCTTTCAAAGGCAGTGTCGCTAAAACCAGACGAACGTCCTGCCAGGGGGTTGCCCGAAGTGAAAATGCGGTCGACCACCATGCCCTTATGGGCAAGCGCTGCCTGGAAGAAATTGTCGAGGAAGGTGCCCGCTTTTTCGTTTTTCGGTGCCTGTTCATATTCTTCGCGGTAGGCGTCGAGGTCGAAATCGGGTATTTCTTGCCCGGAAAGCTTTTGCGCCAGAGCACACCAGTCGGCGCAGGCACCGTCTTCATGCTGGCGCCTTTCCAGCATGAGCATGATTTCGTCCTTCAGGTCTTCCACGGATTCGGTGTCGTAGGTGTTGGTAGTAAAGCTGTCCTGTTCACCATGCAGGTATTTAAGTGCGTAGACCATTTGAGTAAAGGCATGGTAGAAGTCCGATGGATTGTCCTTCAGTATTTCTTCGTAGTTGCCCCAGGCAGGCGCATAGCGGTAGCGTATAAAACTCAAGTCGGGCAGGTGCCCTGCGCGCCCATGCCCCAGGTTCATAACGGCCTCTTCGTTTACCTGGAAGACCGAATTGGTGTATAAGCCTTCTTCGTAGTCGTCTTCGGCCGTTGGGTTGTGCCTAAACTTCACCGGGCGTTCTATGAAAGCGCCTGTTCCATCGGGTACAAGTTCCACGAAGAAGCGGTTTGTATTATTAATGACCAATGAAGGCGTGCCAGCGAAATAGCTGTGCGCCCAGGTGTCGGCAAGCACGTGCATGGCAATGCCTGCTGCCTGCAAGCTTTTACCCTTCGCCAGATGTACTGTGTCGGCAACCAGGCTGCCATTGGGGCCGCAGATCAGGCGGAACTTGTTGCGGTAGCGCTTGCCGCCCTTGCCTGGGTTAGCATACAGGTCGTGAGGCAGGAAGTGGAACGAAGCCCAGATGCGCGTGACCTCGCGAATGCCGAAGGGGTCGTTTTTGGCCCGCGCCATTTCCGACGTGAGCTGTGTGGTGGCAGCATCCTGCGGACCACCCACATCTTTAAGGAAGGTTTTCGAGCAGCGGTCGACCAGCTGGGAGCAATAGCCAATAGCAAGGCATTCTTCGTGTGAATATCCTGCCAGGTAGGCGGCGCAATAGGTGCCATAGTAGTGGAAACTCTTCTGCATGCTGGCCGCCTATTCTGTTTCCTGTGCTGCTTTTCGGGTAAGCAGTTTTAAACGAATTGAATTCACTATGAGCAGGACCAATATGAATACCGAAGTAGCTTCAATGGTTAAGGTAACGATGCGTTCGAAAAAGCTTGCATCGAGTGCAGCGAGGGCTCTTGCAGACGTAATAACCGAAAGTGTGCTCAGAAGAGCCATAAAGCCTGCGATAACCAGGTAGGCGTAGCCCTTGCGACGGCCGAAGCCTTCTGCACGTGCTGAAATGCAAACGAAAATGCGGGACACAAGGTCGAAGAAGGCGATGATGCCAACGGCAAGATACATGGCGTATACGGGCACTTCTTCCTGGTCGAGGCCGAAGAAATGAGACTGCGTTGCCGTGTCTTGCGTGTAAATGAGTAGGATAACTTTAATAAGCGACCAAGCGCCAAAAACGAGGATGCCACTCCCAATTATGACCAGGGAATCCTGAAGGCGTCGCTTCGCTGCTTCCTGTGTTGGCTTTGCTATTTCCACGTGGCGAAATACCTTTGTCCTAGATACTTGTTGTATGAAATACCTTGTGCTTGTACGTGTGCTGCCTTGCTTAATACGCTGTGTCTGTATGTGTGCCGCCTTGCTTAATGCGCTATGCCTATACGTGTGCCGTCTTGCAAAAAATGTGTTCACATAGATACATTGTACTCCCCATGTCAAACATTTCTGCAAATGCTTTTCCTGCTGGGTAAAAGTAGTACAATATCTAGGTTTTATTTAGTTGGAAAAGGAAGCATAATGACAGACTTTGTGAACCAAAATTGCATGCACGACCATACTTGCGGCCAGCTGCGTGCCGCCGACTGCGACGCGCAAGTTACGCTGACCGGCTGGGTGTGGCATAACCGCGACCATGGTGGTCTTATTTTTATCGACCTGCGCGACCGCGACGGTTACACCCAGGTTGTGGTGGACCCAGACTGCGTAACGCCTGAAGAATTTGCGATTGCCGAACACCTGGGCCGCGAATACGTGTTGCAGGTTACGGGCAAGGTGCGCATGCGTGGCGAAGACGCCGTGAACCCCAATATGGTCACGGGCGAAATCGAAGTGCTTGCCAGCAGCCTTTCTGTTTTGAATACGTCGGTCACGCCGCCGTTCAGCATTGAAGATGGCATCGAAACCGACGAAACTACGCGTATGAAGTGGCGTTATATGGACTTGCGCCGCCCGGAAATGTATGCGAATTTGAAGCTGCGCCACGACGTGGCCCAGGCCATGCGCAAGGCTCTTAACGAACGCGGCTTCCTGGAAATTGAAACGCCCATCCTGGCGAATTCCACCCCCGAAGGTGCGCGCGACTACATTGTGCCTTCGCGCCCCAACCCCGGGAAGTTCTACGCGCTTCCACAGAGCCCGCAGCAGTTCAAGCAGATGCTTATGTGCGGCGGCGTGGAACGCTACTACCAGATCGCCCGCTGCTTCCGCGACGAAGACCTGCGTGCGGACCGTCAGCCCGAATTTACCCAGCTCGACGTGGAAATGAGCTTCGTGAAAGACGAAGAAGTCATGGAAGTCATGGAAGGCGTTATGGCCGAAGTGCTTGCTGCCGTGGGTGTGGAACACGAATTCCCCCTGCAGCGTATGCAGTGGAAGGAAGCCATGGACCGCTTTGGCTGCGACCGCCCCGACGTGCGCTTTGGCATGGAACTTATCGACATTACCGAAGAAGTAAAGGACTGCGACTTCAAGGTGTTCACGGGTCCAGCGAACAACGGCGGCGTGGTGAAGTGCATTTGCGCGAAGGGTGCAGGCGACTGGAGCCGTGGCGACGTTGAAAAGCTGGCCGAAGTGGCTGCCGAAAATGGCGCCAAGGGCATGGCTTGGATCGCTTATACCAGTTCAGGGGAAGAAAAGAGCCCCATCATCAAGTTCCTGGGCGACGAAGTACATGCCGCCATCAAGGCGAAGGCAGGTGCCGAAGCGGGCGACCTGCTGCTGTTTGCGGCGGATACCTTCCCCGTTGCCAGTGCGGTGCTGGCTGCCCTGCGCCTGCGCATGGCGGAACTGCTCAACATTCCGCGTGAAGGCCACGCCCTGCTGTGGGTAGTGAACTTCCCCATGTTTGCTTATGACGAACAGGAGCAGAAGTATTCTGCGGAACATCACCCCTTCACGATGATCCGCGAAGAAGACATCGACAAGATTGAAGATGCGCCGCTCGAGTGCGGAAGCTACTCATATGACCTGGTCATGGACGGTTTTGAAGCCGGCGGTGGCACCATTCGTATTCATACGGCTGAACTGCAGCGCCGCGTTTTGAAGCGCCTGGGCCTGGCCGACGAAGAAATCGACGAAAAGTTTGGTCATTTGCTGCGCGCACTGGAACTGGGTGCGCCGCCTCATGGTGGTATTGCGCTGGGCCTGGACCGCGTAATTATGCTCCTGGCGGGCAAGGACAGTATCCGCGACGTTATTGCCTTCCCGAAGACGAGCAGCGCCGCCGACCCCATGACGGGCGCCCCGAACGAAGTTTCGCAACGTCAACTTCAAGAAGTCAGCCTGAAGACCTTGTAGGAGGAACCATGGATTCGATGCAAACCATTAAGGATATTCTGCAGGAAAACCTCGATATCGACCCAAGTACTGTTAACGAAGAATCCACCTTCGAGTCGCTCAATATCGATTCGCTCGACATGGTGGAGCTAATTTGCGAGCTTGAAGACCGCGCAGAAATCGACCTGGGCGAACCTGAAGGCCTAGAAAACCTGGGTGACCTGGTCAAATACATCGACAGTTTGTAATACCAAAGGGCCGCATATGCGGTCCTTTTAGGAATGGAAAGCGGCGCAGCGCTAGCTTAGGTGCGTCGCACCAGGTTGGTTTGTGGCATGGGCAGCAGGAAGCCTTCGGCAAAAGCGAAACGTTTGGAAGAATTTCGGTCGCAATTGGGTGGCATGGACGATGTGTTTGCGCGCGAAGAACGCCGCAAAGAATCCGATGCCGCCAAGCGCGATGCCGCCCAACTTGAAAAAGCATGTTTGTCTAAGAATCGCTACGCTAGTTACGCTGAAGCGCAGGACGCGCAGGCAGCATGTGCAGAATATGGCACTACGGGCTTGCATATCTATCAATGCCCCCATTGCAAGGGTTGGCATCTAACCTCTCACCCCTGGGAAAACCAGTAACGTAAAAGCTGCGAAAGCCCATGTAATTCGCCGTTTTTCCCTTTACAAGCCAGGTATGAAGCCTATAATAAATTTTTGGTACCAGACGGGCCATTTTTGACGCGCCATGATACCCCATGCAAACGAATATAAATTGGTAGGTTATTCGGGGGAGAACTGCATGAACACAATGCAATACGGTAGGAATTCTGTCCAGGTTTCAAAGCGCTGGCTGGCAGTGCTTTTGGCATGCGTTTTAGCGCTTGCTGCTGCATTCGCCTGGAGCACGCACGAGACGCTTGCATACGCTGCAGCCGTAGGCCAAAAGAACAAGCAAGCTTGCGACGACTGCGATAGGGTGGTGAAAGAAACGCCACCAGAGGGATATACGGGCGTTGCGAGTACGCAGGTAGGAAATAAATACAGCGTATATTCAGGCGGCAATTCGTATTCAAAGGCTAATAAACTTGAGCTCGATACCGATACAACAGACTTTGCCAATCCGCTTCCCTATGGCGATGTGTATGTGGATGCAAATAAGCTGAATTGGGACAACCCCGAAGGCTTCATTATTGACATCAAGGATGACCGTTTCCAGTGGGTGAGCATAGGTGATACTCCGCTCAAGGACGCAAAGGGCAATACATCGACTAACGACCCAATGGGGGTAGATGGTGCTGGGCCTCTTGTTTACACGGGTAATAGTCCATTTAGAGGAATTTGCTACGTGGGCCCACTGAAGAGCTACCATGACGATATTAAAGCTGCTGCAAGCGGTAGTGGATTCACCAACGATATCACACCACAAGGCGGTGCTGAGTACCTGTACCGCATTACCTATTTGAACGCGGTGACTCTTCCCGACGGAACCAAGGGAAACCTGGTTCTTACCATGAAGAAGGTCCAGATTGAAACCTCTGTAACCGTTGATGCGGACCATCTCTACACGCCAGCAGGGGCAAACTATTCGTATGCCAATGCCTTCATGAAGGTTCAAGGGGAAAATCAGCTTTCAAATGACACGGCCTACAACGTTACAGACGCCAATGGGAATAGAGTTAACCAACAAGAAACTCAGATCATGACGGCGGCTGAAGCTGCTGCTATCCGAGCGGCGATAAATAAAAAGTATCCCAACTTGATACCAGAAGATTGGGAACAGGCTAAAAGTATTCGTAATGCAACAGGAGATATTCTTGATCTTGATATCGAAGTCACTGATGTAGAGGGCAATGCGGTAAACGGCACTATTTCCTACGCTGCCCACGACATGGACTTCGAAAGCGCTCAGAATACATGGGGGCGCCCCGTAGGTAGCGAATATGCTGAGGCGATGACCATAGTTAGCGGGTCCCAGTCCTATGCGTTGGTACCGAACTATAATCATCTAAATGCCACTACGCGTGATACGGGATGGTTGCCGGTAGGTCCTGGGCAGTCCCAACTTGATAGAGCCTTGAAGATCGAGAAAACTTCTGGCGCTACAGGGAGCCATGCAGACGGCATTCGTTTCGCGTCGCCATTCCTCCTAAATTATAGAGATGCAAATGGAAAATTTGATGATGTCATATTCAGCAATACGGCGGTTACTACATTCCAAGGCGATGGTTCAGCTGCGAATAAATATGAACTTGTCAATAAAAACGGAGGAAACAGTATCAATAGCCTTTCGAAGAAGCAGCTCTATGCCAAGCTGAAGGCGAAAGGGCATACGGTTTCTAGGTGGCAGGATGTTACAGCGGAAATGGCATGGGCAACCCTTGGAAATTATTCCTGGAAGACCTATCGAAACGATGATGATGCTAGCTTTGACAGTGGCTTTGCCGTACTCCTAGATTCGAGAAAGAGCCAAATTCAGTGGTCAGGGTCCAGAGTGATGGGTGCAAATGTAAATACCACGCTGTTTGACCCAACCCTGTTCACCTATATTGAGCAGACTCACGGTACTGGTGGTGGCATTTATTTCGAGACCTACGATATTACAGATGAGTGCAAGGTAACACGTCGTGAAGGTGTCTCTACCATGGGTAGGGGCGTGGAAGCTACCGTTACTGCGGTGCCTGAAGACGGGTACCGCGTAAAGACGCTCATGGTTGGCGGGGAAGGCCTTTCCAATCCGAAAACATACGATGTATCGAAGCTGCCGTTCTTGGATGATGGTACTGGTCACTTCTACTATTTCGATTCCGCAAATGACCTTCGCATAGAAGATAACCAGGACGGTACTTATGACGTATGTTTCCTTGAAATACAGGACCCGCGCCACGTGCACGTAGATTTCACGGCCGACTTCCATTTCTACAAAGTCTGGAAGGGCGAGAAAGATCCTACTACCCTCAACATGACGGCTACTCCGTATGCCTTTGTATTCAGAGATGTAACTATCGAGGGCACGAAGTATACGATTAGCGACAAAGGAAACAAATTTACTGATCCTAGCGGCAATGCCTACACGCTGGAAAACAATGCATTTTCAGTGGGTGAGCCACCGAACATGACTACCTACTATCTGGAAGGAAATAGCTTGGTTACGTATACCGTGGACCAAGCCACAGGAAAGAGGACGAAGGACAAAGAATACCCAATTCGTCTCGACTATGTTCAGAATGGTGACCCGGTAGAGTTTACGGTAACGAAAGCAGATGCAGACAAAGCTTCTGAAACCCATGTAACTAAGGGCGAAGAAGACGGGTATACGACGTGGGAAATCACCTATCCTGCTGAAGGATATACGACAGCATCAGGGGAAGTATGGCCCGCTCTTGCTATTGAATCCACGCCTCCTGCGCACAATATCAACCACGTAGAAAGAAACTACTGGTTTGTGACAGAAGAAGCTCCGGGCTGGTCCTTGGCCTACTACGACAACAGCAAGGCAGAGGCTCCAGGCAAGATTGATGCCGCCACCGTCCGAGAAGAAGTCTATAAAGAAGGAGACAGTGGAGACCTGACTGCTTGGGCCCATGCGTCCACCAAGGACTATGCTCAGGCTGAAGCGGTTATTAGGAGCGCTGCGGATAACGACCATGCCTATATGTCAGTCTTTAACAGCGACGATGGCGGCTACTCATGGGGTGGAAAGATTGTTAACGTTCCTGCCGTTGTCGTGAATGCCGAAAAGACTTGGAAAGACTTCTCTAATGCATATAAAACCAGGCAGGACGTATGGTTCCATATCGACGCACAGCTTGAAGGTGAACCTAAGATCGAGGACTTCCTTCCACCGCAAAAACTGGCAGGAACTGCAACTGACGGAAAAGATAATGCCGACGGGGACAAGAACAGCAAGTTCACCTTAACCTGGGGTAACAAGAAGGCCTACGGAGACGGCTATCTGAAGGATTATAAGAAAATTGATTACAGTAAGGTTAAGGTTGTAGGAAAGGCCGCAGATATTCCAAGAACAGACTCAGAGGGCAATCCCCTGTACTACCAGCAGGATGAAAAAGATAGCCATAAATACCTGCCCATGAAGGTTGGAGGCTTTGATGACGACGGAAAGCCAGTATATGTTTCCGATCCTGATGGAGTGACATATTACGTTAACGAGCTGGAAGATAAGAATGGGGCAGATAAGAAGTATACGTTCACAATTCGCGAGACCGATGCTGCCGGTAATGAACTCGATAAAGCTGATCCGACAAAATACCTCTATGGCTATAAATCTGACGTTGGCAAGGTAGCAAAGGATGGCGAACAGGCTACGCTCGACGGCGTAAAGGTTGACAGCTATACCGGCAAGGTGAAGAACACCCTTGAAACCGTAGACTTCACAGTTAAAAAGGTATGGGTCGACGGGAACAACGCGGACAGCAAACGCCCGGCGGATGGCGCCGTAACATATCTCGTCAAGAAGAAGTCGGGGGACAGTGAAGCTACGTCGCTTGAATCTTTACCTGTGAAAGAATCTGCTACGCAGGGTACCGCTGATGTAACACCTGATTATAAGAATGGAAAGATTACGGTAAAGACAGACAATGGCGACACCGTCAAATTCTCCAAGCTTCCTAAGTATGACACCACGGGCAAAGAAATTGTGTACAGCGTTGAAGAAACCGCCATCGCCGGATACCGTACGGAAATCACAGGCGATATGAGCGCTGGCTATACCGTAACCAACACTCAGAAGACCGAAGTTTATGTTGAAAAAGAATGGGACGACGCGAACAACCAGGACGGCGTGAGGCCAACTGCGGTTGAATTTGAGCTTCTGAAGGGCGGCACTGCAACCGGAACAACGGTTGAGCTGAGCGAATCCACCGTTTGGAAGGGCAAGTTTGCTGATCTGGATAAATACGACGGTAATACCGAGATTGTCTACAGCATTCAGGAAGTGCCATTTGATGCTCCAAATACAGACATTGAATACACCGCTAGCGCAACAACCGGTACTGGTACAAAGGATGATCCATTTAAGATTACGAATTCCAGAACTCCTGAAACGATAGAAATAAGGGCAACCAAGGTATGGGACGACGAAACGGATAATCCTGGCAACAAGCACGATATCCGATTCGATGCAGTGTTCGCGCTTTATGGCGACAGCCAGCTGGTTACTAAGCTTGGCGATGGCCAATCTAACCCAGCAACGGTAGCTACGGTAGAACCGCTTCACACGGATGTCATGACAGCTACCTGGACGGTAGATAAATATCGTAACGGCGGAGTTGAAATTGTGTACAACGTTACTGAAGACAAGCCGGTAACAAGCCCGTATGAAGCAAGAATTACAGGTGATGCGCAAACCGGCTTTACGGTTACCAATGTATATCCGCCTGTAAAAGAGGAAATAACGGTAACACGTACCATTACCTATACCTATCTTACAGAAGATGGACAAACCGCGTCTGCAACAGTTACCCAGACCGTAACACTAAAGAGGACTCCTAAGTCAATCGATAAAGATAATGCAGTGGTCGAATGGACTGATTGGGAAATTGTTAGCGGAAAACAGGACGAGGTCACATCGCCTAGTATAAATGGATGGGAGACCGACGAGCCAGTTGTTCCTGAATGGGTAGTCGAATTTGACAGCAATGGCAACCCGATGAACGCCTATGAAAACGTTATCTACACGCCACTTCCACCGGTAGGTGAGCCTGACGAGACATGGGGTGCGCCGGGACAACAGCAGACAGGTGCGCCAACGTTTACGACGAGCACCCCGACCACGCCCAATGGGGGCGAGAACATAATTGTTGATTATGTTCTTCTGGATGCAGAGGGCAACCCTGCAACGACCGTAGAAGTTCCCGAGGGTACCTATGTGCTTAACGACGACGGCACGATTACCTTCACGCCGAACGACCCCACGTTTGTTGGCGATCCAACGCCAGTTAACGTAAGGGGCACCGACAGCAACGGCAAGTCTGCTGAAACGTATTATCAGCCGCATATAGTTGACAACACCAAGACCGTCAAACGTACTATCACATACGAGTATGAAGACGGTACGCCAGTTACGGACGACAAGGGTAACCCGCTTACCAAAGAGCAGACGGTCACATTCACGGGAGGCATTGTTGATCCCGATACGGGAGAGGTTACCTTCCCAGATGATGCCCAAGATACTATGCCGCAGGTAGACAGCGACGAAATCGCTGGCTACACGCCAGACAGACCAAATGTTCCTGCTGTAACCGTTAAACCAACGGATGATGACATCTTTGAAAGGGTCGTATATAAGAAGAATGCGAGCCCGTCGTACAACATCAACTACGACCCCAACGGTGGTACGGGCAGCATGGCGGACGACAACTATTCGGCCGGCGACCCAACCATGAAGGACAAGAAGAATACCTTCACCAGGAAGGGCTACCACTATGTTGGGTTCCTGGGCTTTTTGACCAACCCTGAAACGGGCAAGGAAACCCCCATCGTGGACGAAAACGGCGACCCCATTATTTTCACCGACGTGGATGACATGAAGAAGTACTTCGAAGGCATGCCCGACGGCACGAGCATTCGTTTGCAAGCGCAGTGGGAGCCCGACAAGTACACCATTAAGTACGACGCCAACGGTGGAAGCGGCACGATGGATCCGCAATACATTGGTGGCGACGCTGGTACTGCCGTTTCAAAGACCAACGAATTCACGCGCGAAGGCTACACCTTTAAGGGCTTTAAGGCACAGCTGCCCGACGGTTCGTTCCTGACCGACGAAAACGGCAATGAACTCATCTTCACCAGTGCTAAGGAATTCTTTGACTACCTGGCAGAATTCGGTGATGGCGCCGAAATCACCCTCATTGCCCAGTGGGAACCTGTGGCTGGCCCCAACAAGACGGCGTCGCCCACGAAGGGTTCGCCTGAAAAAGCTACGGCCAAGACGGCCGACGGCGCTCCGCTGCTGCCCATTGCTCTGTTTGCACTCCTGGGCCTGGTGGGTGCAGGTGTTTCCCTCCGCCTTGGGAAGCATGGTGCATAGGTAGGGCGCATAAGCTGCTAGCCAGCTGAACCTAAAGCTCCTCTTGCGCGCTCGTTTTTGAATATGCGAGCGAATGCAGGAGGAGCTTTTTTATGCTTTCCTTCAGGTTCAATACAGTTTTCCTCCAAAGTCATGTAACGGATATACAGCACGTGGTTTACGTGTTTTGACAGGCGTGTGACGAGCGTAACGGCTTAGTGAAGAAATGCCAAAACGTGTTTTGCGCATGATAAAGTTACGGTGAGCCACAAGAGACATGAAGGAGTATTTCTTATGGCAGAGAACACAAACAACAACCTTGGTGGAAATAAGGACTGGCAGGCATGGCTTGCTGAACAGGGCATGGGCACGCACATGGAAGCGGGCCAGCAGGCTGGGGCAACGCCCGAGCCGCAGGTAGGCCAACAGGGTATGCCCAACGCTGGCCAGCAGGCGGCATATACCCAGCCCACGCAGCCTGTCCAGCCCGCAACTTCTGCTGCATATACGGCTGCGGGTGGTGCTAGCCAGCCTAGCCAGCCTGGGCAGACAGCGCCGGCGGTTCAGGCAACACAGCCTACCCAGCCAACGCAACCTGCGCAGTCTACGCAAGCCTACCATGCGCCTGCCCATGTGGCGTCTACGGCACCTACGGCTACCGTGGCACCCGTGGCTACCTCCACTAAAGAGCAGCAAAAACAGCAAGCGCGAGCAGCCAAGGCAGCCGCCAAGCAAGCAGCTAAAGCCAACAAGAGCGGCGGCGGTGGCTTCAAGACATTCGCCCTCGGTTTTTTGGGCGCAGCCTGCGCTTTTGCGATTGGCGCGGGCGTGCTGGCAGCCAATGGCGTTCTTACCAAACCCGTGGTCACCGAAACCGTTTCTGAAGGCGGCACTGTGGTGCTGGGTTCGGACACCAACACGACCATCAGCGCCGTGGAAAACCACACGGAAAGCCTGGCCGAAGCCGTGGCCGACAAGGTCCTGCCTTCCATCGTAGGTATAGACGTGTATGCCAAGACTTCGGGCGAAGCGGGCGGCTTCTGGGGCGGCAGTACGTCCGACTCCGAAACGCTTTCGGGCCTGGGCAGCGGCGTCGTCATTTCCAAGGACGGCTATATTCTGACCAATTACCATGTGGTTGAAGGCTCTTCTAAGCTCATGGCAAACGTGGGCGGCGAAGAACGCGAAGCCACCGTGGTGGGCACCGACGAAAGCAGCGACCTGGCGGTTATCAAGGTCGATGCCAACGACTTGGTGCCTGTTGAAATTGGTTCTTCAGACGGGCTGAAGCCTGGCCAGTGGGTCATGACGCTTGGTTCGCCCTTCGGGCTGGAACAGAGCGTGGCCACGGGCATTATTTCGGCCATCGACCGTACCGTTGTGGTGCAAAATTCGAACAGCATGTACAGCTATGGTCAGCAGGTTCAGCCGTCCATTTATTCCAATATGATCCAGACCGACGCGGCCATTAACCCTGGTAATTCGGGTGGCGCGCTGGTCGACGAAAACGGCAAACTAATTGGCATTAATTCGGTTATCGAGTCGTATTCGGGCAGCTATTCGGGCGTTGGCTTTGCCATTCCGGTGGACTATGCCATGAATATTGCAACGCAGATTATCGACGGCAAGACGCCTACGCATGCACAGCTGGGTGTTTCTGCGACCACTATCGACAAGGACATTGCCGAACGGTACAGCCTGGGCACCAATTCGGGCGCCTATATTAACAAGGTTTACGAAGACAGTGGCGCGCAGGCAGCAGGCCTGGAACAGGGCGACATTATTACGAAAATCGCAGGTCATACGGTTGAGTCGTCGACCGACCTGGTGGGCCAGGTGCGTGCGCATAACCCCGGCGAAGTTGTGACAGTAACCTTTGTGCGCGGCACCGAAACCATGGAAGTTGAAGTGACGCTGGGTTCCGACGAAGGCATGGCTACGATTGCTGAACCAAACGAACAGCAGTACCAGCAAATGCCCAACGACGGCTACCATAACTGGGGTCAAGGCGAAGGCCAGGACGGCCAGGGCTACGACCTGAACGACCTGTTTGGCAACGGACAGGGTGAAGGCCAAAGCGAAGGCGGCCAAGGCTTTACCTACGAAGACTTGGAAGAACTGTTTAATTACCTCAACCGTCGCTAATGGTTTATTCCGCCGTTCTAACGAACGGCGGAACTGTCGACGCTGCGGTTTAATTTCGCTTCACACGAGGCCCTAACTATGGCTTTGCCCGTACCAAAGTACGGGTACTGCGCCAAGAGCGGGCCTATTGTTTTGCGAAATTAAACCTCGCTGACCTTTTGAACATCTGTAAGTCTTCTTTCGTTGAAAAAGGCTGCTCCGTGCGGCCTTTTCGCGTACTTTGGGCTAATATAGGGGGAGTACTTTTTGAAGAAGGGAGCGCGCATGCCCGAAGGTTACAAATATCATCGTGTTTTGCTGAAGCTTTCTGGTGAAGCTTTAATGGGCGACACGGGTTACGGCATCGACCCGAAAGTGGTCGATAGCCTGGTCAAGCAGATAAAAGAAGTCGTTGACGACGGTGTACAGGTGGCCATCGTGGTGGGCGGCGGTAACATCTTCCGCGGCTTGGCGGGTTCGGCTTCCGGTATGGACCGTGCCCAGGCCGACTACATTGGTATGCTGGCAACCTGCATGAATGCGCTGGCGCTGCAGGACGGCTTCCGCCATGCTGGTTTGGAAAGCCGCGTTATGAGCGCCATCGAAATGAAGCAGGTGGCCGAAACCTATATCCGCGGTCGCGCCATTCACCACTTGGAAAAGGGCCGCGTAACCATTTTTGCCGCTGGCACGGGCAGTCCCTATTGCACCACCGACACCACCGCGGCGCTGCGTGCGCTTGAAATTAACGCCGAAGTGCTCATGAAGGCCACGAAGGTGGACGGCGTCTACGACAGCGACCCCATGAAGAACCCCGACGCGGTGCGCTTCGACACCATCTCTTACAAGGATATTTTGGCCAACGAACTGCACGTTATGGATTCGACCGCTACCAGCTATTGCATGGAAAACGGCATGCCCATGATCGTGTTTGACCTTACGGTGCCCGGCAACATCAAGCGTGCCCTGCAGGGTGAAGATGTGGGTACCACCATTAGTTAAGCCAGGTAAACGAGGAGGATTCTTATGGTAGAACAGATTAAAAAAGAAGCCGAAGAACGCATGCAGCGTGCGCTGGACAACCTGGCTGAAGCCTTTGCCGCCGTGCGCACGGGCCGCGCAAACGCCATGGTGCTCGACCGCATTACGGCCGACTATTACGGCACACAAACGCCTATCAACCAGATGGCGGCCATCAAGACGCCCGATGCCCACATGCTGGTCATCGAGCCCTGGGACAAGAGCGCCTTGCGCGCCATCGAACAGGCTATCCAGAATTCAAACCTGGGCATTAATCCCAGCAACGACGGCACGGCCATTCGTCTGGCTTTCCCGCAGCTGACGGAAGAACGCCGCGTGGAACTGGTGAAGCAGTGCAAGACCTATGCCGAAGAAGCCCGTGTGGCTATTCGCAATGCGCGCCGCGACGCAAATGAAGCGCTCGAAAAGGCCAAGAAGGACGGCATGAGCGAAGACGACCAGACCCGTGGCGAAAAGGAAGTTCAGAAGTTGACTGACGACCATGTAGCCAAGGTCGAAGAAGCCTTCAAGAAAAAAGAAGCCGAAGTCATGGAGATCTAGCGTTTCGTCGTTCTACGAACGACGAAACGGGCCGATGCTGCGCTTGGTTCTGGCACTTCATCTTGCCCCTTGTTTTGTCCTTCGTGTACCAAAGTACACTTCAGGCCAAAGGCGGGGCAATCTAAGGCACTAGAACCAATGCTCGCTGATACTTCGACTACTTGCTTGTCCACAATTGCTGAAAGAGTTTAACCTACGTGTTTCAGAAGCCGCTGACAGAGATTTTTCCCGAGCCCCCCGCGGGGCTCGACCCCTCTGCGCTCGATGAAGCCCGTATCCCGCAGCATGTGGCCGTGATTATGGACGGCAATGGTCGTTGGGCGAAAAAGCGTGCGCTGAACAGGCTTAAGGGCCACAAGGCGGGCATCGAAGCCGTGCGCGAAACCATCCGCTGCGCCAACGACTGCGGCGTGCGCTACCTGACCATCTATTCCTTCAGCACCGAAAATTGGAAGCGCCCTAAAGAAGAAGTTACGGGGCTTATGGAACTGTTCGCCAAGACCATGTTGGCTGAAGTGGACGGCCTCCATGAAGAAGGCGTGCGCGTGCGCACCGTGGGCGACATTAGTGCGCTGCCTGCGGAAACGCGTGCGGCCTTTGAAGAAGCTTGGGAAAAGACGCGCGACAACACGGGCATGACGCTAAACGTGGCCGTGAATTACGGTTCGCGCGACGAAATGCTTCATGCGGTGCGTGGCGTGGTGGGCGACCTTATGGCCACGGCGCATGAAACTGGCTCCATGCCAGAAATTACCGAAGAACTATTCGCGAGCCACTTGTACACGGCGGGCCAGCCGGACCCTGAACTGCTTATCCGCACGAGTGGCGAACTACGCATTTCTAACTTCCTGTTGTGGCAAATTGCCTATTCGGAAATCTATGTGACCGACGTGCTCTGGCCCGACTTTAACCGTTATGAATTCTTGCGCGCGCTGCTGAACTATCAGGCGCGCGACCGCAGGTTTGGGGGTTTGAAGTGAGCATAGAGCGCCTCGAACCTGAATATTACGACACGGAAAGTGAAGCCATTCCGAGTGTTAACGAAGTGCCCGAAGCTTCGTTTGAAGACGTGCCGGACGCCCTCGACAATCCAGTTCCCGCAGGGGAAGCTGCTGCTACCGCTAGTGCTGCGCCTGCTAAACCGACGGTAAAAGAGCGCGTGCGCGAAAAGCAGCACGCGGCCAAGCAAAAGGTCTACGACAAAACCCCCGACCGTTTCAAGAACGCTAATGCCTTGCAGGTGCGTTTCCGCACGGGCTTTGTGTACGTAGCCGTTTCGGTTATTTGCGTGCTTGCGGGCAATATTCCTACCATGGTGTACCTGTCCTTGGTGTCGGCAATTTGCGCGGGCGAATTTTTCTACATGATGCGCGTGGACGCGAAGCTGCCTAACGAAGTTATTGGCATTATTGGCGCGGCAGCGTACCCCATTGCCATGTGGCGCTGGGGCTTCCCGGGCGTGGGCCTGGTAACCATCGGGCTTATGCTGGCGCTGCTGGTGTGGTACGTGTATTACATGCGCGCACGCATCCCCGACCTGGGCGTGAGCTTCTTTGGCGCCGCTTACACGGGCATGCTTATGTCGAGCCTTATTCTGGTGCGCCAGGCGGTGCCGAGCCCCTGGGGTGGGGTACTCGTGCTGCTGCTGTTCTGCAGCGTGTGGTTCAACGACGCAGGTGCCTACCTGGTGGGCAGTCGCTTTGGCAAGCACAAGCTGGCGCCCTTGACTAGCCCGAAGAAAAGCTGGGAAGGCTTCATTGCGGGCTTGGTAGTTTCGGCGGGCTTCTGGTGTTTGATGACGCTCGTGCCTGGTGTGACCATGTCAATTCCGCAGGCTATTGTGTTTGGCCTGCTGTGCGGGGCTGCAGGTGTGCTGGGCGACCTAGCCGAAAGCCGCATTAAGCGCAACGTGGGCGTGAAGGATTCAGGTACTATCATGCCTGGTCACGGTGGCCTTTTGGACCGTTGCGATTCTATGTTTTTGGCTGCGGTGGTGGCCGCGGTGTTGCTCTTTGGCGCGGGGTGCATTCCCTATGTTTGGTAACTTCGCACTCAGCCTCCCTCTTTTTTCTACACCGGTTATAACCGTCGAACTGGGTAAGCAGGGGTAGATATGAAACGTATTGTTGTGCTTGGATGCACAGGTTCCATTGGTGAACAGACTTTGGACGTGGTGCGCCGCCACTCCGACCAGCTGCAGATTGTGGGCCTGGCATGCGGGCGTCGCGTGGACGCTATGTTGGCTGCCGCTGCCGAATTTGGTGTAGCAGTTTGTGCAACTAATTCTGAAGAAGCCGCCGCTGAAGCGCGCGCTGCGGGCATGGTGCCCGAGGGCGTGGCGCTTGAAGTGGGTAGTGCGGCCGTTGAAGCCCTCGTGCGCATGCCTGAAGTGGACCTGGTAGTGAATGCCCTCGTGGGTGCTGCCGGTCTGCGTGCTTCCTACGAAACCCTGCGCGCGGGCAAGGTGCTCGCCCTGGCGAACAAGGAATCCCTCGTAGTCGGGGGCGATCTTCTCTGTTCCGCCGTTTTTACAAACGGCGGACAGGCCGATGCTGCGGCTTCCGCTGGCACCCAATCTGCCGCTGCTGCGAGCGGCTCACCTACCGAAGTAGGCTTCGCCTCCGCAGACAGCGCCATCTTGGGCACCAGCGAAACCCTCGCTGACTTTGGTGGACCTGCGGTTTCGTGCCTAGATCCTGCCTCGCTCATTCGCCCCATCGACTCTGAACACGGGGCCATTTACCAGTGC
This sequence comes from uncultured Coriobacteriaceae bacterium, assembly GCA_902768975.1. Classification (GTDB taxonomy): domain Bacteria; phylum Actinomycetota; class Coriobacteriia; order Coriobacteriales; family Eggerthellaceae; genus CACXMZ01. Next base: position 53,683 of record CACXMZ010000004.1, read on the forward strand.
CTGCTGGGGGAGCGCGCCGAAGAAGTTACGGCGCTGTGGGTGACTGCTTCGGGCGGCCCTTTCCGCGGGCGCACGCGCAGCGAACTGGAGCACGTTACCCCCGAAGAAGCGCTTGCTCACCCCACGTGGAACATGGGTCCCAAGATCACCATCGACTCGTCCACGCTTATGAACAAGGGCCTGGAAGTTATTGAAGCCCACCACTTGTTTAATATGCCCTACGAAAAGATTCGTGTGGTGGTTCAGCCGCAAAGTGCCATTCATTCTATGGTCGAATTTTCCGACGGCAGTGTGAAGGCTCATTTGGGAACCACCGACATGCGCATTCCTATCCAGTTTGCACTTTCGTACCCCGATCGCTGGGACGCCCCCGTGGCGCCGCTCGATTTTACCCAGCTGGGTAGCCTGGAATTTGCGGCGCCCGACACTGAAACCTTCCGCTGCCTGGCCTTGGCACGGCAGGCGGGCGAAGCGGGCGGCACGCTTCCGTGCGTTATGAATGCGGCTAATGAAATTGCGGTAGCGGCTTTTTTGGACAAGCGCCTGAGCTACTTAGGGATTGCCGACTGTGTGGAAGCCGTTATGAATGCTCACCATGGAGAAAAGGTTACAAGCGTTGAACAATTGCTTGAAGTGGACGCCTGGGCGCGCAAACAGGCGCAACAATTAATACAAGAAAAGGATTTTTAGGTTGTCGAAGAGTCAGTGAAAACTAGTATGCTGGGATAGATTGCCCCGCCTTTGCCCGAGCGTACTAGGCGTACGCGCAAGAGGGCAAAACAAGGGGCAAGATGCCCAGCATAATAGTTTGCAACGTCAGGACGTTTATGGATATTCTTATAATGATAATATGCACCACCATCGTCTTAGGACTGCTGGTGTTTATTCACGAAGGTGGGCACTACCTGGCGGCCCGTGCCTTTGGCGTGCGCGTAACCGAATTTATGCTGGGCTTGCCAGGCCCGCACATCGGCTTTAAGCGTGGCGAAACCAAGTTTGGTGTGACGGCCATTCCGCTGGGTGGCTATGCGCGTGTGTGTGGCATGGGCGTGGGCGAAGAAAGCCCGCACCTGGCGCGTGTCCTGCGTTGCGTCTATGCGCGCGGTACGGTAGTGATGGAAGACGTGGCCCATGAACTGGGCATTTCTGAAGACGATGCCTACACGGCGCTCGAAGAACTGGTTGAGTGGGGCAGTATTACTGGTCCTAATAAGAAGGACAAGTACAACACCTATCGCACTCCCGAAGCCCTCGATTACAACAAGCATGCGGCCGAAGCATCTGCGGAGCAGGTAAAGCTTCCCGTAAAGCTTGAAGCTGGCTGGAACGTGGAAGCGGCCCCGGGTGCCTCTGCCGCGGCGGGTATCCCCGTTGCGCCTAATCCCGCTACCCAGGCGATGCTTGCGCATATTCCTGCAGGCGCAGAAGGCAGCCCGCGCCCCTTGGAAGACGCGCAGGCATTCTTTGAAGCGGAACGTGCGCGCACCTATCGCAGTCTGCCGTTCTGGAAGCGTTGCGTCATTTTGGTCGCAGGCCCTGGCATGAACGTGCTGTTCGCGCTGCTGGCTTTCGTGCTTATTTATTCCGTCATTGGCTACGACGTGCAAAACACCGAAACAGGCGAAATCACTCATATTATTGTGGACCCATGGACGTCTATTAAGGCGGGCTTTAGCTATATTGGCATGGTGTTTGTGGCTATCTTAGGGCTGTTCAACCCGCAGACGGCGGCAGAAACCGTTTCGAATTCCACGTCGCTTGTGGGCATTGCCGTGCTTTCAAAAACGGCCTTTGAACAGGGCCTGGTTACGGCACTCAGTTTTTCGGCCATGCTTTCAGTTTCACTGGGGCTTATGAACATGCTGCCCATTCCGCCGCTCGACGGCGGCCGCTTCGTGGTGGAAATCTATCAGAAGATCCGCGGCAAGGCTATTTCGCCCAAGGTCCTCAATTCTTTGTCGCTGGCAGGTGTGGCCTTGTTCATGCTCTTCTTTATTTTCATGGTGAACCAAGACGTCCAACGCTTTGTCTTTGGAAATTGGAGTTAGCGCAAGAAACCAACCTCGCTGACTTCACCAGACTTATAATATAGCTATGACCGCAAGAGATAATACACGACAAGTAAACGTGGGTGGGGTGCCGCTGGGTGGTGGCGCGCCCTGTGTGGTGCAGTCCATGCTGTGCGTGGCACCCGACGACGTGGCCGCTAACCTGGCGCAGGCCCAGGCTTTGGCCGATGCGGGCTGCGAAGTGGTGCGCATGGCCATTCCGCGCAAGGACTGCCTGGACGCCTTTGAAGCCGTGTGCAAGCAGTCGCCCCTGCCCGTGGTAGCCGACATTCATTTTTCGGCAGACATTGCTATTGAAGCCGCGCGCCGTGGGGCTGCTAAGTTGCGCATCAACCCGGGCAACATTGGTGGCCTGGAAGCTACTAATCCTGTGATTGACGCGGCTGGCGCTGCGGGTATTCCTATTCGCATTGGCGTGAATGCGGGCTCTTTGGACGATGCGCTGGCTGCTCGCGAAGACTTAACGCTGCCTGAAAAGCTAGCGGAGTCGGCGGCGGGTTATGTGGACTATTTTGAAGGCCGCGGTTTTACCGACCTGGTAGTAAGCGCCAAGGCATCCGACGTCACGACCACCGTGGAAGCCTATCGTTTGCTGGCCAAGCGCATTCCGCATGTGCCGCTGCACATTGGCATAACGGAAGCGGGTACCTTGTTCCAGGGCTTGGTAAAAAGCGCCAGTGGTCTGGGTATTTTGCTGGAAGAAGGCATTGGCGACACCCTGCGCATTTCCTTAACTGACGACCCCGTGCAGGAAATTCGTGCGTGCTGGACCCTGCTTTCAGCGCTTGACCTGCGCCGTCGCGGGCCCGAAATTATCAGTTGCCCTACGTGTGGGCGCTGCCAGGTGGACTTGATTGGCCTGGCCAAGCAGGTGGAAGATCGTCTGCAAACGGTGGCCAAGCCCATTAAGGTGGCGGTCATGGGTTGCGTGGTGAATGGTCCGGGCGAAGCGAAGCATGCCGACATTGGCGTGGCCTGCGGGCAAGAAAGCGGCGTCATTTTTGCGCATGGCGAAACCCTGCGCAAGGTAACCGAGGCCGAAATCGTCGACGCCCTCATGGACGAAATCGCCAAACTCTAAGCTGTTAGTTCGAAGCTTGCTTCTAGGAGTTCTTCAATAAGGGGTAGAGGAACGCTGCGGTCGAGCAGGATAGAAATCCAATGTTTCTTATTCATGTGGTAGCCCGGGAAGATGTCGGCCTGCATGCAGAGTGCAGGGGAGTCATCGGGGTCGACCTTCACGTTCATTACGCTGATTAGTTCGTCGCCCACACTCGCACTGCCCGCATTGCCCGTATCACTCATGCCGCTTGCGCCACTCACTCCACTTGCGCCACTCACGCCGTTCGCGCCACTCGCTTCGCCCGTCACACCAAACTTTTTGGCGGGCACGTCCATGAAGATGGCGTACCACTTGCGGTTGCCGGCGTGGCGCAGAATGCACGTATCTGGCGAACTCGCAAACAAGTACTCTGGCTTGCTGCCAAAGTGTTCCAGCGCATAGGTAAGTAATTGATCTCGCATGTTCATAAGCAAATTCTAGCAAAAAGCTAAGCCCTGACGCTTTCTTGCTACTGAGCAAAATTACTCAATAGAACTACCGTGGCTAACATTTGCTTTGAGTGCTAGGATAGTGCACATGAAGACTATTCAAGTAGTGGCAGCCATTATTTGCGATACGCCTGAAGCGCCCACGCGCATTTTTGCTACGGCGCGCGGTTATGGCGCGTTCAAGGGCATGTGGGAATTCCCCGGGGGCAAGATAGAGCCTGGTGAAGCGCCCGCCGACGCCCTTGTGCGCGAAATTCGCGAGGAATTGGGTTGCACGGTAGCTGTGGGCGACCTGGTCCACACGGTTGAGTATGACTATCCCGATTTTCACCTAAGCATGGATTGCTTCTGGTGCACCGTGGCAGAAGGCGAAATCGAACTGCGCGAAGCTGCCGAAGGTCGTTGGCTAACACGCGACGAACTCCACTCCGTTAACTGGCTGCCCGCAGACGTGACGTTGGTTGAAGATCTAGCAAAACAGATGTCGCCAGTTGGGTAGAATTAGATTTCTTCGAGACCCAAGCCCTTTAGATAGTTATACGTGCCGTCATAATACTCGGGTAGACGTGTGCTGTCTTCGGGGAAGCCGCTTAGGGTCTTGTTGGCGTTACCTTCTGGTATACAAATGACCATCCCCATGCGTGCCCTTGTCAGCAATACCCTGTAAGCGTTAAGCATATATTTCAACTGCTCTTGCTTATTTTCGGTATCGCCTATTACTTCTTTCCATTCTGTCTTGCCGTTGAATTTATAGAAGCACCACCTGCCGTTTTTATAGCGCATATCGGCGTCCCAAAGCAGACACGTGTAATCCAGTTCGAGACCTTGTACCTGGATTTCCGTTGCTGCATCTTCTAGATAATTCGATGATCTTGTGTCTATCTTATCCTCAAGGAACCAGTGAACTGCATTGTCGTCGCCAGCTGGTAAAACATGTATACCCAAGGGCTTGTAGCGGGCCGCTTCCTTTGTGATAAGGACACCAGTTCTTTCAGTACCTCGGACTTTTTCATGTAGCCAAGTTTTTGCCTTTTCCATATCTCTGGTTAGAACAATGGGGTACTTTTCTTTTATTTCTTCGTAAATCAGAGGGGCTTGCTCGTCCATTTCTAGGAGTGCATGAACAAAGGCCGAAAGTTTTTCTGCCCTGAATGAACGCAAAGAAACACCTAAATGTAAGTTTTCAGCATACGTGACATTTTTATTGTCTTTAAGGAGTTCGTTCACCATGCCTTCAGCGTACTCAGGCTCAACAAGTTGCGGGGAGATATATACCTTCCAGTGAGTAAATGTTTCATTGAGCGACTTAATCCACTCTGTTATTCCAGCTTCGCCAGTGTGAATCTCCTGGCCTCCGCCAACAAGACAAATAATGGTTGCCCAGTCTTCGCGCTGGTCGAGAGACCATATTAAGAAAGAAGCCTCAGACATGGGGAAGTTGGGCACCTTGAGTTTATTGCCGTAGGTCCCACCTCTTTTTAGGTAGTCGGCGAGCCTCTTGTGTGTCCACGACCGCTGGGCTTCATCGAAAATGGCAACATGTTCAACTTCGCCATAGCCAGCAGCCTGTAGTTTGACGGCCTTTTCTGGATCGATTTCAAGAACGCCGTTTTCAACAGGATTCTTTATTTTGGCAAGCATGTTATCTCGATAGCGATGGATGATTTGGATAAATTTACCCACTTCACGCTTGGTGTCCGTCTTTTTCTTCTTTTCGCCTCGCGCCTTACATTTTTCGTAATTGTCCCGAGCGAGTGCTTCAGTTAACACCGCTACCAAGGGTCCATTGCCAGAAAGATACACGGCCCCTTCGTCTTCAACAGGCGTGTCGGAGCCCTGGAATGTTTGTTTTACTGCGACGTCGAGCCCGACCAATGTTTTCCCAGCGCCAGGCACGCCCGTTACGAAGCAAATACTTTTTTCTCCGCGCTCTTTGCTCTTCTGAATAACGTCCAAGATATATGCGATGGTGGCATCGGTCGAGACTTTGTCGGCTTCATGTCTTGTGATGTCTTCTACCGAATGACTCTCGTAGAGCGTACGAGCTGCTTCGATGATTGTAGGTGTTGGTGCATAGGGGCTTATAGTCCAGCTTGGATTAACCGGTGTTTCATTTGGGAACAGTATAAGCACTTCATTGATTATGGCTTGAAGACCGTTTTCTCCAGTTACAAGAGGGTTTACCACTCTGTCATCGTAGACAGAAGGCTGAACAATCGTGGAAGCGTTTTTGTACTTTGTTGCTATCAGAATGGGAACAATCAACCTATCTTCGCTGAACTTGTGGAAGTTTTTAAGGTCCAAGGCGTAGTCAAGTACTTGGTCAATGTCATTCTCAAGAACACGCGTTTCGCCGACTTTGAATTCAAGACAAAAAACGATGCCCTGTAGTAGCAGTACCACATCGATTCGTTTGCCGAGGCGCGGGATATCGTATTCGAAAATAATGCGACCATCGGATTCTTCCCACGGTGCTATAACGGTCTGCAGAATTTCAATTTCTCTCATCCAGGCTTCTCTGGATGTAGTGAGTGCATCGCCGTGGTAGTTGTCGCAGAGCGCCCCAAAAATAGCGTCTTTATCCTTCTGGATGAAGGAGCTAAAACTACTATCGTATAAGCATCTGTTGTTTTCCTTCATGAGTGCAATACCTTTAGCGCTTCATTGTTTCTCTCGCCCTGCCTGCAGGGAATTACTAGTCAATAACAATCCATCTGCCAGGTTTGTACAGAAGAATTTCGCGAATGGAAATGGATCGTCGGCGTCTTGGAAGGCCCTGAGCGACATAATGTATCGACTGCGCGATTCTGCCTGGATATTAATTGGTTCATAACCCGCGCTCATGAGAAGGAAATTACTCATAAGCCTTCCCGTGCGGCCGTTGGCGTTAATAAATGGATGAATGCTTTCGAACTCTAGGTGGAACAGCGCCGACGTTATAACAGGGTGAACCTTTGACCGCTGGCAAGAGGACACAATTTCCGCCATGCGCTCCGCGATATAAGCAACAGGGGTGGGCTGGAAATTTGTGCCTGTAATTTCAACTTCGACCGTACGATACGTACCTCGTGTGCTGGGGTCTTTTGCTTCGGCAAAAGCAAGTTCATGCGCTCGCTTGATTAAGGCTTCGCTGAATTCCTCGTCTTCCGCAATTGCTTTATTCAGGAATCGGAGAGCCGCAAAACCACCTTCTGCCTGCTGGATGTCTTCAGCGGGGCCTTCGACTTGCGCTCCTTCGTAGAGTAGGGCAGTGTCGCCAAGCGAAAGGGTGCTTCCTTCGATATTGTTAGAGTTGTAGGTTGACTCGATTGCCCATGATTCCATAATTCGCTCGTAGGCGTCGGGGTGGGCATTCTTTATGCCATCGATGCGCTCCTGCATGGTGTCGATGTGCTGCAGCAGCGGATTAAGTTCTTTTAGCTGGTCAAAGCTCATCTTCACCTCCGGGTCTTACTATGACTAGTGCTTGTGCATGAATTGCATGACCATATTGTACCCGCTTAGTAACCCGAAACTCCGCAACATATGTTTTGCCATAGCAGTTTTTGGCGCGTTGAACGTAATCCTAGCAAAATACTAGGTATTCGCGGGCGATTTCATACCGTTTGCCAGAGTTAGTGACAAAGTCGCAGATAATCAGCCGTTTTCTACTTACTATGGGCAGCGCAAACTCGGCAATGTAAGCACCGCATGTGTATTGGCAGCTTGCAAATGCCAGCACATGCCCCATGAAAGGAACTGCAATGAAGATTGAGTACAGCGAAGACCTGCGTAGCTATATGGAAAAGAAGGGTCGCAACAACGTGCTGCTGCACACCATTTCGCCTGCGGGTTGCTGCGGTGGTGCGCCGGAACTGATTATCGACCTTATTAAGAGCGACGAAGTGGAAGACGCAGCTGCCAAGCCGGGGCGCCGCACGTTTGAAGGCGAACTTGGCACGGTCATTATGGAAAACACGCTCATTCCCCTGGAAGAGGATGCCACCATTTCGCTGGGTCTGAAGCGCTTTATCGGCCTGACCGACATTACCGCCACTGGTCTGCGCCAGCTCGCATAAAGGCCTTTGTTTCGCACGAAGCAACAGGAAAGAGAAGCCCCCTAAAAAGCCGCCGAGGAACTGCCCGGCGGCTTTCGTTTGCTGTTACACTTTTACCCATGAATATTCGGCGGCCAACATACGACGATCTTCCCGAAATCCTGCGGGTGTACGCCGCGGCGCGCCAGACCATGCGCGAAAACGGCAATCCAACGCAGTGGCGGGACTACTGGCCGCCCGAAGACGTGGTGCGTGAAGACATAGAAACAGGGCTCAACTACGTTATTGAAGACGAAACGGGTATTCACGGGGTGTTCGTTATGCTCATGGAGTCCGACCCCATGTACGACGTTATTGTGGATGGCGCCTGGCCAAACGACTACCCCTATGCCACAATCCATCGCATTGCAAGCGACGGGCAGATGCGCGGTATTTTTAGCGCGGCAGTGCAGTTCGTGCGCGAGCAAGCAACGCAGGCGGGCATACATGAAATGCGCGTGGACACGCACGCCAATAACAGCATTATGTTGCACAGCATTGAAAAGGCTGGCTTTGTGCGCTGTGGCACCGTCTTCAACTTCGACGACACCCCGCGCACCGCCTTCCAACTTTCCTGGTAGGGCAGCCGCACAAGTTTCCTGCCACCCGCTTATGAACCAATAACCTGCACGTAGAATTTGCGTGTGCGTGGGCCGTCGAACTCGCAGAAATAAATGCCCTGCCAGGTACCCAACACCAGCTTGCCGCCGCTTATGGGGATAAGCTCCGAAGTGCCCACGACGCTCGACTTCATATGTGCGTGGCTGTTGCCTTCCGCGTGCAGGAATTCCTCGCGGTTGGGGAAGGTGTCCGAAAGCGCCATCTTCAGGTCGTGTAATACGTCGGGGTCGGCATTTTCGTTGATGGTAATGGCGGCCGTGGTGTGGGGGCAATACACGCAGCACAGGCCTTCTTCCACGCCCGCCGCCGCAACTGCTTCGCGCACCTGCGCCGTGATATTTACAAATTCAAAAGATTTGGTCTGTAATTCAAAGGTCTTCATTTTTAACCTCCAATTCTGCATTTTATTATCCCACTTTTACCATTAAAACAGGCGTTTCTCCTGGTATTATGGAAAAAATGAAACGAAGGGGGTTGCCATGGTGCAACAGAACGAAACAAGCAAAACGGCTAACGCAGCTACTGCGGTTGAAGCATCTTCTGTTGCCACGCCACCCATCGACGCCACCGAAGTGGTCGTTCCGCCCGACCTTCTGGCGGAAATCGACATCGACGCCATTACGCAAAACCTCGCAGGCCTTGAAGGCAAGGTGGACCCAAAGGCCAAGACGGCTGCTGTTATCTTGGCTGGTGGTTCAGGCGAACGCTTCGGGCGCGACGGTGGCAAGCAACTCGTTGAAATTGCGGGCAAGCCCATGCTCACCTGGGCGGCGGAAGCCTTCGACGCGGTGGGCGACATTGGCTTAATCGTGGTGGTGTGCCCCGAAGAACGCATGGACGAATACCTGGCTACGGCCATAGACCCGTTCCCCTTTGTAACGCCCGTTACTATGGCGCCTGCGGGTAGTATCCGTCAGGAAAGTGCCTTTTCAGGCCTGGAATTTGTGCCGGAAACGTTTGAATTCGTGGTGGTGCACGACGGCGCGCGCCCCTTGGTGCGCCCCGCGCTTATCGAACATACCATCAATACGCTTAAGGGCAATATCGACGCCGACGGTGCCGTGGTGGCGCACCCGTCTATCGACACGCTGAAGGTGGTTGAAGACGGCGTTATCGTGGGTACACCCGACCGCACGGTGTTCTGGAATGCGCAAACGCCGCAGGTGTTCCGCGCAGGTATTCTGCGCCGTGCCCATGCCAGTGCTTTGTCCGACGGTTTCGTGGGTACCGACGACTCTTCGCTTATTGAACGCTTGGGCGGGCGCGTGCTGGTAGTGGAAGGCAAGCGCGACAACATCAAGCTTACTGTGCCGGAAGACTACTTGATGCTCGCTGCGGTTGTGCGCCGCGTGATGAAAGAAGAACAATAATGGCTGGTATTCAAGGTTTGCGCATAGGGCTTGGCTTCGACGTGCACGCGTTGGTTGAAGGCCGCGCGCTTATTATTGGTGGGGTGGAAATCCCTTACGAAAAGGGCTTGCTGGGTCATTCCGATGCGGACGTGCTAGCCCATGCCGTGGCCGATGCCGTGCTGGGCGCCGCGCGTGCGGGCGACATTGGCAAGCTGTTCCCCGACACCGACCCTACCTTTAAGGACGCCAATTCAATGAAGCTGTTGGCGGCTGCGGCTACCCATGTGCGCGACTTAGGTTTTGAAATCCTCGACATAGACAGCGTAGTAATGGCCCAGGCTCCGAAGCTGACGCCACATCGCGAAGCCATGCGCACGAACTTGGCGCAGGCCCTAGGCATTCCTGCGGCAAACGTGGGGGTTAAGGCCACGACAACTGAGCATCTGGGTTTTGAAGGGCGCGGCGAAGGCATTTCCGCGCAGGCCATTGCCCTGTTGACGACGAAAGATTAAGCAGGGCTTGAAACACTCGGCACTGCGAGGGAATATTTGAAAAGACCGAAAGCATTTAGAAGACCAGGAAAGACAAAACGATGATCCGAATTTACAACACGCGCACGCGCACCAAGGAAGATTTCGAGTCCAAAGAATTGGGCAAGATTGGCATGTATGTGTGTGGTCCGACCGTGTACAACTATATCCATATTGGCAACGCGCGCACCTTTATCGTGTTTGACGTGGTGCGTCGTTACCTGCAGTGGCGCGGCTTCGACGTGACCTTCGTGCAGAACATCACCGACGTCGACGACAAGATTATCAACAAGGCCAACGAAGAAGGGCGCAGTGCCGCTGAAGTGGCGCAGGACTACACGGCTGCCTTTATTGAAGACATGCATGCGGTGGGCGTGCTCGACCCCGACGTGCGCCCGAAGGCAACCGAAGAAATTCCTGCCATGATCGAACTGGTGCAAACGCTTATTGAACGTGGCCATGCTTATGAAGCGGAAGGCGACGTGTACTTTGCGGTGCGCAGCTTTGCGGACTATGGCGCGCTTTCAGGGCGTAATGTGGACGAAATGGAGTCGGGGCATCGTGAACTGCGTGCGGAAGGGCAGGGCCTGGAAGACCGCAAGCGTGACCCCTTGGACTTTGCGTTGTGGAAGGCGGCCAAGCCCGGTGAACCCGCGTGGGATTCGCCGTGGGGGCAGGGGCGTCCGGGCTGGCATATTGAATGTTCGGCCATGTCACGCAAGTATTTGGGCCTGCCGTTCGACATTCATGGCGGCGGCGCGGACTTGTGCTTCCCGCACCATGAAAACGAAATGGCGCAGAGCTGTGCGGCCTATGAAGAAGGCTTTGCGAATTACTGGATGCATTCCGGCATGCTACAAATTAAGAACGAAGCCACGGGTGAAACCGAAAAGATGTCCAAAAGCCTGGGCAACTTCCTGCTGCTACGCGACGTGCTGAACGAAGTGCCGGCAAGCGTGCTGCGCATGTTGTGCGTGCAGACGCATTACCGCAGCCCCATGGAGTTTTCGCCCGAGCGCCTTGAAGAAGCCCGTGCGGCTTTGGAACGCATTGAAAACCTGGTGGCCCGCATCGACTGGGCTTGCGAAAACGCCCAGGACATCCCTTCGCCTTTCGAAGGAGCTGCCGAAGGTGGCGCCCTGGCTGCCCTGGTGCGCGAAACGCGCAACGACTTCGTGGCAACCATGGACGACGACTTCAATACCGCAGGTGGCTTGGGTGTTGTCTTTGGTTTCGTGAACCAGATGAACACGGAACTGGGCGACAAGACCGTTTCTGTTTCCGACGTGCCTTTCCTGCAGGAAGTGCGCGCCTTTGTGTGTGAGCTTATGCAGATTTTTGGCGTGGAAGTGGGCAGCGGTGCACAGGCTGCGGTGGCTTACCCCGCTGAAGTGGTGGACCTGGCGCGCGACCTGGCGGGCTTTGCGGGCGGCAGCGCAGAAGAAGCGGTGGAGGCCCTGCTGGCAGCCCGTGCAGAAGCTCGCGCGGCCAAGGACTTTGCAAAGGCAGACGCTGTGCGCGATGGCCTGACAGGCCTGGGCTTCACGATTGAAGACACGCCCCAGGGTGCTCGTGTTACGTTCGGCTAAAGTTTATTCATGGAACCCGTGCGGTAACCACGCAAATCGAGCGTGGCGGAATCCAGGCCGCAGGCTTCAAATCCAGCTACGATGTGCTCGCAGTTTTCAAGCACCAACCCAAAGTCTTCGGGCTTGGTTTCGATGCGTCCTTCGCTTCCATTAAGGCGGACGCGTACCACAGAAAGCCCCAGGTCAAGCAGGATTTGTTCAGCGGCATCAATCGTTGCAAGCTTTTCAGGCGTAATGGTTTCGCCATAAGGAATGCGCGTGGCTAGGCAGGCAAAGCTTTGTTTGGTAGCGGTGGGAAGGCCCATGGCGGCGGACGCGTCGCGGATGTCTTGCTTGGAAAAGCCGCATTCAACCAGCGGGCTTTGGATACCCAGTTCCTGGAGTGCCTTATGCCCGGGGCGGTAGTCGCTTAAATCGTCGGTATTGGAACCGTCCACCACGATGTCAAAACCTTCGGCATGGGCTTTTTCGCAGATGCTTTCAAACAAGCTGCGTTTGCAGATATAGCAACGCTCGGGTGGGTTTTCAGCAAAGCCGTTCACGCTGAATTGGTCGGCATCGAAGACTATCTGACGAATGCCTCGCTGCGCGCAAAAATCGAGCGCTTCGGCATGTTCTCGAGCGGGGAAGACGGGGCTTTGGGCCGTTATAGCAAGGGCATTGTTTCCCAATACTTCATGGGCAACTGCCAATAAAAAGGTGGAATCGACGCCTGCTGAAAAAGCCACGGCGACCTTTTTATAAGACCGCAGCGTTTCCTGCAGAGCTTCAAGTTTTTCTTCCCAGCTGTGTTCTGGCATTGCCAACCTTTCTCATTCGTTTTCATTCTACCGCGAAAAATGCGGAGGAACTGTGAAAGGCGCCATTTTAGACGAGTGCCCAAAAATGCGGCTTCTGACCTGGTGTGAGACATTTTTGAGACCTTTTTGCTGAGCTTTTGTTGAGATTTCTGCGGACATATTGGTGACCTTTTCGAGACCTTTTTGATGAGCTTTCTGAGACCTTCGCCTGCCAAGATAGGACGCATAACAGTCAGGCAGGTGGGAGATGAAAAAACGAAGCACAGTTATTGCTGCATTGCTTTGCGGGCTTGTATGCGCCGGTTCGGTGTTTATGTACATCGGCCAGTTGGAAGCCCAGGCTGAAGCGCAACGAAGCGAAGCCCTTGCCCGTTATGGGGGCGACCAAGTTGAAGTGTGTGTAGCTACGCGCACGATTGCAGCGGGTGAAGTGGTGGACGCCGCGAATGCAAGCACGCGCTTGTGGCTTGTGGACCTACTTCCCGAAGAACCCGTCACGAGCCTGGCTGAGGTTGCGGGCATGCAAGCAACTTCTTCCATTGTTGCTGGGGAAGTGCTCAGTCATGCCCGCTTTGCCGAATCGGGTGAATATGTGGCCGTGCCAAAGGGGCTCCAGGCCCTGGGCGTTGAACTGGGAAGCGCCCAGGCCGTGGGTGGGGCCGTGGTAGCCGGCGACATTGTGGACGTGTATGCAACAGGGGCAAGTGGTGCAGCGCTTTTGGCGAACAACGTCTTAGTTGCTGCTATGGCCGAATTGGCTTCAGGCCGTTTCGCCGTGACTTTGGCTCTTGCTCCTGAACAAGTGGAAGAAGTAATAGCAACAACGCAGACAGCAAACCTGTATCTAACGCTGCCTGCACGAGGGGAAGGTGACTAGTATGCCAAGTGTGATGCTTTGCGCGGACTCAACGAGTATTAAGTACCCAGAATGCTTAGGGCTAGAAGCGGAAGCGCTTGTTTCCCAAGAGTGGCTTCGCGTGTTTTCTGGGGCACAAGAAACGCGGGTTAAGGTGCTCGAGTCGCGGCCCGACGAAATTTGGGTTGCAGGGAGCGACGAAGTCGACGCTATTAATCTTGCGGCCGCACTCAAGCAGGACAACAAGGAACAAAAGGTGTGCTTGCTAGCTTTCCAAGGGAATGGGTCGCTTCTGAGCCGCGCACAAGCAGCGCATATCGACGAAGTGTGGGACAAACAAACCTTCCTGGAACATTATCGGCAAGCGAAGGCGGCACATTGCAGAATTGAACCCATTGAAGATCTCCGAAAGAACACCGGAGGTTTTGTTCCTGCTGCACAAAAGGCTGAACGTGGTTATGTGCTTTCAATTCTGGGAGCTGGTGGTGGCGTTGGCAAAAGCAGCGTTGCCGTTATTGCCGCCTATCTTTCGCAAAGCAAGGGTTACCGCACGGCCTTGGTAGACGCAGACCTTCAATTTGGCGACATCCAGTACCTTACGGGTAGGGAAGACACGCTGCCTATAGACGAAGCGCTTTCAACTCCAGGCCGCTTGGACGCCTTGGAAAGTCGTGGGCGCCAGCCTGCTATTCTTTCGGCCCCTACGCACCTTGAACGGTCCGAAGAACTTGCACAGAGCATGCCGGAGCTTATTAGTAAGCTGCGCGAACGCTTCGATGTGGTAATAGTAAACACGTCGCCTACCTGGGCAGACTTTCATCTGCACCTGTTGGAAACTGGAAGCAACGCCCTGTTCTTAATCGATCAGAGGCCTTCCTCAATTCGTTCTTGCAAGCACGCTCTTCAGCTGTGCGCTCGCTGTGGCATAGCGACGCAACCTATAGTCTTTGCGCTTAATAGGTGTTCGCGGCAGTCGCTGTTTTCTTCTATCGACGTGACCTGTGCGCTTAAGGGCGCCCATGTGGTCGAACTAGCGGAAGGTGGGCGAGACGTTGAAGAACTGCTTGGCACGGGCGCTCCGCTTGAACTTATCGACTCGGGGAACGCGCTGTGCCAAAGCATCGCACGTGTCTTGGCGGACCTTCTGCCCAAACAGCAGGGTGAAGCAGCTCCCGTTGTTGCCATGCCTTCGCGCAAGCGTCTTCGTTTTGGAACGCGGAGAAAGAAGGCGGCATGTCTTTAATGGAGCGCGTCCAGGCGGCGGGTGCTGGGCAAGTAAGCAAACAGAGCAATAATGACTTTCAGGAGCTCAAGCAGCGTATTGCGGCAATCTTACCCCCGCAGCATTTAGCGCAGCTTGCAAGTGAAAATCCCAAACAGGCCGAAAACGAGATTCGAAATGCTTGTGAGCAGCTTTTTCAAGAAAGCCCCTGGCTTGCTACCCAGAACCAGTCGCCTGGCGTTCTCGCAGAAGCTTTAATACACGAAGTGTTTGGCCTTGGCCCTTTGGAACCGTATTTGGCTGACGACTTCATCACTGAAATCATGGTCAACGGCACCCATTCTTTTTATGTTGAACGCGATGGCAAAAACTGTGCGTTACCTGTACCTTTTGCCAGCGACGAAGCAATCCGGACGCTTATCGATAGAATCTTGGGGCCCTTGGGGCGGCGTGTGGACGAGTCATCGCCCATGGTGGATGCGCGCCTTATGTCGGGGCATCGCGTGAACGCGGTGATTCCGCCCATTTCACCCGACGGGCCCGTGCTTACCATCCGTAAGTTTTCGCGAAGAGTGTATTCTTTGGCGGACCTCGAAGCAAAGGGAAGCCTGGACACCTGCATGCGCAAGCTGCTCACCTGGGCGGTGTTGGCGCGAAAGAATATCGCTGTTTCTGGGGGGACCGGGTCGGGCAAAACGACGCTCTTAAATGCGCTTTCTTGCGAAATAAGCCACGAAGAACGAATCCTTACCATAGAAGATTCCGCAGAGTTGCGCTTTTTGTCTCACCCCCATGTGGTGCGTTTGGAAGCCCGTGCTGAAAACGCAGAAGGCAAGGGCGAGGTTACTATCCGCAAGCTTGTTAAAAATGCTTTACGTATGAGGCCCGACCGCATAATCGTAGGTGAAGTGCGTGGTGAAGAAGCCCTCGACATGCTTTCAGCCATGAATACGGGCCACGATGGTTCGCTCACTACGCTCCATTCAAATTCTCCGTCCGACGCGGTGGTGCGCCTGGCGACTATGGTTCGCTTTGCGGCCGACTTGCCGCTCGACGCCATAGAGGCCCAGATTGGTGGTGCACTTGACCTGATTATTCAGATTAGCCGTTACCGCGACGGAAGCCGACGCATTAGCCACATCTGCGAAATTGAATTCGACTACGAGGCGCGCGCGTGCTGCATCAAGCCTTTGTTTGTGCGCGAAAACATAAGTGCGCCAGGCGAATGGTTTGCGGCGCCCTATTGGTTAAGCGTCGCCCAAGAAGACGGAATCATCACTGCCGAGGAGGTGCAAACATGGTTGCAGGCAACGTGCTTATTGCCGCCAGCTGCTTAAGCGCTTTCCTCGGTGCATTCATCGTGCTTGTACAGGGCTTCGATGCCCTGCATACCCAGTTTCGTTTCCAGCGGCTTCAACAAAGGCTGGGCGGTGGCTTACATCTACGAGTGCTCCAAACGGGCATCACTTGCTTTGAACCGCTTACGCGCAAGCTCTTGGGCATGCCTCGAGTTCAGCACTACTGCCAGCGCTTGTGCCTTGCTTTTGAACAGCGGAGTCTCTTAGCGCAGCCCCGAGGCATTCTTTCAGTAGAACTTCTTTTCTGCATGGTTTTGCTTATAGGCGGTGCTCTGTTCAAGCGAATAGCCTTGGGCTTTTTGGCAGCAGTGGCCTTCGTGTATTTCATGGGCACCTGGGCCGACCATGTTCAGGAATTGCGCGCCCAACGCATGCGCGACGCCCTGCCCGACGCCCTTTCGGCAATGAGCAGTTGTTTTGGTGCAGGCTTTACCCTCCAGCAAACCTTTTCGCATCTTGAACAGGAACTACGTGGTCCGCTCGCCCAATTATTTGGCAGAGCGGCACGGGCCCTCAAGACAGGATCTTCGCCCCAGCAGGCGCTTGCCCGTATCCGAAAGGAAGGGGGCATTGCTGAGCTGTCGTTTGTTTCGGTGGCGCTTGCCGTCCAGCATCAGACGGGTGGAAGCATGCAACGCGTGCTCGACGCCACGCGCGAATCTTTAAAGGAAGAACTTGAACTTGCTCAGAGCCTTCGCGTGCATACGGCGCAAGCGAAACTTTCCGCGCGGGTAGTGGTGGGGGTAACGGTAGGTCTCGTGGCTGCAATGATGCTTATTTCGCGTGACTTCCTGCAGCCTTTTTTTGAAAGCAGCGCTGGTTTTGCCTTGCTCGTGCTTGCCCTTGCCATGCAAGTAATAGGCATAGTTGCCGTGCGCCGCCTGCTGAATGTGGAGCTTGGTTAGCATGGCGCTGGGGTATTCAACAATAGCTTGGATCAGCGGCCTTTTCTGCGGCTTGTTTGGCAGCCTTGCGGCTATGAGCTACCGCTTGCAAAACCAGAGGCAAAAAGCCTTGAAGCAGAGTTGGCAAGGGCTCGTTCCCCGTAAGCAGAACAGTGCGAGTTTGGCGGAAACCGTGCTTTCCCAGCTTGTTCGTTACGACATGGTGCATGCTTCCCATAATAGTTTGCCAGGGTCGCAGAAGGTCAGTCGCAAAGACGTGCGCCTCACTAAACAAATACAGCAGGCAGGTCTTGGTGAACTATCTTTGCCCAATGTGCGCACCTGGCGTCTTCGCAATGCCTGGTTGGGGGCAGTTATAGGGGGAATCCTCGGTCTGCTTTTGAGCACACCTTTGGCAATCATAGCAACCTGCGCTGGTTTTTTGCTTGGGTGGGCAAGCCTTGCTTGGGCTTTGCAGAATAGTATTGCCCAGCGGAGTCATGCCCTTGAAAAGCATCTTTCTGAAGCCATAGAGGTCATGTGCTTGGGTCTGCGCGCCGGTCTTTCATTTGAACGTTCGCTCGAACTATATAGTTCAAATTTCCCGAGCCAATTAAGCGCTGAACTGAATAGCGCGCAGCAAATGTGGCATACCGGCCTCCTCACGCGTGAAGATGCTTTACGCAACCTTGCCCAGAGCTACGACTCGGTCCTGCTCGGACGCATGGTTGAAAGCATAGTGCGCTCCTTGCGCTTTGGTTCGCCTTTGGCAAATAGTCTCGAAGACCTTGCCCGCGAAGCACGTAAAGCTCACAGGGCTCGTGTCGAAGAAAAAGTTATGAAAGCTCCCGTGAAAATGATGCTGCCGGTTGGCCTGCTTATTTTGCCTTCCATGCTGCTGTTAGTCATGGGGCCTATCATGCTCGATTTACTCACAGGGTTTTAGAAAGGAGTGAGCAATGAAGAATTACCTCGCACGTTTACAAACAAGTGTATGGCGCAAGCTCTATTGCGTACGCGCAAAGCTGGCCTGCACGAAAGGACAGGGCACGACCGAATATGCCATCTTGGTGGGCGTGCTTGTTGTCATCGCAATTTTGGCCATTACCGTTTTTAGACCGAAGATCCAAGAGCTTTGGGATGCAATTGCAAATGGCATTAATGGGCTTTAACAAGAACAAGCACAGCATGCAGGGCCACCGCTGTTACGGGCAGGCCACTCGGGTCCGCCACCGTTTGCGGGAGCTGTTTTCCAAGAGCTGCGGGCAGGCAACGGTGGAATTTGCACTGGTGCTATTTGCCTTTCTAGCCCTTGTGGCTGGGCTTGGCTCGCTCTGCGACTTTGGTCGTTCAGGAAAACTTGCAGAACATGCAAGCGCGGGTGCGTCCCATACGGTGGGGGGAAGCGATGCAGGAGCGTGGGCAGATGTGCTGGCGTATTAATGCACAGGGACCAAGGCTTCGGCGCACTCATACACGTCAATCAAAGCGTCGATTCATGGATTCGCGCGGGCAGGCAAGCGTCGAAGCGGCCTTTGCCATTCCTGTCTTGTTTACGCTTCTCCTACTCCTTCTTCAGCCGGGCATTATTTTGTATGACCGTATGGTTATGCGCCAGGCTGCTGCAGAAGGCTGCCGCCTGCTTGCCACGCGGAGCGTGCAGGCTGGTTTGAGCGACGAACGCTGCATTGAATTAATCAAGCGGCAGCTTTCTGCCGTTCCCCCGCACGACTTGTTTCACGTACATAACTCGGGCTGTAGCTGGGACATTACGGTTTCAGGGGACGAGACGAGCGGGGTAGCGCGGGTGAATATCACGAACCGTCTGCGCCTGCTTCCGCTTTTTGACGCGGCGGGCGCCCTGGTTGGCATAGCCGACGCTTCGGGCTGTATACGCATCCAAATTGAAGAAGAGGCCCAGACTCAGCCTTCGTGGGCAAGCGCGGGGAGCATGGGGCTCAGCCCTGGTAGCTGGGTCCAAGCGCGGAAGGGGGCATGATGCGCGTTTTTTGTTACAGACCTTCGCGCCCCTTCTTCGAAGACGACGGAGGCTTTAGTACCGTAGGTATGGTGCTCGCGCTGCTCATTTCGGTTTCCTTGCTTATTGGCGCGACTCAGGTCTACAAGCTGCGCTCTGTCGCTGCCGACGTGCAAAACGTTGCAGATGCTTGCGCGCTTGCCGCAGAAAAACAGGTGGCGTCTTTCTATATTGTTGCCCAGGTGTGCGACAGTGCCGTGCTGAGCCTTTCGGTCGCTGGGCTTACGAGCATAGGTATTGGAATCGTGGCGGCATGTATTCCGCCTACGCAGGCCATTTCGGTAAAACTAGTTGAAGCGGGTGAAAAGATCCTTGAGGCACGAACGCGTTTTTCGCATGCCTGTATTGAAGGACTTAATAAGCTTCAAGGATTGCTTCCTGTCTTTGCCGCCCTTGACGCTGCGGCCCTCGCTCAGGCAAATGCAGGCCCAGACTCGAACTACTATGCCATTGCCGTACTAACACCTTTAGAAGGCAAAGAACTCGCATTGCCAGAGCATAGCGAAGAAGACGCACTTGGCGGCATTAAAGAGCAGCGGGACAACATTGCCAATGCCGCCCAGTCCGCCGAAGAGGCAGCTCAAAAGGCCAACGAACATAAGCGGAAGGCTTTCATGGCCGACTGCGGAAATAATCCTTCGTACTGCATGTATGAACGCGCTGGGACTTTAGCTGGTCTGTCTGGCCAGAGTAATCCGCACTATGCCCATGTAGACACCTGGTCGTTTTCTGTTGCTTTGAAGCGGTCGCAACACTACTATGCTCAGCGCTTCAGCCAGGAAGCGCCTGCAACGGACGCCATTGAAGAGCAGGCTCGTTCTGCGATTCGAAAGCGTTTTTATGCCTATGCGCTTGAACAGGTCAACCAAGGCTATGTGCACGAAAGCAGTGAATCCTTCGAAGCCTTCTTTCCGCTTTTGCCTCGCAATACCGAAGAAATGCGACAAACGAACTTGTACACGGAAGCGGCATACCCGCTAACCGAGTCAGCAGACGGCCTGCGCCATATGCACGCATGGCCGGGCTGCCCTGCAGCACAGGAAGAGTCATCCTGTGGCTTCGGGTCGGTTGCAGAATTGGAAACTCAAGGTCTTCCCGTCTGTGAAAGCTGCGGTTTTAGTGCGTCGAGCGTAGGGCACGTAGCTTCGGCTTCAACGTCTATTGAGAATGGATTTGAATACCACTACCAAATAGTTGCTCATGAAGCTGAAAACTACGAGCGCGAATACGAAGCGCTTGCGCGGCAATCGCAGCAGGTTAAGGGTCCAGCGGAATCGCTTTTCGAATCCGTGAGCCAGTTGCTCAAGAACGCGCTTGATTACCGTATAGAAGTGTGCCCGCCTGGGCATATTGGCGCCATTGCCATAGTGGTAGACACCTCTGGTGTGAGCGCAGCAGACATTGTGCCAAATAGCTTGGTAGGGGGTCAGGCATACCTCGGGTCGCGCATGGCAATTTCTGCTGCTACGCTTGCGCGCGACGACGCGAACGAAGCGGACACCGTCATTTCGTCTTTCCTCGACGGCTTCTTTAGCGACACGTATCTTGGAGCAATTCCCGGTGCGGCCTTCGATATATGGTCGAGCTTTTTGGTTTCGTATTCAAAAGGCAGCCAGGCCCTGAGCGAACGCATAAAGACAGTACTTAATTCGCTTCCTTTGGTGGGGGCATCGGGTTTGGGAACCTGGGCTTCGAATAAGTTTCAAAACACTATTGAAAGCGCCGGGCTTGCACCACCCGACCTCGTTTCCCATAAGCCGGTACTTGTTAACACCTACCACGTTGCCGCAGCAGACCAAAACGCTTTTACCCAAGGCTTATTGGGCGCCAAGCAGGCTTTTTCTGGGGCCTATGGCGGAATTGCGCAGGATCCACTTTCAGCCCTTGTAGGCATTGCGGGTGGCCAGCTACTTTCTTCTTATAACGCATGGGACGCCACGTTTGTTATTGCGCGTATTGAACTCTTTGGCGAAGACGGTCCTTCCATTCCGCTTGAAATAACCTTACCGCCCGCACTGAAGGAAGCTGGCGGTGGCTTTATCGAAGAAGCGATCAACGAATGGTATGTCCGAAGTGGGCAGTCAGTGGAGTTAAGACGATGGGAATAATGAAGCAGCAACAATCTTGGGGTGCGAAACGAGTCAGGCAGGCTGGCCTTAGGTGCTGTATTTTTTCGAAACGAAGCACGCAAGGTCAGATGACGGTGGAACTTGCCGTGAGTATTCCTGCAATCATAGCGGTGGCCGTATTGGTGTTCAATGCGATGCTCTTTCTGGAAAACTGTGCTGCCTTTGACCGCATTGCCAAAGACGCCGTGCGGGTATATGCGGCAGCCCCAGCCCATGGGCAGAGTCCGGCCGACAGCGCAGCCCTCATACAAGGGGCTTTGGAAGAATCATTTTCTGCCGACTATTGTAATGTGAGCGTTCAGTCTGCTTCGGTTTCGTGGGGTTTCACGCAATACACCGCTACCTTGCGCTTTACGCCCACGCTGTTTGGCAGAGCATTTTCAGGGGTGGTGTTTTCAACGGTACTGGGGCCCATTGAGCACCGTACCCAATTAACGGTTGACCCCTACAAACCGGGGGTGGTCCTATGAAAGCGCAAGAAAAGCGCCTGGGGCTTGCCTGTTTGTGCGTGCTCTTTTTGCTCGCCCTGCCTGGCATTTCTGGCCTTGCCGCACAGCGCACCAGCAAGGTGCCCACATATAGGAGTAGTACTCCTGGCGCGAGCCTTTCTACCTACTATGCAGAAGGCGACATGGTCGCAAGGCTTTTTGAACACCTCGCAGGGGTGCATGAACAAACAGATCTCCCCGAGCATTTCCGTAGTGAGCTTTTCGACCCTGCCCAGTGGGGCCCATGCCGGTCCTATACGGCTGAAGGTTTTGTGGGCCTGTATTGGCCTGAACCACAAGGTGCTTCCGCAGACGCGGTTGAACAGGCGCTTGAAACATCTGGTTGGCAGCGCGTGGGTTTCAGTGAAGAGTCTTCGAGCTTCATTAAAGAGGGCGGTATGTATTCCTGGGTAAACCTGAGGGTGTTTTACAGCTCTGACTATATGAGTGTCGTTTTGAACTATAGGAAGGAGGACTAGATGACACGGTTAAAAATATATCGGTCACGCTTTTCCCGTTTGCGTGGTCTTTTGGGGACTTTGCCAAACGACGATTTGGTCATGCTTGTTCCTTGTAGTGACGTGCATACCTTTGGTATGGCATATCCACTCGACCTTGCTTTTATCGACGCAAAAGGGCGCGTGATGAAGTCGTATCGGAATGTGGAGCCAGGCTCGCGCCTGCGTTGCACTAACGCAAAAGCGGTGGTTGAACGCGCAAGTTGTGCCCATAAGAAGTGGTTTGTCCCGCGGCATTTTGCTGGCGAATCAATCTATAAAGCATTGGTTAAACCTGAACCAGTGAAAAAAGTTTCTGCACAGAAAGGAAGTTCCAATGAAAACCTGTCCCGTGTGTCGTGCGACTAGTTTTGACGATGCCCAAATTTGCTTTGGCTGTATGCATAGCTTCGAAGGCGATACTGAAGTCATTCCCGAAGTTGCTTCTAGGGTTGTTTCTGAAGTTACTCCTGAACTTATTACGGAAGTCGTTCCTGAAGAGCCCATGGTTGCAGAACCGCCAAAGCGTATAGAAATACCCCTGGTAGAACCACTTGCCGAATCCTTCGTGGATCCTTATTTGGACGCAGAGCCCGTGCAGGGTAAGCATGTGGCATTGCAGCAGCGCGCGTTCCCGCAAGCGGGCCAGGCGCGCTATGAACTTGTGGTGAGCTTGCAGCCCGTTATTGCAGAAACGCTTGCACTGCCTGTTCGATAGCAGCCGTGCTTGAATCTATAACGTCGGTAAAGCGCAAGGGCGTAGTGTCTAGGTTCGCAAGCCCTGCAGGGACGGGAGCCGCCTTGGTTTCGCTGGCAATGCGTTCGTTGAGCTGGCAGCCCGTAAGTGCGGCTACGTCTTCGGGAAGTGCCTCGCCCGGTGCAATGCCTTTCAAGGCGCGGTAGACGTTGTCGCCAAACTTAGCCCAGTGGGCGGTGCTTGCCACCAGGACAGGGTTTTCGCCACGCAGGCGCTGGGCCACTTCGTAGGCTACGGCGGTGTGGGGGTCCATCAGGTAGTTCTGGTCTTC
The DNA here is from genome assembly GCA_902768975.1 of uncultured Coriobacteriaceae bacterium. GTDB lineage: Bacteria > Actinomycetota > Coriobacteriia > Coriobacteriales > Eggerthellaceae > CACXMZ01. The sequence continues at coordinate 76,771 of CACXMZ010000004.1, forward strand.
GTAGCAGCTGCGGATGGTTTCGAGGCATTCAGCGCTGTTGACTGAATCGCTCACGAAGTCGGCGCGTAGCTTGGCGAAGGTTTCGGCATCGACGCGGAAGCTGCGCGTGGTGCTTAGGTCGTTCATCCAAGTGCGTATGGCTTCAGCATTGCGGCCCGTCAATTCGAACAGCTGGCGTTCCAAGTTCGAAGACACCAGGATGTCCATGGAAGGACTGGGGGTAAGTACAAAGTCGCGGTCTGAAATGTCGTAGGTGCCCGTGTTAATGAAGTCGGTGAGCACGCGGTTTTCGTTGCTCGCGCAAATAAGGCGTTCAATGGGTGTGCCCATCTGCTTGGCATACCAGGCAGCTAGAATGTTGCCAAAGTTGCCCGTGGGAACGCACACGTCAATGGGCGCTCCTGCTTCGACCTGGCCTCGTGCCACCAGTTCGCTGTAGGCAGAAATGTAATAAACCACCTGGGGGAGCAATCTGCCCCAGTTAATGGAGTTGGCGCTGGAAAGAGCAATCTTGTGCTCGTCCATGAGTTTTGCCGCGAAGCTTTCGTCATTGAAGACGGTCTTGGCACCAGTTTGGCAGTCGTCGAAATTGCCACGCACGGCCCACACGTATACATTGTTGCCCGCCTGTGTTGCCATTTGCTTGCGCTGGATGTCGCTCACGCCGCCGTCGGGGTAGAGTACGCCAATGGAAACACCCTGCTTGTTGGCAAAACCTTCCAAGGCCGCCTTGCCCGTGTCGCCCGACGTGGCAACCAGGATCATAAATTCATGGTCAAGCTTGCCCGCTTCACGCAAATGCGCTGCGCTCGCAGAAAAGAACAGCGGCAGGCATTGCAGGGCCATGTCTTTAAAAGCACTCGTGGGCCCATGCCACAGTTCCAGTATATGGGTGCCGTCGGCCAGGGTGGTAATGGGGCAGATGGCTTCGTCGTCGAAATTGCTGCCATAGGCCGCCTGCATAAGTTCATCGATTTCTTCTTCGGGTAGATCGATGCCAAAGGCTTTGTAAATGCGCGCTGCGCGCTCGTAGTAGGGTAGCTTGGCAAGAGCAAGAATATCTTCCAAGTTTAGTGTGGGAACCTGTTCAGGGACGAACAAACCGCCCCCTTCAGCCAAGCCTTCAACAACCGCCTGCGTAAAGGGGATAGGTTCCGCGATTTTTCCGCGTGTGTCGATGTAGTTATTGGTGCCCATGGGTGCTCCTGCAAAAGTTTCGGAATAGGTACAAAACAAAGTATACCTGTAAGACGGGACTATAATATTAAGATACGGTGGAATGAATGGTTTCGCCAGTATACGTGAAGCGAAAAAGAAGAGGGGACTTTCATGTATTGTCAAAAATGCGGCCACGAAATGGCAGATGGAACGACCATTTGCTCTGCGTGTGGCGCCCCCGTTCAGCCTACGGTCCAGCCTACGGTCCAGCAGCCCGCGGCACAACCAGTAGCCCAGGCGCCCGCTCAAGCAGCGCCCCAAGCGGCAGCCCAGGCGCCCGCTCAGCCCACAGCGCAACCAGCGGCACAACAAGCCTATGCTCAGCCCGCGGCGCCCCAGGCCCCGCAAGCTGCGGCGCAGCAAGCCTACGCTCAGCCTGCGGCGCCCCAGGCCCCGCAAGCTGCGGCCGACCCAGGAACTTCGCCCTTGATAATGGGCATTCTTTCCATTGTGGTTGCCTTGCTCATTCCATTCGCAGGCCCCATTGCGGGTATCGTGCTGGGCGCACTGGGTATTTCTAAAGGCAGCAAGGTTCTTAAGGACGACCCGTCGAACAGCAAGGCGCGGGGCGGCAAGATTACGGGTATAGCTGGTGTTGTTCTTTCCGTCATATTCTTCTTGCTCGCCGTTGCGGTTGTTACCTTTGGCGTCTTTGCAGCGTCAAATATAAACGAAGAAAACTTAGCTGAATTGCAGCAGCAAATTGAAACAGCCACAAGTTCTGCCGAAACGGGCAGTTCAGCGGCGGACCAAGCTCCGGGCAGTACAGACACGGGCAGTTCTGCAGCAGCAGGAACCAGTGCTAACAGTTCTGGCCAGGCAGCTAGTTCCCAGAGTACTTCAGGAACTGGTTCTGCTTCCGCTAAAGACTATACGGGGGGCCAGAAGTTCGATACCTGGGCGGCCGAATGCACCGGCCCCAATAACCAACCCACGCTCTATGCTATTACCGAACTTAAGGGCTGGCAGTTCGAAACCTTGCTCCAGCAGCTCGGATATGAATATGTCGCAGCAGACTATGCGTGGCGTCGCTCGTCCGACAATAGCTACTATGGCATGGTTACTGGATCCAATGCCTTGACCGACGAAGAAATTGCCCAGGGCGACAAGGGTGGCCTTGGCACCCATGCCGGGCATATTCTGTGCGTAGGGCCCTTCTCTTCTGCCCGCGAAGCCATAAGCCAAATGTGCCAAGTGACAACGGAAGACATTATCTTCACCGAAGACGACCAATCGGCCATGGCGGTAATTTATGGTCCGTCCATGTCTGAATACCTGCTCATGGTAAACGAAGACGAACAAGCAGGTTTCTATGTCTTTATGGTACTGAGCGAAGAAGCCGTAGCCGACGGTGTCTTCACTTCTTTCTATGGCGAAGACATTGGTTCGAGCATTTCTGAAATATGGAAAAGCCTGACGGGTGTGGCCGTGGGTGAATACATAGGCAGCCGTTAGGTTTTCGTTTCTTGGGCTTGCCCGTTTATGAGAAGTGCCGGCGCTCTGCCGGCACTTTTTCTGCGCGTTATTGCTTTGCAGACCATAGGCAAAGCACCTGGCAAAATCCTAGACGTAGATTTCTTTTTCAACCACGAGGTCGTTTTTAATGTGGCCCACTAAACGCTGGAGTGCGTCGATGCAGCGCGGGCGAATGTCGGCGCCAATGAGCACATACATGATCGTGTCGCCCACGTCCAAAACACCTTCATTGAGCCAGGCGCGCACGTAATACACGCCTTCCCAGGTAAGCGCCTCTGCGACCGCAGCATCAAGGCCTTCGGCGTCGTAGGAAAAATCAACCTGGGCAACTGCGGGCATGTCTTGTCCTTCGCGTACCTGCGCCTTTGCCGTTTCACGCACCACGCCGTTGTGTACCAAAAACATTCCGCACTTATCGGCGTTTTCGCTCTGCTTTGCTTCTTCGAGCCATTGGTCCATGGAAGGGATTTCGCGTGCCATAGGGGCCTCCTTTTTGCGGGCTTTTCTCAAGTATAATGGTCGCCATGGAAGAATTAGTTGACATTTACGACGTAAATCGCGTATTCACGGGCAAGACAGTGCCGCGCGCAGGCGCACGCATGGCGGCAGGTGAATTCGTGCTCTATGTGCTTGCCGTGGTGCAGGACGCCCAGGGCCGTTACCTTGTCACCCAGCGTTGCCTCGAAAAAGCTTGGGCACCCGGTAAATGGGAAGTAACAGGCGGCGGGGTCTTGGCGGGCGAAACGTCGGTCCAAGCCGTGGTGCGTGAAGTGCGCGAAGAAGTGGGTATTGACCTTGCGGGCCAGCCACTCGAACCATTCTTTTCATACAAAAACGTCGATTCGGAATCTGGCGACAACTATATCGTGGATATGTATAAGTTCCAGCTTGACGTGACCAAAGCCGACGTGGTTTTGCAAGAATCCGAAGCCATTGACTGTGCGTTTGTAACATGGGACGATATTTGCGCGTTGGCCGAAGCGGGGGAGTTTTTGCATTTCGAACGCCTACGTACGGCCTTGGGAAAATAGACGCGCATAAAGATCACGGTTGAGGGGGTAATCGTGTCTATGGTATTAAGCGACCGTCCTACGCGTAAAGAAATTCTCGAGCACTGGGACCCAGAAGACGCCGACTTTTGGGAACGGTTTGGAAAAGGCGTTGCCAATCGCAACTTGGTTGTATCTATCATTGCCCTGCTGCTTTCGTTTGTCATTAATACCTTGTGCGCTTTGGTGAGCGCGCAGTTGGGCAACGCTGGTTTTTCCTTTACTCCTTCGCAGCTCTTTTTACTTACGGCGCTTCCTGGTTTAATTGGTGCCACCTTGCGTCTTGTGTACACCTATATGCCTGCCATTTTTGGTGGACGCAATTTCACATTTGCCTGCACAGCCATTCTGCTGGTGCCCCTCGTTGGCTTGGGGCTCGCAGTTCAGGACCCCACAACGCCATTCGCGGCCTTTGCGTTTTGGTTTGCCTTTATGGGTTTGGCGCTCGCGAACTTTTCTGCATCCATGGCCAACATTGCCTACTTTTTCCCGGTGGCGAAGAAGGGAACCGCAAACGGCCTGAACGCGGGCATTGGTAACGCGGGCGTGGCGGTAGCTTATCTGGTAACCCCTGTGGTAATAGGTATGTCGCTCGGCCTGGGGCACGGGGTAAACACCCCTGCGGGAACGGTCTTGTTCTTGCAGAATGCTTGCTTTGCCTGGGTGGTGCCAACCCTTATTACGCTAGTACTTGTGGCGGTGTTTATGGACAACCTGCCCATGCCGCGGCAAAGCTTTGCCCAGATGGCCTCCATCTTTAAAAACAAACATACCTGGTTCATGACCTGGATTTATACCTGCAGCTTTGGTTCTTTCATTGGCTATTCGATGGCCCTTGCGCTCATCATTGCGGTGGTATTCCCCGACGTGGACGCGCGTTACATGATGTTTTTGGGCCCCCTTATTGGGGCTTCGCTGCGGCCCGTGGGCGGCTGGGTTTCGGACCGCATTCGGTCGGGTGCGAAGGTAGCATTCGTTTCCTTTGTGCTCATGCTTGCAGCAACGCTTGCCGCCATGGCGGGTATTGCAGCGCACAATTTTGCCTTGTTCTTCGGCGCTTTCCTCGTGCTGTTTATGACTACCGGTTTGGCGAATGGGGCAAGCTTCCGCATGATCCCCAATATCTTTACCGACCGCGCCCAGGGCTCGCAGGTTACGGGCTTCACGGCGGCCATCGCGGCATACGGCGCCTTTGTGGTACCTATTCTGTTTAGGTCTGACTACACGGTGGCGCTTACCGTTCTTGCCTTATTCACGGCAGCGACGGTTGTGCTTACATGGTTTGTGTATGTGCGTACCGGCGCGGAAATTAAGTGTTAGCCCTGCATACAATTATGCTTCTTGACGCGAGTACGGCTCAAGGCTAAAGTACTCAAACATAAACCTGTGAGAGGGAAGTGCCTTTTGCACACGCGCCCACAGCGAGCCGGGGGTGGTGGAAGCCCGGCGGAGATGCGGTCGTAAGGATGGGCCCTTGAGGGCTGGGGCAAAATTGTCCGTCTGGCGGTAACCAGAAGACAAGAGTAGTTTCGGACGTAGGCTGGCGTTAACAGCAGAAGCGTGATGGCGCTTCATGAGTGGGTATGAAAGTACCAAGCAGCGGTGGCACCGCAGGAGTTTTCAAAGCTCTTGTCCCTGCAAAAAGGAGGCAAGGGCTTTTTGTTTTGTCCTGGCCTCCTTGAAGGACAAGGCGCCTGCCATCACGGGCGCATAAGGCTCAAAGCCGTTGGGCTTTGGGCCAGGAAGGCCACGAAGGGTGGCAGAAAAGGAGGCCAAAGATGGCAGCAGTAGAAGGCATCAAGGACGTATTGGACAATCGAGGCGCTATGAGCGCGGCGGGCAATGACCCGTACAAAATCTATCTGGACGAAAATGAAATACCCACGCACTATTACAATGTGCGCGCCGACATGGCAACCGACCATCGGCCTATCATGAACCCCGGCACGGGCAAGCCAGCAAGCTTGGAAGACTTGGAACCTGTGTTCTGCACGGAACTGGCTAAGCAAGAACTCAACGACACGGACGCCTTTATTGAAATCCCTGAAGAAATCCGCGAGTTCTATAAGATGTATCGTCCCAGCCCCTTGGTGCGTGCAACTTTTTTGGAAAAGCTCTTGGACACGCCCGCCAAGATTTACTACAAGTTCGAAGGTGGCAACACCAGTGGTTCCCACAAACTGAATTCGGCCATTGCCCAGGCCTACTATGCCAAGCAGCAGGGCCTGAAAGGCGTAACCACCGAAACGGGGGCGGGCCAGTGGGGCACCGCGCTTTCCATGGCTTGCAGCTTTTTCGATCTGGACTGCAAGGTGTATATGGTGCGTTGCTCTTACGACCAAAAGCCCTTCCGACGTGCGGTTATAGAAACCTATGGGGCATCCATTATTCCGTCGCCTTCCGAAACGACCGAAGTGGGCCGCAAGATTTTAGCTGAATTCGAAGACCATTCGGGCAGCCTGGGTACCGCCATTTCCGAAGCAGTGGAAGTCGCGGTCACAAGCGATGGCTACCGCTATGTGTTGGGCAGCGTGCTCAATCAGGTGCTTTTGCATCAGTCGATTATCGGCTTGGAAGCCAAGGCGGCCATGGACAAGATTGGCGTGTACCCCGACATCGTTATTGGTTGTGCGGGCGGCGGCTCCAACTTGGGCGGGCTTATGGCTCCCTTCATGCGCGACAAGCTGCTGGGCAATCCCGCGCCCCACTTTATTGCGGTTGAACCTGCCAGCTGTCCGTCCATGACGCGCGGTAAGTTTGCCTACGACTTCTGCGATTCGGGCCAGATTACGCCGCTTGCCAAGATGTATACCTTGGGCAATGGCTTCATGCCCAGCCCCAACCATGCGGGCGGTTTGCGCTACCACGGCATGAGCCCCATCCTTTCGCAGCTCTACCATGACGGCTTCTTGGACGAAGCCCGCGCCGTGGAACAAACGAGCGTGTTCGATGCCGCCGTGCAATTCGCGCGCGTGGAAGGTACCTTGCCGGCACCTGAAAGCGCCCATGCCATTCGCGTGGCTATCGACGAAGCGCTTAAGTGCAAGGAAACGGGTGAAGAAAAGGTCATTTTGTTCGGCCTGACGGGCACGGGCTACTTCGACATGTATGCCTACGATGCTTACCTGAAGGGCGAAATGAGTGACTATATTCCCACCGACGAAGACCTGGAACGCGGCTTTGCCACCATCCCCGATTTCGGCTTCTAGCTTCGGCGAGTGTGTTGAAAGAACATGGCGTAATGAATCAAGGGCTTGGCAACGTGCCAGGCCTTTGTGCTTTTACCGGTTTTACCAGTCCATCATGGCGCCAATGGGCTGGCGGGAAACGAAGTCAGCTGAATTGTCGATGGACGTTTCACCCTTGTTTACCAGCGCCAGGCAGTCACCTTGGAATGCGCGCAGGAAACCAGCAGCGGGGTAGACCACGAGGCTCGTGCCAGCAACAATAATCATGTCTGCCGAGCTTATTTCATGAAGCGCAGCTTCCACTACGGCGTCGTCCAGCGGCTCTTCGTAGAGCACCACGTCGGGGCGTATAACGCCGCCGCATTCGCAGTGGGGGATGCCTTCGCTTTCGGTAACAGCTTCCAGCCCGTAGGTCTTGCCGCAGCTTTCGCAATAGTTGCGGTGCACGCTGCCGTGCAGTTCAATGACGTTTTTGCTGCCCGCCGCCTGGTGCAGCCCGTCAATGTTTTGCGTAACGACCGAACTCAGCTTGCCCGCTGCTTCCAATTCGGCCAGTTTGCGGTGGGCGGCATTGGGTTGCGCGCTGGGGAAGATCATCTTTGTACGGTAAAAGTCGTAGAACCATTCGGGGTTTTGCTTGAAGTAGGAGCGCGAAACCATCACCTCGGGCGAGTGGGGCCACTTTTCGTCAAAGACACCGCCTGCACTGCGGAAGTCGGGGATGCCGCTTTCAGTGGAAACGCCCGCACCACCAAAAAATACGATGCGCTGGTGGGCGTCAATCAATTCGCGAAGCTTTTGCTGGTCCTGTTGTAACTGTTCGTCCACGTGTCCCCCCTTGGCTTGGTTTGTCTTGCTACAATTAAAGCATGGAAAAGCAGCAAGAAACAACTGGGCAAACGCGCGAGCAGCGCATTGTGCGCACGAGCGTGCTGGGCATTGTGGCCAACGTGGCGTTGGCGGCCTTCAAGGCGGCGGTCGGCTTGCTTTCGAACTCTATTGCCATCGTTCTCGACGCCGTGAACAATGCCACCGACGCGCTTTCTTCTATTGTTACCATTGTTGGCACGCGCCTGGCAAACAGGGGCGCGGACTACAATCACCCCTTTGGTCATGGGCGCGCGGAATACCTGACGGCCATCGTTATTGGCGTCATCGTGTTGTACGCAGGCGTTACGTCACTCGTGGAATCGGTTCATCGCATCCTTAACCCCGAAGTGGCAAACTACAATACAACAGGCCTGGTCATCATTGGGGTTGCTGTGCTCGTGAAGCTTGTCCTTGGCTTGTATGTGCGCAAGGTGGGCGGCGAAGTAAATTCCGATTCACTTATTGCTTCGGGTACCGACGCCTTGCTCGACGCGGTCATTGGCGCATCCACGTTTATTGCGGCTATCGTCTTTATGATGACGGGCCTTTCGCTTGAAGCGCCGCTCGGTGCCATTATTTCGTTGGTCATTATAAAGGCGGGCTACGACATCCTGCGTGAAACCATTTCCAAGATTATTGGCCGCCGGGCCGACCCTGAACTGTCGCGCGGTATTAAGGAAACAGTAGGCGAAGTGGCAGGCGTGCGCGGCGTCTATGACCTCGTCTTAACCGACTTTGGACCCGACCAATTTATGGGAACCGTCCATGTGGAAGTGGACGAAAATACCACGGCCACGGAAATCGACACCATGACGCGCACTATTCAGCACCGTGTGGCACAAGAACACGGCGTGCCCATAGCTTCGGTGGGCATCTATACCACCAACACGGCGAATAAAGAGGCGGAAGCCATGCGCGCCAAGGTGGAAGAGATAGCATTTCGCCACCTGCACGTGAAGGAAGTCCACGGCTTTTACGTAGACGAAGACGCAAAGACCATGCAGTTTGACGTGGTCTTAACCTTCGAAGCTGAAAACCGCGAAGCTTTGTGGCGCCATATTATCGAAGACGTGCAAAAAGAATTTCCCGACTATGAAGTTCAGGTTATCTTGGACAGCGACATAAGCGATTAGGTGGTATGCTACGGCTAACAAATAGCTCGTATGCTTAAACTCACAAGCAACACGGTTCCTAAGGAGCACCTATGTTTAAGACAACAGTAAAAATTGACGGCATGATGTGCGGGCATTGCGAAGCCCATGTGAACGACGCAATTCGCGCAGCCTTCAACGTAGATAAAGTGAATTCTTCGCACAGCGAAGGCCAAACAACTATCGTGGCTGAAGAAGCCCTTTCCGAAGATGCCGTCAAAGCCGCCTTGGCTGAAACGGGTTATACCGTGCTTGGCGTAGAAAGTGAACCTTACGAAAAGAAGGGTTTGTTTGGCGGCGCGTTTGGTGGCGGTGCTCGCTAAAGAAGTTTTCTGTTATAGCCAGTCAGAGGCGTACCCCATTCATCATTATGCACAGGTATTACCGTGGGATGGGCCATATACCCCTTCCTCGTTACCGCATGATGGGCTAAATGCCCCTTCCTCGTTATCGCGCCTAGGGGAACTGTTATATACTGTGTTTCATTAGTTCAAGCTGTTTGTTTCGTTTTACGTGAGCACAGAAACCTATTGTATTAAGCAGAAAACAGCTGGTCAGAGAAAGGTGCGAGTATGAAGTCTATAACACGTCGCACATTCATTGGTGCAATGGGGGCGGGCGCCCTCGTCGCCTTAACAGGGTGTGGTTCACCGGCGGGGAGTAGTTCCGCAGCATCCTCCGCTTCAAGTTCCCCTTCGACAAAAAAAGAAGGGGTGCCCAAGATTATTCTCGTAACCGACATTGGCACCGTTCACGACCAGTCCTTCAACGAGCTTTCGTGGTCTGGTTTGGTAACGCTCAATGGCAAATATGGTTGGGACGTATCCTATATCGACTCGGTGGACGAACCGGACTATAAAACCCGCCTTGACCAGGCAGTTGCCGAAGGCGCCGACTTAATTTGGGGCGTGGGCTTTTTGATGGGTGACGCGGTGCGGGAAGCTGCCCAGGAATACCCTGACGTGCCCTTCGGCATCATTGACGTGGCCTACGACGACCCTCTGCCTAACCTTACTGGCATCACCTTCAGGCAAGAGGAGTGCTCCTTCGCCGTGGGCTATATTGCGGCTCGCACTACGAAAAGCAACAAGGTTGGGTTCGTTGGCGGCGTCGATTCCACCCAGATGCAGCTTTTTGAGCAGGGCTACTATGCTGGTATCGAATACGCAAATAAAGAACAAGGGCTTTCGGTAACGTATCAGGGTGAATGGTCTGGTTCATTTACCGACGATGCCCTCGGGCAGAGCATGGCCTACGACATGATTACCGATGGCTGCGATGTTATCTATCATGCTGCAGGTGTTGTTGGTCTCGGTGTAATTAGGGCCTGTTCTGAAGCAGGCGTGTGGGCCATTGGCGTCGACCAAGACCAGTCTTATCTTGCTCCTGGAACCGTTATCACTTCGGCTCTTAAGCGCGTCGACCAGGCTATTGCTCATACCACTGAACGCATCATTTCGGGCGAGCTAAAAGGTGGTTCTAACATTGTTCTTGGCGCCACTGAAGAGGCGGTCGGTTTTGTTTCTTCGCACGACCTGCTACCAGACGACCTCAACAACGATGCGCTTCAGGTTATGGAAAAAATCAAAGCGGGCGAAATTATAGTTCCATGCACTGCCGATGAATTGAAGGCCTATGTGGCATCCTTGTAAACAGGTATGATAAAAAGTGCCAACATATCGACTGCTCGAAAGCCATGGAGGAATAGAAGCCTTTTCCTGGCATTCTTTCTTCCTATGCTCTTCCTCCTTTTGGCTGAAGCTCTTTTGCTTGTCGGCATTATTTGGAGTAGTGGCGCTATTACTGAAATCAACGCCCACGAAGAGGTCGTGGTAGACCGTGTTATGTCCGACAGGTCTAAGGCGCTTGAAGAACGCATGCGCGACATTGCCAGTGAAGTGGATAGCTTTTCTGAACAGGCGAAAACTCAGGCCCAAGCACTGGCGAGCAGCAAAAACCTTGACGCTGCTGCCCTTGTTAACAATACGGAACTTGCCCAGGAGCTGCTGGGCGAACTTGTTGACCCCATGGTTGAAACGCTTGCCGAAAGTGGGGCGACGGGCATATATGTTGTTCTGAATTCGGACGACCTTTCGGCCCATGCATCGGACGGTGCCTATGGGGAAAAGCAGGCAGTATATATCATCGACATTAATCCTATTGCGAGCGCAACCTTGCAAAGCGACGACTTGGTATTCGCCTGTGCTCCTTCTGCTGTTGTCGAAAAGAGCGGCCTGGCAACACGGTTCGACTGGAATACCGAACTTTCCTTTGAAGCACGTACGCGCCCTTCCGAATACGACTTTTTTGCCGTGCCCTTCCAGGCCGCCTACAACAATGCCAACAAAGAGGGAGACGTTTCGAGCAGCAAGTTTGGTTACTGGAGCGTGGCGATGTCCCCTCTGGGTGGCAGTCAGCAGCCTAATACTGCTTATTCAGTACCCCTTATGCTTGAAGATGGCAGTGTATTTGGTGTTGCCGGCATCGAGCTTTCGTACGACCACTTGCGGCACCTGCTGCCCTATGGCGAATTGAGCGAGTCGGGCCAAGGCTTTTATATGGTCGCCTTGGCTCCTTCGGGCCGCATGGGAATGAATAAGGGCGAAGTGACGCAGCTGGAACCAGTTATGAACACCGACATGGAACCGAAAGAAGGCCTCGAGTACGGCAGTTTGTTTTCGGTTGCAAAATCCGATGGCGGCCTAAGCTCTTTCTATTCTGTCGATGACCAGTACTTCGTGAGCGCAAAGGCACTCAACTTACACAAAAGCAGGCCCGAAGTTGACCCTGCTCAGTGGATGCTTTTGGGTATATTGCCTAAATCGGAGCTTTATAGTTTTGGCAATACACTGCGGGACAGAATCTTGGTGGCAACCTTGCTCATGCTGATTCTGGGTGTTGTTGGTTCATATTTTGTAGGTAAAAGCGTGTCGCGTCCCATACGAAGGCTTTCTGACGAATTGTCCCTAAGCGACGTGGAGGCAGGCAGCCAAATTCAACTTTCCAGCACGGGCATTACCGAAGTCGACAAGCTGACCGAAACCATTTCCGCTCTGTCTGGGAAAGTTGCAGAAACCAACAAGCTGGTGCAAGAGCGGCTTGAAATTGAACGCGACCATGACTCCTTAACGGGGCTTCTTAATCGAGGAGCCTTTGTACGTACTTGCGGCGAAATCTTTAAAGACCCCAGCAAGATCAAGCATGCTGCCGTGGTTATGGCCGACTTAGACGACCTTAAGCATTACAACGACACTTATGGGCATAGTTACGGCGATCTGTATATTCGCCAGGCGGCTCTTTCCTTTACGCAAGGGCTGCCCGAAAATGCTGTCCTCGCGCGTGTTTCGGGCGACGAATTCTTCATGCTGTTCTATGGCTATGAAACGCAAGAGCAGATGGAAAAGGATATATCCCAGATGTGGGAAACTTTCCAGCAAGGCACACTTGATCTGCCCGATGGCACGTCGGTTAAGCTGTCTGCTTCGGGCGGTGTGGCGCTTTACTTGAAGGACAGCACGGAATTTTCGGGCCTTATGGACTTGGCCGACTTTACCATGTACCAGGTGAAGAAGTCGGGCAAGAATGACATTGCCTATTTCGATTTCGACACCTACCAGGAAATGATGTCCATTCAACGTTCCAAGGTGGCCTTTGCCGAAATCATGAACGACTACAGTTTGGTCAGTTATCATTTCCAGCCCATCGTTGACGCAAGGACAGGAACGGTATTTGCCTACGAAGCACTTTTGCGTGTCCAGCACGGGCCTATCGAATCTCCCGCCGATATCCTCCAGCTTGCCGAAAAAGAAGAGCAGCAACACGAAGTCGAACGCCTTACGTGGGTGCGTGCCTTCGAATGCTTTGAGTCGTTTAGGCAGGAGTTGGACGATGCTCCCGCGCCCCATTTGTTCATTAATTCCTTTGGCAACCTTTCGCTTCCTGCTCAGGAACTGGAACAGATTTCGGCCAAGCATTCAGACGTTATGAGTGGGCTCGTTGTCGAGATTACCGAACTACACAATTTGAATGACGAAGCCATGTTGGTAAAGCGTGCCATACCAGGTTTTTCGGGGATGTTTGCGCTTGATGACTATGGCAGTGGTTATCATTCCGACAATATCTTGCTCCGCTTGCACCCACGTTTTATCAAGATTGACATGTCTGTTATTCGCAATATACAGCTGTCTTCGAATAAGCAAATACTCGTTTCCCATGCAGTTGAATATGCCCGTTCCAACGACATGCGTGTCATAGCCGAAGGTGTTGAAACCTACGATGAACTGAACACGCTTATCGAATTGGATATTGACTATGTTCAGGGCTATTGCCTTGCAAAGCCTTCGGCGGAACCTGCCGTGCTCGACGAAGAAGCGGTGCGCATTATTACGCAGCGCTAAACTACCAAGTCGTTAATAACCTCGGCGGCAAGGAGCAAACCAGCGGCAGGCGGCACAGCGGGGTGTGTGCCGGGAATGCTGCGGCGGCCAGGGTCGGGTGCTTCACAGGCTTCGTCTGCACGGGGTTCAAGAACTTCTTCTTCGGAATAAACCACCTTGAAATGCTTGATGCCACGCTTGCCGCATTCTTTGCGAATGATTTTGGCGAGCGGGCAGATCTTGGTTTTGTTGATGTCGGCCACCTTGAAGCCCGCAGGATCCACTTTGTTCGCGGTACCCATGCAGCTTATAAAGGGAATGCCTGCTGCGGTGGCGCGCTCAATAAAGAGGAGCTTAGCGGTGACTGTGTCGAGCGCATCGACGGCATAGTCAAAGGCAGCGAAGTCGAATTGGTCAGCCGTGTCAGGCAGGAAGAAACACTGAATGGCGCTTACCTGGCAGGTGGGGTTAATGGCTGCAATACGTGCGCGCATCGCATCAACCTTGGCCTGCCCAACGGTTTCGTGGGTAGCCAGCACCTGTCGATTGATATTGGTTTCACCCACCACGTCTTTGTCCACGATGGTCAGGTGCCCCACGCCTGCGCGCGCAAGCGTTTCAGCGCATATGCCGCCTACGCCGCCGAGTCCAAACACGGCTACGTGCGCGTGCGCAAGCGCCTCAACTGCACTCGTGCCAAGCAATAATCGTGTCCGCGAAAACTGGTCCATGTCCTTCTTTCATGAGTACTCTAAGCTTTGTTAATCATAACGCTTTAGGAAAGAAAAAGCGCCCCAGCGGACGCCAGGGCGCGTTTACTTGCATGCGCGAAATGGAGTTTACATAATGGCGGGCACGAGGACAGACAGGTCGTCGGCCGAAAGGCCATAGTCGGTGTCGCCACCTAAGCCTTCAACGGTAATGCTGTAGTATGCGCCGCCATTAGTCCAGGTGGTTATCATGGACGCGTCTTCGCGGTTGCCACTGCACTTTACTTCAATACCGTCAATATCTTGTGTCCAGGTAAGGGAGCAGTCGCGGTAGTCGCCCGTAATGCCAACTTCGTCATCTGCGACAGAGGCGGCACCCTTGCGAATGGTCATGCTTACTGCGGGGAATTCAACGTTTGCCTGTGCAAGGCTTTCCATGGCGCGGAAAGTGGTGTGTTCGGGGTCAAGTGCGCCCAGGCTTATTTCGCTACCCAAAGGTACAACGAAGCCACCCAAGCCCGCGCTCTGTGCAGCTTCTTCGGCGCTAGCTACGTCGGACCAGGGGTTGGCCATGCCAACTTGTGCTTCAGAAGATTCCTGAACCGAAGATTCTTGAACCGAGGATTCCTGGGCAGATGCTTCGGCGGAAGCTGCCGCAGAAGACGATGCTGCAGGTTGAGCGCCACCACAGCCTGCAAGCGCAAGTACCAGGACGGACGAAATGCCAATAAGAGTGATAAGTTTCTTCATGGTGCCTCCCTTTTCCCTATGCGGGATCAATGCTTTTACGTACCTATATTTTACACCTGCATGCCCAGCTAATTAATCACTATCAGGATTCAATTCTGTTTAATTGAAGGCCATTGAGTGGTACAGTAGTCCTGTTAAAGCGATGCCTGCTGGAGGAACCATGAAGCTTACTATGCTTGGTACGGGCCATGCGGTGGTCACGGGCTACTACAATACCTGTTTTGTACTTGAAGACGAAGGCCAATACTTTTTGGTTGACGGTGGGGGCGGCGGCTTCCTGCTTAACCGCCTGGATGAAGCAGGTATTCCCTGGCATGAAATCCACGACATTTTTGTCACCCATAAGCATACCGATCATATCCTTGGCATTATTTGGATGATTCGCCTGTGGCTTGCGGCGCTTTCGCATGGTAAGGCCAAGGGTGAACTGAACATCTATGGCAATGAAGTAGTTATTGAAGCATTACGCCTGTTCACGAAGGTAATTTTCACGGAGAAAGAAAATGAATTTGTGGACCACGGCTTGAACTTCGTGCTTGTGCAAGACGGCGACGAACACGAAATTATCGGCCATACGGTACGTTTCTTCGACATTCGTGCGTCGAAGATTTTGCAGTTTGGCATCGTGGTTGACTTGGGCGAGGGCCGTCGCCTGGTCTGCAATGGTGACGAAACCTTCAACGACGAATGCGCGCCCATTGCCGAAGGCGCGACGTGGTTCATGCATGAAGCTTTCTGCCTCTATTCCCAAGCAGACGTCTTCAAGCCTTACGAAAAAGGGCATTCCACCGCCAAGGATGCGGCTCAGATTGCCGAAGGGCTTGGGGTGGACAATCTCATTTTGTACCACACGGAAGACAGCAATGTGGGCACCCGCAAGGAACTCTACACCATGGAAGCCAGCCAGTTCTTTACGGGCAATGTGTATGTGCCCGAAGACCTGGAAACCATTGAACTCTAGGCGCGCATCCAGCCGCCAAAACAGTGGAGCTTTAGGCGCGCAGCCGGTCGCCAAAGCATGGGGCAGGCACCGTGCCGTACGCACCCCAAAAGCAGCAGCTTAGTGCGATTTTTGTGCATAAGAGTTAGGTGTGGCTGCCTCTTGCGCCAAAGAGCGCTATTATTTGTTCATTCCCCCAAACATTTTTGCAGAAGTATTGCGTAATTCCTAGTAATGCGCTAGGATTTAGCACGAAAGATACGTGCGGCGCAGACGAGATTCTAGACGTACCCTTACCGCACACAACTACATAGGAGAGGAATAATCATGGCAGATGCATTGCTAGCCGTGCAGGGCTTGTCCGCAAGTGCGGGCGAAAAGGCTATTCTGCATGGCATCGACCTTGAAGTTAATAAAGGGGAAATCCATGTGCTCATGGGGCCCAATGGTGCAGGTAAGTCCACCCTTGGGCACGTGCTTATGGGTAACCCCGCTTTCACGGTAACGGGCGGTAGCATTAAGTTGGACGGCGCCGATATTACCGAAGATGACGTGGACAAGCGCTCCAAAGCGGGCCTGTTCATTTCTTTCCAGGCGCCTGTGGAAGTGCCTGGCGTGCCGCTGAACAGTTTCCTGCGCGCCATTGTTGCCCAGCATGAAGAACTGGACCTGAAGGGCAAGAAGTACAAGAAGCGTGTGGCCGAAATTATGGCCCAACTTGACATGGACGAAGCCTACTTGAATCGCGAGCTGAACGTGGGCTTTTCTGGTGGCGAAAAGAAAAAGGTTGAAATGCTGCAGTTGCTGCTGCTCCAGCCCAAGCTCGCCATCCTGGACGAAACGGACTCGGGCCTGGACGTCGACGCACTTAACGTGGTTTCCAAGGCCATGGCGGCATACCGCGAAGAATGCGACGGTACGATTCTGATTATCACGCACAACACGCGCATTCTTGAACACCTGCCCGTGGACCGTACCCACGTTATGGTGAAGGGCAAGCTGGTGGCCGAAGGCGATGCAAGCCTTATTACCAAGATCGACGCCGAAGGCTTCGAGCAATTTGGCCACGTGGAAGAAACCGAAGTGCTCCGCTCGGAAGATGACCCCTTCGGTGGCTTCAACGTGGAAGACGTGCTGGCCGACGCTGAAGCGGCCCTGCGTGAAGCCGACGCAAAGCGCGCTTCCGAAAGCGGCGAAGCTAACGAAGCCGGCGCTGCGGAATAGAGGCCAGCTATGTGTGCGAAGGAACGGTCGCAGGTAGCGGACATCGACCGCAGCCTGTACGACTTTACGAAATCTGAAGAGGGGAGTGAGAGGCTCGACGCGGGCCTGACTCCTGAAATCGTGCGTGAAATTTCCGCGCGCAAAAACGAACCCGAATGGATGCTCGAGCACCGCCTGAAGTCGCTCGAGATCTACCATCAGTTGCCTGTGCCTGACTGGGGCCCTTCCATCGAAGGCTTGGACATGGACAACATTGTTACCTACGTGAAGCCTCCTACGGAACAGAAGAGCGACTGGGAAAGCGTGCCCGAAGACATCAAGGACACCTTCGAGCGCCTGGGTATTCCCGAAGCGGAACGCGCCTACCTGGCGGGCGTGGGTGCCCAGTACGACTCCGAGCTGGTTTACCACAACATCCAAGAAAGCGTATCTGAACTGGGCGTTGTCTATTCTGGTATTGAAGAAGCGCTTGAAGACCCGAAGTGGGAAGCCATCATCCGCGAACACTTCATGAAGCTGATTACCCCCGACGACCACAAGTTTGCTGCCCTGCACGGCGCAGTGTGGAGTGGCGGCAGTTTCGTGTATGTGCCCGCGGGCGTGAAGATGGACTTCCCCCTGCAAAGCTACTTCCGCTTGAACGCGAAGGGCGCGGGCCAGTTCGAACATACGCTCATCATTGTGGAAGAAGGGGCAGACCTGCACTTCATTGAAGGCTGCAGTGCGCCGAAGTACAACGTAGCTAACCTGCACGCTGGTGCAGTGGAGCTCTTTGTGCGCAAGGGCGCCAAGCTGCGCTATTCCACCATCGAAAACTGGTCCAAAAATATGTACAACCTGAACACCAAGCGCGCCGTGGTTGAAGACGATGGTGTTATTGAATGGGTGAGTGGCAGCTTCGGTAGCCACGTGGGTTACCTGTATCCCATGTCTATTCTGAACGGTGCTCACTCTACCTGCGAATTCACGGGCATTACCTTTAGCGGTGCGGGCCAGAACCTGGACACGGGCTGCAAGGTGGTACTGAACGCGCCTTACACCAGTGCCCATGTGGACACCAAGGGCATTTCCAAGGGCGGCGGCATCCAGACCTTCCGCTCTTCGGTGCTCGTTACCGAAAAGGCGGAGTATTCGAACGTGGCGGTGGCCTGTGCCAGCCTCATGCTCGACGATGAAAGCCGCTCCGACACCATTCCTGCTATGGACGTGCGCGCCGAACATGTGAATGTGGGGCACGAAGCAAGCATTGGCCGTATTGGCGACGACATGATGTTCTACCTCATGAGCCGTGGTATTTCAGAAGCCGAAGCTTCGACCATGATCGTGAACGGTTTTGCCGACCCCGTTTCCAAGGAGCTGCCACTTGAGTACGCCGTGGAAATGAATAACTTAATCAAGCTCGAGATGGAGGGGGCGATTGGCTAATGACTACGCAAACAGCAATTAAAGCCAACCGCATGCCTGCTATTACGTGGCACAAGTTTAAGGGCAATGAAGCGGAAATTGAACTGCCCGCTTTGGCGGCGCACGATGCAGGCGCGGTGGCCTTTACTGTGCCGCCTGCGCTCATGTTTATGGAAACAACCATCAATGGGGACGTGGCGCTCGACGCCGGTACAGCCCCCGTCAAGGAAGCCTTCGACGAAGCCTTAGCTGCTGCCCCTGAAGGCTTGCAGCAGTGGGAAACGGGCATGGGCGAAGCAGCCGACGCCTGGTTGGACGCTGCCGCCAAGCGCCGCCTGGCCGTGCTTGTTCCTGAAGGCCATACCGAAGAAAACACCCTGGTTATTCGCATACAGGCCCAAGACGGCGCCGCTGCGGTTGCAGCCGTGGACCTTGTGGCGCAGGCACATTCGCGCCTTAAGGTGGCGCTCCATGTGGACTCGCCAACGGCGGGTTCGGGCGTGGCAGGCAGCCGCGTGCGCGTGTTTGTGGGCGAAGGGGCGCGCGTGGAATTCGCGAGCGTGCAAACCCTCGACGCCACTTGGCAGCACCTCGACAACATCGGTGCCTACGTGGCAGACAGTGGCCGCTTTATTGCGGAGCAAACCGTCCTTGGTGCAGCGGAATCTTACACGGGTTTCGCAAGCAACGTGGCGGGCCGCGAAGCCGACACCACGGTAGACACGCGCTACCTAGGTCACGGTGCCAATAAGATCGACTTCAACTACGTCATTCGCCAGCGTGGCGTGCAGTCCACCTGTACGCTTACGGCCAATGGCGTGCTCATGGATTCGTCCGCCAAGGTGCTGCGCGGCACCATCGACCTTATTCATGGCGCGAAGGGTGCGGTGGGCAAGGAAAACGAAACCGTGCTCCTGGTCAATGAAGACGTGCGCAACAAGACTATCCCGGTTATTCTCTGCGACGAAGACGACGTGCAAGGTGCCCACGGGGCAACCATTGGGCACGTGAACCCCGAACAGCTGGGCTATATGAAAACCCGCGGGCTTTCTGCTGAACAAGTCGAAGACCTGTTCGCGGTGGCCACCTTCGACTACGCGGCTAGCCATGCCTTCGACGCCAGCGTGCGCGCAGCGGTTGAACGCCTCGGCACCCGCGTGTTGGGGGACGCCTACGAACTGCTCCAGGAGGGTGAATAAGATGACTGAACAGCGCATTCTCCATGGCGCCGACATGCTCACCGAACGTGGTCGCGCCGAATGGGACGCGGCGGGCGTGCAGGTTTCGGCCCTGGTCGACAACCCCTACAAGAAGGACTTCCCGCTGCTGGCTACCAAGCCATCCCTGGCCTTCCTCGACAGTGCGGCAACCGCTCAGCGGCCAGCCGTGGTGCTGGACGCCCAGCGCAACTTCTATGAAAGCATGAACGCGAATGCCCTGCGTGGCTTGTACAAGCTTTCCGTGGAAGCAACGGAAGCCATCAATGCGTCTCGTGCCCACGTCGCGCGTTTCTTGGGCCTGACCGACGCCGACGCACGCGACATCATTTTCTGTCGCAACGCGTCTGAAGCGCTCAATATTGTGGCTTCGTCCTACGGCGGTTCGGTTCTGGCTGCGGGCGACGAAGTGTGCATCACCATCATGGAACACCACAGCAATCTTATTCCGTGGCAGCAGGTATGTGAACGTGCGGGCGCCAAGTTGGTGTATATGTACGTGGGTGAAGACGGCGTGCTGACCGAAGAAGAAATGCGTGCCAAGATTGGTCCGAAGACCAAGGTCGTTTCGGCCGCCCATGTGTCGAACGTGCTGGGTGTTGAAAACGACATCAAGCTGCTGGCAAGTATTGCCCACGAATTCGGTGCTGTTATGGTGGTTGACGGTGCCCAGTCGGTGCCGCACCTGCAGGTGAATGTGCGCGACCTGGACGTGGACTTCTTTGCATTTTCGGCCCACAAGGCTTTCGGGCCTTTGGGCATTGGCGTGCTGTGGGGGCGCCACGAATTGCTGGAAGCCATGCCTCCCTTCCTGACCGGTGGCGAAATGATCGATTCGGTAACCGAACAGGCTGCCGTGTGGGCTCCAACACCTGAAAAGTTTGAAGCGGGCACCCAGGACGCAGCGGGCATTTTCGCCCTCGACGCGGCGCTTACCTACATGGAAGGGGTGGGCTACGAAGCCATTCAAATGCGCGAGTCTGCCCTGGTGCATACTTGCATGCACCGCCTGGCCGACCTGGACTTTGTGCGCATTATTGGTCCTGCTGACCCAGCGCTTCACCATGGGGTAATTAGCTTTAACGTGTGCGGTATTCATCCGCATGACGTGTCGAGCATTTTGGACATGGACAACGTGGCCATCCGCGCGGGGCATCATTGTGCTCAGCCGCTGCTGGCGCACTTGGGTATTGAAAGTTGTTGCCGTGCCAGCCTGGCGTTCTATAACGACAGTGCCGACATTGACAAGCTTATTAGTGGCTTGCAGCACGTGTGGTCCATGTTCCACGGAGATTAGATTAGATTCCGCTGTTCTGCGAACAGCGGAATTGCCGACGCTGCGAAACGCTTAGGAACCTCATCTTGCCCCTTGTTTCGCGCTCGGCATGACACGAAAGGTATTGGCTGTCGTTCGAACGAACGGTAAGAGAGGTAGCAATGGGAGAAGGCATTTACAACGCGGCGCTTATGGAACATAACGCGCACCCCGACTACAAATATGAAATGGAAAACCCCACACACACGCATGAAGGCGTGAACCCCAGCTGCGGCGACGACATTATTTTGTCGCTGCGCGTGGTGGACGGTATTGTGGAAGAAGCGGCGTTCACAGGGAGCGGTTGTGCGGTAAGCCAGGCGTCTGCCGACATTATGGCCGACCTTATTACCGAAGAACCTGTGGAAGAAGTGAAGCGTCTGTGCGAACTCTTCCTGGCCATGATTCGTGGCGAAGCATGCGAAGAAGAACTGGAAGATTTGGGCGAAGCAGCCGAGCTGAAGTCTATCGCGCTTATGCCCGCTCGGGTAAAATGTGCGGAATTAGGTTGGCGTACTGCCTTGACAATAATCGAGGAAGAACTGTAGGGGGCATCATGGTTGCACACAAAGTAACTGAATCGCATGAAGACTACTTGGAAGCCATCGTCATGCTGGGTGGCACCGACAAGGTGTCCGTGCGCCCTGTAGACGTGGCTAATAAGCTGGGCGTTTCTAAGGCTTCGGTGAACAAGGCGGTTTCAGTGCTCAAGGAAGCCGGCATGCTCGACCAGCCCTACTATGGCGACATCACGCTCACCAAAAAAGGCTACCAGTATGGCTGCGAAGTTTTCGAACGCCATAAGGTGCTTACTCGTTTCTTGAAGGCGATTGGCGTGGACGAAGAACGCGCCGACGAAGAAGCTTGCATGATAGAGCACGACATTTCCGAAGACACCTTCCAGAAATGGGCTGCCTACGTCGAAAAGAACAAGCTCTGATTAAAGTACGGGCTTAAAGTATCGAACTAAAGTCACTCAGGCCGCTCAAGTCACTTTCCAAAAGGTACCATTGGCCGTCAATCTTGACGGTGGTTACGTTTTGCGGCGCGGATCCTAAATAGTCAGAAAGCGAAATGCTCTGCCCGAGGAATTCGAACTGGCCCGAAAGGTCAACCGTTACCATGGCGGCTTCTTGGAAGCTGTCGCCAAAGCCAGGAATGCGCCCGTTCCATTCGTTTTTCAAGCCCGCGAGGCCGTCTTCGCTGTAGTACGACACATCCTTGGTTTCGACGCTAATAAGCTTGAGGACATTGCGCGGGCTGATGCCAAATATTTTCGTTTGTTCTTCGAGTTCAGCCACCGAATTGTTCAAGTGGGCGACAAGATCTTCGCGGGTCGAATAGCCTGCGCGGTTAATGCCGTACTCGAGCATTTGGGGCGGCAAGCTGTCGAGCATGCGGTCGAAGTCCAAGTCGAGTGCCGCTGCGGCCGCATTATCCACGGCGCTCGTGGGGCTGCTTGTAGGACCAGGCTGCAGGTAGCCGCGCAGCATGGTAAAGGCAAAGAGCCCTGCTGCGGCGAGGGCAAGAACAATAAGGATGGTGACCAATGCCTTTTTCATGCGTACTCCTTCGCGTGTGTACCCATGCATTATATATGTAGGGCTTTTCTCCTTGGGTTTTGCTACCAACTTGTAGTATGATTATACAAACATTTGTTTGTGAAAGTTCGTAGTAGGGAAAACGTGGCAGAACAACGCATCATACTCGGCATCGATCCAGGTTTAGCGCACACCGGCTGGGGTGTGGTGCAGCAGGCGGGCAGCCAGCTGTCGTGCATGGCTTATGGCTGTGTCGCCACGCCATCGCGGAACAGCCTACCCGTACGCTTGGCGAAAATCAATGAACAGATTGCTGCGGTTATCGCTAAGTATGCCCCTACGGCCGTGGGCATCGAAAGCGTATGGTTTGGCGAAAATACCTCGAGCGCCTTTGCGACAGGTCAAGCACGCGGGGCAGCTCTGGTTGCTTGCGCCGGTTTGGAAATGGCGGAATTTACGCCACGCCAGATCAAGCTCGCCATCGTGGGAACGGGTACGGCTGAAAAAGACCAGGTGCAGTTTATGGTACAGAAATTACTTAAACTGCCCGCATTGCCCGAACCAGACCATGCGGCAGACGCACTCGCGGCCGCTATCTGCTTCACGTCGCAAAATGCCTTGTCTCAATTGGGGGCGGCTCAAAAATGAAACAGAGCAAAATTGAAACCGCTCAAGCTGCCATGCTTATTCATATAATGGAAGCATGCTGAAAGGAAACGCATGATTGCATTCATTAAAGGAACGCTCGCCCATAAAGGCTTGGACTCTGCCATTGTTGAAGCGAACGGCGTGGGCTATGCGCTTGGCATGTCAAGCACTGCTTTGGCCACGTTGCCCGAAGTGGGGCAGGAAACCACCGTGTTTACGCACATACAAGCAAGTGACGCAGGCGTGGCGCTCTACGGTTTTGCAACGCAGGAAGAAAAAGACATGTTCGAACAGCTCATTAGCGTTTCTAGCGTGGGTCCAAAAATGGCATTGGCGGCCCTTTCTACCTTTGCACCGGCAGCCCTTTCGTCTGCTATTATGGCAACAGACGTGGACGCTATTTCGCGCATTCCTGGCATCGGGAAGAAGAAGGCAAGCCGCATTGTGCTGGAACTGCAGGGTACGCTTGCCAAGGCTGCCGAAGGGGGTACCGCGGCGGCGGGTGGCGTGCTTGCCCAGGTAACGGAAGACTTGCTTGCCATGGGCTTTACGTCGGCCGAAGCGGACTTGGCGCTCAAGGGTGCACCTGAAAGTGCGGCGGAAGCGGAACTATTGCAATATGCGCTTAAGCGATTGGGGCAGTAATTGACTCATGAAGTTGAAATAGAAGGCCTGGTGTACGACGCAGGGCAGGCCGCCGAAGCAGGCGAGTCTGCGGCTGCTGGTATGGGTGCTGCAACGGGTGAACGCATTACTTCGGCCGAACTTGCCGAAGAAGACTTGGCGCTCGACCGGAGTCTGCGTCCCAAAATGCTGGCCGACTATATTGGCCAGCAGAGGGTGAAGGACTCGCTGCGCATTCTTATTGAAGCCGCCCAGCAACGTGGCGACGCGGTGGACCATATTCTGTTTTCGGGCCCTCCGGGCTTGGGCAAGACCACGCTTGCTTCGGTGGTTGCCAACGAAATGGGTGCCCATATTCGCACCACCAGTGGTCCCGCCATTGAACGCACGGGCGACTTGGCTGCCATCCTTACGAACCTTGAACCGGGTGACGTGCTGTTTATCGACGAAATCCATCGCATGAACCGCATGGTGGAAGAAGTGCTTTACCCCGCACTGGAAGACTTCGCGCTCGACATCGTGGTGGGCAAGGGCCCCGCCGCGCGTTCCATTCGCCTGGACCTGCCCCCCTTTACTTTGATTGGCGCCACTACACGCACGGGTTTGCTGACGGGCCCCTTGCGCGACCGTTTTGGTGCGTCCTTTAGGCTGGACTATTACGAGCCGGAAGAACTAGCGCACATTGTGCAGCGTTCGGCTTCTATCTTGGACGTTTCGGTGGACGAAGAAGGTGCCCTCGAAATTGCGCGCCGCAGCCGTGGCACGCCGCGCTTGGCAAACCGCCTGCTCAAGCGCGTGCGCGACTGGGCACAGGTGGAAGGCCAGGGTGCTATCGACGAAGACACGGCGGCCCAGGCACTAGCTTTCTTCGAAGTAGACACGCTTGGCCTGGACGCGGTAGACAATCGCATTTTGGACTTGTTGTGCAACCAATTCGGCGGCAGGCCGGTTGGCCTAACCACGCTGGCTGCGGCTCTTTCCGAAGACACGGATTCGCTCGAAGACGTCTACGAGCCTTACCTTATGCAGCAGGGCCTCTTGCTGCGTACGCCCAAGGGCCGCCAGGCGACGGCGAAAGCTTACGAGCATTTGGGGCAGGTGCCTCCGCAAGAGTAGTTCTAGCCTATTTCGCGGCGTATAACCCGACCGAGGAGTTTAATAATGTTTGAGCACGACTACCTCATGCGCATGTTCTTCCAATTGTTCGACGCTATTCAGCGCAGCTTGCGTCTTTCTCGTGGTGACAACCCGGACCCTCAGGCACAGGCACGTCTGCTTGAAGACGCCATTGGAGTGGCAACGGAGCTGGACGGCGGAGTGCTGCTTTCGCTTTCGCCCGACAGCATTGCCAGCATCATGGAAGTTTCTGGCACCGACCCGCGCGTGGCGGAATACGTTGCCCGCACCATGTACTTAATTTCGGGCTACTTGGCCGAAGCGGGCAAGACCGACCTTGCCACCTTGCGCGCCGAACAAGCCCTGGCATTGGCAGACCATTATGGCTTTAGCTTGGACGAAGACCTTGGGCCTGAGGCGGCTATGGAAGCTTTCCTCGAGCACGAACAAACCGACGGTATTCTTTCCATTTCTCCTGGTAAGGACGATGCTCATTAAGGGCTAATCGCGACCGCTTCTGCTGTTCGTGCAAACAATTCACTGGATTGTTTGCACTCATGCGCTCTCGCTTGACGCTCGTCAACTTTTAAAGTGCAATTTTCGGCAACAGCGAAAATTGCGAAGTTTGAACTCACGACATCGCTTTAGCCCTTAATGAGCATCGCATCGCCAAAACTTAAAAACCTGTACTCATGTGCGAGGGCGTGTTGGTAGGCTGCCATAACGTGGTCACGGGTGCTGAATGCCGAAACTAACATCATGAGTGTCGAGCGCGGCACATGGAAGTTCGTGATTATCCCATCCACCACATGGAATTCGCTTCCCGGCGTGAGGAAGAGGTTCGTGCTGGCATTGTCGCGTGCGATCAGCTTGCCCTGCGCCACATCCCAGGCAGACTCCAGGCTGCGCACACTCGTGGTGCCTACGGCAATGACGCGCTTGCCCGAAGCATGGGCGGCATTACAAGCATCCACCACGTCCTGCGGCACGCTATAGGTTTCGGTATGCATGGCATGGTCGGCGGGGCAGTCTTCTTCCACAATGCGGAAGGTATCTATGCCTACCTGCAACTCAACCGTCTTCCATACCACACCAGCATCTTGTAGCCGGGCAATAAGCTCGGGCGTGAAGTGGAGGCCAGCCGTGGGTGCCGCAGCGCTCGTTTCGCGCTGGGCGTAGACCGTCTGGTACATTTCTTCGTCGCCCGCGTAGTCGTGAATATAGGGCGGCAGCGGCGTGTGGCCAACGGCATGCATGGCTTCGTCGAGGCCGGCAAGCGGGGTGGTCAGGCGCACGATGCGCTCACCCTTGCCTTCTTCGGCAAAGTCCAGCACTTCCGCTGAAAGAATGGGCTCTTCACCGTTGTTTGCCGTGTCACCTGCACCCGAAGCAAAGAAGTCGACAATGGCACCTGGCTTCAGGCGTTTGCCAGGACGCACGAGTGCTTCCCAAACGGCTGAGTGGGCGGTATGGGCTTCGCGGCCCAATACTTCACGGAGCAAGAATACTTCGGCGGCACCACCGGTTTCACGCTTTGCCCCCAGCAAGCGCGCAGGGAGCACGCGTGTCTCGTTGGCAACGAGTACATCCCCGGGCTCCAGGTAGTCCACGATGTCGCGGAAGATCTTGTCCTCAAGCGCACCCGTCGCGCGGTCCATAACTAACAGCTTGCATTCGTCGCGCACCGGCCAGGGTTCCTGGGCTATAGCAGCTTCGGGCAAGTCGTAGTCGAAGTCGGCCGTCTTCAGCTTGCGGCGCTTTTTTAAAACCGTCCGTTCTACCTTGCGCTCGGCGCGTTCCGCGTCTGCCTCTGCTTTTGAATACAAGCACCCGCAGTAGTTTTGGCGATACATGCCCAACTCGCGGCTGCGTGTGGTGGCAGTGGGGTAGTAGGGGCGAAAGTCTTCCCAAATGCACGCCAGCCCATGGCGCGCTGCAGCTGCCCCCAGTTCTTCGTGGCACACTTCAGAAAGCTGGTAGGGCGAAACCGCCAGCGTAGTGGAAAGGGCCTCGAAGCCATGTTCGGCACCCCAGGCCGCAGCCGCTTCAAGGCGTTGCGCATAGCAGGCCCGGCAGCGGTCTTCGCGCGGCCCACCCGCTGCTTCCACGGCACCCGCCGTTGCCTTCCAGCCTTCCAGGTCGTAGGGAAGGTCGACCACGGGAATGCCTTCTTCAGCTGCCCATGTGCGCAAGGTGTCTAGGCGCAGGTCGTATTCTTCACGTGGTTGAATGTTGGCATTCGCAAAGCAAATGCTTATGTCGTGGCCCGCTTCTTGGAGCAGGCGCACGGGTTCCAGCGAGCAGGGCCCGCAACAGGCATGTAAAAGCAATTTCATAGGGCTATGGTATCACGCTACACAGCGCGCGGTGTGCTGTGCACTTATTCTTCGCTGCCAATGCGTAGTTCGTCGGCGCGGTCACGCCAGCCGAGAGCATGGGTGCTCGTGCAGGGCGGCAAGCTTTCAACCCAGGTGGCAAATTCTTCCATGCTGCCGTGCTTGACTTCGTCGACGTCGAAGAAATTGTCGTTGATTAAATAGTCAGTTATAAGGTAGGCGTCCATGTCCAGCTTCATGCAGTCCAAGTCGTCTTCGGTGTTGTTGCCCACCATCAAAATGCGTTCGGATGGCACGTCGGCCAGCGCAATATTTTCTTCGTAGTAAGCCAGGTGCGGCTTGACCGCCGTGGAGTTGTCGAAGGTGGTTACGCGGTCAAACATAGTAATGTCGCAGTTGGCCCACTTCATGCGCCATTCGATTGCCCGGTAGGGGAACATGGGCATGGTGGTTAAGTAGAGCGGGTAGCCTTTTTGCGCGAGCGTAGCAAGCGCACGGGCCGAAGCGGGGTTGGGCACGACGCCTTCGCCCGCTTTGTTGAATTCGTGTTCGTAAAACTCTTCGAAGAAGTGGCGCATGGCGTCCTTTTGCTGCTGGCTGGGCTCTTCGCCACCATAG
The DNA here is from genome assembly GCA_902768975.1 of uncultured Coriobacteriaceae bacterium. GTDB lineage: Bacteria > Actinomycetota > Coriobacteriia > Coriobacteriales > Eggerthellaceae > CACXMZ01. The sequence goes on from CACXMZ010000004.1 coordinate 104,542, forward strand.
AGTTCGTCAAAGAATACGCGCCAAAAAGCCGTTTCATTTGTTTCCGTGGTGGGGTGGTCGTACATGCTAAAGATACCCGTATTGAGCGCCTCGCGGAAATGGTGCGGGTCCCAGCCTTCACGGGCACAGGCTGCCTGCATAAGTTCATAATAGGGCAGCAGAAAGTCCTTCACTTCAAGGGGCAGCAAGGTGCCGTCCATGTCGAAGAAGATTACGTCGTATGGTGCTTGGTTACTCATAGTTTCAGTATAGCAATGTGATAAAGTTTCTGGCATGAGTTTATTTGAACTACAGATTGAAGCACGGGCGGGGGACGGGACCCAGCGCACGAGCGACGGCATGACTCTGGCCGCCCGCGCGACCAATTTTGAAACGGCGCATGGCACGGTGCAGACGCCACTGTTCATGCCCGTGGGAACACACGCCACGGTGAAAGGCATCACCCCTGAAGTGTTGAGCGAAATTGGTGCGCAAATCGTGCTCGCAAACACCTACCACCTGTACATGCGCCCTGGTACTGAAGTACTGGTGGAAGCGGGTGGCGTGCATAAGTTCATGAACTACCACGGCCCCATGCTTACCGACTCGGGCGGCTTTCAGTTATTTAGCTTGGAACACATGATGAAGCCCGGTGACGACGGCGTGAGTTTCCAGGCGCGCGACTACGACGGCTCCAAGCACCATTGGACGCCCGAAGACAATATGCGCATCCAGGAAGAAATTGGTGCCGACATTGTTATGCAGTTGGACCAATGCGTGGGGTACCCAGCGAAGCGCGAAGACGTGGAAGCATCCACCAAGCTTTCTTGGGAATGGGGTGAGCGTTGCCTACAGTCGCACGCGCGCGAAGACCAGGCCCTGTTCGGCATTGTGCAAGGTGGCATGCACCTGGACTTGCGCCTCGAAAGTGTCCGCCAGTTGCTTGCTGCGGAAGAACGTAATGTTTCCGCAGGTGGCAGGCGCTTCGACGGTTTCGGAATCGGCGGTTATTCAGTGGGCGAGCCCCATGAAACCATGTTTGAAACCCTGCCTGCCGTTTGTGCTGCTATGCCCGAAGACCGCCCGCGCTACCTGATGGGGGTGGGCAACCCCACTACGCTCGTGCGTGCGGTGGCGGCTGGTGTAGACATGTTTGACTGCGTATTACCCACGCGCACAGGGCGTATGGGCACCGCCTTTTCTTCGGAAGGCCGCATGAATTTGGCGAACGCAAAGTACACCCACGACCACGGGCCGCTTGACCCGCAATGCGAATGTTCGGTTTGCAGGAACTACAGCCGCTCCTACTTGCGTCACTTGGTGAAGCAGGGCGAAATGCTCGGTGGCATGCTCTTGTCGCAGCACAACCTCTTCTACCTGCTCGACCTTATGCGCCGCGCCCGCGCTGCCATTTTGGATGGTACCTTTGCCAGCTTCTACGAAGACTGGATGAGCAGCCCCGCTGCCAACGACTACTAGAGCGGGTTTTACGTTACATTTTGTGTAGTCACTCAATATCACACACCCGTATTCCTGTCCTCATACTATAATTTGAAAGTTCGTGTTTTACAGCGGCGTTATAGCGTGGCTGTGTAGTATAAAAGGCGCGCTAACTGAGTGAGTAGCGCACGAAAAGAAGGAAAAGAGTAATGGCAGAACAGGACAACAAAAAAACGCACACGACCAGCACCGATAGGCGCAATTTGTGGCTGCTTATCCTGACCACTTTGCTGGTCTTGGCATCCATCTTTGTGTTCACGCCCCCGCAAGAGCGTATCAACCAGGGCTTGGACATTCAAGGTGGCCTTTCCGTGGTACTGCAGGCCGACGCGACAGACGGCAGCACTATCACCGAAGAAGCCATGGACGCGAGCCAGTCAATTATTGAAAGCCGCGTGAACGCGCTTGGTGCTTCGGAAGCAACTGTGCAGCGCCAAGGCACGAACCAAATTCTTATCCAGATCCCTGGTCTTTCCGACACGCAGGAAGCCCTCGACGCCATTGGGCGTACGGGTAATCTGGAATTTGCCCGCCTCGATTCCTTCACCGACGAAACGGTGAAAAATGACATCGACAGTGGTGCTATGTACAGCCAGGGTTACTACACCGACGACTTTGGCAACCAGTTCCCTTCGGGTGAAAGCACCGACTATACCGTTGAGTCGGGCATTTATACGCCCATCGTAACCGGTGCCAATATCAACACGGTTAACGTGGACTTGGAAAACGGCATTGGGCCCAACTACGCGGTCGACATTACCCTCGACGCCGAAGGCACCCAGGCCTTTTCTGAAGCAAGCCGCGACCTGGTCGACGAACATGGCAAGATTGTCATCATCCTCGACGGCGTGGTGAATTCTGCGCCTGCCGTACAGTCGGTTATCGACAACGGCCGCGTGCAGATCACGGGCAACTACACCAAGGCTGAAGCCGACGCCCTGCGCACCGTGCTTGAAAGTGGTTCGCTGCCGGTAAGCTTTAGCTATGCACAGAGCCAGACTGTAGGCCCCACCCTCGGCCAGGACGCCCTGAAGAGCGGCGTGTTGGTAGCGGGCATTGGCCTTATTCTGGTTATGCTCTATCTGCTGTTCTTCTACCGCGGGCTTGGTATGGTTACCGCAGGTGGCATGGCAGTTTTTGCCTGCTTGTATCTGGGTATTTTGGCCCTGCTTTCCCGCTTCGGGCTGTTTAGCCTTTCGCTTTCTGGTGTGGCTGGTATCGTGCTGACCATTGGTATGGCGGCCGACTCGTCCATCCTCACACTCGAACGTTTCCGCGAAGAAATTCGCTTTGGCCGCAGCGTGCGCGCCGCATCTATTACGGGCGTGCGTCACGGCATCATGACATCCATCGACGCCGACTTGGTGTCCTTGGTTACCGCCATCATGCTGTTCATCTTTGGTGCTTCGGGCGTCAAGGGCTTCGGCGTTACGCTGGCGTTGGGTATTTTGTGCGACATCCTTATGATGCTCATCTTCAAGGCGCCTACCATCCGCCTTCTTGCCCCGCGCGCCATTGCCAAGAACCCCGGTTTCTGGGGCATCAACGACTGCCTTTCTGCCACCGAGGTCTACCAGCACCTGGCCGACCTTGAAGGTGAAACTGTTGAAACCACGGCTTCCGCTGAAGCCATTAGCACGAGCGACAACCGTGCGCTTGCCATTCGCAAGGCGGGTGCAGAAGGTGCCGCAGCGTGCGACGCCGTTTCAGGCATCAAGGGCCGCTTTATAAAGCACGACATCAACTTCCTGAAGTACCGCCATATTTTCCTGGGCCTTGCCGGTGCCGCCATGGTGCTTTCACTTGGCCTGATTGGCATTAAGGGTTTGAACCTGGGTATTGAATTCCAGGGCGGTACGTCCATCGACTTTACGAATACTGCTGAAATTACGCTCGACCAAATGCGCAGCGCCTTTAATGATGCGGGCGAACCCGACGCGGTTATTCAAACCACGGAAACCAACGGCGCACCGGGCTTCTTGGTGCGTATTACCCAGGACGACGCAGCGGCAGCAGCTGGTACGGCAGCCACCGTGTCTGAAGCACTCGGCCTTTCCACCGAAGCCTACGAGGTGAATACCATTTCACCTGACTGGGGACCCACTATTGTGCGGGCCATGTTCTTGGCGCTACTCGTTTCGTTTATCGCCATCATTCTTTACATTACCGCGCGCTTCCGCGCCTTCAAGATGGGCGTTATTGCTGTTATCGTTCTTATCCACGACATCTTGTTCGTGGTGGGAATCTATGCGCTGTTTGGCCGCGAATTGAACCCCAATACTATCGCGGCACTGCTTACCATCTTGGGTTATTCGCTTTACGACACGGTGGTTGTGTTCCATCGCATCGTTGACAATATGCAGTCATCTGAAATCAAGTGCACCTTCATGACTATGGCGAACCATTCGCTTAACCAGGTGCTCATTCGCTCCATTAATACGTCTATTACCTCGCTCATTCCCGTTGTCTTCATGCTGATCTTCGGTAGCGAAACGCTGAAGGACTTCGCCTTCGCCATGGTAATTGGCTTGTTCATTGGCTTCTATTCGTCCATTGCTATTGCGGTGCCGCTCTACGCCATTTGGAAGAGCCGCGAACCCGAATACAAGCGCCTGGAAGCCAAGTATGGCACCGAAGTTGGCCGCTTCGAATTCGAACACGGTGCTTTGAGGTCCGGTCGCGCTAACGCGACGACCGAACGTGTCGACGCTGCGGCTTCCGCTGGCACCCAATCTGCCGTCGCCGCGAGCGGCTCACCTACCGAAGTAGGCTTCGCCTCCGCGGAAGGCGGCATCTCGGGCACCAGCGAAACCCTCGCTGGCTCTGTGTCTGCTAGTACGTCAACGCATGCTGCAACAGCCACGCTCACGGGTGCCCAGGCAGCCAAAGCCAAGCGTTCCAAGGAACGCAAGAAGCAAGCTGCCAAGATGGTGGAAGATGCTGCGCAGAAGAAGCGCGTTGCCACCCCTGAAGTGCGCATTGTCGACCAGGAAAAGTTTGAGGCTTCAACGGCGCCAGAGCCAGAAGCTCCTAAGCGTGGGGCAGGGCGCTATTCCGATGCGAACCGTGCTGCCGCTGCGCTGCAGGCAGAAGAGCTGGAAGCCCTGCGCGAAAGCAACGCCAATCTGGACGACGAAATGGCTTCCGCTGCTGCTTTGGCAGAAGCCTTTGAAGCTGAAGAAACGGCTGCTGAACGTGCCGAGCGCATGCGCCAGATTGAACGTGCTGAACAAGCCGCGCGCGACAAGGCCAAGGCCGCTGCTCGCCGCGAAAAGCGCAAGCGCAACACCAACAAGTAGTGGTATGTAAGGCGCGTCCGGGGAGGGGCGCGCCTTGTTTTTGACTATGTGCCCACGGTGGCAAGCCGCCAGCCGACTAATAACGGCAATAAGCGGCGCAAGTAGTATAGAGTCGTTTGAGTTTTAAGGTTGTGAGGTCTTATGGTACGTGAAGGTTCAGCCCCCAATTTTTGCCCGCCCGTTGAAGAAGGCATAGTCTTTACCTTTGCCGACGAAAATGACGACCTGGTCAACCTGGAATTCTTGGGGCTCGTGCTTATTGGCGAAGCCCGCTATGGCTTTTTCTTTCCGGTAACCGAAGACGCCCCCGCCACTAGTTCGGGCGAAGTGGTGGTGTTGGAAGTTACCGACCTGGACGAAGAAGGCCAGCCCGACAGTTTCGAGTTGGTGGACGACGAAGCCATTGCTGCTACCGCCTGGGAAGCCTTCAAAGAAGCTACGAAAGACCTCTACGACTTCGAATAAAGCCAGGCCAGTTGTTTTCTTTAAGCCTGCGCTACCTTGCCAAATAGGGCGACTAGTCGTATAGTTCCAAGCTATGAATTCTGTTTCAGGGCGGGGTGAGATTCCCCACTGGCGGTAGAGCGGTGCAGGTGCCAAGCCTGCAAACCGAAAAGTCCGCGACCTTGGGCCGTGTGCCTAGGCTGACTTGGGTTAGATTCCCAGACCAACGGTTATAGTCCGGATGGAAGAGGCAGGGTTTCCGCAGTGCGGTGTTTATGAAGCATGGTCGCAGCGGCAACTTAAGGTGAGCCTGTATGAAGAAGAATTCATGCGGGCGTTTTTCTTTTCTGGCGAAAAACGATTCCGAAAGACGGGCCAGGAAGAAAAGGAGTTGTGCTATGTCGGCTGCAACACAAAACTACGTGAATACGAACCGGTGGGACACGCGCACCCTGGTAACCATGGCGCTCATGTGTGCCATTAGCGTGCTTTTAAGCTTCATTGAAACGCCTCCACTGTTTGCAGGCGGCTTCTTAAAGCTGGACGTTTCGCTCACGCCTGCCATGGTGGTGGGCTTTGCCTATGGTCCGGGTGCGGGCGTCCTGGTGGGCGTGGTTGCTGCACTCGTTCACGGCATGTTTACGGGCAATTGGGTAGGGGCGCTTATGAACATTATTGTTGCGGCAGCCTATATTTACCCAGCGTGCGCCATTTACAAACACAAGCACACCTTTACTGGCGCTGTTATTGGTTTGGTGGTAGCAACCATTGTGCAGGTAGTGGTGGCCGTGGTGGCCAACTTGGTCATTGACCCCATCTTCTATGGTTACCCCTTCGACGCAGTGGTTGAACTTATTGCCCCGGCGCTCATTCCTTTCAACATCATTAAGGGCGTCGTGAATGGTGCCTTGACCCTTCTGGTATACAAGAGCATTTCAAACCTCATAACACCGAAAAAAGACCAGGTGAAAGGCCTCTAGCTTAACGTGGGTAAAGCTCCTAGGCAACGGCCGGTTTCGAGATAAACGAGCGGAAATATGATTGATTTCAAAGACGTGCGATTTACTTACGACGGGCAGCAGTACGCCCTCGACGGAGTGAACTTGCATATAGAACCAGGTTCCTTTGTGTGCATTCTGGGCGGGAATGGCAGTGGTAAGTCGACGCTTGCCAAACATATTAATGCCTTGCTTCTGCCCGACGGCGGCACGGTTACCGTCCTGGACAAGAAAACAAGCGACCCCGAAAACACTTTCTTCATTCGCAGTAACGCGGGCATGGTGTTTCAAAACCCCGACGACCAGTTGGTAGCAAGCCTTATCGAAAATGACGTGGCCTTTGGCCCGGAAAACCTGGGCGTCCCTGCACCCGAGTTGCGCGAACGCGTGACCGAAGCACTGCGTGCAGTAGGCCTTCAGGGCTTCGAAAAAAAGGAAACAGCCGCTCTTTCGGGTGGGCAGAAGCAGCGCGTGGCTATTGCGGGCATGTTGGCCATGCAGCCCCAGATTCTGGTGCTCGACGAAGCTAGTGCCATGCTCGACCCGCGCGGTCGTGCGGGCCTTATGCGCGTGTGCAAGGAACTCAACGAAGCGGGCATGACCATCGTCATGATTACTCACTTTATGGAAGAAGCAGCCGCCGCCGACGTGGTGCATGTCCTTAGTGGGGGCAAGATTGCCCTTTCGGGCACGCCTGAATATGTGCTCGGCCAGGTTGAAGTCATGGAAGATCTTTCGCTCGACATTCCTTTCGCGGCGCGCGTGTCGCACGACTTGCGTGCTGCTGGCCTGCCCCTTGCCATGCACGTGGACGAAACGGGCTTGGTAAACGACCTTAGCCGCCTGTTGAAAGGCGGTGCCCAATGATAGAGTTCAAGAACGTGTGGTATTCCTACGATTCGCACGAAGCCAACAAGGCCGAAGGTGGCAAAGAAACCAAAGGGGCCTCTAAAACCCAGGCCGACTGGGGTAACGCGCCCGACTCGCCTTGGGCACTCGAAGACATTTCCTTTGCGGTGCAAAAAGGCGAATTCATTGGCATTGCGGGCCACACGGGCAGTGGCAAGAGCACGCTCGTGCAGCATATGAATGGCTTGCTTGTGCCCACGCGTGGCCAGGTGCTGGTGGACGGGGTAGACATCGCAAACAGGCAAGCTGCGGCTGATGCGCGCCGGCATGTTGGCCTGGTCTTTCAGTACCCAGAGCATCAGCTTTTTGCTGCCAGCGTGTACGAAGATGTTGCCTTTGGTCCGCGCAATATGGGTATGCCAGAAAACGAAATGGACAGTATCGTGCGTGAAGCGCTCGAACTGGTCGACCTGGACTTTGAAGCCCTGCGTGACGTGAGCCCCTTTGAACTTTCGGGCGGGCAACAGCGCCGCGTGGCACTGGCGGGCGTGCTTGCCATGCGCCCATCCACGCTTATCTTGGACGAACCTGCCGCTGGCCTCGACCCTGCGGCTCGTCGTGAATTGCTTGCCTTGGTGCGGCGCCTGCACACGGAACTGAATGCAACCATTGTGCTTATTTCCCACAACATGGACGACCTTGCCCAGTTGTGCGACCGCATTCTGGTGCTCAATAAAGGCCGCGTGCATGCCTTTGGCGAACCTGCACGCGTTTTTATGGATTCCGCTGCCATGAAAAACATTGGCCTTGGCGTGCCGAGCGCCCAACGCCTTGCCAACCTGCTCAAGGAACAAGGTTTGTTCCTGCCAGTTCCTTCAAGCGGGCTCTTCACACCAGAAAGTCTGGTTGAAACCCTGGTTAAAGCCTATAAGGAAGGCATCTAGTAGATGGCGCAGTCGGCACTTTTCGGGCGTTACTGGCCAGGCGAAAGCCCCATCCATGCGCTGGACCCCCGCATGAAATTGACAGGTGTGGTCATTGCTATGGTGGCTATCTTTTTGGCGCAGGGCTACGCCGCCCTGGGCGTGGCCGCCCTCTTCGTTGCCGCTTTTTTCATTGTTGCGCGCATTCCCTTTGGGCAAGCGTTTAAGTCCATTGCCCCGCTGCTGTTTATTGTATTGCTGACGGCATTCTTAAATCTGTTTTTCATTCAGAGTGGGGAAGTGTATGCCCAGGCAGGACCCTTCGTTATTTCGCAGGGTGGTATCGATTCGGCCATCTTTCTCAGTATTCGCCTCACCTTGCTGCTGCTTTGTGCAAGCTTGCTTACGCTTACTACTACGAGCATCGACCTGACGGATGCCTTCGAGTCTATGCTTGGGCCCTTTGCGCGTTTTGGTTTTCCGGCGCACGAGTTCGCCATGGTTATGGGTATTGCCCTGCGTTTCTTGCCGCAATTCATGGACGAACTGCGCACCATTCGTGCTGCCCAGCTTTCCCGTGGGGCCCACGTGAGCGCCAATCCCTTCCATGGCGGCCTGCAGGGCCTTTCGAGCCTTATGGTGCCCCTGTTTACGAGTGCGTTTCGCCATGCGGAAACCTTGAGCAACGGCATGGATGCGCGCTGCTACCATGGCGGCACTGGGCGAACGCGCTTGGACCCGCTCGCGTTTTCCACGCGCGACCTCGCAGGCATCGTCATCCTGCTCCTTATGGTCGCCTGCGTCGTCGCCACCAACTTTCTCGTGCGCTAACAAAAAGAGGGGCCGGAGCCCCTCGTTGTTGCATTGAAAACTCACTAGAGGCTTGCGCCGCGGGTCCATTCAGGAATTTCCGATGTGTCGATTTCTTCGATGTTGCCATCGTAGATGTAGTGCTGTGTTTCCTTGGAAATGACGTTCGCAAGAGCCCACATGGCTATAACGTTGGGAACAACCATGAGGCCATTCATGATGTCGGCGAAGTCCCATACGGCAGATGCCAGGGCGGCAGAACCACCAATCGCACCCAGAATAATGAAGACCAGGAAGAGTGCCTGGTAGGGGCGCTTGGCGCGTTCGCCCAGCAGGTAGGTGACTACGCGGTCGCCGTACCAAGACCAACCGATCATGGTAGTGAAGCTAAACAGCACCATACCCACAATAAGTACCAGTGGTCCAAGTACGGGAATCTGGTTGAAGGCCGTGGTAGTGAGCACGAGACCCTTGGTGAAGCCTTCGCCCAATGAAGGATTGTTGGCAGTTGCGGCCGCAACCACGCTTGCGTCGGGCGTACCACCTACGGCAAGGGTGTTCGTAACTTGGTAAGCCGCTGAAAGGTCGGGGTTAGCAAGGATGGTGGTAAGCAGCGTGAGGGCTGTCATGAGGCAGATAACAACCGTGTCCCAGAAAGCACCACTCATAATAACCAGGCTCTGGCGGGCAGGGTTCTTGGACGCACCATTGGCAGCAGCCAGCGGGGCAGACCCCATGCCGCTTTCGTTGGAAAACAGACCGCGTGCGGCACCAAAGCGAATGGCTTGCATAACCGCAAAGCCTACGCCGCCACCGACCATGGCCTGCGGGCTGAAAGCGCACACCACAATCCACTGCAGGGCAGGTACGAGGTAAGCGCCATTCATAGCAATAATGAAGAAGCAGCACACTACATAGAACAAGGCCATGAAGGGCACAACTTTTTCGCACACGCGGGAAATGGACTTAATGCCGCCAAAGATAACCAGGCCTACGAACAGGGCGGTTGCTACACCTATAGCCCAGATGGGAACACCAGGAATGTACTGGTCGACAATACCGCACACGCTGTTGGACTGCACAGCGCCGCCAATACCAAAGGAGGCGAGGGCGGTAAACAGGGCGAACAGGAAGGCAACAATCTTGGCCCAACCCTTGCCTTCAAAGCCGCGCTCAAGCGCAAACATGGCGCCACCGAGCATGTCGCCATTCTTGTCCTTCACGCGGTACTTCATGGCAATAAAGGTTTCGGCATACTTGGTGGCAATGCCCAGTATGCCAATGATCCACATCCAGAACACGGCACCCGGGCCACCGCTGACGATGGCGGTTGCCACGCCCACAATGTTGCCAGTACCAATGGTGGCAGAAAGTGTGGTGGTCAGCGCGCCAAACTGGCTAATATTGCCTTCGGCTTCTTCGTCATGCGTAAGCGAAAGCTTGATAGCCGTGCCAATCTTACGCTGGATAAACTTCGTGCGAATGGTCATATACAAATGCGTACCAACCAGCACGATAATAAGCGGCCAAGACCACAGCCAGCCGTCTATAGAGCTAATAACGCCACCAATACTTTCAATTAAGCCTTCCACAATGTCCTCCAATTCACCCTTTTAGGAATACGCTACAGCGCAGTAGTGTGATAGCAATGCAGCATTATACGCGAGATTAGCCCCTAGATTGCTGACATCTTGCCGGCACCGAGGGCAAGACATCCATTGCGGTCAACGCAGAAGGCCAGGACTTAAGCGGCTACAAGCGGGTCCTCTTCCCGGCCACTGTGGCTTCCGTCACGACGCCGCCTGCAGGGAAGAGCCTTCCCTGCACTGGCAAGCCCCAGGAGCTGGCGGTGGCGGGCGTAGCCAGCGGCGCCGTGCCATACGCGGCTCCCATAGCCACAACTCTCGTGGCCCTTGCCGCTGCGGCACTCGCGCTCGCGGTCCGCAAGCGCACGCGCGACTAGGCGAAAGACCGCAGGCTATGTGCGGCTCGCAACGCGGCCGAGGTCGTATCGGCAGGCACGTGCGGCGTTATGCGCAGAGGTATGCCGTAAGCTGGTCGATTTGCCCGTCGGTCATGCCTGCAGGACAGTAACCGAGGTGTACGACCTGATCAAAAGCGAAGGATTCGAACTTACTGACAAAGAGCTCAGGGGGATTTCGGGTGGATGGAGTGACATTTGCGCCAGTTTGTGCTGGGATCACAGCTGCAAGGAGTTTTTAAGGTAACACACGTCTTGAATACAGCATAGAAGGCCTGTACAATGATAGACAAGGACAGGGTTGAAAGGGCTTTAACTGGTGGCTCCGTTCGCCCGGTAACAACAATAACAATGCCGCGAATGTCAATGGTGACGGTAACGTCAACAACAATGGCAACAAAGTAGACAACAAAAACGGCGTGCGTCCTGCATTGCCTTATCCGCCAGAAGCGCAGCTGAAGGTTCGGCTCGCCATGCTCCCCGTTAGCCACAAACAATCGGAGGACAAATGAAACAACTAAGGAAAAGAAGAGGGCTAGCCATAGTGGTGTCCCTTGCCATGGCAATCACCATGATGCCGGTGTTTGTAATGACTGCATACGCTGCAGCAGGCGACCCTGCCATGGTAGAAGGCACAGATGTGCTGCAGAGTACATCCAATACAAAAGATGCCCAGACAGTTTACATGGCAGACAAGGCATGGCGTGTGATCGGCTATGGCGGTGAAGGCGTTGCAAGCGCTACAAATACCATGACCCTGCTCTCTGCCGGAATTCTCAAAACAGATGTCGTCTTCAGAGAATATATCAGAGACGAAGGGTCTGACAGCTGGTACCATCAGAGCATTCTCCAATCAGAGGTGGAGGCGATAGCAAATACGTTCTCGGCTGGCGAGAAAGCAGGCATAGCAACAAGGAAACTTAGAGCCGGAGATTATAACGGTTATGACACAGACACGGTATCCAGATACTCAGTTGATAACGCTCTTCTATGGCCTCTTTCCACAAAGGAGGCACATTATACACTGAACGGGGATATTCGAAACGTCCATGACTTCTGGTGGCTCCGCTCGCCCGGTTACACATCGCCCCCTTTCTTCACTTGCCACATCTCGTACGTCAAAAGTGATGGCAATGTCGACGAAGAGGGCTGCTTGGTCACTGAGAAAAATGGCGTGCGTCCCGCTTTTAATTACAAACTGAACTCTGTCATCTTTTCATCTGCCGCGACTGGCGGCAAAGTTTCCGGCACTATAGGTGCCGATTCATTAATGACGGTTGGCAGTAATGACAGCGGTGAGTGGAAGCTGACACTGTTGGATGATGGCACAATTTACGGATTTAATAGTCATCTTAATGGTCATGAGGGATTTACTGCATCCCGAGCGGATAGCGGTAATGTCGTAGCCGGTGGAAAAATTAAGATCAAATATAACGGTGGACGGACCGGAACTAATGAGTATGTCTCCGTATTTCTTAAGGATTCCACGGGTAAGATAGTCTACTACGGACATCTGGCAGAGAATAGTGAATCAGCCACGGGAGCAGCGCTTACCATTCCATCCGACATAGCACTGGGAACATATACCGTGGGGGTCTTTGCAGAGCAGTGCAACGGAGATAATAAGACAGACTATGGAAGCGCAATATCGACATTTGATATTACTGTTGTTAATCACTCTCACGAATTAACCTATTCCGCAGATGGGCCGACCATCACGGCGACTTGCGCCAATACAGACGGCAACTGTCCCTTGACAGATTGTAAGGCTACCCTGACCATTACAAAGCCATTGCACGATACCTATGGTGACGGCAAAAGCGCAGAAGCGGGAATAACCGACGAAAACAGCATTCAGGGAGATGCAAAGGTCAAATATCAGAAAAAGACCGGTGAATCATCTTATGATACAGAAACTGAAACCGCGCCTACAGACGCGAGAACGTACAAGGCTAGTATCACGGTGGGCGATACTACCGCATCTGTGGAATACACCATAGCCAAGGCAGATATCACACCGGAGGTCAACATAGAGGACTGGGACTACGGCGATACGCCGAATGATCCTTCTGTGACTTCCGCAGGCAACCCGGGAGGCGGTGAAGTCACATACAAGTACTATACAGACGAAGAGTGCGCAAAAGAGACCACTTCCGCCCAGGGCGCATCGGAAGAAGGTAGTGTGCCTTCATATGGCGGAGATTACTGGGTCAAGGCTACGGTAGAAGAGACCGACAACTACAAGTCCGGCACAGGTATAAAGAAGTTTACGATAAATACCGCAGCCATCACGGTCACGGGTCTTAAAGGCGACTCAAAGGTATATGACGGAACGACTTCAGCGACACTCGGTGTATCTGACGCAACTCTTGTTGGAGTGAAGTCGGGCGACGAAGTGCGAATCGCATCTGCAACAGGCACGTTTAATGATAAGAATATAGGCACAGATAAGACCATAAGCAGCATTACCATAGTGCTTGAAGGTAAAGACGCCGGCGGATATAAAGCTGCAGTCGATTCGGCAACAGTTACCGGTGCAATCACGGCGAAGGAGGTAAAGGTCAGCGGCATCGCAGCATCAGACAAGACATACGACGGGAACACAACGGCAATACTCACATTTACCGGAGCATTATTTGATGGGATGATTGATGGTGATGATCTTTCCGTAAAGGGAAAGGATAGTCAGGACGGAACCTTCGATAATATGAACGTCGGAAGCGGTAAGACCGTCACTCTTCCTGCCCTTGCATTGGACGGAAATGACTCGGCAAACTACACGATCAGTGACGACAGCCAGACAGCAGCCAGTGCGGCAATCACTGCGAAGGAGCTTAGTGTAACAGCCGATAATAAGTCCAAGACATACGGCGAGGATGACCCGGAGTTTACCTACACCTCAGATGGACTCATAACAGGTGATACATTCACCGGAGCTCTTGAGAGAGCAAAGGGAGATGATGTCGGCACCTACGATATCAATCAGGGAACTCTGAGTGCAGGAGATAACTACACAATTAAATATACAAAAGGAACGTTCACCATAAATAAGGCGGCGACCAACAGCGTAACAGCTTCAATCGAAGGCTGGATATACGGAGATGATCCGAATAAACCGAACGCCACCGCTACCCATGGTCAGGAAACAGCCATTTTTACATACAGCGATGCGGCAGACGGGACTTATACAGAAACGGTTCCGACGGGTGCTGGTACATGGTATGTAAAGGCGACAGTTTATGAAACAGATAATTATGTCGGTGCAGTAAGCGAGCCTGTAGAGTTCACAATCGCAAAGAAGGAAGTCGGCCTTGAATGGAGTGATACAGAGCTTACATACAACGGTGAAGATCAGAAGCCAAAAGCGACCGCGACAGGGCTTGTTGGTCAGGATGAATGCACAGTTACCGTAAGTGGAGAGAAAACTGACAGCAATGCCAAGAGTGGCGAAACAAGCTACACGGCCACTGCTGAAAGCTTAAGCAATGACAACTACAAGCTGCCGGATAACACAACAACAGAATTCACTATCGTACCTAAGAAACTGACACAGGCCATGATCAGCCTTAACAGCGATACATTCAAGCATGATGGCACAGAGAAGAGCCCTGCTGTTTCAATGACGGATTCGGACATCCTGGAAGATGATGCTCCCAAACAGATGAAAGTTGACGAAGACTATACCTTGAGCGGAGATTTAAGCTCTTCGGACCTTGGGACTCACTTCATCACGGCAAAGGGAGAGGGCAATTATACCGGATCCATCGACACGAGTTGGATGATTTACAACAACAAATCCGGCGAAGATAAGGAAGAGGGAACCAGTGGCAAGGGTGATTTTGAAGTATTTGTCGATATAGAAAGCAACACTTCAACCTTGACAGTGGACAACTTCAATATCAGCATGGCAAAGGGATTCCTCACGCAAGAGGATATGACTAGATACAATAAAGGCGAGAACATCCTTGTTTATATGATCATTAAGGAACAGCTGGAAAGCGAGGTAGAACCGACTGACAGTTCTCTTCTCGGCGGATTGTTCAGAACTGAAGGCGCCATGGACATATCCTGGTACGATATCACAGTCTGGAAGAAGATTGGAAGCAGTGCAGCAACGAAGGTGCATGACACGAAAGATGAACTGAGCATGGGCGTTGAGGTTCCGGATAAGTACAAGGATGCCCCTGAGGGATACACGCGTGAATTCTATCTGGGAAGAGCACACGACGGCATGGCGAGCTTGCTCGCGAATACCTCAGAAGTAAAGGTTGGATTTAGCTCAGATAAGTTCTCTACATACGCTCTGGCGTACAAGGATACCGAAATCCCTGAGCCAGACAAGGACAAGCCGGACAACCCGGATGATTCTGACGACAAAGGCAGCAGCAATGGTAATGGCAGCGGTAAAGGAAGCAGCTCCTCAAAGGCCGCCGCGAAGACCGGCGATTCTAACGACATTGCGGGGCTGCTGGCACTGATGCTAGCATCAGGTGGAGTGCTTGGAGTGATAGGACACAGACGCAGAAGAGAAACGGATAAGTAAGAATAAACTTTCTGCTAAAGATTGAAAAAGAAGGGTCATCAAAAAATAGTTTGGGGTTTCTCTAAAGCAACCTGCCTGGCATGCGCCTAGTCGGGCAAGGTGCGTGTGCAGCGCCTGAGGTAGCTCGCACTCAGTTTTTCCGCCTCGCGCGTAAGCTGATCGAGCGTCGGTTTCATTGCTTCTTCGTAAGAGCTTCCCGACTGGATAGATTCGGCCACCTGCCATGCCGACAAGAACGCCAGATGGATGCCGCCGCCCATGTCGTTAGCAAGGCCTGCGGCACCGCCGATGAGACTTCAGTTGCAAAACAGCGTCTTCCAGGTTTCGCCTGTTGGAGAGCTGTGTTGTGTAATTCTGTAGCGCAACGTTGTATTCTGCTCCCTGTTGGCTTGAGTAGCCCTATTGCGCCGCGGCTTTCAAGTGCAGCTTGATTTGTGGCAAGCGTTGCACCTGCGACGACTTTCTGTGCATTAATATCAAGAAGAGATTTATTATCTGCAGTGCCCACATCATTTTTAGAGCCAGACGTGACCTTTTCGACGCTACCATGTCGTTTTTTCAGTTCTGAGAGTTCTTTTTCGATATCGGGAGAGCGTAAAAAATGGGTAGTATCCACTGCTTTTATCACTAACCTTAATAGGCAATAAATGGCGCACTGGAAATATGTATGCTTTCTGTATGCCAACAGGTCTTTCTTGCGTAGCTTGTGTTTCGCGCGTACAATAGCGAAGTTTCTAATCACACATGCGTGTGGGACTGGTCTTCGCAAGTGGCCACCGAAAAAGGCTGCGAAGTAAGGGACGATCGCACGCAGAGGACTAACGAATGGAGTAGACATGGAAAAGGTCTCTGTTCAGACCCTGCTTGAAGCAGGCGCCCATTTCGGGCATCAAACCCGTCGCTGGAACCCCAAAATGAAGCCGTATATTTTCGGCAGCCGTGGCGACATCTACATTATCGACTTGGTGAAATCCCTCGAAGGCATGGACAATGCGTACAGCTTTGTTTCCGAAGTTGCCGCCAAGGGTGGCACGGTGCTGTTCGTGGGCACGAAGAAGCAGGCCCAGGAAGCCATCGCCGACGCTGCAAACAGCTGCGGCATGCCTTATGTAAACGCTCGTTGGTTGGGCGGCATGCTCACAAACTTCACCACCATCCGCACGCGTGTGCAGCGCATGGAAGAACTGGAAGCCATGGACTCTGACGGCCGCATGGCGGTTTTGCCCAAGAAGGAACAAATCCTGCTGCGCAAGGAACTGGTGAAGCTGCAGACCAACCTCAATGGCATCCGTAACATGAAGAAGACGCCGGACGTGGTATTTGTCATCGACACCAACAAAGAAGCTATTGCTATTCAGGAAGCCAAGAAACTGGGCATTCCGGTAGTGGGCACCCTGGATACCAACTGCGACCCGGACGACGTTGAATTTGGTATTCCTGCCAACGACGACGCTATTCGTACGGTTAAGCTGCTTGCTGAATTCGTGGCCCATGCGGTAACTACGGCCATGGGTGCACCGGTAACAGCTGCTGAAATGCAGGCTGCTGCCCCTGCTGTCGAAGCTGCCCCTGAAGCCGCCGCAGAGCCCGTAGAGGCCGAAGCCGCTGCTGAAGAAGTTGTTGAAGAAGCCGCTGAAGCTCCTGCCGAAGTTGCCGAAGAAGCAGCTGAAGCCACCGAAGAAGAAGCCGCTGAATAACAATGCGAACACCTGGGCTCAAAACTTTTAGAGCTGCGAGCCAGGAATGGCGAAAAAGTAAACCTATGCGGCCCGCGCCGCTTACAAGAAAGGAAACTCCCATGGCTGAAGTAAGTGCATCTATGGTAAAAGAACTCCGCGAAATGACAGGCGTTGGCATTCTGGAATGCAAGAACGCCCTGGCAGAAGCTGAAGGCGATCTGAATCGTGCTGCTGACATTCTGCGCGAACAGGGTATTGCCAAGCAGATCAAAAAGGCCGAACGTGCAGCCAACGAAGGCACCGTTGTGGCCCTGGTATCCAACGACTGCAAGACGGGTTCGGTTGTTCAGCTGAACTGCGAAACCGACTTTGTAGCTATCAACGACAAGTTCAAGGCCTACGCCGAACGCATTGCCCAGATCGCTCTGGACAACAAGTGTGCCGACGTGGATTCCCTGAAGGCTGCGGGCGACGGCAATGAAACCGTTGAAGAAATCATCACCGACTGCGTGCGCGTGATGGGCGAAAACACCCAGCTGACCAAGGTGGCTAACGTTGAAGCCGACGGCGTATGCGCCTACATCCATGCTGGTGGCAAGATTGGTGTGCTCGTAACCTTCGAACTCGAAGGCATCGATCCCGGTTCCGACGCTTTCACCACCTATGGTCGCGACGTGGCAATGCAGGTTGCTGCTATGTCGCCGGTTGCTGCTAACCGCGAAAACGTTCCCGCCGACGTGGTTGAACATGAACTGGAAATCTACAAGGCCCAGGCTGCTGAATCTGGCAAGCCCGAAGAAATTCAGCAGAAGATGGCTGAAGGTCGCCTGGAGAAGTTCTACAAGGAAAGCTGCCTGACTGAGCAGGAATTCGTGAAGAACCCCGACATGACCATCAAGTCCTACACCGAACAGGTTGCCCAGAACATGGGTGGCAAGATTAGGGTTGTGGACTTCATCCGCTTTGCTTTGGGTGAATAATTAGTTCCGCCGTTCTTCAGAAACCTGGGAGTTTTTGAATGGCTGAAGAAGTAATCATAGCGCGCGAAACGCACGAGCTGAAAGGCACGGTGCAGGTTGCGGGTGCGAAGAATTCCGCACTCAAGCTGATTGCTGCAGCCATTTTGGGGCAGGGCGAAACCACGCTCGAAAACATCCCCAAGATTTCCGACATCGACATTATGAGCGAAGTGCTCGAACGCCTGGGCGCCCACGTCCAGCGCGACGAGCACTCGCTGCATATAGACACGTCTTCGGTTGAAAGCTTTGAAACGCCCTACGAACTGGTAACCAAGATGCGGGCAAGCATTTCGGTTTTAGGCCCGCTGGTAGGCCGTTTTGGCCAGGCGCGTGTTGCCATGCCAGGTGGCTGCCAGATTGGCGCGCGCAACATCGACATGCACTTAGTGGGCATGCAGGTGTTGGGCGTTGAATTCGCCGTCGACCACGGTAACCTGGTTGCCACTACGCCCAATGGCCTACACGGCGGCAACATCTTGCTCGATTTCCCCAGCGTGGGTGCTACGGAAAACACCATGATGGCTGCTTGCGTGGCCGAAGGTACGACTGTTATCGACAACGCTGCGCGCGAACCCGAAATCGAAGACCTTGCCAATATGCTCAATGCCATGGGCGCGCACATCACGGGCGCAGGCACGTCTACCATTACCATTGAAGGGGTGCCGCTCGCAAGCATGCACCCATGCACCCATCGCTGCGTGGGCGACCGCATCGAAGCGGGCACCTTCCTGGTGGGCGGGGCGCTTTTGGGCGGCCCCGTGACGGTTCAGGGCATCAACCCCAGCTTCTTGCGCATGGCCCTTACCAAGCTGGAAGCATTCGGTTGCACGGTGGAAATGGGCGATGACTCCATTACGGTTTCGCGCACCCAGCCCCTGCGTGCGGCCGACATTCAAACGCTTCCGCACCCCGGTTTCCCGACGGACTTGCAGGCTCAGTTCATGCTGCTGGCGTCACTTGCCCAGGGTAGTTCCATCATCACGGAAAACGTGTTTGAAAATCGCTTCATGTTTGCGGCTGAAATATGCCGTATGGGTGCCGACGTGCAAATCGACGAACATCATGCCGTCGTTACGGGCGTCGACCACCTCCAGGGCGCGCCCGTGGAGTCGACCGACCTGCGTGCTGGTGCTGCACTGGTGCTGGCGGGCTTGGCGGCCGAAGGCGAAACCATCGTGCGTCACATCGAACATATCGATCGTGGCTATGAAGACTACGTGGGCAAGTTACGTTCCCTGGGCGCCAATATCGAGCGCGCCACGATTGAGTCGCTCAGTGCGCGTTAGGGGCTGTCATGCCAGGCCCACGTCGCAGAGCAACATCGCGCCGCTCCCGCAGAGTTGAGCAGGCCGCGGTGGGCACACATGTTAATCGTTCGTCGCGCAATTCCGTAAAGCACAACAGCGTAAACCTGAAAGCGCGTGCGGCTTCACGCACGGGCGAAATTAGTCATGTGGTACCGCAGACATCTTCGCGTGAAAGCAGGTCGGCCTATGCTCATCGCGCGCGCCAGAAGGGTTTCACCTGGCGTAGCCAAACCAAAGAAAAGGTGCGCACCATTATTTTGGCAGTGCTGGTTATTGCGGCACTTATTGGTGTGGCCCTGGGCGTTACCTGGCTGGTATTCAAAGCCCAGGTCGACGGTAAAATGCACTTAAACGACGCGGCACTTTCCGAAGTGCTTTCGGCGCCTGAAGAAAAAGGCGACCCCTATTTTGTTTTGATTGCGGGGGCTTTCAACGACAGCATGCGTGAAGACGACGGACCGCATCTGCTTACTCTGGCGCGTGTTGACGAAACGAATCAAGCCATCACGCTTGTTAACCTGCCCCACAATATCGAAATGACCATGTCGGACGACGAATACCACGTCTTGTCCTACGCGCAGTTGCTGGGTGGCAATGCGGAATTGGTTACCCAGGTTGAAAACCTCTGCGGGGTAGAGCTTTCGCATGTCGTCCTGCTCGACGATGCGGGCTTTGTGGACATCGTGGACAAGATGGGCGGCGTAACGGTGGACCTTGCCCTAGAAGCCGACGACCCCGACACTGGCTCCATTTACATTCCTGCGGGCGTGCAGCACCTAGACGGCCAACAGGCGCTCACCCTCGTGCGTTGCGATAACTACACCACGCCGCTCGACACGCGGGCTCAGGTGCAGGCGCAGGTGATAGAAGCCTTGCTGCAGCAGCTCTTATCGAAGTCGCGCTTCGGCAAGATGACGTCGCTTGATGCGGTGGCTAAAAACGTGAAAACCACCATGTCCTTCGACGAATTGTGGCAGCTTGTTAAATCATTTGGATCGGGCAATGGCATTACCTTCTATTCTGGCATCGTGCCAGGACAGATTTCAGTCGACCCCGACGGCACCTTCTATAGCGTGAACCGCGCGCCCTTCGACAATATGATGGAAGCGGTGAAGGAAGGCCGTAATCCTGACGAAGCGGCTACGATTTCTGGCTTGACGCCCAACATTGTGCGCGTAAGCGTGAAGAATGGTGCAGGCATCGTGGGTGGTGCTGCGGACGTTGCTGCCGTGCTTGAAGCGGCGGGCTACCAGGTGCCCGAAAAGGGCAATGCCGACAACTATGTCTACGATGAAACGCTCGTTGTGTACAAGAGCGACTTGTACAAGCCAACGGCTGAAGATATTCTGTCTATCCTAGGGAATGGGCGTACGGTTGAAGCTGGCCTGTTCTACGAATTCGACGAAGACATCCTCGTCATTGTCGGCAAGGATTGGATCCCTACTAATTAATTTCGCTGTTCTGCCGAACAGCGAAACCCTTTATAGCCTAGGACCGTTCTCGAGGAAGAAGCGGCAGAACCAGCAGTTTTCTTTGACCGTGGCACTGCGGTCGACGTCGGGGTTCATGAGAGCATCGAGCGGTTCGACGCGTTCGTAGGTTGGGCGGGTGCAGTGCGTGTTATAGCAGTCTGCAGGGCAGTATTCACCTGGGGTATTGTGTGGACAGCGCGTCTGCCACTCTTCGTCGCAGCCGCGTTCTTCCCAACATTTCATAGCAGTAATCTTTCTTGCTCAAGTGAACAAAAAGGGCTTTAAGAGGGCATGCAAAGATGCCTCTTAAAACCCTTCGCAGCGCAATAATTCTGCCGTTCGGGAAACGGCGGAATACCTTACTGTACGGGCACTACGCTCGTAACGCCAGGTACGCGTTCCTTCAGGATGCGCTCTACGCCGTGGGCCAGCGTCATCTGGCTCATGGGGCAACCCTTGCAGGCACCCTGCAGTTCCACGCTTACGACGCCTTCGTCATTAACGTCGACGAGCGCAACGTCGCCACCGTCGGCCTGCAGACTCGGGCGGATAAGCTCCAGAACGCTTGCTACTTGTTCCTTATCTACCATGGTTTTCTCCTCCGTTTGGATTTCGCTTTGCAGCGCCATTCTACCACAGCGCACGTTTACGTTTTATTACAAGTTCCTCACAGATGCTTCCTGCAGATGCGCATAAGCTATGAAGCCGTACCTGCACAGGTGCGCGCGGGCACCCCTTAAACATTCAGGTGCGCTACAATACCTTTTCGTTATGCTAAATGACCTTTTTCATAGTCTCGACCCGGTGGCCTTTTCGGTGGGCCCCTTTTCGGTGCGCTGGTACGGCATTGCCTACGTGCTTGGTTTTCTTTTTACGGCCGTCACCATGTATCGCGTGGCTAAGCATTGGCGCATCAAGGTGGGTGTCGACCAGGTTTCGACCATCATTATGTGGATAATCATTGGTGTCATTTTGGGCGCGCGCTTGGGCTATGTGCTGTTTTATGGTGGCGACTACTACCTGCAGAACCCGAGCAAAATTCTTATGTTTAACGAAGGTGGCATGAGCTTCCATGGGGGGCTGATTGGCGCCACACTCGGTGGCTTTATTGCAGCCCGCCAACTGAAGATGCCCTTCGTGACCATAGCCGACTTGGTGGTTATTGGCGCGCCCATCGGTTTGTTCTTTGGTCGTTGCGCCAACTTTGTTAACGGCGAATTATGGGGCGCGGAAACCAGCCTGCCCTGGGGTGTGGTCTTCGGCGGCTTTGCCGGCGACGTACCGCGCCATCCCACGCAGCTCTACGAAGCATTCCTGGAAGGCATCGTGCTCTTTGTGGTGCTCTACGCCCTTTCGCGCAAGGTTCCTGCGCGTCCACGTGGCACCTTTCTGGGAACTTTCTTGCTGCTTTATGGCATTTTCCGCTTCCTCATTGAATTTGTGCGCCAACCTGACGCGCACATTGGCTACCTGGCGGGCGGCTGGCTAACCATGGGTCAGGTGCTTTCGGTGCCGCTCGTGTTGTGTGGTATTGCGGTGCTTGTATGGGCGAATCATGCGAAATTGCCCCAGCAAGGTGTCGAAGTTACCGACAAAACCGTATCATAGAGCCATACTGTAGGTGTCAGTTTACGTAAAAGGGGCGCACGAACGGGGCGCCTGAAAGAGAAGGAGAATCCTATGTTGAAGTTTTATAAGTGCGAACATTGTGGCAACGTGGCAGTTAAGGTGTACGACAAGAAGGTGCCGCTCATGTGCTGCGGCGAAAAGATGGTCGAACTGACGGCCAACACCACCGACGCTGCTACTGAAAAGCACGTGCCTGTGGTTGCTGTTGATGGCGCCAAAGTCGACGTTGTCGTGGGCGAAGTTGAGCACCCCATGACCGAAGAACATCTGATCACCATGATCGTGCTGGAAACCAAGAAGGGCTTCCAGGTTGCCGAACTTACCGCTGAAGATGCCCCGAAGGCAAGCTTTGCGGTTGCCGAAGGCGACGAAGCCGTGGCAGTGTATGAATACTGCAACCTTCATGGTCTTTGGGTCGCGAACCTGTAAGACTTTCAAGTCATACGTTGTTAGGGCGTCGGGAACGGCGCCCTTTTTTTGTGGGCTTCAACGATCTAACGAGCGTCGAACCAGCCTTGGCCACTTCGACTACCTACGCTTCCCCCCGTTCGCCTGTATGTTTCTCTATAATACTGAAGCATGAATACGACGTGTGACATTGCTATTGTCGGTGGTGGTGCGGCTGGCTTGACAGCGGCCATTGTTGCCGCGCAGACGGCGCACACTGCGGGCAAGTCGCTGCGCGTGGTGGTGCTGGAGGCCAGCGACCGCGTGGGGCGCTCCATCCTGAAAACGGGTAACGGGCGCTGCAACTTTTCGAACCAGCATATTGCTGAAGGCCCGGCGTTGGTTGACTATCGCAATGCCGACTTTGTGCGTGCCGCCCTCAGTGCGCTTAATGCCACATTCCCCGAACCAGACTTTAACGACCCCGTCCTTGCCTTCTTTGAAGACCTGGGGCTTGAATGGCGCCAGGAAGAAGACGGTCGTCGTTACCCCTTGTCCAACAAGGCGAGCACGGTGCTCGATGTGTTGCGCGCGGAAGCGGCGCGCCTTGGCGTGGAAGAAGTGTGTGAAGCGCGCGTCGCCGCCGTGGAGGCACCTACGGAAGCAGGCAAGCCCTTCACCCTGCGCCTGGCAGACGGGCAGTTTTGGCGCGCAGGGGCTGTAATTGTGGCGGCTGGTGGGGCAGCAGTGGAGCGCATTGATTTTGCGGGCCCGCTTTCTAGCCCAATCATGAACCCTGTGCAGCCCACGCTTGGCCCCTTGGCGGTGGCGGAAGCCGACCAAGCTTTCACCCGTGAGCTCGACAATATTCGTGTGCGTTGCTGCGTGTCCTTGTTCCGCGAAGAAAGCCCGGGGGGCAACACACTTGCGCTTGTGCGCGCTGAAACAGGTGAGTTGCTGTTCCGCCCCTATGGGGTGTCGGGTATTTGTGTGTTCAATCTTTCGCGACTTGCTCAGCCAGGCGACACGGTGCAGATTAACTTCCTGCAAATGGGTGACTTCGACCATTCACGCATCTATATCGATTCGCGCTTTGCAGGGCTTGCAGAGCATCTGGGGCAAGCACCTACGTACGAACAGTTTATGCGCGGCTTGGTACTGCCTCGCGTGGCCGATGTCTTGCTTAAACGCGCGGGTTTGAACGCGCAGGACGTGGCCAATGCCGAAGAGCTTTTCCAGATGCTGTGCCTGTGCGGCTTCGAAGTGGCGGGCATTGGCCCCGCCGATGTGTGCCAGGTGCAGCGTGGCGGTTTTGCCCCTGAACAGCTTAGCGCCGCGACCATGCAAGTGCTGGAACTGTCGGGGCTTTTTGTGGTGGGCGAAGCGCTTGACGTGGACGGCCCCTGTGGCGGCTATAACCTGCATTGGGCGTGGGCAAGTGGCATGCTTGCCGGCCACGCTGCCGCCTTGTCTCGTTTGGGGACGGAATAAAAATGGGGCAAGCAAAAACACGCCACTTCGCAAGACAGCAGGCAAAGCATGCTTAAGGCAACGGGTATCCATATGCCGCTCGACGCCGAAGCGGCTTGTCGTGGTGGGGAAGCTATTACGGAAGGCCCGCTTATCGAAGCGGCCGCGCAGGCCCTGGGTATTCCTTCTGGTGAAATCAGTGCGGTACAGGTGCTGCGGCGTAGCGTGGACGCGCGTCGCAAGTCCCAGGTGCACTTCGTCGTTAATGCGGCAGTTGAACTTGCGAATGCAGAACGCGAAGCGGATCTTATCGCCCGTGGTGTTGCGGCGTATAAACCGTATGAGCCTTTGAAAATCCCTCTGGTAAACACCGCCCAGCATGAAGGCGAAACTTCCCGCCCCGTGGTGGTAGGCACCGGCCCCGCTGGTTTGTTCGCAGCCTTGTACTTAGCGCGGGCGGGTATGCGCCCCATCGTGGTCGAGCGCGGCGGCAATGTGGTTGAGCGCGCGGCCAGTGTTGCCCACTTCAACGAAACGGGGCAGCTCAACACGAATTCGAATATTCAGTTTGGCGAAGGTGGCGCCGGCACGTTTTCCGACGGTAAGTTGACCACCAATACGAACAACCAATACACCGCGCACGTGCTGCACTGGTTTGCCGAAGCGGGTGCTCCGCAGGAAATCTTGTGGGATGCACAACCCCATATTGGAAGCGACAGGCTGCCCGCGGTCGTGGTGGCCATGCGCAATGAAGTCATCGAACGTGGCGGGGACGTGCTTTTCAACACACAGCTTTCCGACCTGCGTTTCGAAGGTGGCAAGCTGTGTGAAATTGAACTGGTCGAAACTCTTCCCTTAGATGAGGATATTCCGGGGACGAATCAGGCGGGCGCTCGAAATGGAGCATCTGAGTCACGCTGGATCCCTTGCTCCCAGTTGGTGTTGGCTTGCGGCCATTCCGCGCGCGATACCTTTGAACTGTTGCAAGAGCATGGCCTTCACCTGGAACAAAAGCCCTTTTCAGTGGGCGTGCGCATTGAACACCCTCAGGCGCTTGTCAATCAGGCGCAGTGGGGAAGTGCCGCCGAGCACACTGCCTTGGGCGCGGCAAGTTACAAGCTGGCGGCCCATGGGCTTGCCGGCAGGGGCGTATACACTTTTTGCATGTGCCCTGGTGGCGAAGTGGTATGCGCAGCGAGCGAAGAAGGTCGCATTACCACTAATGGCATGAGCCCCTTTGCGCGCGACGGGAAGTTTGCCAACGCGGCCGTGCTTGTAGGCGTTGGGCCCGAAGACTTTGCAAGTACCGACCCGCTGGCGGGCGTGCGCTTTCAACAGGAAATCGAGCAGCGTGCCTACCAGGTAGCGCGTGCGGCGGGCGGCGAAGCCTACCAGGTTCCTGCGCAAACCGTCGGCAGTTTTCTTGGGCATAACAGTACTGCTGCGGACTTGCCTGAAACGTCCTGCGCGCGAGGTACGGTTTTCTGCGATTTCCGCGAAATCCTTCCGGCCTTTGTTTGCGACGCCATATGCGAAGCGCTTCCGCTGTTCGACCGTAAGCTCGCTGGTTTTGCTAACTCCGAAGCCATGCTCCTTGGCCCTGAAACCCGTAGTTCTTCACCCGTGCGCGTTGCACGCAACGACAACTGCCAAGCCTGGCTTGAAGCCATGGATGGGAATGCTGCCGCTAGCGCTACGCCCCGCGAAGAAGGTTGCGGTATCTACCCGGTAGGCGAAGGTGCGGGTTATGCGGGTGGCATTATGTCGGCGGCTTGCGATGGCCTTCGCGTTGCCGCTGCTTTGGTTTCCGAATGTACGAAAGCTGAATAGATGGCTTACGAACGACTGATGGCAGCTGAATACGCGAGCGAAGAAGAAAAGCGTGAATGGAAGCAGCTTATTTCTGCCTTCGTGCCACCCCTCATTGAAAAGTGGGAGCCCGTGTTGGGCGTGCGGGTGGGCAAGCTTGCGTACCGCAATATGAAAAGCCGGTGGGGAAGTTGCACACCTTCAACGGGGCGCATTTGCATTAATACGCGCCTGGCGCTTTATCCGCCCGAATGCCTGGAATACGTGGTTGTGCACGAGTTGTGTCACCTGCGGGTGGGCGGACACAACAAACAATTTTGGGCGCTCGTTGAATCCTGCCTGCCCAACTACAAACAAGCCAAAAAACTTCTGCGTGCATAGGAACATACGATTGAAAGAAAGTGACAAATCATTCGTGGAACCTCGTGGTGTGTATACTGCTTTAGCAGGGGCTGAAGAAACCCCAGACATCACACCAACAGCTTCACCTGGTCGTGTCGCCCTGCGCTGGGTATTGGTGGCAGCGATGGCGGCCTTCATCTTCTATATGAGTTCGCGTACCGCAGGGGAGCTGAATACGGGCATCCTTTCGCAGATGAAGCACATGTTGAATTCTTGGCTGTTTTCATCTTTTGGCATTGCCGGTGACCCTGCCAGTACCATCGCGCATTTTTGCGAGTATCTGCTGCTGGGTGCTTTGCTCGTAAATGCCTTGCGCAGCCATATGCCGCTTAGCCGCGCGCTGGTGGTAGCCATCGTGTGTGCAAGCGCCTATGGTGTAACTGACGAAATCCACCAGACCTATGTCGAAGGCCGCTATTGCGACGTGTTCGACTGGCTTACCGACACCGCTGGCGCCACCCTCGGCGCCGCGCTATTTAATTTAATGTTCAAAGGATTGCGCTAGGCGTTTCTGGTGCTTTCTACCAGGGTCTACTGCAGATTAATTAGCGCTATAGCCTGGCTTTGTAGGAAAAAATTCGTGCAAGTATGTTATAAGGAGCGCTCTATGCCGCATTTTTCACTTTTTTGCGAATAAATGTTCGATTATTGTGTTATAATTCAGATATTGGGATTCCTGGCTGGGGTAACCCGCTCCTAACCTCTCTTCCCACGTGCGAAGTTCCCATTACGCGGCTCTGGCACAGAGGGACAGCCACTTTTATTCAAGCGTGTTCATTTGGCATTGGCAAAGTGCTTTTGTCTTGCTACACGCATATCTAGAAAGGGGTTGTTATGAACAACGAACTCGTATTATTCAACTCGCAGGATGGGGAAGTATCACTTCCAGTAAGCATCGATTATGGGGAAAGTGAAATCTGGCTCACACGCAATCAAATGTCAGAGCTATATGATCGCGATGTAAAAACTATTGGGAAGCATGTGAATAATGCACTCAACGAAGAACTTGAGGGTGCCAAAAATCGAGTTGTCGCAAATTTTGCGATAACTGCTGCCGATGGGAAAACGTATAGAACAGACCACTATGGACTCGATGTAGTTTTGTCCGTAGGTTATCGCGTGAAGTCACAGCGTGGTGTGGAATTCCGTCGTTGGGCAACGCAAGTTCTTCGTCAACACATCATTGAAGGACATACAGAAAACCAAAAGCGTTTGCAGCAACTTGGCATGGTTGCGCAGGTAATGAAGCGCCTTGAAGGCGACTTGCAGTCTGGGCAGATCCTCGATGTTGTCGAAAGCTACACTCGGGCGTTCACCCTGCTCGATGAATACGACCGCAAGGAACTGCCCAAGCCGAAAGGCACAGCGGACATCCATGTGCTTACCTACGAAGAGTGCCGCACATTCATTGACGGCATGCGTTTTATGAACACAAGCGAACTGTTTGGCAACGAAAAGGACGATTCCTTCAGGAGCAGTATCGCGGCTGTCTATGCCGGGTTTGACGGAATAGAGCTGTATCCTTCGGTTGAAGAAAAGGCCGCTAATCTACTCTATTTCATTGTAAAAAACCATAGCTTTTCGGATGGGAACAAGCGCATTGGTGCAGGCATGTTTCTCTACTTCCTCGACCGTAATAATGCCTTGTTTATTGGAAACCAAAAACGTCTGGCGGACGCGACCCTGGTTGCGCTCACAATTATGATTGCAGAATCGCGTCCCGATGAAAAAGAAGCAATGGTGTCGTTGGTGTTGAATTTCTTGGATTAAATAATATCGTATTTATATAAATATAATATATAATAGAGGGGGTTAGACGTGGAAATAGAGTATGACGCTAGGAAAAACGGCGTTAACTTTGCAAAACATGGCGTTACTCTCGATGAAGCAACTGAGGTTTGGAATGGTGTTGTAGTAAACATTTCAGCAAAAAATGTTGAAGGGGAAAAACGAACTAAAACACTCGGTGCGATTGAAGGTGCAATCTACGCCGTTATTTGGACAGAGCGCAACGGCAAAAGAAGGCTTATTTCAGCTCGGAAGGCTACTGAGAAAGGGAGGAGTCTCTACAATGACAAAACGAATCACTAGCGAGGAGTTTGATACACGCTTTGATGCTGGCGAAGATCTGGATGATTACCTTGATTATGATGCTGTCACTGTAGAAGATGCAACTCCTCGTGATGTTCTTCTTTCACTTCCAGAATGGGCCATTACTACAGCCGACCAGGAAGCAAAACGTCGCAACATCACACGTCGGGCAATTTTAAATACTTGGATTACGGATAAGGCAGACGAAGTGCGTATGCACGCAACGGCCTAACTGTATGTATCGGGTGAAACCGGGGACTGCCGCATGGTCATTCTTATAACAGGGGCATCGCATACAGGGAAGACCTTGTTGGCGCAGCGGTTGCTCGAGCGCTACCATTATCCGTACCTTTCCATCGACCATGTGAAGATGGGGCTCATTCGCAGTGGCAACACGGCCCTCACGCCCGAAGACGACGATGCGCTCACGGAATACCTGTGGCCCATCGTGTGCGAAATTATTAAGACGGCCATTGAAAACCAGCAGAACCTTATCGTGGAAGGCTGCTATGTTCCCGCAGACTGGCGGCAGGATTTTAGCGAGCAGTACTTGGGCTCAATCCGTTTCATTTGCCTTGCGATGACCGATGACTATAACGACGCGCACTTCGCCGACATCAAGAAGCATGCTTCCTGCATTGAAAGTCGGCTTGACGATTCGGACTGCACTATCGAAAGCCTGAAGCAGGACAACCACGACTACCTTGAGCGCTTTCGCAATGCGGGGGAGCCCGTCACCCTTATCGGCTCGGACTTCGCGGACTTCGAGCAAACCATCGAAGCGCTCCTGCTATACTGTTCGTAGCCAAAGTTTCCCGCGTGGCTAAAGCTTGGCCGTCCGTAGTGCAGCGGAGCGCGGGTTTATGTCCTTGCACCGGGCGCTTCGGGGTGGCTGCCGTTGCGTCGCCCTAGAGAAAAGGTGTACAGGATGACCAGCGACCACACAAACGCCAACTGCGCGAAAATCAAGCAAAACGCCAATGAAAACAAGGTCGCCAAGGCCTTGGCCGAAGACCTAGGAATTGACAACCCCCTCATGGTTTCCGACCAAGGGCCTGCACCTGTACAGGGAAGCGTGGGTGCGGTGGTTTCTGTAAACATTTCCCCCAAGAAAGGCATGCGTAAAACCCCTGCAGAGTCGGGGACTATCGTATTGCTTGCCGACCACGGTGTTTCCGAAGACGCCCACGCAGGCGACTGGCACCGGCAGGTGTCCTTTCTTGCGGAGGAATCCATCAATGTGGCACGTGAGCACGGGCTCGACGTTGGCTTTGGTGACTTCGCCGAAAACATTACGACTTCGGGTATTAATGTAAAGGACATGCCACTGGGTACCTTGCTACAGGTGGGCACCGCAAAAGTTGAGGTGTCGCAGATTGGCAAGGTGTGCCACACGCGCTGCGCCATATATTACTTGGCGGGTGACTGCATCTTCCCACGTGAAGGTATTTTTGCATGGGTGGTTGAACCAGGTTTAGTGCGCGTGGGCGACGAAATACGTGTGCTCGAATTAGGTGCGGGCGAAGTCCACCATGTGCTTTCGGACAAGCCGCTTTAGCGGTGGCCGCCCGGCGCCCTTGGCGCGCATGCTCTTTGCCTTATAGCAGCCAAGATTTCATCTTTCTTTTAGCGCTTCCTGTGCCCGTGGCGGGCGTATAATAACCGCAAGGGTTAAACCCATTTTTTGCAGGTGTGTGTGCCCTGCGTTTGCACGTTCGCCGAAAGGAGTTGCCATGCTGCACGAGATCAAGTTTCCTTCGTCCAATAATCGCGACACGGTAGTGGGCTGGGTGTATGTTCCTGCCTGCGAACCCGAAGGGGTGGTGCAGCTGGTGCACGGCTTCGGCGAACATTCGCGCCGTTACTTCCACATGATTGTGGCGCTCATGGACGCTGGTTTTATCGTAGCCGCAAACGACCATGTGGGCCATGGTGCAACCGCAATCTTGAACGACACCTGGGGCGACTGGGGCGACGCTGGTCCGCACACCATGATGGAAGACGAAAAGCTGTTCAAGGATGAAGTATGTAAGTTGTATCCCGATTTGCCGTACTTCATGTTTGGGCATTCCATGGGTTCTATGATCGCCCGCGATTTTTCCGCGAAGTACGGCGACGAATTAACGGGCGCCATCTATTGTGGCACGCTGGGCATTTTTAACCAGACCGACGTGGTGCGTCCCAAGATCGACGCCGTCTGCGAAGCGGGCGGGGCCCACGATTCCGATCCATCCTTTGTGGGTGAACTCATGGGTTGGATGTTTAGCCGTTGCGAAGAAGGCGCGACCCTGGGCAACGAATGGATTTGCCACGACCCCTACGTACAGAAGGACCACGCCGAAGATCCCTTCGATGCCTTTACGCACCCCGTTCACAATATTTCGCTGCGTGATTTTATCGACATGATACTGTGCATTGAAGGCGAAGATTGGGCCAAGAAGGTGCCGACCAGCCTACCTGTTTTGCTGATTGCTGGCGACCAGGACCCTGTAGGCAGTTTCGGCGAGGGCGTGTATCTGTGTGCCAACTGGCTGCACGACACCGGCCACGACGTGCTGACGAAGCTGTATTCGGGTTATCGCCACGAGATCCATAACTACGACGACATCAAGTTTGACGTTGAAGAATTCATTATTGACTGGCTGTTTATGAAGCTTGCTTCGTAAACAATTGGTGCTTGCAGGTTTAGGTCGGAAAAGCAATAGCCACGGGCATGGAAACGACGGGGGATATAAGGCAGCTTGCTGCTGCGCTTAAGGCGGGGCAGTGTGCCATTTTCCCAACCGACACGGTGGTGGGCATTGGCGTGGCTGCTGCCTACGCGCAAAACCCCCAGGCCATATTTGCTGCGAAAGAGCGTACGGCAGACAAGCCCGTGGCCTGGCTTGTGGGTGGTGTGGACGCCCTCGATGTCTACGGCGCCAACGTGCCCGACTACGCGCGTAACCTAGCCCATGCATTTTGGCCAGGGGCACTCACCTTGGTGGTGCGCGCTTCCGCTGAAGTTCCTGCTGCATTCCAGGCGCCCGACGGCAGCATTGCTCTGCGTATGCCAGCGCATATGTCCTGCCTGGAAATAATCCGCCAGGTGGGCCCCTTGGCGGCAAGCTCTGCCAACCTTTCGGGTGAAGAAGCACCGGCGAAACTGAGCGAAGTGAACCCCAAGCTCATGCAAATTGTTGACTGCGTGTTCGACGACGGCAGTATGCCCACGGGTGAAGCTTCAACCGTCGTCGACTGCCTGGGTGCCACCCCTGTCATACTTCGTCAAGGGAGCGTTGTTCTGTAACGGTATATGGGGTGTATAGGCGGCTCTGAACTGCATTCTATCGTGAATAATGCGAGCATTTTTCACACTATAATAGTGAAGTGAAGCGCTACCAATTGCGAGCAGGAGACATATATGACTGATACAACACGCGAAGAATTCACCTTTACTTCGGCAGATGGTAAGACGCCTATCCATGCGATTGCCTGGTTGCCCGAAAATGAAGCGGCCCAGAAGCCGCGGGGTATTGTGCAGTTAGCGCATGGCATGGAAGAATACATTGGCCGCTATGACGACTTCGCTCGCTTCCTGGTTGGCAATGGTTTTGCGGTATGCGGCAACGACCATATTGGCCACGGGCAGAGCGTTTCGGACGAAGTATCGCTTTCGCACCTGCCGCTTAATGGTGCGAGTATTATGCTTAACGACATGCATGCCTTGCGTATGCAGTTTTCCGCCCAATTCCCTGAAAGCACGCCCTACATTTTGTTTGGTCATTCCATGGGAAGCTTTGCCGCGCGTTGTTATCTGGCACGTTATGGCAAAGGGCTTGCGGGCGCCATCATTTGTGGAACGGGTGACGTTCCTGTGGCTGCTTCGCGTTTTGGTGGTTTTCTGGCGCGGCGCATGGCGGCAAAGAATGGCCTCGATTCCTATAGCCCGTTCATTACCAGCTTAAGCGACGGCAAGTACGGAAAAGCTATTCCGCTGGCACGTACGAATTTCGATTGGCTTAACACTGACCCTGCGCAGGTGGATGCGTACATTAACGATCCCCTTTGCGGGGTGGCATTTACCGTGGGTGGATACGCTTCGCTTATGGACTTAACGGCCGAAGCGTGTTCAACCAGTTGCGCCCAGCATGCCCCGAGTGGCTTACCCGTGCTTTTTATTTCTGGCGAAGAAGACCCCGTGGGCGGGCCCAACGCAAAAGGTGTCATGGCAGCCGCTGAACGTTACGCTAAGAATTCGGATACGCTGCCAACTATCAAAATTTACCCTGGCATGCGCCATGAAATATTGAAAGAGCCTGAACACGAAAAAGTCTATGCCGACGTGCTTATGTGGCTCGACGAAGTAGTGGGGAAGTAGCGCATCGGCACAGCGGGGCGCCTCGATGAGGCACGCTCAGCAAGGTGCGCGTAAGGCAAGCAAGAGATGTCACGTAAAAGAAAGTCCAGGAGGAATAATGTCGAAGTTTGTTATCGCGCTTGACCAGGGTACAACAAGCAGCCGCGCACTTCTTATAAATGCGCAAGGCGAAGTGCAAGGCGTGGCCCAACAGGCTTTTGAGCAGCATTTTCCCCAGCCTGGTTGGGTGGAGCACGACCCCTTCGATATTTTGGGTTCACAGATTGGCGTGCTACGCCAGCTCATGGACGAGCAGGGCATAGGCGCCCAGGACGTAGCGGCGCTCGGTATTACCAACCAGCGCGAAACCACCGTGGTGTGGGACGCGCGCACGGGCTTGCCCTTTGGCAATGCCATTGTGTGGCAGTGCCGCCGCACGGCTTCCATTGTCGAAGAACTCTGTAGTGCACCCGACGTGCATGGGCGCATTATTGCAACTACAGGCCTGGTGCCCGACGCCTATTTTTCGGCGAGCAAGATCAAGTGGATTTTGGACAACGTGGAAGGTGCACGTGAAGCAGCCGACGCAGGTTTCGCTCGTTTCGGCACGGTAGACACCTGGCTTATCTACAACTTAACGGGCGGGGCGGTGCATGCGACCGACCATACCAACGCAAGCCGCACCATGCTTTTTGACATCCATGCAGGCGTATGGGACGAATGGCTCTGCAATCTCTTTGACGTGCCTCTGTCCATGTTGCCCGACGTGCGCCCGAGTGCCGCCGACTTTGGCAAAACGGCCATTAGCATTCCTGCGCTTGCCTTAAGCGAAGGCTGCCCCTGTTCGATTGCGGCGGCTCAGCAAAGCATTTTCGAAAGCATTCCTGCCAACATTCCCATTTGCGGGGTAGCGGGCGACCAGCAGGCAGCGCTCTTTGGCCATTTGGCCACGCATCCAGGCGAAGCGAAGAATACCTATGGCACGGGCTGCTTCCTGCTCATGCATACGGGCGAGCAAGCTATCGCGAGCCGCAACAATCTGGTTACCACCATTGCTGCGAGTGCGCCGAATACCCCCGCCCTTGAATATGCCCTCGAAGGCAGTGTGTTTATGGCGGGCGCTCTTATCCAGTGGTTGCGCGACGAATTGCATCTTATTGAATCTGCTTCTGAAACCGAAGCCTTGGCAACGAGTGTGCCCGACTCAGCGGGCGTTTATGTGGTGCCTGCCTTTACTGGTTTGGGCGCACCCTATTGGGACGCAAGCGCGCGTGGTGCCATTTATGGCCTGACGCGTGGTGCGGGGCGCGCTCATGTGGTGCGCGCCTGCCTGGAAGCTTTGGCCTTCCAGGTGGCCGACTTAGTGGCTGCCATGGAAGACGACTGCGGCCAGCACCTTGAAACCCTGGCGGTCGACGGTGGGGCGTGCAAGAACAATTTCCTCATGCAGTTCCAAGCCGACATTTTGGACAGCACCATCGAGCGCCCCGCCAATGTGGAAGCAACGGCATTTGGCGCGGCATATTTGGCTGGCCTATTTTGTGGCTTTTGGGAAGACATCGAACAAATTCGCAAACTTCATGCCATTGAAGCGGAGTTTTCGCCTACTATGGAAACCGCAAGGCGCCGTGAATTGCTCGCTGGCTGGGCGGATTGCATTTCGCGGACAAAAAGCAATAAAGAATAAGCTATTCTGCAAGCGCGCATATGGAGCATTTTCAAAAAGTGTTCCATGCAGAAAGGGAAGCTATGAATATTGCCATGGGGGCCGACCACGCCGGCTTTGAACAGAAGGAGCTCTTAAAAAACTACCTAATTGAACAGGGGTTTACCGTTCATGACAAGGGTTGTTTTTCCGAAGAACGCGTGGACTATCCCGACTTTGCTAAAACCGTTTCCGAAGCCGTGGCGGCTGGCGAAGCCGACTTTGGCGTGCTCGTGTGTGGCACCGGTATTGGCATGGCCATAGCGGCAAATAAGGTTGACGGCATTCGCGCGGCCAATGTAATCACTCCTGAATTTGCCCAGCTTGCGCGCGAGCACAACAATGCAAATGTAGTTACCGTCTCAGGCCGCTTTGTAGACCTGGAAACAAACAAGGCTATTCTGGACACCTTCCTCAATACCGAATTTGGTGGCGGGCGCCACGAATGCAGGGTAAGCAAAATAATGGAGCTGGAATAGGCGACTATTATTAGTATTTGAGGTCAGAAAGATTTGGAGTAAACATGCCTCTGAAGTACGTCGAAAAAACCGATCCTGAAATCGCAGAAGTTCTGTGGGGCGAACTGGCGCGTCAGCGCAACACTATCGAACTCATCGCATCGGAAAACTTTACGAGCCCTGCCGTCATGCAAGCCGTGGGGACCGTCCTTACTAATAAGTACGCCGAAGGCTACCCCGGCAAGCGCTACTACGGTGGCTGCGAAGAAGTCGACAAAGTGGAGCGCCTGGCCATTGAACGCGCTAAGAAGCTTTTCGGTGCTAAGTTTGCCAACGTGCAACCCCATGCGGGTGCCCAGGCCAATGAATGTGCCTACGCGGCCATCCTTAAACCGGGCGACCGCATCCTGGGCATGGACCTGAACAATGGCGGCCATTTAACGCATGGCACACCCATGAACTTTTCGGGTAGGGTGTATCAGTCCTTCGCCTATGGCTTGGGTGAAGACGAACGCCTGGACTACGAAGCCATTGCCGCGCAGGCGCGTGAAGTGAAGCCCCATGTTATTGTGGCGGGCGCTTCGGCCTACCCGCGCATTATCGACTTTGAACGCATGGCTGAAATAGCGCATGAAGTGGGCGCCTTCCTCATGGTCGACATGGCCCATATCGCAGGCCTGGTGGCTGGTGGTGCACACCCATCGCCTGTGCCTCATGCCGACATCGTCACGACCACTACGCACAAAACCCTGCGCGGTCCGCGTGGCGGTCTTATCCTTACCAACAATGAAGAGTTGGCCCACAAGATCGATTCCGCGGTATTCCCGGGCACCCAGGGTGGCCCGCTTATGCATGTTATCGCTGGTAAAGCGGTTGCTTTCCAGGAAGCCCTGCAGCCTGAATTCCGCGAATACATCGAAGACGTGGTGGCGAACTGCGCCCGTTTGGGCGAAGGCCTGGCCCAGGGCGGGCTGCGCCTGGTTTCGGGCGGCACCGACAACCATCTGTGCCTGGTCGACCTGACGGCAGCTGGTATTTCGGGCCGCGACGCAAGCCACCTGCTTGAACGCGTGGGCTTTACCGCCAACAAGAATGCGGTGCCCAACGACCCGCGCAGCCACTTTGTGACCAGCGGCATTCGCGTAGGTACAGCGGCAGGCACCACACGCGGCATCACTGCCGACGAGTTCTTTGAAATTGGTCTGGCCATCGCCGAAGCGCTCATGCAAATCAGCGAAGAGACTGTC
This sequence comes from uncultured Coriobacteriaceae bacterium, assembly GCA_902768975.1. Classification (GTDB taxonomy): domain Bacteria; phylum Actinomycetota; class Coriobacteriia; order Coriobacteriales; family Eggerthellaceae; genus CACXMZ01. Next base: position 140,882 of record CACXMZ010000004.1, read on the forward strand.
CGCTCTATGGACGGCGGCGGCTTCACGCCCACCCCTGAAGACGAACCGGTGGTGGCCGAAGTCCGTGCCATCGCCCAGCGCATCTTGGACGCTCATCCGCTCTATCCAGAGCTTTACAAGGAGAAGAAATGACAGACGAAGCCTTGCAGGCCGAACAAACAGAACAGCCCGAACAGGCTAGGCAGGCCCAGCAGCCCGAACAAGCTGCACCCGTTCTGGGCGTCGACCGCCCCAGCTGGGACGAATATTTTATGACCCTTGCCAACCAGGTTGCATCGCGTACCACGTGCACACGCCGTGCGGTGGGTTGCGTCATCGTGAAGGACAAGCGCATCTTGGCAACGGGCTACAACGGCGTGCCCACGGGCTTGCGCCACTGTGCTGAAACTGGTTGTTTGCGCCAAGAGCTGGGCATTCCCAGTGGGCAGCGCCACGAAATCTGCCGTGGGCTTCATGCGGAACAGAATGCCATTATTCAGGCGGCGCGTTATGGCACCGACATTTCAGGCGCCACTATTTATGTAAATACGCAGCCCTGCGTGGTGTGCGCCAAGATGCTTATCAATGCGGGCATTACCGAAATTGTCTACCAGAACCCGTACCCCGACGAACTTTCGATGGAGTTGCTGGGCGAGTCGGGTATCAAGTTGCGCATCTATGAGTAATATTACCCAGGTTTAATTAGCACCACTCGTCCTATAATCGTTGTCTTTTTTACGTTTCTTGTAGCGGTGGGCCAATAATCCGCTATAGTTTTACTATTGCGTTGAAACACGGATAGAAAGAGCGAGAGCAACCTTGTTTTTCGTTTTGGGTGTTATTGCCGGCTTGGTGGGATTTCTTCCCTTAGTAGCGGGACTGAAGGCCATCAAGGGGGTTACTGAAACATCTAATCTGTCGTATTCAAGCATCCTGGTTTTATCGGTCGTTGGTTCGTCGATAGTGCTCTTTGGGGCGGCGGTTCTTTGTATCGTATTTAACCGGGAAAACGTGTTGTTCTTTGTAGCGGGGGAAGCAGCAGGTATTGTTGTCGTAGCTATTGCCTTCGGCATTTACCAGGTGTTTTTCCGTTCTAGGGGGAAAGGTAGCTAGTGGACGCACTTGAAGCTTTGAAGGAAGGCGCCGATCATCTGTCACGGTCCTTCAATTCCGGTTTCGTTTTCGGCCCTGTGACGCAGTACACGCTTTGGCTGGCCATTGTATTTGTGGTCGTGCTTTTGGTTGTACTGACGGCAGCAAAGAAGCTGGAACTTGTGCCGAACAACAAGTTCGTGAACATGGTTGAATATGGGTATGACTTTGTCTGCTCCGACATGGGCGAAAATGCTATCGGCCATGGGTATAAGCAGCACATTCCTTTCTTGGCAACGCTGTTTTTCTTCATCCTTATCGCGAATTTTATCGGCTTGGTGCCTGGGTTTAAGACGCCTACGGGCACGCTTTCCATTACCTGGGCGCTGGCTCTTATCAGTTTTATTTACTTTAACTATTACGGCATTAAGGCGAAGGGTGGCTTGGGCTATTTGAAGTCCATTGCACCTTCCGGTTTGCCCGTAGGTATGGTGCCCATCATTTGGTTCTTCGAACTTATTTCGCTGGTACTCCGTTTGCTTACGCTGGCTGTTCGTCTTTATGGCAACATGTTCGCTGGTCATATGGTGCTGGGTATTTTTGCCCTTGCCACCAGCGTGTTTATTCAAGCAGCCATTCAGAACATGAGCATTGCTACGGCGCTGCCTTCCATCGGTTGGTTTGCGCTGCTTGTTGCCATGTATGCGCTCGAAACGCTGGTTGCATTCCTGCAGGCTTATGTATTCACCATCTTAAGTGCGGTGTACGTGAGCCTGGCAACGAGCGAACACTAGGCAATGGCCTGAAGGCAGGCACGGGCATTGTGCCCCATGTGCCTAGCAACTGCGCACCCCAGCATGTTGCACGTCGAGCCAGACGTTAAATGGCATGGTTTTGGTAACGTCGTCGGGACGTCCGACGCGGGACATAGAGTAAAAAGGTTTCGCATGTGCGGGACCGACCAAAGGAGGAAAAAGTGGAAACTACTCTTATCATCAGCGCACTTAAGGTAGTGGGCTATGGCCTGGGCGCTATCGGCCCTGGCATCGGCATTGGCATTGCCGCTTATGGTGTAAACGTGGCTACTGCTCGCCAGCCTGAACTGGCCGGTCGTCTGTTCACGAACTTCATCATCGGCGCCGCATTGGCCGAAGCACTTGCTCTTATCGGCTTCGTGCTCGCGTTCATTATGTAACTTTCTGCCTTGTACGCTAGTACCACGAAAAAGGTGGAAGGAGTAATGACCGTGATACAGAAGACGAAAATGTTCGGTTCTGGCATTGCCGCTGCATTTGCCTGCCAGCAGTTCGTTCCTGCTGTCGCGCTCGCTGAAGAAGAGGCAGAAGGGGGCATTTCCCTCATCCTGCCCAACATGGTCGAATTCATCCCCATGCTTGTTGCCTTTATCATCCTGTGGGCGATTTTGGCAAAGTTTGGGTGGCCTGTGTTCGACAAGATGCTGCAGAAGCGCAGCGACACTATTCAGGAAAACTTGCAGAAAGCCGAAGATGCTCGTATCGAAGGCGAACGCATTTTGGCTGAATACAAGCAGGAGCTGGACGCCGCCAAGCAGCAGGCCGCGCAAATCGTGGCCGACGCCAAAAAGACAGGCGAAGCTGCTAAGGCTGGCATAACCGAAGCTGCACAAAAGGAAGCCGCCGACATGATAGAAAAAGCCCGCGCTGCTATCGAAAGCGAAAAGAAGGCTGCCGCCGCAGACCTTCAGCATTCCGTGGCAGACACTTCCGTGGCGCTTGCTTCTAAATTGTTTGGCGAAGGCCTTTCTGTGGAAGAGCACCGCGCGCTCATCGAGCGCTACGTAAACGAGGCGGGCAGTTTCAATGCCGGCTAATCGTTTCTTAGAGAAGGCTGAAGTAGAAGTGTATGCCAACACTCTGCTCGATTCGCTCAATTCTACTGGCGGCATCGACGCCGTCATGGAGGCACGTACCCAAATGGAGCAGGTTGTTGCGTACAACCGCAGCCATACCGACTTGCTGAACGTTTCTTCGAGTTCTGAATACAGCCCTGAACAGCGAAATAACCTGGTCAAGGGCGTATTTAAGGACACGTCGCCGGCGCTTGCAAGCATGCTCGGTATTATGGCAGAACGGGGTGGTTTACACATGCTTCCCCGTGTGCTTTCAGCTTTCAATGAACTCATTCGCAGCAAGTTGGGCGTTACGGTGGTAGACGTGGTTACCCGCGTGCCGCTCGACGACCATTTGCGCGAACTTATCAAGAACAAGGCATTTAACGAACTGGGTGGCAACGTTGTTCTGCGTGAACAGATTGACGAGAACATGCTGGGCGGCATCATCATGAATGCCGGCAGCAAGCGCATTGACGCGAGCATGAACACCATGCTTGAAGCTGCCCGTGTAGCCTTGAAACGAGCTTAAGGAAAGTAGGTGAAAAAGTGACTGAAATTACCGCACAGTCGATTGATGAAGCGTTGCGCGCTCAACTAGACGCGCTCCAGACCAGCGTTGAGTCAAGGGAAGTCGGCACGGTTATCCAGGTCGGCGACGGTATTGCCCGTATCGACGGCCTCCAGGATGCCATGGCAGGCGAACTGCTTGAATTTGTGGGTGAAGGCGGCAAGACCGTTTATGGCCTGGCCCAGAACCTCGAAGAAGACGAAGTAGGCGCCGTGCTTTTGGGCGATGTCACTGCTATTAGAGAAAACGACACGGTCAAGACTACGGGCCGTATCGTGGAAGTGCCTTCTGGCAAGGCCTTGCTGGGCCGCGTGGTAAACCCCCTCGGTATGCCTATCGACGGCAAAGGCCCCATTGAAGCTGAAGGCTATCGTCCTGTTGAATTTAGGGCACCTGGTGTTATCGAACGCCAGCCCGTTAACGAACCTGTTCAGACGGGCATTTTGGCTATCGACTCCATGATTCCTATTGGCCGTGGCCAGCGCGAACTTATCATTGGCGACCGCCAAACGGGTAAGACCGCTATCGCTCTCGACGCCATCATTAACCAAAAAGGCCAAGACATGATCTGCATCTATGTTGCAATCGGTCAGAAGGCTTCTACGGTAGCCAACCTGGTGGAAACCCTCGAAAAGCATGGTGCCATGGAATACACCATCATTGTTTCCGCTACGGCGTCCGACTCGGCTCCGCTGCAGTACATCGCGCCGATGGCCGGTGCTGCCATGGGCGAGTACTTCATGTACAACGGCGAAGACGGCCAGCCCGCCAGCAAGGACAACCCGGGCCGCCACGTGCTCTGCATCTATGACGACCTGTCCAAGCAGGCTGTGGCTTACCGCCAGATGTCGCTGACACTGCGCCGCCCACCGGGACGCGAAGCTTATCCGGGTGACGTTTTCTATCTGCATAGCCGCTTGCTGGAACGCGCGGTTAAGATGTCCGACGAAAACGGCGGTGGTAGCTTAACGGCTCTGCCCATGATTGAAACGCAGGCTGGCGACGTGTCTGCCTACATTCCTACGAACGTTATTTCCATTACCGACGGCCAGATCTTCCTGGTGACGGACCTGTTCTTCCAGGGCCAGCGTCCGGCTGTTGACGTAGGTATTAGCGTTTCGCGTGTAGGCGGTTCGGCCCAGATTAAGGCTATGAAGCAGGTTGCTGGTTCACTTCGTCTGGACCTGGCAAGCTACCGCGAACTGCAGGCCTTTACCCAGTTCGGCTCCGACCTGGACAAGGCTACCCAGCAGCAGCTGGCACGCGGTGCTCGCATGACCGAATTGCTGAAGCAAGGCCGCTATGTGCCCATGCCCGTTGAAGAACAAGCAGTCGCCATTTATGCGGGCGGTCACGGCTTCCTGGACAGCATTCCAGTTGAAGACGTCGTGCGTTTCCGCGGCGAATTGCTCGACTACCTGCGCGGTTCGCATGCCAAGATCTTGGAAGACTTGCGCACCGAAAAGAAGTTCACGGAAGAAATCGAAGCCGCTTTGGACGCTGCCATTGAAACATTCAAGGGCCAGTTCGCGACTTCGGATTCCGAATAGGGCGAAGGCAGGTAGAGCATGCCGAACCTTCACGACTTAGAAAGGCGCATTAACTCCGTCAAATCGACGATGCAGATTACGCGTACCATGGAAATGGTGGCGGCTGCTAAAATCCGCAAGGCTTCCGAGCGGGTGGATGCAACCACGCCTTATTCCAATTCCATGACCGAAATGCTCGTCAACGTGGCGGAAAATGCAGGCAGCTCTGACAATGCATTATTGGTTGAACATGACGAAGAAAAAAGCGTGCTCTATATCGCGGTAGTTTCTGACCGTGGTTTGGCAGGCGGCTTTAATAGCAATGTGCTTCGCCATGTTGAAAAGGCGGTCTATGCCGCACGTTCCGAAGGGGTAACCGCCCATGTGGTTGCCTGTGGCAAGAAGGCCATTTCGTATTTTGAGTTCCGCAAGATCGACCTTGACCTGGTGTTTAGGGACCTTTCGGCGGACCCAACGCTCGACGAAGCCCTCCAGATTGCAACGCGTGCAATCGAAGGTTACACGGCGGGCGAATACGACAAAGTGGTCCTGGTGTACAACCACGCTAAGAATGCTGCCGAACAGCAGCTGCGTATTGAAACCGTTTTGCCCATAGACGCGAACATGTTTGCAGAAGCGCCTGAAGCAGCAGAAGAAGGCGCGGAACAACAGCTTTCGGGCGACGTTATCTACGAGCCCGACGCTGAAGCCGTGCTGGACTCTTTGCTACCTGCATATGTAAAGACCACTATTTATCATGCGCTGGTGGACAGTGCTGCGGCCGAACAGGCTGCACGCCGTTCCGCTATGAAATCAGCAACCGACAATGCGAACGACATGATAGAAACGCTCACCCGCTTCTATAACCGCGTTCGCCAAGGCGCCATTACCACCGAAATTAACGAAATCGTTGGCGGCGCAGCAGCTTTGGAGGAATAAATGGCTACAGAAAGAAACAAACAAGGGGCAGTGGGGCGCATCGTCCGTATTGTTGGCCCTGTTGTGGACGTTGAGTTCCCGCAGGACGCCATGCCAGCAATCTACAATGCGCTTACGGTAGACGCCGAAACGCCCATTGGCCGGGTGAATTGTGTACTTGAAGTACAAATGCACCTGCCAGGCGACTTGGTGCGCGCCGTTGCCATGTCTTCCACCGACGGCCTTATTCGCGGGCTGGACGTGCAGGACACGGGCAACCCCATCATGATGCCCGTGGGCCAGGAAACCCTGGGCCGCATCTGGAATGTTATTGGCGAACCGGTAGACGGCAAGCCCATGCCAGAAATTACCGAATGGATGCCTATTCACCATCCAGCACCTGAATACGACACCCTTACCACCAATACCGAAATCTTTGAAACCGGTATTAAGGTTGTCGACCTTATCGAGCCCTTCATTAAGGGTGGTAAGACGGGCCTGTTTGGTGGCGCTGGTGTAGGCAAGACCGTTATCATCCAGGAACTTATTAACAACCTCGCCCAGGAACATGGTGGTACGTCCGTGTTCACCGGCGTAGGCGAACGTACGCGCGAAGGTACGGACCTGTACCTGGAAATGAGCGAGTCTGGCGTTATCAACAAGACCTGCCTGGTATATGGGCAGATGAATGAACCGCCGGGAGCACGTTTGCGTGTTGGTCTGGCTGGCCTGACCGAAGCGGAATACTTCCGTGACCAGGGCCAGGACGTGCTGCTGTTTGTGGACAACATCTTCCGCTTTACCCAGGCTGGTTCTGAAGTGTCTGCTCTGCTGGGTCGTATGCCTTCTGCGGTGGGTTACCAGCCCACGCTGGCTACCGAAATGGGCGACTTGCAGGAACGCATTACCTCGACCGACGTTGGTTCGATTACGTCGGTGCAGGCCGTATACGTTCCCGCCGACGACCTGACGGACCCGGCTCCTGCCACGACCTTTACTCACCTCGACGCCAAGACCGTTCTTTCGCGTTCCATTGCTGAGCTGGGTATTTACCCTGCGGTGGACCCACTGGAATCCACGAGTCGCGCACTGGACCCGCAAATCGTTGGCCAGGAACACTACGACGTGGCCGTAGGCGTGCAGGAAATTCTGCAGAACTACAAGGACCTGCAGGACATCATTGCCATTCTGGGTATGGACGAACTTTCCGAAGAACAGAAGGTTATCGTTAACCGTGCTCGCAAGATCCAGAAGTACCTGGGCCAGCCCTTCCATGTGGCTGAAGTCTTTACGGGCAACCCTGGTCGTTATGTGAAGCTGGAAGACACCATTCGCAGCTTCCGCGAAATCCTGGACGGCAATTGCGACGAAATTCCCGAGCAATGCTTCGTGTATAAGGGAGCCATCGAAGAAGTCTATGCTGCTTACGAAGAAATGAAGAAGCAGCAGGAAGAGGCATAAACCATGGCAAATCTGGTATGCGACATTGTGACCCCCGCAGAGCAGCAGTTTAGCGAAGAATGCTATATGGTTGCGGTTCCTGGTGTGGACGGGCACATGGGCTTTATGCCTGGTCATGCGCCACTTATGTCCACGCTGGCCGACGGGGAAGTACGCGTTTTTTCCGACGCAAACACGCTGGCGCACCGCTTTGCCTGCCAGGGCGGTTACGTGCAGGTGACGGGCGAAAAGGTCATCGTTTTGACCGACCGCGCCCTGGCTGCTGAAGAAATTGATGCTGCGGAAGTGGCGGCAAAGATTTCAGAACTTCAGGCTGCTTTTGACGGCGCCGCTGAAGACAGCGTGGAACGCGCCACCTTGGAATACGACCTCAAGTGGTATCGCACGCTTGAAGCGGTGGCTGCCGGTTAATCTGCGTTCTTTTACGGATTTGCATAAGGGCTGTTTCTGTATAGAAGCAGCCCTTTGTGCTAGAATTGCGCTTTACTTTAATAAAGTAAGCACGTGCGCAGGTGCCTGTGCACGAATGAAGGGAGAGAACATGAAAACTTGGAAGAAGATCCTTGCGTTGGCCTTTGGTGGTGCACTTGCACTGTCCCTGGCTGCCTGTGGTGGCGCAGGTGGCGCAAGTAGTGCGGCGACTTCAGCTGCAGCGAGCGGCGACTCGAGTGCGGCTGCAGCGGCAGCTGGCGACTTCAAGCTGGTTAAGGACGGCACGCTTACCGTTATCACCAGCGCCGACTACCCGCCGTTCGAAAACATGGAAGGCGACGAAATCGTTGGCTTCGACGCCGCTCTTATCCGCGAAATTGGCAAGCACCTTGGTCTGGAAGTTGAAATTTCCCACCAGGGCTTCGACACGCTTATTACCGCGGTTGCAGGTGGCAGTTCTGCCGACGTGGCTATTTCTGCCATTACCATCGACCCCGAACGTGCTAACGACGTAGACTTTACCGACTCCTACTACGACTCCAACCTGGCCATCGTGGTGCTGAGGGATTCTGGTCTTACCGCAGCCGATGCTAACGCCGCCAAGGAAGCTTTGGCCGGCGCTGCCGTTGGCGCTCAGTCTGGTACTTCGGGTGAAGCCTGGATCGAAGAAAACCTGCCCTCAAATTCCTACACGCCGTACCAGGAAACTCCGGACCTGCTGAACCAGCTGCGCACCAAGTCCATCGTGGCTGCTGTGTACGACCAGCCGGTTGCCGAAGCCCATGTAAATGGTGAATACAACGACTGTGAAATCCTGACGGTTATTCCTACGGGCGAACAGTATGGCATTGCCGTGAACAAGGACAATGCAGCCCTTACCGCTGCCATTAATGACGCGCTTGTCTCCATTAAGGCAGACGGCACCATGGACATGCTTATTCAGGAATACCTCGCTTAGTTTTTATTCCGCCGTTCTAACGAACGGCGGAATCCTCGACGCTGCAAATCAGTGAGCCTGGTGTCTTGCCCCTTGTTTTGCTCCTCATGTACCAAAAGGAGCCCGCGCTGGGTATGCCCCCAGGGTACCGTTCTCGCTGTTCAAGAAAAAGCCCGTTTTAGGGCTTTTTCTTTCATGCGCTCCACTACGCGAAACTTAGCTTTTATAGCACGGATTTCGCTCGCGAAATCCGCAAAGTTTGACGTTTCGAGTTACCCTGTGGACATACCCAACGCAGGCTCCATTGTTACAAGTAAAGGCTATAATGTAGGTATGGCAAAAACGCTCAAAGACATGTTTATACGTTATTTGCGTGCGGCACTGGTGGTGTCGCTTTTGTTGTACTTAATTCCTGTGGCTGCTTTTGCCCTCACGAATGACACGACGACGGCACGCAGCAACGAAAATGGCACTAAGAATGTGCTTGGTGGCGTGCCAACGCGCATTACCTGGGAAGCGGCCGTGGACAAAGGGGAATCGGTTACCGCAGTAACCCTGCAATTCCCGCAGGGTAGTGAATTTAACGATGCGACTTCTGCACGCATTACCGTGCTCGACGGGACAAAGCGTGTGGAAGTTGACTACAATGCCGTGGTAAGCGGCGTGGACAACACTGTTGCGGTCAACTTCGGCACGCCGCTTGAAGAAGGCCAGCGCCTCCGTATTGAAATCTACGACGCCGCTCTTCCAAATGTGGAAGGCATGGTTGCTCTTTCGGGTTCATATACCCGCGACGACGGGGAAGTGGTAGAGCTCGATGAAGGCCCTGCCATTCAGGTTACGAGCGCTTCTCCTGCCCAGAAAATGGCGAACTGGCTGGGTGAACAGCCTTGGGTTCAAGCATGGATTTCTGTACCCGTGCTGCGCCTGTTTTTAAACCCGCAGCTGGCAGTAACGTCCATTCCTACCTTGGTGGTGGGCTGGTTGCTTTCGCTCATGCTTGTGTTGTTTGGCTTCCCCTTGGCCATTCCTATTGGCCTTGCCTTCGCCTTCATGAAAATAAGCAAGTCGCGCATTCTGCACGTTATTGCTGCGCTTTACACGGGCGTCGTTCGCGGCACGCCGCTGTTTTTGCAAATCTATATTGCCTTCTTTGGGCTGCCGCTTATGGGCATTAAGCTTAACGACTATGTGCTGGCTGTGCTGGTCTTGGCCTTTAATTCGGGCGCCTATATGTGTGAAATTTTCCGCGCCGGCATCCAGTCCATTCCCAAAGGGCAATTCGAAGCTTCGCGCAGTCTAGGTATGAATGCCATACAGACCATGTTTTCCGTTATTATTCCGCAGACCATTCGCCGCGTTATTCCCACTATGACCAGCGAATTCATCCTGCTGTATAAGGACACGTCCTTGCTGGCTGCCGTAGGGGTTATGGAACTAATGCTTTATGCTCGCAGCGTGGTGGCCAACACGGGCAACATGACGCCCTACATTGTGGCGGCCCTGTTCTACCTGGTGGTAACCTTGCCGCTTATTCGCGTGGTTACCATTTTGGAAAAGCGCCTCGCGGCATCCGACGAAGGCGGGGAAGTCAAGAAGCGCAAGAACCGCCGTGGTGCCTTCGAGCAAATGGCCGAAGAATTGGCCGAAACCGCAGGCGAAGGTGCGGGCGACTATGCGCAGCTTGCCGGCTCTGTGGACTCTTCCTACGTCAGCACTGGGAAGGGGGACTAGCATGGCCGAACAACCCATGATTTCCATCCAGCACCTGTCCAAGCACTTTGGCGACTTGGAAGTACTGCGCGACGTGAACATCGACATTGCCAAGGGTGAAGTGGTATGCGTACTGGGGCCTTCGGGGTCTGGTAAGTCTACTATGCTTCGTTGCATTAATCTGCTCGAGCAGCCCACGGGTGGCAAGATTTTTATTGAAGGTGAAGAAATAACCGATCCCAAGATTAATGTAGACAAACTGCGTGAACGCGTGGGCATGGTGTTCCAACAGTTTAATTTGTTCCCGCACCTTACTGCCAAAAAGAACGTGATGCTTGCTCAGCGTAAGGTGCTCAAGCGCAGCGCGGAAGAAGCTGAACGCATAGCTATGAAGAACCTGGAGGCGGTTGGCTTGGCGGACCGTGCCGACTATTTGCCCAGCCAGCTTTCCGGTGGGCAGCAGCAGCGTGTTGCTATCGCGCGTGCTTTAGCTATGGACCCGCATGTCATGCTTTTCGACGAAGCGACCAGCGCCCTTGACCCCGAATTGGTGCGTGGCGTGTTGGACGTTATGCGTGAATTGGCCGAAGGTGGCATGACCATGGTGGTGGTGACCCACGAAATGGGCTTCGCGCGCGAAGTGGCCGACCGCGTTATCTTCATGGAAGAAGGCTATGTGGTGGAAGAAGGCACGCCCGAACAAGTCTTCGACCATCCTAAATCCGAACGCACCAAAGACTTCTTAGGTCATATTCAATAAGGGCATCGATAGTCCACTATAAGCTGCCGTTCTCGCTGTTCGTGAAAACAATTCACTGGATTGTTTTCACTCATGCGCTTCACTGCGCTCAGCTTAGCTTTTAAGGCATGAATCGCGCTTGCGCGATTCATACATTTTGACGCTTCGAGCCAGCTATAGAGGACTATCGACACCCTTTTATTCCAAGAAGTTGTTCATACAGTACGACTTGTTCTGGAATGCTGCTGGCAAAACTTATGCTGCCCGTCTGTTCTTCAGGGGCAAGCAGGTCGAATTCTTCCAAGCGGCGGCGAAGGTGCTGTGCGGTACCCTGTGCACCGTCGAAGAATGCCACATCGCCGATGACCGCAGCAATCTGCTTTTTAATGAAGGGGTAGTGGGTGCAACCGAGGACTACATTGTCCACCTGCCCGTGTAGGTGCCCTATCTTTTCCTGGAGGTAGGATTCAATGGCAGGGTCGTTCAAGTCGCCCGCTTCAATGAGTTCAACAAGACCTGAGCATGCCACCGTGACCATGTCTTCGGCTCCATATTTGGCAGCAAGGACATGGTATTTCTCCAAGTGAACGGTCGCTTCAGTGGCAAGTACGAGGATGCGCCCACCCGCCAAGGCTGCTGGCTTCAAGGCGGGTTCAATACCGATAATGGGAACGTCAGCGAAGGTTTCACGCAGGTGCTGGGCAGCAGCGCTGGTAGCCGTATTGCAGGCAATAACGATGGCTTTCGCGCCTTCGTTTACAAAGCGGGTTGCGTGTTCAGCCGAAAGCTCGCGAATGCGTTCTGCGCCCTGGTCGCCGTAGGGGGCATGGGCCGAATCGCCGAAATAGCGGAAGTGTTCATGGGGCAGTTCGGCTACGCAGGCGCGCAGGACGCTAATGCCGCCCGCGCCGCTGTCGAACATGCCAATAAAGCTGTGTTTCGAACTTTCGCTCATGTGCACCATGATACCAGTTTGTTGCCCGTCGCATTTGCGGGTGGCTAGGAAATAGCACTATTCGCTATCGCGCTGGGGGTGGAACTAAAATGAAACAAGCAATAGCACTATAATACCTGGTGAAGAAAAAAAGATTACGTCGCCACAGGAAAGAGAGTGCGCATGCTAGAAGCTGGAAGCAAATTACACGGTTTCACGGTACGAAGCACCGAAGAACTACCCGAAATTGACGGCCAAGCTATTGTCATGGACCATGCCGCCAGTGGTACCAAACTGCTCTTCCTGCAAAACGACGACGAAAACAAGGCATTTTCAATTACGTTTAAGACGCCACCTGCCGACGACACGGGTGTCTTCCACATTCTGGAGCATTCGGTGCTGTGTGGCAGCGAAAAGTTTGCCGTGAAGGAGCCATTCGTTAATCTGCTGCGCACAAGCATGCAGACCTTCCTCAATGCTATTACGTTTGCCGACAAGACCATGTACCCCGTGGCCAGCACCAACGAACAAGACCTGCTGAATCTTATGGACGTGTACTTGGACGCAGTGTTGCACCCTATGCTTTACAGCGACAAGCATATCTTCGAGCAAGAAGCATGGCATTACGAACTCGTTGATTCTGCTGCGCTTTCAGACGGTGAAAGCACCGAAGGCGAGCAGCGCCAGCTCGTCTACAACGGCGTGGTATTTAACGAAATGAAGGGGGCGCTGGCCGACCCAGAAAGCGTTCTGTATCACGCCATTAACAATGCGCTCTTCCCAGACACGTGCTATGCATTTGAAAGTGGTGGCCACCCGCGTGCTATTCCGCAGCTGACCTACGAAGTGTATTGCGACACCCATGCGCGCCACTACCGCTTGGACAATTCTTATATTGTGCTTTATGGCGACCTTAATATCGACCGTGCACTTGCCTTCCTCGACGAAAACTATTTGAGCGACGCGGCGCGGGGCGTGGCGGTGCCCGGCACAAACTATGAAGAGGACGCGGTAATTTCAACGGGCGACCGTATTGTGGGGCCACCTAACCCAGTGGGTGAAATTAAGCCGGTAATCAGCTTTGATAATGTGGTTGAAATGGCAACGTCACCCGAAAATGCCTGCGTGGGCATTGGCTATGTGCTTGGCGAGTCACGCGACTTTGAACGTGTCCTTGCAACTGAAGTGCTGCTTGACGCACTTATGAGCGGCAATGAGTCGCCTTTGAAGCGCGCCATTCTCGACGCTCAGCTTGGCGGCGACTGCACGGCGCATTTAATTGACGCGCAGGAACAGCCCGTGGTGTTGTTTGAGTTAAAGAACGCCAAACCTGGAGTGGCGCAGCAGTTCCGCGAACTGGTGGAAGGGGAAGTTCGCAAGCTGGTGGAACAGGGCATTCCGCGCGATGTGCTCGAAGCGTCCCTGGCGCAGCTATCCTTTTTGCTGCGTGAGCGCGACCGCGGCATGGCGGATGGCGTGGTACTAGCCATGAATGCCATGAGCGGCTGGCTTTACCACGACGACGACGCAACCATTTATCTTCACTACGAACAGCCTTTGGCTGCTTTGCGAGCAGGCCTCGAAGGAAGCTATTTCGAAGATGCGTTGGCTTCGCTTGTGCTCGAAACAAGGCATGCAGCCCTGGTGGACCTGCAGGTGAATCCTGCAGCGGGCGCCGGTGAAGAAGAGGCCGAACTTGCGGCCAAGCAGGCAAGCTTGACCGAAGAAGATTTCGCAGCGATCGATGCAGAAGTGGAAGCTTTGCGCGTCCGGCAAGAAGCGCCTGATTCACCAGAAGCGCTGGCGAGTCTTCCACAGCTGCATGTGTCTGATATCGGTCCGGCTAAGCCATATCCGGCGCTTGAAGTGCATACCGAAACACCCGTGCCGTGCCTTTATCATAATTTGCCGTCGCGCCATATTAATTACCTTAACTGGTATTTCGACTTAGGGCATTTGAACTGGGACGACATACCCTATATTGCCTTGCTTACCATGTTGTTAGGCAACTTGGACACGCAGCAGCATACCGCAGCCGAACTCGACGTTCATGTGCGCCAGCATTTGGGCCGCTTGAATTTCTTCCCCGACATGCACACCGACCACAATGACCGCGATAAGGTCCTCTTAAAGCTGGTAGTGAGCGCTTCGGCCTTGGCTGAAGAGTCTGCGAATCTTGCTGCAATTCCTGCTGAAGTGTGGGCAAGGACACGCTTCGATGACATGGGCCGCATTCGTGACATATTGGTGCAGAAGCGTATCGCCCTAGAAGACTCCTTTATTAACGAAGGGCATGTGCGTGCTATGTCCAGGGCAAGTTCGTACCTGTTTAAGTCATCTTTGCTTATGGAATATGTTGCGGGGGTGGACTTCTACTACTTCCTTAAGGGTCTTATCGAAAACTTTGATGAAAGCTTCGACGCGCTGCGCAGCCGTCTTGAAAACCTGCAGGAGCGCATTTTTACGGCGGACAATTGCATTGCCAGCTTTACGGGTTCGCCCGAAGAACTGGCTGCCTTCTGGGCGGCGTGGGCCGAACAGGAGCCGGTCTTTTCTGCGCAGCCCGGGTCTGGAACTGCGGCTGGCACACAGCTTGGCCAGCTCAATAAAGGCGAAGCAATCACTTTTGTCCCAGAGCCCGAAGACAAGCGTGAGGCATTTATTACCCCTGCTGACGTCTGCTTCGTCGTGAGGGCGGCCGACTTTGGTGCGCGTGAGTTTGACGGTGTGTGGAATGTGCTTGGTCGCGTGTTGGGTTTCGACTATTTGTGGAATGAAGTACGCGTAAAGGGCGGTGCCTATGGCTGCGGTTTCCGCTGCGGCAACAATGGGCATGGCCGTTTCTATTCATACCGCGACCCTCAGCTGGACGCAACCTTGGCGCGTTTTGATGAAACGGGCAAGTGGCTTTCCGCTTTTGAACCGGATGTGGACGAAATGGAAGGCTACATTGTTTCATCGGTGGCAACGCACGACGCACCCCAGAAAGCACGCCTGATTGCGCGTATCCAGGACAGCACGTATTTCGCAAGCAGGCCAGAAGGCTGGCGCGAACACGTGCGTGAAACCATGCTTGCAACGACTCCTGAACAACTGCGTGCATTGGCGTCAATCTTTGAAGAGGCATCTTCGAGCGGTACGGTCTGCGTATTTGGGGCCCCTGACATCATCAACGCTGCTCAGGAAAAACTTAATACGGTTCCTCTTTTGGAAGCATAGTTAAGACCAGCCTGGCAAGGCGCCTCGTGTCTGCTGCCGGCTTCATTCGGGTACAATATACTGTCTTATAGTGCACGCGTTCTGTTTGGACGTAAAAGGAGCTTAAACGATGAAAGTGCCTGCAAAGCATAGCAAAACATATCTGCGCGCGTGGGCAGTGCTGGTGGTGGCCTGCCTCGGCTTTTCTACTCTGTTTGCCACGGCGTGTTCAAAGCCTGAAGAAGTGGCAAGTTCGGGTGTGAGCGTTTCGCTTGCGCAATTGGAAGATACGTCTTCGAGTTCTGCGGCGCCTGTTGTCCCAGCAGTTACGCCAGTTCATTCCGACGACCCCGAAATTGAAGCTAAGGTGCAGGCCAAACTTGCTGAAATGACGACCGAACAAAAAGTTGCCCAGCTTTTCGTAGTATTCCCGGAAACCTTATGTAGTGACGGGTCGACGCTTACCTATGTGGACGACGACGTACGCAAAAACCTGTCTGAAAAGCAGGTGGGTGGCGTCATTCTTTTGGGCGACAATTTGGTCGACGAAGAACAAACGCGTTCCTTGCTAGCAGAATTGCAGGCCGCGGCTCAGGAAACTACCGGGCTGCCCTTGCTTTTGTGCGTGGACGAAGAAGGCGGGGAAGTGTCGCGCATTGGCGGCAATGACGCCTTCCCACAAAAGGACGCAGGCAGCATGCGCACCATAGGCGACTCAGGTGACGCGCAGGCGGCTCAGGATGCTGCCAAGATGATGGGCGACTATTTGTTTGAACTGGGCTTTAATGTGGACTTTGCCCCGGTGGCCGACGTGGATACCCCAGACGCTACCACGATGCAAAGCCGCAGCTTTGGCGAAGACCCTGTGCTCGTGGCCGACATGGTCGTGGCGCAAATCAAGGGCTTTGCCCAAGCGGGCATGCTCTGCAGCGCCAAGCATTTCCCCGGCATTGGTTCGGCCATAGGGGACTCCCACGACGAAAGCATTACGGTCGACAAGGACCACGACCAGCTGCTCGAAAGCGACTTGGTACCGTTTAAGGCAGCGGTCGACGCAGGCGTTCCCATGATTATGGTAGGTCACGTTTCCTGCCCTGGTATTACCGGCGACGATAGCCCCGCAAGCTTTTCTCCTGCAGTTATGACCGAACTTATGCGTAGCGAACTTGGCTATGAAGGCGTGGTAATAACCGACGCGCTCAATATGGGCGCTGCTACGCAATCCTATGGCGAAGCGGAAGCGCCTTTGCGCGCTTTTGAAGCGGGCGCGGACCTGCTCCTTATGCCGCTGGACTATTCAGCCGCTGCCCAGGCAATCGTCGATGCGGTTGAGCAGGGAAGGGTGAGCCAGGAACGCCTCGACGCCAGCGTGACGCGCATTTTAATCATGAAATACAAGTACGAAAAGGGCACGGTAGCCTTGCGTGAAGCGGCGGCCAAGAAGGCGGAAGAAGAAGCGGCAAAGAAGGCCGAAGAAGAAGCCGCCAAAAAGGCTGAAGAGGAAGCGAAGCAGGAAAGCACGCCCGCTGCTTCCCCGGCAAACTTGAACCTCGCCGAAGACTACCGCGCAAGTTTTGTCCACGGCGAAAAAACTGCGGGCCATCAGAAGTACATCATGCTCCACGACACTGAAAGCATGGCCGACGCATACAGCATTATTAGCTATTGGGACAGTTCCGGGCAGGGTGTGGCTGCGCACTTTGTGGTGAATACCGACGGCAGCGTGGTGCAGTGCGTGCCGCTTGACAAGATTACCCACCATGCCGGCTTTGGCGATGCGGGCCATAATGTCGCCTATGGCGTTGAAGACGAAAGCCGCGACGACAAGGTCGGTACGGTACCCATTGGCGACTGGGCGCCCGACTACGGCATGAATTCCTATTCAGTCGGTATTGAAATGGTGCACGTAAGTGGCGGCGCAGGCTACACCGAAGCTCAGCTCAACGCCGTGGATTCACTCATCGCCTATATTGACGAATACTATGGGTTCGAGTCAGCCATTATCGACCACAAGGCTTGGAGGAGCGGTAATTCCGACACAAGCCCCGAATTCGCTGGTTACCTTGCCAACTACCAAGACCATCGCACCCACAACTAGTTTTAGGGTGAACTCATCTCTTTCACGACAAACTCGCGCCGTTATATAAAGGAACTGGGAGTCATTTTTCTCGGTCGCTTTTTTAACGGCACGAGAAGTGCGCAAATGAAGCGCGCGATAACTAGGGCACTCTTCACCACATCCCAGCATTGTTTGGCCTAGTAATTAGACTAAGCGCACTTCCTGCGCCTAAAAGCTCCGAGAAGCTCGAAAAATGACTCCCAGCTTCCTTTATAACTGCCGCACTCTTAGCCGACTTGTTGCTTAGCTTGTGCCCAGAGTTCTTCGAGTTCGGGGGTAGAGTAGCTTTCGATGCTGCGGCCCGCTGCGAAGGCGGCAGCCTCCATGGCTTCCCAGCGGCGCGTGAACTTGTCGTTGGTTTTGCGGAGCGCTGTTTCAGCGTCGATGTGTTCCTTGCGCGCCACGTTCACGAGCGCAAAGAGCACGTCGCCAAATTCAAGTTGGGCTTCTTCGCTGCGCCCGCCATGTTCGGCAATGGCAGCCTTAAATTCAGCAATTTCTTCGTCGACCTTGGCCCACACATCGTCGACCGTTTCCCATTCGAAGCCGCAGGCAACTGTTTTGCGCGACACTTCCTGAGCGCGCATGAGTGAAGGTTGGGCAGCAGGTACGTCTTCCAAAATGCCGCGGGGCGGTACGGCACCGCTGGCTGTTGCATGCCCTTCGGCGGCAAGTTTTTCGGCACGACGCGCGTCCTTCACCTTGCGCTCATGTAGCTTAATAACGTCCCAGAGGTCGAGTACTTCTTCGGCACTGCGGTCAGGCTTACTTTCCAATTCAGCCGTAAGCTCTTCGACCTGTTCAGGTGAAAGCCCTGCGGCCGCAAAGGAAGCTTCTGCGCCAAACACATGGGGGTGGCGGCGCACAATTTTTTGGTTCACGTCGGCCGCCACGTCGTCGATGGTAAACTCACCTGCATCGGCAGCAATCTGTGCTTGCAGCACTACTTGCAAAAGCACGTCGCCTAGTTCTTCGCGCATGTGGTCAAGGTCGCCTTCTTCAATGGCACTCACCGCTTCAAAGGCCTCCTCGATCATATTCTTTGCGACGCTTTCATGCGTCTGCTTTTTGTCCCAAGGGCAGCCGCTGTTTTCGTCGCGCAGGGCAGCAATAGTTTGCACAAAGGCATTAAAGGCAGGGTGGTTCGCTGCAGTTGCGGGGTCGGCAACGGGTAGGGGATTGTCTTGGCTCACGTGCGTTCCTTTCGTTTGCGCGCTCTTAAAGCTGTTACGAGCACGCTTTCTTTCAGCTTTCTTTCAGTTACTTTTAAGCTACTTTTAAGTACCTTGTTTTATAGTGCAAGCATACTCAAAACAAGATCGAGGTGATTAGTATGAGTACAAAAGGTATTAAAAAGACAGGTGCGGACAACAGCTTTGCCAGTGCTGCCGCAGCGTTTTACCTGTGTGCTTTACTTGGCTTGTCGGGATGTGCTACCGAAGCGGCTGTTTCCTCTTCGGCACTTCAAGACACCACAGCGAGTGAAGCTAGCGCGAGCGCCTTGGTGGAAGGCGGTGCAAGCGAAACTCAGCAGAGTGCTTCTTCGGCTGCGTTTGCAACGGTCCCAACGGAGGCCAGCATTACCGTCAATGAAACCATTGAAGATTCCAGCGATGGTGGGCACGCTATCGAAGCCGACGGCACCAGTGCTTCCTACGCCAACGTGGCAGTTGGCAAAATGGGCGACGCAGCCGGTAGCGACGAAGCTGACTTCTACGGTGAAAACGCAGCAATCTTTGCGACGAACGGGGCTACGCTCGACCTGAGTGACATGGTAATTAAAAGCAACGGCGCACATGCCAATGGCGTGTTTAGCTATGGCGAAGGCACTACCGTCAACATTGCGAATTCGGTTATTGAAACCACCGGCAATACGTCGGGCGGACTTATGACTACGGGTGGTGGCACGATGAATGCCACGAACCTCAATATACACACCACGGGCAATTCTTCGGCCGCCATCCGTAGCGACCGTGGTGGTGGCACGGTAAACGTCGACGGCGGGCTTTATGTAACCGACGGCACAGGCAGCCCGGTTATTTACTCCACGGCAGACATTACCGTGAGCAATGCAAGCCTGGAATCCACCGCTTCTGAAGGCGTGGTAGTTGAAGGCAAGAATTCGGTCACGCTGAACAATGTGGACCTGGTGGCCAACAATACCGTGAACAATTCGGACAAGTCCAGCACCTACAAGGGTGTTATGATCTATCAGTCCATGAGTGGCGACGCTGCGGAAGGTGAATCCAGCTTTACTATGAACGGCGGCAGCTTCATCAACCAAAATGGCGACGTCTTCTTTGTGAATAATACGGTTACGACCATTTCGCTTGAAGGTGCATCGATTACCAACAATGGCGACGGCTTGTTCTTGCGCGCAGCGGCTGCAGGCTGGGGAAGCGAAGGCTCCAACGGCGGGCAGGTAACCTTGAACGCAAGCAAGCAGACTATTAATGGCGACATCTTGGTAGACGATGTTTCTAACTTGAACCTGTACCTGGCTGAAGGCTCCACATTTACTGGCGCCATTAACTCGGACGGTCAGGCAGGCGAAGTCTACGTGGACCTTTCCGGTGCTTCCACCTGGACGCTGAGTGCAGACTCTTATATTACGAGCCTGACCTGCGACGCTGACTCGATTAATTTGAATGGTCATACCCTGTACGTGAACGGCAAGGCATACGCAGAAGGTAGCACAAGCACAGGCAAAGCCATTGAAGCTACCGTGAGTAGCGGCGGTGGTATGGGCGACGGCGCGGGTGCTCCTCCCTCCGGGGCTCCAGGCGAAAGTGGTAGCAGCGGTACGCCCCCCGAGCCTCCCAGTGGTTCGAGCAATGGTGGCACCCCTCCTGAACCGCCAAGCGGCAGCAGTGCACCCCCTGAAAAACCAAGCAACTAGTCCCTCATTTTTCTATATCCTCCTAGCAAAAGGTCCCCCCAGGGGATCTTTTGCATTCAGAGTGGCTACAGCAGCCAGGGGCTATACCAAAATGCATCACTTGCATCTTGAATTGTGCTGCGCGTGGTTTCACAATAGAAGGGTAGACAGTTTAGGGAAGGAAAGGAACAAGAATGGCTGGGGAAGAATTCATGACGCAACGCAACGAAAAGCTGGCACAGAAAGTTATCAAAGGGCTCGAGTCCCGCAATATGAGCGGCTACTACGCGGCCACCAAGGAGGAAGCCCTCGCGCAAGCTCTTGCATTAATCGACGAAGGCAGTAGCGTGACCATGGGTGGCTGCATGAGCGCCATTGGAATTGGTCTGGTGGATGCGGTGAAGGAAGGCAACTATACCTTTATTGACCGTATGGCCATGGACCCGCGTGAAGCTTTGCTGGCGGGCTACGATGCCGACGTCTTCCTTTCGAGCGCTAACGCTATAACTGAAGACGGCGTTATGGTGAACATCGACGGCAACGCGAACCGTGTTTCCTATATTTGCCAGGGTCCCAAGAAGGTCATTTTTATCGTGGGTATGAACAAGGTCTGCGTTGACGAAGATGCCGCCATAAAGCGCGCGCGCAACGTGGCAGCGCCGGCTAACGCCCAACGTTTTGAAATCGACACACCTTGCAAGAAGACGGGTGCCTGTGCAAACTGTAAGTCCATGAACACCATTTGCTGCCAGTTCCTGACCACGCGTTTTTCGATGCACCCAGGGCGCATCCATGTCGTTCTGGTAGGCGATAGTTTGGGCTTTTAGTTTGTCTTGCAGCTTTTGGAGCAAAGCTTATGGGGGAGTGAACTGGTTTTGCAGCACATGAGGCAACGAGCCAGTTAAACCCCCCGGCAACGATTCATTGTGTAGAATAGCGCGCGTGCGCTTGACCGCTGCGCTCATTCTGCTAGTATGTACCACGCACTTTTTAAGGGGCCTTAGCTCAGCTGGGAGAGCGCATGGCTGGCAGCCATGAGGTCAGGGGTTCGATCCCCCTAGGCTCCACCAAAAGTTCCTTGCTCGAACTTTTGTAGGTAAAAAAATTTGAGTTCGAGTAAGATTCCATATTTCGTGTATCGCTACACGCAGCAAGACCGCACCTGAGACCGTTCATGATGCGGTTTTTTGCTGTTGTGATTTTCGGGTTATAGAACAAGGGAAGAGGCAATAAGAGTTATAGCTGAAGGTGTAGGCTCCGATTCGGTATGTCCTCTGATAGAGGAGATGGCAAACGAGAGACGCTAAAGCTCAAGCGATTCCATGAGATGAAAGTTATTCTTGTGGAAATCGATTAGACCGTCGTCCTTCATTTTGCGGAGTTCTTTTGAAAGGGCCGTTCTTTCCAGATTAAGATAATCGGCCATCTGCTGGCGGTCGAAGGGAATGTCGAACACCGTCGTGCCTTTTTGTATGGAGACGCTGTTCAGATAGGACATGACGCGCCCTCGTATAGTTTTTGGAGCCGTGTGAAAGTTCCTGCCGGAAAGCAGTAGATTCTTATGGGTGGAAATAATGAGCAGATTGCTCATTATTTTTGTTGTCCATGATTTAGGTCTTAGCGTGCCGCGATGAAGAAATCCAATCGTAAGGAATAGAATCTGGCAATTTTCGTTTGCCACCACGTCCACGAGCATGGGTTCGTCTGCAAGAAGCCCGTAAGTTTCGGCGAAAAACTGGTTCTTCCCGACATGGGAGAGGATTATCCTGTTCCCCCATACGTCGTTGTTTTCTATTGTCACGCTGCCTTCCAACACCAATCCCATGCGTTTTGTTGTAGAGCCTGCGTGGAGGATTGTCGTGCCCTTTTTGTATTTCTTTTTTACCGCGTTTAGCCCCTCCAGGGCATCAGAAATCTCCCTTTCCGACATTCCCTGAAAAATGACGGTGTTCTCAATCTTGTTTACGTCCATAAAAAAATTCACCTTAATTTCAACTACGTGGTTATAACCACATACATCTCACTCACATCATACTAAGCTTCTATCAGAAACACAAGGAAAACAGGAGGTAGATGACGTGATTAGGAAAATCATTCGTATCGACGAGGAGAAGTGCAACGGATGCGGGCTGTGCGCCACGGCGTGCCATGAGGGTGCCATCGACATGGTGGATGGCAAGGCGAAGCTCGTAAGAGAAAACTATTGCGACGGTCTCGGCGACTGCCTCCCGGCTTGCCCGACAGGAGCCATCACCTTTGAGGAAAGAGAGGCTCCCGAATATGACGATACAGCTGTTAAGAGAACGCAGGAAGAAAGCAGAAAGGCGGTGATGAATATGACAACAGAAGAAATCATGAAAATCGAAGACGAAAACGAGAGAAGAAAGCTGATGATGGCGAAGATGAAGGAGGAGGGCGGCGTGCATCACGCACATGGCGGATGCCCCGGATCGCGCTCGATGCAGCTTAACAGAGAAGAGTCTTGTGACATTGAAGGTCAGACGCACACATCAGCAAAACCGGCATCGCGCCTTGGGCAGTGGCCTTGCCAGATCAAGCTGGTTCCGACGCAGGCACCGTTCTTCGATGGCGCGAAGCTTTTGATTGCAGCAGACTGCACAGCATACGCTTATGCAAATATGCACGAGGAGTTCATGAGGGGCAGAACGACCATCATCGGATGCCCGAAACTGGACGATATCGAC